>CAZRHH010000045.1:0-26436 GCA_964599885.1 uncultured Dehalococcoidia bacterium | reverse complement strand
GCCCTGCGGGAGCGCCGACGCGCCGCCGGACGCGGAGCAACCGGCGTCGACGCCCTCGTCGGTCAAAGCTGCGACCGCGAAGGGTTCGACCGTGCCGTCGGCCGCCACGCGCTCGCCCCGGACGACGACCGCCGGCTGCACGTACAAACACTGATTAGCCGCGAATTCCAGCTCCAGGCTGAACCCCAAGCCCCCGCCGAGATCCGATAGCCGACCGATGGCGTGGCCGGACTGGTACCGAATCTCGCCGCCGAGACCGGCCACGGTCGAACCGTCGGCGCCGGCGATATCGGCGTACAGGCGGCGATAGGTTCCAGACGCCTGGCTTGTCATACGAAGCTCGTAGCGCGCGATGGACGGCACCGTGTACTCATCGTCCACGTTTGTCAGGGATGCCGTGAACGGCTGTCCGTCAGCAGAAACGACTCCGGACGCGATCGTCGTGCGATCGAGTTCGCCGTCCACCGGGGTGCTGAGCACCGCGTCGGCGGCGAAGTCGTGGGGGCTGCGGACGATGATCTCCAGGTCGATCATTCGCGCGTGTCCGCCTGGGATATCGCCGAAGCCGTAGGACGTCTGTCCGCCACTGACCGTGCCGGCGATGCCGTCGAGCGCATAGCTGAAAGTAGCGGTCGGGGATCGGCCGGTTGCCGGACGGCACGAAGTCGAGCCGGGCATCGACGATCGGCGACGAGCCAGTGTTCGTCGCCACGAACCGGCACGATCGCACGCTATCGATGCCCGACGCTACCGGCGACATCGGACAGTCGACGTCCAGCCGCGCGCTGGTTGCCTCCTGTGCCTCCGTGCGGACGAAGAAGGAGCCGCCGGCGGCGAGCGCCGCCGCGACCATGATCAGTACCAGCAAGAGCGTCTTCATTGTGGGCCTCCGCGTTGCCCTGCAGTGGCATCATCGGGCGAAGCGGCGACGCCGCGCCCGACACGCAGGCCACGGCTGGGCGACGCTTTGCCGACGGGCGACCGTAGGCGCGGGTTCGGCTACGATTCCGGCACGATCCGGAGCGAAGGAGCCACGAATGGCCGCCGAACCGCCGAATATCGACTGGGACGCGATCACCGAAGAGGCGATGCAGCTCCTCTCCGACTTCATCCGCATCGACACGTCGAACCCGCCCGGACGCGAACGCGCCGCCTGCGACTGGCTGGCCGGCATCTTCCGCCGCGAGGGCATCGACGACATCGCCTTCTACGACGCGTCGGACAGCAGCGAGAACGGCGCCGACCGGATGAACATGACGGCGACGATGACCGGCGACGGGTCGAAGCAGCCGCTGGTGCTGCTCAGCCACACGGACGTCGTGCCCGTCGAGCGCCAGTACTGGGATTTCGAGCCATTTTCGGGCGCTGTCGCCGACGGCGTCATCTACGGGCGCGGCGCGCTCGACATGAAGTCGATGGGCATCATGGAACTGATGGCGATGCTGATCATCAAGCGTCACAAGCTGCCGCACACGCGCGACATCGTTTACATGGCGCTCGCCGATGAAGAGGCCGGCGGCAAATGGGGCATCGAGTGGGTGGAGCAGCATCATCCGGAGTTGCTCGACGCCGAATACGTCATCAACGAGGGCGGCTGGGGGACGGCAGAAGTCTTGGGGACGCGTCGGCCGTCGTTCAACTGCTCGATCAGCGAGAAGGGTCCGCTCTGGCTCAAGCTGACCGCGGAAGGCCACCCCGGCCACGGCTCAGTGCCGCATCCGGACAACGCCCTCGAACGTCTCGTGCGCGCATTGCAACGCGTCCAGGACTGGTCGCGCCCCGTGGCCGTCGTGCCGGAGCTGCGCGGCTACTTCGATCGTCTCTACCGCAACCGCGTGCTCGACGCGGAACCATCGCAAGCGACGATGGAGAAGCTTGCCGAGCGTAATCTGCTTGCCAGAGCGATTCTCACCAACACGATCAGCACGACAACGCTGCACGCCGGCATCAAGCACAACGTCATCCCGGCGATCGCCGAGGCAACGCTCGACTGCCGCTTGCTGCCGGGCGTCGATCACGAGCGCTTCACGCAGGACGTGCGCGAGGTCGTCAACGACAAAAAAGTGCGCGTCGAGCCCGTGTTCTCGGCGAGCACAGAGGCGTCGCCGACGGACACGGAGCTGTTCGGACTGATTGAGAACGTCGTGCACGATCACGTCGAAGAGGCACTCGTGCTGCCGAGCTTGTCTGCGGGTTTCACGGATTCACGCGTGTTCCGAAAGCACGGTGTGACGTCGTACGGCTTCATCCCCATCGTGCTCGAACAGGAGGATGCGGCGACGATCCACGGCCACAATGAGCGCATCACGGTCGATAATTTGCGCCTCGGTACGCAGATCCTGTTCGAGACAGTGCGGCGGTTGTGTAACTGAGTAGACGCAGATTCGGCCGTCACCTACGATCAAATCCGATCATCTATCGAGAAGCGAGGGACGTATGAACATCGATGAAATCAAACTCGTGGGCGTGATGGGTGGCGGCGTCATGGGCGGCGGCATCGCGCAGACGTTCGCCGCGCACGGCTACACAACGATCATCCGCGACCTGAACGATCAACTGATTGAGAAGACGCGCGCGTCCATGGTCGACGGGCGGTTCGGCCTGAAAGGCAGCGTCGAGCGCGGCAAGATGACGCAGGACGACCTCGATGCGACGGTGGCGCGCTTCAGCTTCACAAAGGACGTCGAGGATCTGCGTGACTGCGACCTGATCGTCGAGGCGGTGCCAGAGAACCTCGAACTCAAGAAGAACGTGTTCTCGGAGCTCGATGCGCTGGTCCGTCCGGACGCGATCCTGGCGACGAACACATCCGGATTCGCGATCTCTGACGTCAACCGTGCAGTGTCGCATCGGGACCGTTTCATCGGCTTTCACTGGTTTAGTCCCGCGTACATCATGAAGATCGTCGAAGTGATCTCGGCGCCCGAAACATCGGACGCGACGCGGGAGACGGTGCTCGAGCTGGCGCGCCGGCTTGGCAAGACGCCGATCAACGTGACGGACGCGCCGGGGAAGTACGGCTTCGTCGCCAACCGCATCTACTTCGCGATGGTCGCGGAAGCCCGCAAAGTGCTCGAAGATGGGATCGCCAGCGAGGACGACATCAACACCGCGATGCGCCTCGGCTTCAACTGGCCGGCCGGACCGCTCGAAATGGTAAAGGGCGCCCGCAGCGGCTGGCAGTAACGCTTGCTCACCCTTCCTTGAGCGCGATGCTGATCGATCTTCACTGCCACACGCGCCGGTTCTCGGCGTGCAGTGCGCTGACGCCGGATGCGCTTGTCCGCGCTGCCAAAGCGCGCGGGCTGGATGGCGTCTGCATCACGGAGCACGACGCGCTCTGGCCGCTCGCTGACGTTGTCGCTCTGGGCGAAGAGATGCAATTCGTCGTGCTGCGCGGCATGGAAGTGACGACGGAAGTCGGACACGTGCTCGTGTTCGGCGTCGACCACCACGAACCAGCGATGGCCACGCTCGATGAGCTGCACCGCATCGTCGGCGCAGCGGGCGGACTCATGTTTCTCGCGCACCCGTCGCGGCGCTACGGTTCGTTGCCGCCGGACGATCTCGCGACGGTATTCGACTCGGTCGAGACACAGAACGGCACCGAAGGCATGCTTCAGAACGACAATGCCCTCGAGCTTGCACGCGGGCTTTGGTTGCCCGGCATTGGCGGCAGCGACGCTCACTCCGTCCGCGAACTCGGAATCTGCGCCACCGAGTTCGATGCCGTCGTCCGCGATGAAGCATCATTCCTCGCCGCTCTCCGTGGTGGGGCATACCGGGCACCCGCGTCTAGCATCCCAATCTGACCCCAACGGCTCACCAAGAGTTGCGCTGCCATGCCGTACCGAAGCTAAACACACGCTTGCCATCTGCCGATGCTTACCGTAAGGCCTCCGCCCGCAGACGCTCACAGGAGCGACCTATGCTAGATCACGTCCATGCCCTCGCCAGCATCGCGACCAAGTCCCGGCCCGGGATCGACGATGTGATTGACGCGTGCCGAATCATCGGCAATGCGCTGGGCGCCGCCGACACGTACGTGATCCGCTCGGGCGATCCTGCCTTCATCCGGCTGGGTTGTGAATGTCCGCCCGACACGTACGAGATCAAGCAAAAGGGCTACTGGCTGATCTGGCGGCAAGCCGCGGGACGCACTGAGTTCGCGGCCGGCCTGTTCGATGTGTCAGATCGCCTTGTCTCGCCCGGGACGCCGATGCGTGCGGCACACGCTTCGACGCACCTCGCGGCGCTGCTCCCCGGCGACGAGAGCAACTCCGAAGTGCTGATCGTCCGCGGGCCATGGCCGTCAGGTATGACCGACGAACAGACGCAGTTCGTCGAAGTCGCCCGTCCGATGCTGGCGCAGCTCGTCAGCAACGTTTTGGACGGGCACCGCCAGAAACGCCAGCGCGACCAGCTCGAATCGCTGGCCAACGTGGCGAAGGCCTTCAGCGAAGCACGCGAGAGTGACAACGTGCTCGATGCAGTCGCCACCGCGCTGGCAAAAGCGTCCGGCTTCGAATGGGTCACGATGAACGTGTACGACGACGAGCGCCGGAAGATCGTCGACCGCGCGATGAACTCTTCACGGCATTACGACACGGAGACGGCGAGCATGTGGCGCGATGGCCGGACGGTCAGGCAGATTACGGCAAACGAGAGTGGAGCGGCGGAGAACACCCAGCCTGCCGTCCTCTTTGGGCTGCAACTCGTGGAGAACGGCGGACCGGTCTTCCTGCGCGACGTCTTCGACGCGTCCGCCGACGACGAGCCACAACTGGCCGCCGTGAGGGCGTTCCTCCCCGGACTGAGGAAGTACTACGAGCGCGCGCATATCCTGTCGTGCGCGATGTTCCCGATCGTCTTTCAGGAGCAGGTCATTGGCGATCTGAATTTCTCCGGGGCGACGAATCACGCGTTTGATACCGCCGAAGTCGAGTTTCTTGCGGCGCTTGTCTCGCAAACCGCCACGACGATAAAGGGTATGCGGCTCTATCGCGATCTAGAAACGTCCCGCGAAGAGCTACGCGAAAGCGAGGAGCGTTTCCGTTCGCTGGTGCAGAACGCGTCGGACCTGGTCACGGTCATCGACGCTGACACGACGATCACCTACCAGAGTCCATCGATCACCCGCCTCCTTGCCTACACGCCGGAGCAAATCGTGGGGACGCGGCTGAGTGATCTCGTACACATCGATGACCTCTCACGCACTGTCGCCGTGCTGCACGACGCCATGAAGGACAGCGGTGGCGTAGCCGTGGCGGAAGCCCGTGTGCGCCATCGCGACGGCACATGGCGCGACGTTGAGTTTGTCGGCTCCAACCAGTTCGCGAATCGGGCTATCGGTGGCTTCGTCCTCAACATCCGTGACGTCACCGAACGAAAATTGCTCGAACAGCAACTCCGACACCAGGCGATGCACGATCCGCTCACCAAGCTCGCGAACCGGACGCGATTCTCGGACCGGCTCGAGCACGCGCTCGTACGCTCAAAGCGGAAGGGCAATGCAGTCGGCGTGTTGTTCATGGATCTCGACAACTTCAAAGGCGTGAACGACAGTTTGGGCCACTCGGCTGGCGACATACTGCTGACACAGGTGGCCGACCGCGTACAGGCATGCCTGCGCCCCGGCGACACCGTCGCTCGCCTGGGCGGGGACGAATTCGCGATCCTGCTGGAAGACGTCGAGTCGTCCGATGATGCGACGAACGTGACGAACCGCATCTTCGCGCGGCTCGAGGAGCCCTTTCAGATCGAGGGCAAGGATCTGGTGATGCGCGCGAGCGTCGGCATCGCCATCAGCGGCGATGGTAGCGTCAGCGATGCCGACGCACTGTTACGCGACGCCGATGTTGCAATGTACGTCGCGAAATCGCACGGCAAGGCCTGTTACCGCGTGTTTGAGCCGAGCATGCAAGTTTCGATGATGGAGCGACTCGAATTGTTGGCTGATTTGCAGCGCGCGCTTGAACGCGACGAGTTCGTACTCCACTACCAGCCGATGGTGCTCCTCCAGAGTGGCTCGCTCTTTGGTGTGGAGGCGCTTGTACGTTGGCAGCACCCGCGGCGCGGACTGATCCCACCGCTCGATTTCATTCCGCTAGCCGAGGAATCGGGCGCCATTCTGCGTTTGGGCAAATGGGTTTTGAACGAAGCGTGCAAGCAAGCCGTCGACTGGCGGCAGAAGTACCCGAGCGGCGTCGACTGGACAATGAGCGTCAACGTATCGGTGAAGCAACTACAGGCGCCCATGTTCGTAGCCGAGGTCGCGGAGGTGTTGGCGGACTCTGGACTGGATCCGCATCGCCTCATCCTGGAGATCACGGAGAGCGTGATGATGCAGGACGTAAACGCAATGTTGATGCGGCTCGGCGAACTGAAGGCGCTCGGCTTGCGGCTTGCCATCGATGACTTTGGCACGGGATATTCGTCGCTCAGCTATCTGCGCCAGTTCCCATTCGACTTGCTCAAGATCGACAAGTCGTTTATCGACGATGTCGGCTCCGTCGTGAATCCGAAGGAACTGACCAATGCGATCATCGGGCTCGGGAAGACGTTGCATCTCGAACTCGTTGCCGAGGGCATAGAGCGTGACGATCAACTCGCCCGATTACAATCGATGAATTGCGAGCTGGGCCAGGGGTTCTTGTTCTCCGAAGCGATGGACAACGCCGGCGTCGAGGCGCTGCTTGCGTCGCTCGAAGCACGTTCCGACGCCGCTTAAGCAGCGTGCCGCCGTCTCCACCAACGAGCTGCTTACAGCATCGGTAACATCTGTGACGAGCGGCGTATCCCGCCCACCAACCGCGAAAATTGCGCGTGAACACTGACGCGAGTGGGTAGTAACTTCGCGATCCGTCTGGTAGCCTATGCGGCGTACCTATGGCGGGGCAGGGACGCAGGGGGTTGTTTTGGGCAGTGAGGCCATCATTCATCGCGCAGTCGGCAGACGCACTTTTCTGAAGACAACAGCGGTAACGGCAGGGGCAGCAGCACTCACGATGGGCGTTGGTGTATGCGATCCTGCCCTTATTCGGCGTGTGCAGCAGAGCGCGACAGCGCTGCCGCCGCACCACATCGCCTGGGTGTGGCAATTTTCGACCGATGGTGAGCCCGAGCGGATTGCGGACGCGCTTGCCGCCCAGGGCCTCGGTATCGCGATGAAGACTCACGATGGCCTCGACTGGATGTCGAAATACGACCGATCGCCGAGCGCGGTGGATGGGCCCGGCCAAATCGAGCGCCTCGTGCGTATCTTCGAGAACCAGGGCGTCCCATTCCATGCATGGAGCGTGATCAAGGGCAGCGACCCGTCCGCCGAAGCGCGCATGGTCAGTGAGGTTCTCTCGGCCGGCGCTCGTAGCCTCGTCCTTGATCTCGAGGGCGGTTCCGGGTTCTGGCATGGGTCCTCGTCTGATGCCGCGCGCTTTGGCGAGGAACTGCGGCGGCTAACGCCCTACGGCCGCGTCGATATCTCGATCGATCCGCGGCCGTGGCGCATCAACCTCGTGCCGATGCCGGAGTTCGTCTCGCTTTGCGACGGAATCTGGCCGCAGCTGTACTGGGACACGTTCAACTCGCAGGGCAACTTCGATGGCTACCGCAACAGCGGCTACCCGGTCGGCGCAGGCGGCATGACACCAGAGTTTCTGCTGGATACGACGGATCAGATACTTGCGCCCTACGGACGTGAAGTCATTCCTGTGGGTCAGGGCGCCGCTTCTGATCCCGTCTCATGGGGACGGTTCACGAGACGGGCATGGGAGTTGGGTATGGGCGCCGTGTCAGTGTGGCGGTATGGGGTGACCCCCCGCGCCACGCTCGAGTACCTCGGCCAGAATCCGGCAGGGCTGGCGCCCGCACCCGTGCGTACCTCGACGTCCACGCCCGAACCCGACGAGGACGCGACCGAAACGCCGAAACCGACGCGCACCCGAAGGCCAACGCAGACCCCGACGAAGACGCCCAAGCCGACGCGAACGGCGACGCCGACACGCACGGCAAGCGTCACGCCTTCGGCGACGATCGAGCCATCGGCGACGCTGCCAGCTCCGTAGCTGGCGGCGCCGTGTCGCGAAAATGGATCACTCGCGCCAACCGAGGAAATCGTCGACGAACCGTCGCAATTTGCCCCGCTGTTCGGTAGACAACCGATCCGGACGCACTTGGTACCGGCGAAAGCAGCGCGTACATCGTTGTATCGCCTGTCCGCCGCCAAGCGAGTGACGCAAGACGCTGCCGCCGCAGCCGTGTATGACGCATGTCGTCGCTCGCACGTCGACCTCGATCACGGCAGTGCCATCGGGATCTGGAAGGGAAACGTTCATCAACGCGATCCTAGTCGATCAACATCGGCGGATCAGCCCATAACCTGTCGAGCAAAAACCACGTTAAACAACTGTTAAACTGCGCGACTCTCGATCAGTTCTCACCGCGCGCGATTGAATTTGACGGCGCCCAGCTGTGTGTAAGCGCTTTGTGACGCGCTTTGTCGGGAGAACCCCCTCGGATCAGACACACTGGAGTCGATGATCCTTACAGGGTCAGCGCGTCTCGGACGAGACGATGCCGCGATACGCGGCGCACACACCCATTCGGCCGGCACTCGGCAAACCCAACGCTGACATTGCGCTAGGAGACACTGTGCCAAGAATCCTGACATCGCTTTCGATTATCGCTCTTGCATCGCTAGCCGTTGCCGTATTCTCTGGCCGCTCGCTCACAAGCACGGATACGGAAGCGGCGGTGCTCACGTCGGGCGGCTACACGACGAGCGCGAGCGCGCCATCTACGAACGCGGGCGCGAGCGTGACGATCACCGCCTCGGTGACGGCAGCCGCCGCGGGCGCGCGCTTGATCGACATCGAGGTCTATTCGGCTTCAGGCGCGAAAGTCCACCAGGAATGGTTCGACAACCAGGCGTTCAGCGCCGGGCAGGTGCGGACATTCAGCAGCGTCTGGAAGACCCCGGCGAACGCGGCGGGTGCGTACAGCGTCCGTGTCGGCCTCTTCGGTAACGGATGGACATCTACCTATCACTGGAACGGCAATGCCGGCACGCTCAACGTGGGCTCCGCCGCGGCCGCCACGCCCACCGCGTCGGCTCCAGCGCCCGGTGGCTCGCTGCCCGCGCTTCCCGCCGGCTGGCCATCAGGGAATCTTGAGATCGGTATGGCCGACGCGCCCGGTGGCGCCGCCGCGCTCGACGCAAAGAGCAACTTCGCGTTCCGGTATCAGTACCTCGCCGGCGGTGTAAACACCGGTAACGGCTGGGCCAACTGGAACGCCAACGGCGACTTCGTGAAATATTACATCGAGGATTCGGTGGCGCGCGGCATCACGCCGGCGTTCACGTATTACATGATCTACCAGTCGTTTCCCGGGAACACGCAGAGCGAAACCGACGGCGTCTACAACAACATGAACAATCAGTTCACGATGCAGTCCTACTACGCCGACCTCAAACTGTTCTTCCAGCGCGCCGGCGCCTTCCCGAACAACAAGGTCGTCTTCCACGTGGAGCCCGATCTCTGGGCCTTCATGCAAAAGCGCGCATCGAATGACAACGCGACCACAGTGCCGGTACAGGTCAGTGCGACCGGCATGAGCGAACTCGCGGGCCTGCCGAATAACCTCGCGGGCTTCGCACAAGCGCTCGACCGTCTGCGTGACCAGTACGCGCCGAACGTGTTCCTCGGATACCACGTCAGCGCCTGGGGCACGGGCAACAGCATCCTCTACACGAATCCGTCCGACGCGACGATCGACCAGCTCGGGACGCGAGCCGGAAACTTCTTCAAGTCGCTTGGTGGTGGCTTCGATATCACGTTCGCCGAGTTCACGGACCGCGATGCCGCGTTCAAGCAATTTCAGTACGGCGATGGCGGCAGTTCCTGGTACGACGCGGGCGACTACGCCCGCCACGCTCGCTTCACTTCCAAGTTTGTGAGCGTGGCGCAGAAGCGCCTGGTGTTGTGGCAGATCCCGCTTGGCAACACGAAGATGCGAGCGATGAACAACACGTGGAACCACTATCAGGACAACACGGTCGAGTGGCTGCTCGACGAACCGTCGCGATCGCACCTGGACGCATATCGGCAAGGCGGCGTCGTTGCCTTCTGGTTCGGACGTGGCGCCGACGGCGCGACATGCGCCTGCGACGGCAACGGCGACGGCGTCACCAATCCGGCGGCGATCAACGGCAACAACCTGACGTCGCTCAACAGCGATGACGATGGCGGCTTCTTCGAGCAAAAGGTCGACGCCTACTACGCGGTCGGCGCGATGCCGTTGACCGCAGGTTCGGCGCCCGCGCCCACGGTGACTCCGCGCCCTGCCACGCCCACGGCGACCGCCACCAAGCCCGCCGCTTCCGCGACGCCGACCCGAACGGGCACGGCCACGGCGACGCGCACAGCCGCGCCAGCCGCAACCTCGACGGCAACCCCGCCGACGCAGCGAGTGATCACCAGCGTGAGCGCACCGAGTTCGGCATCGGTGCGCCGCGGCGAAAGCGTCCGCGCGCACACCTACGTCAGCACCAACGTTGCTGTGACGGGGCTGGTCGACATTGAGATCTACAGCCCTTCGGGCGTGAAGGTATTCCAGCAGTTCTACGACAACCGGACGCTCGCGGCGAACAGTACGCGCCTGTACAGTCCGACCTGGGTTGTACCCGGCAACGCGCAACTGGGAACGTACACCGTTAAAGTCGGAGTGTTCTCGCCGGGATGGGGGTCGCTATACCACTGGAACCCCGGTTCGACAACGTTCACCGTCACGAACTGACGCCACGCGTTGGCGAAGCAGGAGGGGCCGCGACACGCGTCGCGGCCTCTTCGCGTTTGGCGTGGTTACTGCGTCCGGTTCGGCGCTTCGGCGGGAAAGAACAGAGGTTCGCCGTAGGTCGCGACGCCGAATTCGGAGATGATCCGCTGTCCTTCGACGCCAGTCACGAACGCGGCCCACGCGCGCGCTCCGGCGGCGTTGACCTCCGGATGCCGCTCTGGGTTCACGACGATGACGTGGTACACGTTGATCAGCGCCGGCGAGCCCTCCGAGACGATCGCCAGATCGAGCGTTTCGGCCTGGGTGAGGAACGTGCCGCGATCCGTCAGCGCGTATGCCCCCTTCTGGCTCGCGATTTGTAGCGTCGCGCCCTGCCCCTGGCCGGATTCCTGGTACCAGCGCTCACCCGCCGGATCGAAGCCCGCGGAACGCCAAATTTGGAGTTCGACGGCGTGTGTCCCAGAGTCATCACCGCGGCTGATGAAGAACGCACCGTCCGACGCGATGCGAACGAGCGCAGCGCTGATACCGTTCGTGGTGCGCACGCGTGCCGGGTCATCGTCCAGACCGACGAGTACGAAGTCGTTGTGCATGACGAGCAGGCGCTCTACGCCGGAGCCCTCAGCAACGAACGTCTGCTCTGCCGCAGGGGAATGTACGAGCAGCACATCGACGTCGCCGCGGCGTCCGTTTTCGAGCGCCTGTCCAGAGCCGCCGGAAATGAGCTTCACGCTGTACCCGGTGGCCTCTTCGAACGCTGGAATCAGCGCGTCGAGCAATCCGCTGTCCTGCGTACTCGTGGTGCTGGCGAGCAGTAGCTCGCCGGACGCCTTCGTCGGTTCGGCGGTTCCAGGCGTTTCTGTCGGTGCGCCGGCGTCGGGGGTGTCGTCGGACTCGCACGCCAGCGCGGCGAACACGAACGCGGCGACGAGCGCCGTCAGGATGCAGGTGGCCTTCAGGCGCTTCATGCCGAAGGATACTGGTGAGCAGTCCGCGGCACATCCGCGATCTGAACAGGCCGTGTCGAAGCGCCGATCGCATGCCCGCGGGCGCGCCCGGCCTTAGTGGCGCGCTGTTCTTCGGCGCCGCACAATACGTTCGCATCAACCCGCGGGACACGGAGGACGCATGGTCAGAACATCCCTCGGCATCGGGTTTGTGGGCGCCGGGTTCATGAACCGGTTCCACGTGCAGTCGCTGGTGGGCGTGCGTGATTGTCACGTGTCCGGCGTCTTCAGTCCGACGCGGGCAAGCGTCGATGCACTGTGCGCGCTATCGCATGCACTTGGTCTGGGCGAACCGGCGATGCACGGGTCGATCGCCGATCTCGTTGCGGATCCAGGGGTCGATGCGATCTGGATCGCTTCAACCAACGACACGCGCGTGGCCGTCGTCGAGGAGATCGTCGATGCGGTGACGGGCGGCCGCGGCGAGCTGGTCGGCGTGGCCATCGAGAAGCCGCTGGCGCGCAATCTGGCTGAAGCGCGGCGCATCATCGAACTGATCGACTCGACGCCGCTGCTGCACGGGTACCTCGAGAACCAGATCTTCGAGCCGGCGATTGTGCGCGGGAAGGAGATCATCTGGCGTCGGGCGGTGCCGATCGTGGGGCGGCCGTATCTTGCGCGGGCGGCGGAAGAGCACAGCGGGCCGCACATGCCGTGGTTCTGGAGCGGCGAGCGGCAGGGCGGCGGCGTGCTGAACGACATGCTTTGCCATTCGTACGAAGCGGGCCGCTTCCTGTTGACGGCGCCGGGCGCGCCGCGCGAGACGCTGCGCGTCGAGTCGGTGAACGCGCAGATCGCGTCGCTGAAGTGGACGCGCCCGGAGTACATCGAGCTGCTCAAGAACATGAGCGACGGCGCCATCGACTACGGTCGCGCGCCGGCCGAGGATTTCGCGCGGGCGGCGATCTCGCTGCGGGCCGACGGCGGCGAGCAGGTGCTCGTCGAGGCGACCACGTCGTGGAGCTTTGTCGGGCCGGCGCTGCGGCTGCGGGCGGAGTTGCTCGGGCCGGAGTACGCGATGCAGGTCGACAGCCTGACGACGGATCTGACGGTGTTTCTCGGACGCAAGATCCGCGGGTCGGCGGGCGAGGATCTGGTCGAGAAGCAGAACGCGGAGCAGGGGCTGATGCCCGTGATCGCCGATGAGCCTTCGACGTACGGGTATACGACGGAGAACCGGCACATGGTGCAGGCGTTTCTCGCGGGGCGGATGCCGGACGAGACGTGGCACGATGGGCTCGCGGTGACGGAAGTGTTGATGGCGTGCTACATGTCGGCGGAGGAGCGGAGGACGATTGATTTTCCGGTGGATCTATCTTCGTTTGTGCCGCAGGTTGCTCAGGGGACTTGGGCGCCGTGAGCGCGGAGTGACCTCTTGAGCGGGTTGGCGCAGCTAAAGCTACGCAGCTACATTCGTGTTGCGCACACGACTGGTCACTTCTCAATGACGATTTCGCGGCCTTCGCGGGCCGATGCGTAGGCGAATTCGATGATGCGTTGGACGTTGAGCGTTTCTTCCGGGCGCACGAGTGGTTGCGCTGTGCCCTCGACAACGTTGATCCAGTGGGCGATCTCGCGCTCGTACGGGGAGGCGCGGCGGACGTTGATTGTTTCGTCGGACGGGATGCCTTCGCGGTTGCGGTAGATCACGGGCGGCACGGTCGTCGCGCCGGCTTCGGTGCCGAGGATGCGAACGTTGAACGTCTCGGCGTCGATGTGGGCTGCCCAGGCGGTACGCAAGAGCAGGGTTGCGCCGTTGTCGAAGTGGACGAAGGCGACGGCGAAGTCTTCGACGTCGAATTTCTCCGGGTCCCAGGCGCTGCGGAGCATCTTCGCGATCTCGGGGCGTTTGCCGAAACGCGCTTGCGTCGTCGCCGAGACGCGGACGGGGCGCGGGTTGCCCATCAGCCAGACGGCGAGATCGAGCATGTGGACGCCGATGTCGAGCAGCGCGCCGCCGGCGGAGAACTGCGCCTGGTGGAACGTGCCCCACGCCGGGATGCCCATGCGGCGCAGCGCGGTCGCTTCGCCGTAGTAGATCTCGCCGAGTTCACCTGCATCGATGACGCGCCGAATGGCGTGCGATCCGGCGTCGAAGCGCCAGCTCTGTCCGGCCATGAGGATGCGTCCGGCCTTCTCGGCGGCGGAGAACATCTCCTCCGCCTCGGCGACGCTGCAGGCGAGCGGCTTTTCACAGAGGACGTGGGCGCCGTGTTCGAGCGCGAAGAGGACGGGTTCGCGGTGCATGACATTCGGGAGGCAGACGCTGACGGCGTCGGGCTTTTCGGTCTCGATCATCTCACGCCAGTCGGCGTAGATCTTCGGGATGCCGTGCTTGGCGGCGAGCGTCTTCGCGGGCGTTTCGATGACGTCGCAGATGGCGGCGACTTGCTGGCCGGCGGCGGTGAAGCCGGGGAGGTGCGCTTCGCGTGCTGCCCAGCCGGCGCCGATTACTGCGTACTTCATGTTGGTCTCCGGGTCGCTAGTTGCTGGTCGCTGGTCGGGTCGATGGCCGGTTCACCGCAAAGGCGCAAAGGGCGCCAAGGAGCGCAAAGGTTTGAGACGAGGTCGTTGCGCAACTTCGTGTTGTGGGAGTTCGTTTCGTAATTTTCGTGTTGCGGGAGTTCTCTTCGTAATTTTCGTGTTGCGGGACGGTTCAACGCAGCTGCGCGGAGGGCGCAGAGGGATGCAAAGGGACGCAAGGGGTTGAAGGTGAGTTCGTTTCGTAATTTTCATGGTCGAGCGCTCGTGGTCTTGCGTGGGTGCGTCCTCGCTGCGGGCTCTCGGAACAGGGATGGATTGAGCCCGTAGCGACCTTAGCCGGTTTCGGGGCGATGTCCAACGCTCGTGTGTCACTCGCCCCACCTCTCACCTCCCACCGCTCATCGCCCTATGGTTGCAGACGCTCGAGGAGGGTCTTGCAGGCGGCGATGCCGTCGCGCTCGGCCATGCGCTCGCCCTCGTATTCGATGCCGACCCAGCCGTTGTAGCCGGCGCCGGTGACGATGCGCATCATGCGGTCGAAGTCGATCGTGGTCTCGTTGCCCTCGTCGGCGAAATCGTAGCATTTGGCGCTGACGGCGAGGGCGCGAGGCATCATGCGTTCGACGGCGTCGTAGCGGTCGATCTCGGGCGGGAAGTTGCCGAAGTCGGGGAGCGTGCCGAAGCGCGGATGGTCGACCTTCGCCATCAGCCCCATCAGCCAGTCGGGCTCGGACGAGAGGCCCCAATGGTTCTCGATCAGCACGTTGATGCCGGACGCGTCGGCGTATTCGACGAGCGCGGCGAAGCTCTCGGCGCAGCGGTCGAGCGCGTCGTCGTCGCCGGGCTGGGCGCCGGTGTTGCAGCGGATGGCGTGGCAGCCGAGGACGGCGGCGATGTCGACCCACTTGTGGTGGTTCTTGACGGCGAGCATGCGCCGGTCGCGTTCGGGCTGCGCCATGCTGCCTTCGCCGTCGCACATGATCAGCAGCAGTTCGACGTCCGCGTCGTCGGCGCGCTTCTTCAGCGCCTTCAGGTACTGGTACTGGGGTGACGGGAAGAACGTGTTGACCATCTCGAAGCCGCGGATGCCGAGCTCGTGCGCGGCATCGATCATGCCGAGCTGGTCGATCTCTTTGGCGAAGAACGCGCGGTGGAGCGACCACGCGGCGAGTGAGATGTTGAACGCTTCGTTGGCGTGCATGCTGTTCTCCTGCGCGGTGGTGCGTTGAGGCGCAGCGTACTGGGTTGGGTGGTTGGGGAGTAGGAACTGGGGACTTGGGTGTGAGGCCGATGGTTCGTTTGAGATGTTGGTACTTGACACGTTTTTTTTTTTGCGCCTACTATCGGGTCAGCCAAGAACCGTAGTGAATGAAACGCCGAGCACCATAGGTGTAGGGAGACACGCCATGGCCAGATCTTCGTTCGTACCGCCGGTCGTCACGCTGCTGATCGCAGCGCTCGCGTTGGCCTCGATTGCTGCCGTTTGCGGGCAGCCGGACGACGAACGCGATTTGCAGAGCCTCGGTGTGGAGGAAGGGACGATTGCTGCCGAGACGGAGACGGCAACGAGCGAAGCGGGCGAGGAGTCCCAAACTCCGGCGGGCGAGGGAACGGTCGAAACGGCAACGCCCGAAGCGGACACGACGGAAACGCCCACGCCAGAATCTGAGGCGACGTTCGTGCCGGGCGACGTGATTAAGGATCGGCGCCCGTCGACCCTTCCAACTGCTGCATCGGTATCCGAAGCCATGATGCTGAGCGGCTCGATCTGGGTCGACGCGCGACCAGTAACCGGAGAGGTTCTGGCATTTGTTGGCGGACGGCAATGCGGCAAAGGAAAGTCAGTTCAGTTGATGCACGGATCGCTACCCATCTTTGGAGTGGAGGTCGCGTCTGCCGCAGGGACACCGGGATGCGGTGTTCCTGGAGTTGAGGTAACCATCAGTGTCGACGGCCGCGCAATGAACGAGACGGTGTTGTGGGCTGCCGGCTTTCAGTCTGGCAGGAGGCTTATCGCCGGCCCGGAATTCGGACACTACCGCGGGACAATACTAACCGACGAGCCGATAACGACGATCGTCCCCTACGTAAATGATGCCGTCTGCGGCGAAACATTGGACATCGGCGTCGTCGCGGCTGGTCTGATCTACTACAACGTCGTCGTCGATCCCGAGGAGTTGAAGGCGGGCTGCGGTCGGCCGGGTGCCGCCGTTACTTTCCGAGCCTTGACGGACGACGGTTCGAGGACCGACGCCGGCACCTCGACATGGCACACGGGCGGCGTGGTCGAGCGCCGCGAGATCGAACCTATCCTAACCGATGAGCCTAGCCCGATAGCGACGCAGGTCGCGTCTTGAGAGGCGTCCGCACGGGTCCTGCTCTCGCGCTGCTGATCGTCGCGGCAGCCCTTCTCTCAATCGTTTCCATTTCGAGCCAGGGAAGCGGCGTAGAAGCGAATCACGCGTGGCGGCACGAAGAGGGGGTGGGATTTGCGGGTATCGGCCCCGAGTTCGGATGGGTCGATGTCTACGCGACGGCGGATTCGACGGGTTTCAATCGCACGCTCGAGGCGATCCTTGCGATCGACGGTTGGCGCGATTACGGCGAGGGCGACGTGTGGTGGCTACGTCATACGACGAGTCCCGTCGGTGCACGTGCGGAAGTCATCGACAGTGGGCGTACCTCAATTTTCTCGTCGTACATTACCTCGCAATGTTTTGAGTACTTCGACGATAACTCGTGGAGTTATGCCGTAACGATGGCAACGGATGACTCGGGAGTTATCCGAAACGCGCCGGTGTTCTGGGACACGTGGCCGGGGCACCCGTTCCTCGAAGCGACGGCGTGCCTCAACCCGGCGTACCTCAACGATCGTGACCCTACTGTTCCGTTCGATCACGCCGGCGTTATAGCGCACGAGCTTGGGCACGCGCTCGGACTTGATCACCCGGTGAATCCCATCGGTGGTACCTGCGCTAATGCGAGCGGGTTGAATACGATCATGGCTTACAACTACATGAGTCAGTTGTTCATGGGTCTATGGCCGTCACCCGATCGAGAACCTACCGAGGCTGACGCTTGGGGGCCTTGGGTGTGTAACAACGCTAACGCAGGCGGTCTCGGGTATGTCTACAATATGCGGTCCGGCGGTTACGGCGCTCAGGCTGTCAGCCCGACACCGAGCAACACTCCCACTCGTACGCGCACACCCACGCGGACGCCAACCCGCACGCCGACGCCGACCGCCACCAACACGCCGACACCCACTCCGACGCCGGTTGACGCGGACGGCGACGGCTTCCTGAACCCGCAGCAGGCGCTGCATCTTGGACCGGCGAACACGAACACAGCGTTCGACAACTGCCCGAGCGTGTCCAACCCATCGCAGCTCAACACGGACGGCAACTTCATCGATCTGTCGCCGCCGAAGGCGTACGACGATCTCACGTTCGCGCGATCCGACAACCAGGGCGACGCGTGCGAGGGAGACGACGACTCCGACGGGTTGGGCGACAGCGCCGAAACGAACGGTTCGTCATGCGGCGGCGCCGTGACCAACCCGTTGCTGTTCGACAGCGACGGCGACAACTACCGGGACGAGGCGGAGTGCATGACCGGTACGAATCCCAACGACGTGAACAGCCGGCCAACACTCGCGCAGTGCGGTGTCACGACCGACGCAGACGGCGACAAGCTCCCGACGTTCCGCGAGTTCTGCTTCTACAGCACGAGCGGAACCACGTTCGATAGCGACGCCGACGGCTGCAATGACGGTCTCGAGATTGGATCGATCAACGGCGATAGGACGACGAACGTTGTTGATCTCCAGCAGATCGCCTGGGAGCAAGGAATCTACGTGCTGCCGGGAACGCCCGTGCAGGTGAACTTCGATATTACGCGCGACGGAAACATCAACATCGCCGATCTGCAGCAGGCGTCGCAGCTCTCCGATCAGAGCTGCTAGGCCGGGCGTCGGGGCTGGTGTAGCTCTGTTCGGCTACGTGCCGTCACGCGCTAGAAGCGCAACTCTTCCGGCTCCTCGCCGGCGCGAGCGTCGTCTCGTGCGAAGACTTCGCGGGAGCCGCCACCCTCGGCCGGGCCGATGACGCCCGCTTCTTCGAGCATATCCACCAGCCGTGCGGCGCGCGGATAGCCGATGCGGAGGCGTCGCTGTAGCAGCGACGTGCTGATCCGGTTGTGTTCGTACGCCAGCTCCTTCGCGCGATCGAACATGTCGTCGGTGGCGCCCTCCTGCTCGAGTTCCGCTTTCGCTTCGTCGTACAGGTGGTCGAACGTCGGCCGGTCGATGCCGGCGAAGCGATCCTGCGTCCAGAACTCCACCAGCCGCTCGATCTCTTCGTCGGACACGTAGACGCCCTGCAAGCGCTTCGGCTTGGCGGCGTCCGGTGCCATGTACAGCATGTCACCGCGCCCGAGCAGCTTCTCGGCGCCCGCCATGTCGAGAATCGTGCGCGAGTCCACCTGCGAGCTGACGGCGAACGCGATCCGCGTCGGGAAGTTCGCCTTGATCAGACCGGTGATGACATCGACGGACGGCCGTTGCGTCGCCACGACGAGATGGATGCCCGTCGCGCGCGCGAGCTGCGCCAGCCGGCAGATCTGCCGCTCGACCTCGAACGGTGCCGCCATCATCAGGTCGGCCAGTTCGTCGATGATGACGACCCAGTACGGCAGCTTGTCGGCCGCGCGCGGGCTGCGGTTGTAGCCGTCGATGTTGCGCACGGCGATGGCGGCGAACTTCCGGTAGCGTGCCTCCATCTCGTGGATCACTGCCTGCAGCGTGCCGACGACCTTGTCCATATCGACGACGATGTTCGAGAACGCGAGGTGCGGTATCGGTGCGAATGCGGAGAGTTCGACGCGTTTTGGGTCGATCATCACGAAGCGCACTTCAGCCGGCGAGGCGTGCATGAGGATGCAGGAGATGATCGCGTTCATGCAGACCGACTTGCCGGAGCCGGTGGTGCCGGCGATGAGCAAGTGCGGCATCTTCGCCAGATCGGCGACGATCGGCTCGCCCGACACGCTCTGCCCGAGCGCCAGCGACAGCTTGCTCTTCGTGCCGGCGCGCTGGAAGTGATTGCTCTGCACGACGCTCTTCAGCGTCACGAGCGACTTGCTGGCGTTCGGCACTTCGATGCCCAGTACCGGCTTGCCCGGCACCGGCGCCTCGATGCGGATCGAAGGCGCGGCGAGCGCCAGCGCCATGTCGTTCGCGAGCGACGTGATCTGCTGCACGCGCACGCGCGTGCGCGAGACTTCCTCGACGCGCGTCTTTTGGCGCCCGTCCTTGTCGAGTACGGGCTTGTTCTCCCTGTCGCGCTCGATGACCGTGCGCGTTTTCACTTCCCAGCCCGGCTCGATGCCGAACTGCGTGACGGTCGGCCCCTCGTTGACCTGCACGACCTTCGCATCGACGCCAAAGCTGGCGAGCGTCTCTTCGATCAGCGCCGCGCGTTGCGCGTTGGGTGCTGTATCGATCTCGACGGGCGCCTTATCGACGAGTAGATCCATCGCGGGGAGGTGCCAGCCATCGCGCGAACGGCGCTTGCCCAGCTCGTCGACGACGACACCTTCGTCGCCGTCCGCTTCTTCGTCGAGCTCGGGAAAGAGTTCTGCTTGCACGGGCGCGTCATCTTCTTCTTCGATGTCTTCGTCAGCTTCGGCAACCGCGCCGGAGCCGCGCGCCCACATCGCCGAGTCGATCGGTACCTGCACGGAGCCGGTCGGCGCCGGCTTGGTGGGGAAGATGAATTCGAACGACTTGCGCGCCGAGCGGGCGGCCCGATGAGGCAGTCGCCAGTCCCACGCGGTGCGCGCGTACACCGGCGCGCTCTGCACGCCGCTGCTGGCCATCGCCGGGAACGCGAGCGCGAACGCCGTGATGCCGGCGAGGAGCCAGACCAGCACACCCAGCGGGTTGCCGGCGAGACGGTGCCCCAGGTCGCCGCCGAGCGTGTGTTCCGACATCGACACATCGCCGAGCCCCCAGCCGGGCGTAAAGAATCCGAAGAAGCCGCTGAGGAACGCGCCGGCGGCGAGGCCGATCGCCCAGGGCCGCCAGTGCGCCCACAACCGGTGATGCTCATCGCGGATCACCAGCCAGCCGGCGTACAGGAGCAGAGCGATCCACCCGAAGATCAGCAGTCCGAACGTTTCGACGAAGCTATTCCGCGCATCGGCGAGGCCGGACGTGAACGGCACCAGCCACGGCACGGCCAGCACGGCAAGCAGGATCAGCGCGACGCCGATGCTCTCGCGCCGGATGAGCAGATCATGCACGGTGGTCCACGGCGACTGCCCGCCGCGGCGCCTGCCGACGGCCTTCGCGGGCGTCCTGGCGCCTTTCGGGCGTGCGGGCTTGGCGCGCGTTCTTGCGGCCACGCTACACCTCCATCGCGACGGGAAGAATCATCGGCCGCCGCCGCGTCTCGTCGTACAGGAACTTGGCTACCGCTTCCTTCACCTGCGTGTGTACGGCTCCCCACTCGACGATGTGATCTGCGCCTTCCAACGATTTCATCACCTGGTCGCGCGTGCGTTCGAGCAGGTCGTCGCGTTCGTCCATGTCCGCGAAGCCGCGCGACACCACCTCCGGTCGTCCGGCAAGTCGCCCGGTCTGCTTCTCCATGGCGAGGATGACGACGACCATACCATCCGACGCCAGGTGCTTGCGGTCGCGCAACACGACGTGATCCACGTCGCCGACGCCGATCCCGTCCACGTAGACGTAGTCGGCGTCGATCCGGTCGCCGAACTCGGCGCCTGACGATGATAGCTCGAGCACGTCGCCGTCGGTCATCACGAATGATTCCGTTCCCTGGTTCAGCGATTCCGCGAGCTGGGCGTGATGCACCATGTGCCGGTATTCGCCATGCACCGGCACGAAGTACTTCGGCCGCACAAGCGACTGGACGATTTTCAGTTCTTCCTGGCCGGCGTGGCCGCGCACGTGGACGTCAGCGATCCGGTTGTACAGGACGTTCGCGCCGAGTTTGAACAAGTTGTCGACGGTGCGATGCACCAGCGCCTCGTTCCCCGGCACCGCCGATGCGGACAAGATCACTGTGTCGCCCTCGACGATTTTCACGTGTTGGTGATCCTGGTTGGCCATCCGTGTGAGCGCCGACGTTGGCTCGCCCTGGCTGCCCGTCGTGATGATCGCCAGCTTCTCGTGGGGCACGTTGGGCAGCTCGCGCACGCTGACCAGCATGCCCTCAGGCGCGCGCAGGTACCCCCGCTCGATCGCCATGTTTGTGTTGTCGATCATGCTGCGGCCGGTGATGAAGACGCGCCGTCCGGTGGTTTCCGCCGCATCGAAGACAAGCTGGACACGCGCGATCAGCGACGCGAACGTTGTCACGATGACGCGACCCTCGGCCTTGGCCATCAGCGCCAGGATCGCCTCACCGACGAGCTGCTCCGACGGCGTGTAGCCGGGCACCTCGGCGTAGGTGGAGTCGGCGCAGAGCAGCAGCACGCCTTCGTCACCCAGTTGCGCGAGCCGCGCGAGGTCGGTCGATTGCCCCATCACGGGCGTGTGGTCGAGCTTGAAGTCGCCCGTGTGTACGCATGTGCCCAGTGGCGTGCGGATCGCATAGCCGACCGAGTCGGGGATGCTGTGTGCCACCTGGAACGGTTCGAGCGTGAACGGCCCCTCGGTGACGCTGTCGCCGACGCGGATCTCGCGGAGATCGGTGCTTGCCAGCAGGCGCGCTTCCTTCAGCTTCACGCTGATCAGGCCGTGGGCGAGCGGCGTGCAGTACACGGGGACGTTCATCTGCTTGAGGATGTAGGGGAGTGCGCCCGTGTGGTCCTCGTGGCCGTGGGTGATGAAGATCGCTCGCAAGTTCTTACGGTTCTCGAGCAGATACGAGACGTTCGGGATCACGAGGTCGACGCCGAGCATCTCTTCCGTCGGGAACATCAGTCCGCAATCGACGGCGATGACGTCGTCACCGTACTCGAAGAGCATCATGTTCTTGCCGATTTCACCAAGCCCGCCCAGCGGGATGACGCGCAATGGTGTGTCTGTGGTCATAGCGTCCTTTACAAGAGCCGCATCTGTTGCTGCGCCTCGGCTTGCGGCTTTTCCGCGGACGGTGTTGCCGCCGCCCGCTCAGTTGCGTTTGAAGGCGCGCTCTCTTGCTTGCGCAGATGCGCGGGCACGGGCGCCGCTGCCGAAGGCGCAGGAGCAGCGCCGTTGCTCAGGATGCGCGACAGCAAGTCCGGCAGCTTCCGGAAGTCCGCTTCGATCACATTGCGCAGGCTGCCCTGATGGAGCGCCGCCGCCGGGTGATACATCGGCACGACGATGATCTCGCCCTTTCGGCGCGGCTGGCCGTGTACCTTGCCGATCGATTCACCGGGAAAGTAGCGCTGCATTGAATGGCGCCCGAGGGTGACGATCACCTTCGGCTGAATGACGCTGATCTGCTCGTCGAGATGCTTCCCGCAGGCGGCGATCTCGTCCGGCTGCGGGTCGCGGTTGTCCGGCGGCCGGCATTTCACGACGTTCGCGATGAATACCGTGCGGCGATCGAGCCCGATCGACGTCAGCAGCGAGTCGAGAAACTTGCCAGACGCGCCGACGAATGGGCGTCCCTGCTGGTCCTCGTAGAAGCCGGGGCCCTCGCCGATGAACATGATTTGCGCTTCGGCGCTGCCTTCACCCGGTACGGTGTTCGTCCGTGTGGCGCAGAGGCCGCAGTCGCGGCAGCCGGCGACAGTCTTCGCCACCATAGCGAGGGCGCGGCGCTTGTCCAGTGCATCCATGCTCAACACTTTCTGCCTGTGTCCGCCGGCGCGGCAGCGCGTTATCGTTGTGCGGCACCGGCGATGAGCGAGCGATCGAGCCGCTGCGGCCCGAATGCACGAACAGCGAGGATGTGCCGAGCGCCGACCGAAGCGGCCATCGCGCCGCGAATGGCCCGGCACGCCGCTCGCACGCGTCGCAAAGCGCCGACGGGGCGAATCAGGCAGATTCACCCTCGCCACCCTTGGCGCGATAGTACCACAGCGAGGCGGGCGCAACTAGCCTCAGGCTGAGGTGATCGATCAGGTGATCGTATAGTGGTGACATAACGGCCATCAGGGGGTGGCCGCCGGGTAGCCGTGCCGGCGGTTGCGCAGATGCGCCCCGAAATCAGACACTCAGTGTCGACGCGCGGCGGGGGAAGGACACGTCAATGTCAGCATCGATCTTCGACGCGATCGCCGCGGGCGACCTCGCGACGGTCGCGCGACTCGCCGAGCAGCCGGGCGCGCTCAACGAGCGCAACGACGCGGGCGTCTCGCCGGTGCTGTTTGCGATGTATACGGGCAAGAGCGAGATTATGCCGGTGCTGCTGGCGCACGCGGCGGACCTGGACATCTTCGAGGCGGCGGCGGTCGGCCGTGCTGGCCGCGTGAACGAGCTGACGCACGACGACCCGTCGCTGCTCGATGCGTGGTCGCCTGACGGCTTCACGCCGATGCATCTCGCCGCGTTCTTTGCGCGCGAGGACGTCGTGAAGGCGCTGCTCGCGCGAGGCGCCGCGCCAGGCGAAGTCGCGCGCAACGCGCTGCGCGTGACGCCGCTGCATAGCGCCGCCGCGTCCCGTCAGCAGGGCATCTGCGCGGCGCTGATCGCCGCCGGCGCGGACGTGAACGCGCGGCAGCAGGGCGGATATACGGTGCTCCACGCCGCGGCGATGGCGGGTGACCGTATGTTGGCGGACCTGTTCCTCGCCAGCGCCGCCGATGTCTCGCTGCGGTCGGACGACGGCAAGACCGCCGCCGACATGGCGCGCGAAGCCGGCCACGCGGCGTTGGCCGAGATTCTCAAGCCGTAACGTGGGTTGGTGGTGGGACGGAGCGTCTACCGCCGTGCAGCGATGAAGCTGTTGCCTTCAACCAGCTTCGCCAAGACGGCACCGAGCATGTAGAGAATGATAATCGGTACGGCGACGATCGCCTGCGTTCCCGGGTCAATTGATGGCGTCACGACGGCGGCGGCGAGCACCGATCCTAGAATCGCGTATCGCCACCAGCCGATCAGCTTCTTCGACGTCACTACACCAATCTTTGCCAGCCCCATGAGGACGAAGGGCAATTGAAAGACGAGTCCCGTCAACAGCAGCAGCCGCGTCACCGTGTCGATGTAGGTTTTCACGCCGATGGTCGTTTCGACATCATCGGTGTTCGGGTCGAGCAAGAACTCCAGCGCCGGCGGCAGTTCGATGTAGTACGCGAACGCCATGCCCAGCACGAACATCGCGGACGCTCCGGCGACGATCGGATAGAGCCAGCGCCGCTCTTGCTTCGTCAGCCCTGGTGCAACGAAGGCCAGGAACTGATACATGATCATCGGCATCGCCAGTGCCAGGCCAAGCAGCAGCGAGACGCGGAAGTACGTGCTCCAGTACTCCAGGAGCTCGAACTGGTGGAGCTGAAAGTTCTCGTCGAAATCCTTCGCCGGCTGCACCAGAAACTCGATCGCGTATTTCGTCAGTGGCCATACCGACACGAGCACGCCGAGGATCAGCGCGCCGGCGCTCCACATCACGCGGTTCCGCAGTTCCTGCAGGTGTTCGAGGATCGTGAGGACTTTCTCCTCAGTCTCGGTCGGCCGGCTGTTCGCGGGCTGTGCGGTCACCGTCATCGGGGCGTCGTCTCCGGCGCTGGCTCCGCGGGCTTGCCGGTGGCGCCGTTCGTTTCGGTTGCGGCGACGCCGTTCGGGGGCGCAGCCGCTGCGCCGTTCGCGCCGTTAGGAGTCACGGGCGGGTGCGAAACGTCTGCGGAAGGAGCCGCCTCAGGTGCGCCCGTGGTGGCCGAAGAGGAGGGCTTGGCCGGTACGGTTGCCGTTGCGTCGGCTCGCGCGCCTTCGACCGCTTCGGTGATGGGCTTCGTCGCGTCTGTCACCGACTTCGAGGCGCTGTTCAGGCCTTCGCCGATCTCTTTCCACTGGCCGCGCTCGGCCTCGGTCTCCTTCTCGAACTCCTTGACCACATCGGTGAATTCGGCGGCGAACTGGCCCGTGTACTTCCGCAGCTCGCGAATCGTGCGGGCGAGGTCGGCCGCCAGCTTCGGCAGTCGCTCCGGTCCGACGACGACCAACGCGACGAGAAGCACGACAAGAAGTTCCAGGGGACCGATGCCAATGAAGTTCATAGCAGTAAGAGTGTACGATCCCGCCGAGGCGAACCCAAAGAATGGCCTCCGCGAGCCTCTGAACCGCTCCTTGCCGGCAAACCAAAGCCGCCTTCCCCGAAGGGAAGGCGGCGGTCATCGCGCGTCTGGCATGTGATTGCTATTCGTCTTCGACGCCCAGATCCTTCAGATAGTCCACGGCGTCCTGCACCGTAGCGATCTTCTCCGCATCTTCGTCGGAGATCTCGAGCGTTTTGCCGTCCTTGCTGAACTCTTCTTCCATGGACATGATCAGCTCGACGAGATCGAGCGAATCCGCGTTGAGGTCGTCCACGAAGGACGCGCTCGGCACAACCTGGTCTTCCTCGACGCCAAGCTGGTCGACGATGATCTTGCGCACCCGTTCAAAGACGTTTGGCACTGTCTACTCCCTCTTCGCCGCAGCGGCGGTGAGACTACTGCTTCTCCGCAAGTGAAAGGCTAACGGAACCAAGTACCCCGTTGACGAACTTCGCCGAGTTGTCGCTACCGAACGACTTCGCGAGCTCAACGGCCTCGTTAATGGCCGCCCGGATCGGCGCCCCATTATTCATGAGGATCTCCCGTATCGCAAGACGAAGGATATTCCTGTCGATGGCGCTTAACTGGTCCACCGGCCACTGCGGCGCCGCCTGCCGGATGACGTCGTCGATGCTGTCGCGATGCTTCAGCACGCCCGAAACGAGTTCCTTCGCGAACGCCGCCTGCGACTCGCTGAGCGCCTCATCGACGACGAGCCGTTCGAGTGTCGGCGCCGCTTCGTGGCTCGAGACGTCCGCTTCGTACAGGGCCTGCAGCGCGGCGATGCGGGCTTTGCGGCGGGGGTTGATCTGCGTCATTGCATCACCAGGCCGCCGTCGATCGTCATCACATGGCCGGTGATGTACGCCGCCTCGTCCGAGGCGAGGAACAGCGCGGCCGCGGCGATGTCCGCCGGCGTGCCGGTGCGGCCGAGCGCCAC
>CAZRHH010000044.1:0-27373 GCA_964599885.1 uncultured Dehalococcoidia bacterium | reverse complement strand
GCCCGTACGGCGTCGCGAAGGCATACGCGCACTACATCACCGTCAACTACCGCGAGAGCTACAACATCTTCGCCTGCAGCGGCATCCTCTTCAATCACGAGTCGCCGCGCCGCGGTCCGGAATTCGTCACGCGCAAGATCACCATCGGCGCCGCGCGCATCAAGCTTGGACTGCAGAAGGAACTGCTGATGGGCAACCTCGAGTCGCGGCGCGACTGGGGCTTCGCCGGCGACTACGTCCGCGCGATGCACCTGATGATGCAGCATCACGAGCCCGACGATTTCGTCATCGGCACCGGCGAAACGCATCAGATCAAGGAGTTCGCCGAGATCGCGTTCGCGCGGCTCGGCCTGAACTGGGAAGACCACATCCGCACCGACCCGCAGTTCCTGCGCCCCGCCGAAGTCGACCTGCTGATCGCCGACGCGACGAAGGCGAAAGAAAAGCTCGGCTGGGTGCCAAGCGTCTCGTTCCAGCAGCTCGCCGACATGATGGTCGACTCGGACTTGGCCGCCGAGTCGCGTTTGATGGCGTCGCCCGCGTAGCGCCCGTAAGCGTATTGCAATCGTCAGGACGCCCCCAAAACGGGGGCGTCTTGCTCGTTTTCGCTGCCCGGCGACATCGGTCGGAGAGTGGGCTCCGCCTATCCGCTGATGAGGCGGTGGCGTACGCTTAGTCACGAGCGGTAACACCCGTACTGCTTTCCTCCCCCGCATGCATCGACCGCGGTTGCGAAAGGGCCCAGCGATGACAAGCAATGCCGATGCCAAGCACCCGATTCAGATCATGGACGGGCTGCTGCAGCTCAAGGTACCGATTCCCAACAATCCGCTCGGCTGGGTGCTGCCGTACCTCATCGAAGGTCACGACGGCTGGACACTCGTCGACTCGGGCTGGAACGTGCCCGAGGCGTGGGACGCGCTCGAACGGCAGCTCCACGATGCCGGCGTCGGCTTCGACAAGCTGAAGACATTGCTGGTCACGCACGTGCATCCGGACCACTACGGCCTTGCCGGGCGCGTGAAGGAACGCAGCGGCGCCAGGATCATCATCCACCAGCGTGAGCGAGACCTGATCCGATCGCGCTACCGCAATCCCGATCAACTGCTCGCCACCATGGGCGACTGGCTCGTCATGCACGGCGTCCCGAAAGACTCGTTGCGCGATCTCAAAGAGTCGGCCATGCCTGTCCGCGCGTACGTCGATCCCGTCGAGCCGGACGAAGTCGTTTGGGGCGGCGAACGGCTGCCGATCGGCCGCTTCGAGTTCGAGGTGTGGTGGACGCCGGGGCACTCGCCGGGCCACATCTGCTTCCTCGAGCGGGAGAAGCAATTCATCCTCACTGGCGACCATGTGCTGCCGACGATCACGCCGAACGTCAGTCTTCATCCCCAACAGCAAGGCAACCCGCTCGGCGACTACATCGCGTCGCTCGAACGCCTCGAAGATCTCGACGTGAAGACGGTATTGCCGGCGCACGAGTACACGTTCACCGACCTGCACGCGCGACTGCGCAGCATCGAAGTGCATCACGCCGATCGCCTCAACGAGATGATCACCGTCATCGGTAGCGCGCCGCGCACGGCCCATTACGTCGCCTCGCAGGTGAAGTGGGCGACCGGCACATTCGACACGTTCTCGGCGTGGATGCAGCGCGCCGCGCTCGGCGAGACGCTGTCGCACGTCGAGTATCTCGTGCTCGAAGGCAAGCTCGCGAAGTTCATGGAAGACGGCGTGCAGTACTACAAGCGTGCGGGCAATGACTAGGCCGTCGCGCCGCCCGACGGCGTTCTACACGCAGCGCGAGACGGCGATGGGGCCGATGCTGATCGCCGGCAATGGCAGGCGTCTGATCGCTGTCAAGTTTGGCGTCGACGCAAGGCGCGTGCCGGAAGCGCTCGACGCGTTGGACCGAGAGCTCCACAGCAAGTATGCGCTCGAACGGGACGACTTTGCCACAGCGCCGCTCGCCGATCAGATCTGCGCGTATCTCGATGGCGCGCGCACCGACTTCGATGTTGAACTCGATCTGTCATGGGTGACACCGTTCCGGCGCGACGTGCTGCTGGAAACGCAGCGCGTGCCGCGGGGACAGGTAGCGAGCTATGCGGAGATCGCGCGTCGCGTCGGGCGGCCAACCGCGTATCGCGCCGTCGGCAACACCATGCGAACGAACCCGATCCCGATCGTCATCCCTTGCCATCGCATCGTCGGCAGCAACGGGCCGGGCGGTTTCGGCGGCGGCATGGACATGAAGCAACGGTTGCTCGCCCTCGAAGGCGCTACGCTCGGATAGAACCCGCTCTCTAACTACGGGCCGTCAGTCCCAGCGTCGGTGGCAGGCGTCGGCGCGGGCGGCTGAGGCTGGCGCGCAGGCGGCGTGTACGTCGCCGTACTCGCGCGCTTGATCCGCGGCGGTTGCGCGGGGCGTGGCGAGCTCGTTCGTGATGCGTCGGTCGTGCTGCGCGAGGGCGTCGGGTCAGGCGCTGGCGCGGCGCTCACCGCGGGACGTTGCGGGACTGCCCGAACAGGCGACGGCTGTGAGGCAGCGCCGATGGGCACGGGCGAAGGCCGCTCGCTTCCGCAATACGGACACACCACCCAGCCGAAGGCGAGCGGCTTGCTGCAGCTTTCGCACGCTGCCCGCAGGGTAGTCCGGCAGTAGGGACATGCGATGAACTCGTTCTCTATCTTTCGCCTGCACGATGGGCACGTGGCCTGTTCCTGGATCTCAGACAGCAACGCCTCCGCCTCGAGTTGTCGGTCGTAGGCGTCGGCGAGCGTGTCATTCGGGCGCAGGATCAGATAGAGCAGCAGCCCAGGGAGATTGAAGAAGAGTACCATCAGGACGGAGATGCCCTGCGTAAACGGGTCGCGCGTGCGGGCGGAGATGTCTCGGTACGTCCAGACAAGCGCCGCGATCCACATCACCAGCAAGTACGCGACGAGCACGATCACCGCGATCCGTGCCAGGTCTTCCCAGCCGCCGTCATCCCAGATCGCAAGCATTGTCACACGGGTTCTCCTCGGTTCGGGATGCAGTCGCCTGCCAGCACAATTGGCCGATTATATCACGGTGGCCGATCGCCCTTCCTTGTGCGCCCCGATGCTGCTGCGCCGCATGGCGCTTCGGTACGCTGAAGCGTGACCAGTGCGGACCATATCCTCGAAGACCTGAATCCACCGCAGCGCGAGGCCGTCACGGCCGTCAACGGCCCGGTGCTGATTCTTGCCGGCCCCGGCTCGGGCAAGACTCGGGTGATCGCCCACCGCATCGCCTATCTCGTGCTCAGCGAGGAGGTGCCGCCGTGGCGCATCGCATCCGTCACGTTCACGAATAAGGCGGCGCGAGAGATGCGTGACCGGGTTGTCGCTCACCTCGGCGACGACGCGCGCGATCTCGTGCTCGGCACGTTCCACTCAATCTGTGCGCGCTGGCTGCGCATCGAAGGCCAGCACGTCGGCCTGGACCGATCGTTCAACATCTATGACGATGCCGACCAGATGACGCTGATGAAGCGTGTCGCCGAGTCCCTGAACATCGATACGCGCCGTATCAAGGAGCGCGCGATACTTTCGACGATATCGCAGGCCAAGAGCGAACTGATATCACCCTCAGACTACGCCTCCACGACGCGGGACTACTACACCGAGGTTGTCGCGCGTGCCTATGAGCGCTACCAGCAGCTCCTATCCGAAAACAGCGCGGTGGACTTCGATGACCTCATCGTGAAAGTCGTCGAACTGCTGCGCGACCACGCGCCGTCGCGGGAGAAGTACCAGGACCGCTTCCTGCATGTCCTCGTCGACGAGTTCCAGGACACGAATGTCGCGCAGTACCAACTGGCACGGCTGCTGGCGGCGCGCTTCGGCAACATTTGCGCCGTCGGCGATCCGGACCAGTCGATCTATTCGTGGCGGTCCGCCGACATCCGCAACATCCTCAACTTCGAGCGCGACTTCCCGTCTGCCAAGATCGTCCTGCTGGAGCAGAACTACCGCTCGACACAGAACATCCTCGACGCAGCGCACGCCGTCATCTCCGGCAGCCGCGAGCGCAAGCAGAAATCCTTGTGGACTAAGCAGGGCAGCGGCGAACCGATCACGGTCTACGAGGCGTATGACGAAACGGACGAAGCCGAGTACGTCGGTAACGAGATCGCTGGGCACATCGGCACGAACTACGAACTCGCCGACTTCGCCGTGATGTACCGCACCAACTCGCAGTCACGCGCGCTGGAAGAAGCGCTCATTCGGCGCGGGCTGCGCTATCAGCTCGTCGGCGGTACGCGCTTCTACGAACGGCGCGAGGTGAAGGACATCATCGCCTACCTGCGCCTCGTGCAGAATCCGTATGACATCGTCAGCTTCGAACGCGTCGTCAACGTGCCGGGTCGCGGCATCGGTGCCAAGACGATCGAGCAGCTCGAACGCTGGGCAGAGCGTATCGGCGTGCCCATCTACACCGCGCTGCAGATTCTCGATCAGCAGCAGCGCGGAAAGGTGCGCGACGACATCGCGCACATGGAGCGTCACCCCGTCGGCACGCGGCAGGCAACGGCGCTGTCCGGCTTCCTCGAGATGCTCGATGAACTGATCGATGTCGCCGCGAAAAACAACGTCTCAACGCTGATCAACGGGCTGCTCGAACGCAGTGGCTACCGGCAGCATCTCCTCAAAAAGTTCGAGGAGGACGAAGCGCTTGAACGCTGGCAGAACGTCGAAGAGCTCCGAAACGTCGCCGCCGACTACGACGCGCTCGCCCCCGGCCACGGCCTCGTCTCGTTTCTCGAAGATGTCGCACTCATTTCGGACGCCGACACGATCGAAGAGCGCGAGAGCGGCGGCGGTAAGATCACGCTGATCACACTGCATTCCGCGAAGGGCCTCGAGTATCCCGTCGTTTTCATGATCGCCATGGAAGAGGGCGTCCTCCCGCACATGCGCGCGTTCGACGATCCGGCGCAGATGGAGGAGGAGCGGCGACTCTGCTATGTCGGCATGACGCGCGCGAAGGAGCGCTTGTACCTGCTGCGAGCGTTCCGGCGCTACAGCAACGGGATGTCGCAGCACAACCCCGCATCGCGCTTCCTGAAGGACGTGCCATCGTCGCTCGTGTCGCATCCGGTGACGGAGGGCGCCGCCGCACCGGCGCAACGCGGGAGCATGCGCTACGGCGCGGCCGTGGCTCGCGACGAACGCCCGCTCATCCCGGACGATGCCGTCTTCACCGGCGGCGAACGCGTTCGGCATCCGCGCTTCGGTGAGGGCGTCGTCGTCGGGTGCATCGTCAAGGGCGACGACCAGGAGATCACTGTCGCGTTCAAAGGCGAGACCGGCATCAAGAAGCTGATGCTCTCGTTCGCGCCACTCGAGCGGCTGTAGCCGGGCGCTGAAGACTTCCATTGAGCTGAAGACTTCCATTTAGCTGTGGAGCGGGCTTTCAGCCCGCGTTCGTGGGTCCAGCACAAAACTCCGAAAACAACGAGATGTGCCTGTCGCCCCGTTAGGCATTCAATCCAGCCGCTTCTGAAACTCGACGGGATTCGCGCCGGCCAGCACGGCCGCGCCGTGCTCGCCCGCACGCGTACACGCCTCGACGATCGGCAGTCCACGCGCGAGATACCACGTCAGCGCGCCCGCGAACGAGTCGCCTGCCCCATACGATCCAACGAACTTCTCCGGCGCCCGACCGGGCGGGAAGACCGCCGTACCGTCGGCCGTCTCGATCGTGCCGCCGTCGTCGCCCTTCGTCATCACGAGCGCGGCTGGCGGCAAGGGATAGTCGGCGAGATGACTCGCCTCGCGCGGGTCGGCCGCGCTCCCGACGATCACGTCCGCGCGCACACCGGACCGCCGAAGCGCATCGGCGCGACGTGCCGTCACGACGAGCGTCCTCGCCGCCCGCGCCGCAATGATCGTCGCCGGATCCTGGCCCGTGAAGTACGCCGCATCGCACGTCGCGAGCAGATCCCACGGCAGCGGGTCATCGCGCCGCGGATGGAGCGGCTCGCCGATCACAACGATCGTACGCTCGGCGTCGTCGGTGATGAGCACTACGTCGCGCGTCTGCGGCTGATTCCGTCGGGCAGCGTGGATCGTCGCGCCCGTCGCGGCGATCGAAGCTTCAACGGCGTCGGCGCCGTCGTCGTTGCCGTACGCGGTGAACAGATGAATCTCGCCCGAACTCTTTGCGAGCTGATGAAACGAGATGCCGCCACCACCGCCGGCAATGGTGACCGGATTCAGGTGTACGATGCTCCCCGGCGTCGGCAACGACGGCACGCGCCCGATGACGACGTGTTCGACGTGACCGATGACCGCGATGCGGAGCCGGGGATGCTCGGATTCGGGCATTGCGCTCGGAGTCTAGCATCCGCGGCTCGGTTCGTTGCCCGCGCGCACGCCCGCCGGTACAGTCGCACCATGAAGGCTGAGATTCTCTCTATCGGTACCGAGATCCTGCTCGGCGAGATCGTCGATACGAACGCCGCGTACATCGCGTCGCGATTGCCCGCGCTCGGCGTCGACATCTACTTCAAGGCCGTCGTCGGGGACAACCTCGAACGGCTCACCGAAACAATCGCCACGGCGCGCGAACGCTCCGACATCGTCATCTGCACCGGCGGACTCGGGCCCACCGAAGACGACCTGACGCGCGAAGCCATTTGCGCCGTCCTCGGCGAGGAGCCGGCAGTCGACGCGGCGCTCGAAACCGAACTGCGGAGTTTCTTCGAACGGCGCGGCTACGCGATGCCCGAGAGCAACGTGAAGCAATGCTGGATCATCCCGTCGGGCCGCGCGATTCCTAATCCGCGCGGCACGGCGCCCGGCTGGTGGGTCGAGCGTGACGGCAAGATTATCGTCGCGATGCCAGGTCCGCCGACCGAGATGAACCGTATGTGGGAGAACGAAGTCGCGCCCGAACTGCAGCGTCGCAACCCCGGCACCGTGCTGGTCACGCGCACTCTCAAGACCGCCGGTATCGGCGAGGGCACGATCGACGAGATGGTCAGCCCGCTGCTCAAGTCCACGAACCCGAGCATCGGCATCTATGCCCGCGCGGACGGAGTGCATCTGCGCCTCGCTGCCAAAGCGCCAGACAATGCGCAGGCGCGAGCGTTGATCGAGCCACTGGAGCAGGAAGCACGCACGATCCTGGGCGCATCGATCTGGGGCGCCGACGACGACACGTTCGAGAGCGTCATCGGTGAGATGCTGTTCGCGCGTGGTCTCAAGCTGGCGACGATGGAGTCGTGTACGGGCGGCTTGCTCGCCAGCGCGATCACCGATGTTCCAGGCGCGGCTCGCTACTTCCAGGGCGGCCTCGTCTCGTATCAGACCGAGATGAAAGTCGAGTGGGGTGTCGACCCGAGCGTCGTCGATGAATTCGGCGTGATCAGCCCGGAATGCGCGCGCGAGATGGCGCGCGCCGTGCGCGAGCAGCTCGACGCAACCGTCGGCATCGGCATCACAGGCGTCGCCGGCCCGGACGAACAAGAGGGCAAGCCGGTGGGCACGGTACACGTGGCGATCGACGCCGCCTGGGCGCCGCCGCAATCGATCAGCTACGTCTTTCCGCAAGGACGTGCGGCCGTGAAGCGCCGCGCCGTCACGACGGCGCTGGGCATGCTTCGCACCTCGCTGCTGAACTTTGACGGTGAGAAGTGGGAAGTGAGCTAGCAACGCCCGCGCTTCCCGCTCCCGGCGCTGCTCGCTACGCTTTCAAGTATGAGCGCAAGCCTCGAGACGCTGAACTCAACGAAGGACCTTTCCATGACGATGCCGGAGACCGACAACAAGGTCGCGCTGGTCGTAGCTGCACATCCCGACGACGCCGACTTCGGTGCGGCGGGCACGTCCTATCTGTGGACGCGCGAAGGCTGGACGTTCTACTACCTCGTCTGCACTGACGGCTCGAAGGGCACTGCCGACCCTGGCATGGAGCCGGCTGAGCTGATCCGCATCCGGCGCGATGAACAGCGAGAAGCGGCGAAGCGCGCCGGCGCCAGCGATGTCTTCTTTCTCGATCACATCGACGGCGAGTTGACCTACACCCGCGAGCTGCTCGGCGATGTCGTTCGCCACATTCGCATGCTCAAGCCCTACGCCGTCTTCACGCACGATCCGGAAGCGTTTATCGTGCGCAACAGCTTCGTCAATCACTCGGATCATCGCTGCACCGGCCAGGCGGCCGTCGACGCGATCTACCCCGCGGCGCGCGACCGTCTCAACTTTCCGGAACAGATCGCCGGCGGCCTCGAGACGCACAACGTGAAAGAGATCCTCATCTGGGGCTCTGAGAAAGCCAACTTCGATGTCGATATCAGCGACGTGGTCGAGCAGAAGATCCACGCCCTCAACGCCCATATCAGCCAGGGCCTTGGCGCGGAGAACACCGATAGCGACTTCCTGAAGTTCGTACGCGAGCGCTGGCGCGGCGAAGATGGCCGTTACACCGAACGATTTCGTCGCGTCGTACTTTTCCGCTGACCGAAACACTTCACTCCACCATCATGCCGTGCTACTATCCGCGCGGCGGGGCAGTTGAAGAGGGGTCGCGGTGAAGCGGTACGGAGTCATGCTCGCCGTCGTCCTCGCCTTCGCGTGGGCACTCATCCCTAACGCCGTCTCCGGACAGGAAGCGCCCGACCCGCTGATCGATCCGCCGGAAGGCGGCGCCGGCTCGCGCTTCCAGATCGTGGGGCAGTCCGGCTGGACGGCGGGTGAGACCGTCACGCTGCGCGTGGGCTTGACGAGTGCCGACCCGTTGTCGTTCACCGGTCCATTTCCCTTCGAGCAGGACGTCACGGTACTTCGCGACGGGACGTGGAGCTTCCCGATCAGCGTCAACGACGCGCTCCTCGGCGCGCCGCTGGGCACGACCCCGGGCTACATCGTCGTGCAGGCCGCAAGTCCCACCAGGACGGCGACGAATTTCTACGTCTTTACCGTCAACGGCGGCCGGCCGATGGATGCCGATACGATCGCTCCACTAGGCTTCGGTCCGCCGGACGCCAGCCCGGTTCTCGTCTTGACGCTGGCGCTGTTCGGGCTGGGCACGGGCGCGCTGGTCGTCATCAGCGGCGCGACGCGGCTACGGCTCGCTGGAGCGGCGCAGTTAGTCGAGCGCCAGCCCCAACTCGCGCAGAAAAGCGTCGCTGTTCGGTTCACGGCCCAGGAAGGATCGCACGAGTTCGTCACCATCAACAGCGCCGCCGCGCTCGAGGATGTCGTGCCGGTAGGCGAGTCCCGTCGTTCCGTCGAGTACGCCGGCGTGTTCGAATCGCGTAAACATGTCGTCACCGAAAACCCGCGACCAGAGATAGCCGTAGTAGCCGGCGTCGTAGCCGAACAGGTGCCCAAATCCGGATTGAAAGTGCGTACCCTCGGGATACGGGAACCCGGTGATCGGATACAGCTCCTTCAGCGTCGCCGACGTATCGCCATCAAAGCCCGGCGAATGGAACGCGAAGTCCATCCGCGAGAAGAAGAGCTGCCGCAGCGTCACGATCCCGGAGCTCACGTTCTTGGCGCGCACCATCGCATCGAGCAGCTCGTCAGGAAGCGGCGCGCCCGTCTGATGGTGCTTCGAGAAGCGCCGGAGCACATCCCGATCCCACACCCAATGCTCCAGCATCTGTGACGGCGCCTCGACGAAGTCGCGTTCCGTCGACGATCCGCTGAATTCGAGGTACCGGGCCTTCGTCAGCGTCTGGTGCAGGATGTGGCCGAACTCGTGGAAGAACGTCACGACTTCCGTGTGGCGCAGCAGCGAGGGCGCGTCGGCCGACGGCTTGGTGAAGTTCGCGACAATCGCGCTGATCGGCTGCTGGTACGAACCATCCGGCAGCGTCCGCCCACCGCGTAGCGTGAACGCCGCTGCGTGCCCAAACTTGTTCGGCCTCGGATACAGGTCCATGTAGAACCGCGCGAACGGCGCCTCGCCGCCCTCGTCGAAGATATCGAACGCTTGCACGTCGTCGTGCCACTTCGGGGCATCCGGCGCCGGCTCGTACCGGATGGCGAGCAACTCCTGCGTCACGAGAAACAGCCCGTCGAGCACTGCCGCAAGCGGAAAGTAGTTGGCTACCTCGAAGTCGTCGACGGCGAACTCCGTCTTGTGCAACCGGTTCGTGTAAAACCACCAGTCCCAGATATCGACGTGGCTCTTGCCAACGTGCTCCTGCTTCGATCGGCCAAGATCGTCCAGATCGGCGCGGGCTTTCAACGTCACCTTCTGCTCGAGGTCCGCGAGAAAGGCGTCGACATTCGTGCGCTGCTTGGCCATTCGCTTCTCGACGATGTACGCCGCCCACGAGTCGTACCCGAGCAGCGCCGCGATCTCGCTGCGGACACTGATCGCTTCCTCGAGGACCTTGATGTTCGGCGCGCCGCCCTTGTTCTGATTTTTCATGAACAGATCGCGACGCAATTCCGACGACTCGGCGTTGTCCATGAACGGCATGATTTCCGGATAATCCAGCGACACGCGATACTTCGTCACGCCGTCCTCGTCAACCGTCTTCAGCCCATCGATCCAGCGATCTGGCATACCGGCGAGCTGTTCGCGCGTCGCGACGATGGCGTCGTCCCACGTGTCGATCGCGCGGCGGAACTCCGTGCCGAGCTCGACGAGGCGATTCATCAGCTCCTTCACGTGATCGCGCTTGTCCTTCGGGAGCTCGAAGCCGTTCCGTTTGTAGTCGAGGAGCGTGCGGTCGACGAGCCGCCGTTCTTCGCCGCCGAGTGCCGCCGCCTCCGGCGTCAGCGCGTACTGCTTGATCGCACCGTACAGATCTTCGTTGAACCCTAGCTCGACGGCATACTTGCTCAGGCGCTCTTCCCAATCGCGCGCCGTCTCCCGCAATGCATCGTCGGCCGACACGTATGCCATGAACCCGTACGAACCGGACGCTTGCGCGATCTCGTCCGCCGCCGTTTCCAGCGCCACAAACGTATTGGCGAACGTGCGCTCACCTTCGGACGTCGCGACGATCGCCGCTACCGCTTCGTCGCAGCTCTTCATCGCGCGCCTACACGCCTGTACGACATCGTCCGGCGTCAGCTTCATGAAGTCGATCATTGCGGCTCCTTTGCCATAGGCCGACAGGCTAACGCGCGCCTACGCGCCGCACCACCGCTGCCGTGTTCTCCTCGCCATGCTATCCTCGATCGTCATGGCAACCACGGCGCGTATCGCCCTTCTCCAGCTTCCCGCGTACGACGTCCAGGACGCCGCCGCTTCGCTCGGGCACACGCTGCTCCGCATCGACGACGCGGCGCGCGAGCGACCGGACATCATCGCGCTGCCGGAGGTCACGTATCCCGGTTACTTTCTCGGCAGCGCCACGCCCGCCAACGTGCTGTCCCCGGCCGAAGCGATGGCGCAGTTCGCCGCGAAGGCGCGCGAACACGGCGTGTACATCGCCGTCGGCATGGCACTCGAAACGCCGGATGGCCCGCTCAGCAATGGCGCGGCGCTATTCGGGCGAGACGGTGCGCTCGTGGGTCGCTACGAAAAGTCGTTCCTGTGGCACTTCGACGAACGCTGGTTCCAGCGCGGCTCGTCGTACCCGGTCTTCGAGACGGATGTCGCGCGCGTTGGCATGCTCGTCTGCGCCGACGGGCGCCTCCCCGAGATCGCTCGCGCACTCACGCTCAACGGTGCGCAGATCATCCTCGACCTCACTGCCTGGGTCAGCGGCGCTCGTCACGCCGCCGACCTGACAACCGTCCAGCGCGAGTACCTGATGCAGACGCGGGCGGCCGAAAACGGCGTCTGGATCGCCGCTGCGGACAAATACGGCATCGAAGCGCAAAGCATCGTGTATTGCGGACGGACGTGCTTCATCAACCCGCGCGGCGAGTACGTCGCGTCGCTCGGTCCAGATGAACCAGGCGTCCTTGTGTATGACGTGCCCGTCGAGGATGCCGCTCCGCGCATCACGCGCCGGCCTGAGATGTACGAAACGCTCACGCATCCCACTGAAAGCTTGCCCGTGCTCCGCACGCTCGACGAGTCGATCCACGTAGCCACCGAAGAACGGCGCATCGCGGCGGTCCAGATGACGATGCCGCCCACGGGCGAGGCGTTCATCGTGGCAGCGCGCACGCACGCGGAGCGCCTCGCGCTTCACGACGCCGCAATCGTGCTGTTTCCGGCGACGCCCGGAAAGCTCCGCACGGCGTACGACCACGACAGCGTGCTCGCCGGAATGACGTCGATCGCGCGCGACACCGGCGTCATGCTGGCCTTCACGGTCAATGGGGGCGCCGGCGGCTCGGGGCGGCGCGCGATGTATCTCGTCGGGCCGCGTGGCGTCATCGCCACCCACTACCAGACCCACAAGCCGCCCGGCCCGCGCTTCGAGACGATGCCGATGGGCGATGATGTCTGCCCGGTGGTGAACACGGCGGTCGGGCGCGTCGGACTTGTCGTCGGGACCGAGGCGTTCGTGCCGGAAGTCGCACGCTCGCTCATGCTGCGTGGCGCGGAACTCTTGCTGTGGGCAACCGACGACCCGCCGATGCCGATGGCGCTGTTCGCCCGGACGCGCGCCGACGAGAACCGCGTGTTCGTCGCCTGCGCCGGTGCGCCCAGCACCACCGGCGCCGCGATGATCGTCGATCCCACAGGGCGGGTACTTGCGCAGGCGCTCGAAGGCGCCGAGCTGTCAGTGAGCGCCACCGTGAACCGCGCCCTAGCTCACCTGAAAGCGATGGCGCCCGGCACCGATGTCGTACGAAACCGGCAGCCGTCGACGTACCGCATGCTCACCTCAACCATAGGTGCCGCTGCACCCGTGGTATAGTTCGGGTCGACGGCAAGCCGTTCCGAACCCCGCCGAGGCTCGTTTATCGCTACCGACACCATCTCCACCGCCCACCCGATGACGAACGTTGACGCACTGCCCGTTGCGAGCGTCCGCGCGCGCGCCGGTGGCTACATCGTGGACATGGTCATATTCGCCGCCATCGCGATGGTGATCGTCGTCATCGCCGGTTTCGTGCTCCTGGCCTCCACCGACTGGGCGCAGGCCGACGCCTCCGACGCGGAGATGTATCTCTTTCTCGCCATCATCGGCATCGGCACGCCGGCCTGCTGGACCGCGCTCAACGTCGCACTCCTCGCCACTCGCAGCCAGACCGGTGGACAGTACGTCGCCGGACTACGGATGCTCGATGAGCACGGCGGCCATCTCTCGTCCGGAAAGGCCGCGGCCTGGTGGTTCTGCCTGAACCCGCTCCTCTTCAGCTGGCCGATGGCCGTCGTCGCCGGATTGCCGATCGCTGGGATCGGCGCGATCGTCCTGGGCGCATGGGCGGTGGCGCTCTTCGCCATCGTGTTGATCCTCTGCGTCGCGATGCCTGTCGTCACACTCGTCGCGGCGACCATCGATACGAACAATCGCACGCTGCACGATCGGGTTGTCGCCGTCAGCGCCGCCCCGTCGACGTAACGCATGGCCGACACGCGGACGCCGCTCATCGAACGCCGATACGCATCGCAACCGGCTGCACAGTCGCCGTTCCGTTGGCTACTCGCGGCGGCGCTCTTCGTCGCTATGCTCGGGCTGCTCGTAGCGCTGCAACTCTTCCAGATCACGTCCGAGGAACCGGCGAAGGATGCGCTCCGTCAGTCCACCGTCGCGCTCACCGAGATCGATCTGCTCCTCGCGCTCCACTACGATACGTTGCATGAAGCTGCCGAAATCAGCGACCCGAGCGAACCGCTTGTACTCCGTGACTACCCTGTAAACATCACGTTCACCCGCGACGAGGTGATCGGCGGTTCGGAGGACGATCTCCGTGCGCTGATCCTCGATCGATCTGCGGACGCGCTCTATGCGGACGGAACCGGCGTGCTGCGCGACGACGCCGGGACGCTCGACGCCGGCAGATTCACGGCTGCGGGCTCGGTCGACAGCGCCCTGACCCTTCTTCGCGACCGTGTGCATGATATCTTCGGGATTCTCACGTTCGTTATGGCAGTCGTGTGCGCGGTGCTGGTGATTGCGCTGGCTCTGACGTGGCGGGGCATCGGCTGGCTCACCGTGGCGGGCGGTTCGCTGTTCCTGGTATCGCTCTTGCTGCTCGCGGTGGCCGGCATTGTCTGGTTGTACATGAGCGCCGCGTCTGACAGTGACGAGTTTCTGCGCCGTGAACTGCTCGATGTCGGCGCTACCCTCACCCTGATCCCGCTTCGGAACGGACTGGCCTTCGCGGCCCTTGGCGTGTTGATGATGCTCGCTGGCGTCGTGGCCTCGCATGTCAATGGCCGCAGCGAGGGCGCGTTGAGCTTCGCTGACGACCGGTAAGTTGCGCGACGCCGCAGCCGCTGTAGATGAGGCGGATCAGCGTCCCGGCGTAGGCGACGAGGAGGCGACGATGGCGGCGAACGTAGCGCTCGCGAAGAACATCACGTTTTGGCATTGGTATCCGGAACTCCTCATCAATGACCTCACGACGGAGCAGCTCCACTGGCAACCCGATGGTCACGACACGTCGATCATGTTCGCAATGTGGCACGCTTACCGCGCCGCGGACGACCTGCTTCACGGCATGGTGATGCAGCGGCCCAGCGTCTTTGCGTCCGGAAACTGGAGCGCGCGGCTTCCCATCGCAGAGACCGGTGTCACGCCCTTCGGCAACGGTTTGTCGCGCGAACAGATCGGCCGCATCCGCTTTGAAGCGAGCGATGTGCTCGCGTACGCGAACGCCGTCGGCGCCAGCATCAACGAGTATCTTGCTTCGCTCACTGACGATGAAGCCGCAGCCGAGATCTCGCTTCCGTTTTTCACATCCGTGTACCCGGGCGTAGACCGGATGTCGCGGGCCGAGACGATCGCTTTCTTCGCGATCGGCCACACATCGGAGCATCTCGGTGAGGTGCAGTTCATCAAGGGACTGCTTGGCATGCGCGGCGCACCGCTCTAGTGCCTCGCCACGACGACGCGGCACGCGTCGAGCGCGCGTTCGCGAGCGGCACGCTGCTGCACCCGGTCGATAGCGTGACACCAAACATCGTGGACCTCGCTCAGGCGATGGCGTCACTCGCCGGCGCTCGGGCAATCCATCCGATGCCCGGACACGTTGCGGCGCTTCGCGATCTCATCGGTGAGGCCGAGCACTACGTCTTCGTCCTGATCGACGGACTCGGCACCCACATGATCGATCAGCTGCCGGTGGAATCATTTCTGCGCTCGCATGTCGTGCAAGAGATTCGTACGGTGTACCCATCCTCCACCGCGCCGGCGCTGACATCGCTGACGACTGGTTGCTGGCCATCCGAACACGCGATACCGGGCTGGTGGACGTATTTGCCGGATGCTGCACTTACGGCGACGATCTTGCCGTTTTCCGAACGCTTCAGCGACGCGCGGGCACAGCATCTCGGCGCGGATCCGGCTTATGCATTCCCGCGTCGCTCGTGGATGGCGGATATCGAGCGCGGAGTTGCGATCGTGCAGCCGCGCAAGATCGCGGGCAGCGTCTATTCCCGCTACTTCGCCGGCGGCCACCGGCAACTCGGGTACGACACGCTGACACAAGCAGCCGCTCTCATCGCCAGCCGGATCAGCGCCGCGGCCGGCCCGACGTACACGTATTGGTACATCTCGCTTGTCGACACGATCTCGCACAAGCACGGGCCGAACTCGCCACGGACGCTCGCCGGCGCACGGCGCGTCGACCGGCGCATCGCGGAGGCCGCCGGCGCTGTCGGCGGGCGCGCGCGAATCGTCGTCACGGCGGACCACGGTCAGATCGAATGCGCCCCGTCGAACCACATTACGTGGACACGCGAGACGCCGCTCGCGCGCCTGCTGACTATCCCGCCCAGCGCCGAACCTCGTGCGCCAGCATTCCACGTCGCTGGCGATGCGCACGACCACTTCGCGGCGATGTTCCGGGAACAGCACGGCGAGCGCTTCGCGCTGCTGACAATCGACGAAGCAGAGTCGCTACAACTCTTCGGCCACACGCCGATGACGGACGAGATGCGGCGGCGGCTCGGCCACTTCGTCGGCGTGGCGCTGGGGCCATGGGCGGTTCTCTACGAGCCGCCGCCGGAACTCGCGGCGATCGAAGGAATGCACGGCGGCATGGCGCCCGATGAGATGCGCATCCCGCTTATTCTGGCGTGACCTGCGGTCCGGCGCCCCGCAGAGGGCACGCTGTCGCGCCGCAGTCCGCGGTAAGCGCTTCCCGCTTACGCGACCGCAACGACCACGAGCTTACACTGAGCAGGCGAAACGCTCGTCACAACGGAAGGGATTGCGCGATGGACGACCAGGACATCCTTAAACGCATACAGAAGCTTGTCGACGAAGAGCAAACGTTGCGCGAAGGCGGCGAGCTGGATCGGATGAAGCAGCAACGGCGCGACTCGCTGGAGGTACAGCTTGACCAATGCTGGGACCTGTTGCGGCAACGGCGTGGCCAGCGCCACGCCGGCGGCGATCCCGAGAACGCCGAGGTGCGCGACCCGAACGTCGTCGAACACTACCAGCAGTAGGCCGCGAGGATCGCAGCCGGCGACTTACGTGGACTCGGCGGCCCAGAGCGATGATGACGCCTTCATGAATCGGAGCATCATCAGCATCGAAGCGACCCCATCGCCGGTCGCGGCGTCCGATAGCAGCGTCTCGTACCACATGTACTCGGTCTTCGGCGTGGTACCAAGCGCCAGTATCTTGCCCGAGACCTCGTAGTTGCGCTCGACGAACACGGGTCCGTTGAGATGCCGCACCTCGATGGCGCCGTAGAGGCCGACCGACCCGTCGCGCCGCAGATGCATGCTGCTTTGGATCCCGACCATCAGGTGCACAACCAGCGTCGGGCTGACGATCGGCGCGCCCCACGGCGAATCTTTCGTGTACCAGTCGAGCGGTTCGGTCACTGCGCTCGCGCGCGCCGCAACAACCTCGCGTGAAAGTCGCGCCGACACCGGATCGAGATCGCCGGGCGCGATCTCCGACAGGATGCGCAGTTCGCCCGCATCACGCGGCTCGTCGAGCTTGCGACGCAACATCGAGGGTGCGCGCGGATCGCCGATCGACGCCGTGCCCTCGAGCACAAGCGTACCATCTTCCTTTTCCATCGCCACGTCGGTCTGCGAGTCGTCAGCCACCGGCGAGCGCTGCACGCACGCACGCACGGCTTCGCGATCGGTCGTTGCGTTCCGGAAGTATGTCGAGAGGCTCCCGGTCTCGAACCAGCGCTCGCCGAACGTGTGCATGAGCAACGGCGGGAACTGCTCCATGTGGATAGAACCAGCGACGGTGCCGCCCCGGAAGCCAAGCTTCTTCGCGACGGCATCATCGTGGATGCTCCCACGCTCGTCGGAAGAGAGATTCCTCGGCCGCCGGTACGCGCCGACAAGCCAGCCTTCGCGCTCCACGGTTTGGGTAGCGGATGTCTTACTAGAAGTCACGATGCACCTCGCCAATCAGCCGATATGCATTCATTCTACGCTGCTTAGACTTGCAACAGCGCACCATTGTCGTACAGCTTCATCACGCGCACGTTGCCCGCTTGACCGATTGGCAGACACAGACCGCAGAGGATGCACTCGTCAAGGTTCGGTTCGACGATGCCGACGCCGCCGTCGGGTGCCACCGCGAAGATGTCGACCGGGCAGACGCTGGCAAGCTGCTTCGCCGCGGCGTTGTCGGACGCCGTCGGGTCGTCAACTTCAACGCGGATGAACATGCCGGAGCCGGCGGCCATCCTGCTGCTCGTCGATTGCTCGGCCATCAGTTCGCCACCTTGCTTAAGCGCTGTTTGACGAGATCCGGTATGTCCTGGATCTCCTCGGCCACGGAGATGCCAGCGTCGAGCATCCGGGCGATCTTCTCAGAGGTGGTGTCGGCGCGGCCTTCGACGATCGTGCCGGCGTGGCCGAAGCGCATCCCGGGCATCTCGTCCATGAAGCGGCCCGCCATAAACGCGACGACGGGCAAGCGCGACTTGTTCTCCTTGATGTACTTCGCGAGCTGCGCCTCCATGGGGCCACCCGGCTCCGAATAGATGACGATCGCCTTGGTCTCGGGATCGGCTTCGAACAGCGGCATCAGCTCCGCATAGCTCGAACCGACGATCGCGTCGCCGCCGATGCTCACGGCTGTGCTCTGGCCGAGGCCGGCCGCAGTGAGCGTGTTGGCGATCTCCGTCGTCATCCCGCCAGACCGCGACATGATGCCGATCGGTCCTGCCGTGTACGCGCGCCGAGCCGACACTGCCGCACCGCCCATACCGCCGACGCGCGACTTGCCCGGCGACAGCACGCCGAGGCAGTTCGGGCCGATGACGCGCGCATTATGACGGCGTGCGTACTCGATGAGCTGTGCCACTTCGAGCCGCGGTATGCGCTCCGTGACGATCACGATCAGCTTGATGCCGTGTTCGACGGCCTCGAACGCTGCATCGCGGACAAACGCCGGCGGCACGGAGATCACGGATGCGTCGACGCGCTGCTTCGCCGTGACTTCGGCGACGGTGTCGTACACCGGCACGCCGTGTACGTCGCGGCCGCCCCGGCCGGGCGTCACGCCTCCGACCAGCTTCGAGCCGTAGTCGAGGCACTCGCGCGCCATGTTGACGGCCTCGCGCCCGGTGATCCCCTGGATGATGAACGTCGTGTTCTCGTCGATCAGTATGGACATCGAGCGCTACGCCTTCACCTTTTCGACCGCACGACGCGCAGCCTCAGACATCGGCACGGTCCGGTCGCAGTACTCGACGCCGTACTTCTCGAGGATCTTGAAGCCTTCTTCCTCCCACGAGCCCGGGATGCGGAAGATCGCGATCTTCTCGGCTGGATCGTAGCCCGACTCAACGACGCCCTTGATCACGCCGCGCGCCACGATATCGACGCGCGTGTTGCTGACGACGTTCATGATCACGCAGATCTTCTCGACGCCCTGCTTGCTGAGGATCAGCTTCGTCAGCCCCGCTGCTTTCGCGACGCTGGGGTTACCGCCGATCTCGCAGTAGTTGGCGGGGTTCCCCCCGTGCTTCCGCAACGCATCGAAGATCGTCAGGCTGCCGCCGCCGGCGCCAATCACGCAACCCAGGTTGCCGGCGAACTCGACGACACGGCCGGCGACGCCGCGGTGGTCCGCGGCGTCGACCGCCGCGCCACGAATCTCGAAGTCGGTCGGCGGACGCGCGAGCCGCGTCTCGTCATCGCCGATCTGCAGTTCTTTGAGGATCGCCTTCTGCCCGTCGCGCGCCTCCTCTTCCATATCCATGTGAGAGTCGAGCGCGATGAACGAGCCATCTTCGAGTTGCGCGAGCGGGTTCACTTCGGCGAGCGTCAGTCCGTACTTGAGGAACGTCTGCGCGAGCTGCGAGCAGATGCGGCTGAGCGCGTTCAGTTCGCCACCGCTGATGCCAAGCGACGCGACGAGCTCCTTCATCTTGTATTCCTGGAACGGCGCAAAGGTCGAGAAGTGCATGCGGGCAACGTGCGCCGGATGCGTCTCGGCGACCTCTTCGATGTCAATGCCGCCCATGTCGCTGAAGATGGCGACCGGCAGCTTGGCGATCGCGTCGTAAATGACGCCGGCGTAGTACTCCTTCTTCACGGGCGACTTCTTCTCGACCAGCACGCCGCGCGGCATTTGGCCGCCGATCTCCAGCTGCAGGATGTGCTCGGCCGCGGTGCGCGCTTCGTCAGGTGTCGAGACGAACTTGATGCCGCCGGCCTTCATGCGGCCGCCGCTCAGTACTTGCGACTTCAGCACCAACTCGCCACCGACATCGCCGGCGATCTTCGCCGCTTCGTCGGCCGTGTGCGCGACGCCACCGCTCGACACCGGCACGCCGTTCTTCGCCAGCAGCGCCTTCGCCTCGTACTCGTAGAATCTCATGCGTGATCCTCGGGGTTCTCGGTAGCGAGTCCGCCGGCACGCGCGGCCTCAAGTAGATGTCGATCCGACGAAACGAAGACACCCGCGTCGCGAAGCTGTTCGAACGAGCGCTGAGCCGTTGCAAGGTGGATCGCGTCGTTCGTCCAAGGGCGCGTTGTTGGTATGCCGGTCAGCAGCAATTCGGCCGTGTCATCGATGAGGCGACGCTCAACCCCAGCGACCTCGTACCGAAGGATGTCGTCTTTGAAGCGTTCAAACAACTCGCCAGAGCTTCCACGTGTCAGACTACCGTCTCGCGAACGACGGCCGAGGGCATGCGCGACCTCGGCGATGCCTAGCACTGAGATGATGACGAGTTCATCGACGATGATCCCGCTCACCCAGTCCGATCCCGCTTCCTCAACATATGGTTTCACAAGCGCACTTGAGTCGAGGTAGTAGACAGGCACCGTTACGAATCAGCCCGTTCTTCTTCGCGAGCCTCAATGATCGTCTGCGAGAGTGACGGCTGAAGTATCGGCATCGATGCGCGCAGCGCCTTGTGATCTACGGCAGCACGCCCCGGCCGCGCCCATTCGCTCATGTCTAACAGCATGTCGCCGAGGGCAACGCGGAGGCGGGCTCGTTCGGCTTCGCGGGGCGACAGTTCAGCCTTGCGGCCGATTGCGTGGCGCAGCGTCGTCAGAAACGACGATGCCGCGACCACGCCGACGATCAGCAGCAGCGCGCCGCCGATGACCAAGCGCCCGTAACCGCGTGCTCGATGGTTCTCGTCCATGCTCAATGGTATCGATTTACCCGGCTACGCCGCCACGGCGTGCTCAACCAACCCTGCCCATCACCTGCAGGATGTCGTAGCCGGAGACGGCGCGGGACTTCTCGGCGAGTTCGGCGAGATACTCGTGCGAGACCTTGCCGCCCTGCGCGGCCTTCGCGAGCTGCATGAGCATGCCCTTCGTGGTCGCTTCGTCGTAGAACTCGCCGGTCTCAGGGTCGGCGATCGAACCGCCACCGAGACGGTGATAGACCTCGAGCGAGCGCTTCGTGGCTTCGATCTGCTCGTCGGTGGGCATGTAGCACTCGTTGGCGATCTCGGCCTGCTGGGGGTGGATGACCCACGTGCCGTCCATGCCGAGGTCGCGCGAACCCTCGTTCTTTTCGCGCAGTTGCGCCTTGATCTGCTCGGCGTCGGCTTCTGACGTGTCGGGGCGGATGAGGCGGAGGAACGCGTTGTCGATTGCGTGCAGACCCGCAGCCTTCGCCGCGACGACGGTCGCTTGCTTGGCGTAGTGGAAGTTGCGGTTCTGGTTGTCAATCATCTCACGCACGCCCATCGTTGCGCTGAAGTCGGCGATGCCGAAGATGAGGCCGGCCATGCGGGGGGACGCCGTCGCGATCTTGTACGCGTTGACGATGGCCAGCGGCGTTTCGATCAGCGCCTCGATCTGGACTGTGGTGGTCCAGCCGCCCTGCTCTTCAAGCGCATCGAGCAGGCGCGCGAGGTGGACGATGTCTTCGGGCGTCTCCGTCTTCGGCAGGATGATGCCGTGGAAGCGGTCCGGCGCGCCGAGCATGATCGCCTGCAGGTCGCCGGAGAAGAACTTGGAGCGGATGTTGTTCGGGCGGATGGCGATGACCTTCGTGCCGAAGTCGAACGTCGTCAACGCCTCGACGAGGGTTGCGCGGCTCTTCTCGCCCTTGAACTCGTACGGGCACGCGTCCTCGAAGTCCGGCATGACGTGGTCGACCGGCGCTGCCGCGGCCTTCTCGCTCAGCTTGAGCGTGTGCCCGGGGTACGTCAGTTCGGTGCGCGGGATGACGAACCGGTTGAGCTTCTGCAGTACGTACATAGGGCTGGACTCCTGGTGGTTGTTGGTCGTTTAGGACAGGCGCGGCGATTGCATTTGTTATGTCGAGTTAGCTTGGCCTTCGCATTTTGCTTTGGCAATTTTCGCCCTTTGAGGCGGGGTCGTCCTACCGAGCGTCGCCGGCGCCTAACGCCCAATGCGCCAGTCAGAATGTATCGTGCGCAGTGCGTTAGGTCGAAGGCCGCGAGGTCACTCCGTGCCGCCGTTTCGGTCGCGGCGCCAACTATGAAGCTCGGCACCCGGCTTCGCGCGACGCGCTACGCTGGCGCCGCGACGAGGGCTCGGGCGATGACCTTTAGTTCGAGCGTGGCCTTGACGCCTTCGAAGATCGGTAGCACCTGCGCATCGGCGACGTAGCGCGTGATGCGGTCTTCTTCTGCGTAGCCCCAGCCGCCGTGGAGGAGCTGCGCCGACTGTGTCACCTCGACGGCGATATCGGACGCGAACAGCTTGGCCATCGCGGGGCCAAGGGCGTCGCGGCCGCGCGGATCGGTCTGGCGCGCGACGGTGTACGTGAGCTGGCGGGCCGCGGCGATGCGCAGTGCCATCAGCCCGATCTTGTATTGCGTGAGTTGGTACTCGCTGATCGGCTTGCCGAACTGGGAGCGCTGCGTCACGTACTGGCACGCCTTTTCGAGCGCGGCCTGGGCGACGCCGAGCGCGCGGCCGCCCGTCTGTAGCCGGCCGATCGCGAAGCCGCCGAGCGTGAGGTAGAAGCCGCGGCCCTGTCCCTTCTCGCCGCCGACGAGATTGTCGGCGGGGACGAAGTAGTCCTCGAGATTGAGCACGTAGGAGTGCATACCGCGGTAGCCGGGCGTCGGGATCGCTTCACCGGTGAGCAGGCCGCCTTCGGGCTGACGATGCTCGAACTTGTGACCGTCGAACACGTCCTTCGGCACGATGAACAGTGAGAGTCCGGCGTGGCCTTTGCTCTGATCGGGATCCGTGCGCGCGAGCAGTGCCAGCACGTTCGCGCGGCCGGCGAACGTACACCAGGCCTTCGCGCCGTTGAGCAGCCAGCCTTGCTTGCCGTCGCGCTCGCCGGGGGTGGCCTTGCACTGCACGGATGCGACGTCGGAACCGACGTCGGGCTCCGTGACGGAGATGCCGACGAGCACTTCGCCGGACGCGAGTTTCGGAAGCCACTCCTGCTTTTGTTCGTCGGTGCCGCCTTCGATGAGGGCGCGGGTGAGGATCTCGGAGCGCGTGAGCAGGCTGCCGGCGATCAGCGAGCCGGCGGATAGCTCTTCGGTGAGGACGATCATCGTCAGGTAGCCCATCTCGGTGCCACCGTAGGTATCGGGTACGGAGCTGCCGAAGAAGCCGAGCTCGGAGAATTGCTTGATCCAGGATTCGGGGACGAGGAGGTCGTCGCGGTGGATCTTGTCGGCGATGGCGATGCCGTCTTCTTCGCGGAGCAGTTCTTGCTTGGCGAACTGGCGCGTGAACGAGCGCGTTTGCGCGGCGTCATCGGCGCCGAGGTCGCTGCTGTTGACGCCGCGCGCTTCGATGACGCGGGCGCCGATGCCGCGGATGCGGGCGTCGTCGAGGCCGTCGCGGATCAGCGAGCGTAGGCCGTCATTGATCGCCGGTGGCGACGCGAAGTCATCGGGATGCGCCTGGACGATGCCTCCGACGCGCTGCACGACGTCCGCGGCGTAGGCGAATGCTTCGTCATCGGCCAGCGCGTCGCCGCGGCCGGACGCAGCTAACCGCTCGGCGTACTCCACCAACGCCATCGCCGCGCGCGCTTCGGTGGCGATGAGCGCGAGGCGCTCGCATAGCACCTGGTGGTCGTCGATGTTGGCGCCGTTGGCGGTGAGCGTGGCGGCGCCGGCGATGGCGGATTGCGCGAGGGCGTCGGCGGCGTCGGCGAGGGTGCGGGCGCCCGTCAGCGTTTTTGAGGCGGCGGTTTGGGAGGTCATGCTCGGAGTATACGGATGGTGCGTTTCACGCGGAATAGTGCGGGGCCTCACGCCGCTGCTGTTGGATGAACCACAGACGCACAGCGGCACAGAGGCTTCTGGTTAGCCACCACAGATTCACGCAGTTGGACGCAGATGGAGTGTTTGCGGGGATTGATGATCGTCGCCGTTGTTCCGCGCGCGGCTTCACACCCGGCGAAAGGGCTGAACCCCCAGAGTTCTAGATCAGGCGGAACTTCCACTGTCAATGCGAATCGCGGGCCCGGTATCGCTGGTAGTTCCCACGACGACCGCGCGGGCTAAAAGCCCGCGCTACGATGGCGTTTTGGAGCTTTTCAGGGCGGGCGCGGAAGCACAGCGGCTCTGACGGCGGGCGATGGTCAGGACTGGATGACGGCGCGTTTGGGGACGAGAGCTACGTAGTCGAGATCGAGTACGACGGCTTCGTGGTAGCGCTCGCGGCCGGCGTCGTCGGGCCTCTTAAGCGCGATCTCCTCTGATGACGGATCGACGTTCTTGACGGCGACGAGGCGCAGGCGCAGGGCGCCGATATCGTCGCGGCCGAGATCGATGCGGTCGAGTACGTCCGTCCAGGCGAAGAGCGTGTCGCCGGCGAATGTGGGGGCGGTGTGTGAGCCGGCGTTCCAGGCCGCCATGCCGACGGCGTTCTCGATGCCATCGAAGGACAACGCGTGCGCGACGGAGATGACGTGGCCGCCGTAGACGATGCGGCGGCCGTGGCGCGCGTCGTTCTGCTGGAGCTGGTTGAAGTGCACGCGCGCGGTGTTCTGGTAGAGCCGCGTCGCCATCTGGTGCTCGGCTTCCTCGACCGTCATGCCCTGCGGGTGGACGACGCGCTCGCCGGCGGTGTAGTCCTCCCACGCACGTTCGCTGCCGGTGGCGGTGGCGTCGAAGCGCGTGATGCGCGGGAAGGCGATGTGATCGAGCGACGCCTGCGGCGGCATCTCCGGCGCGTCGTCGGCGTTGTTGGGGGTGGCGGGTTCACGTTTGTTCACCATCACCCAACGATAGAATCGCAGCACTTCCTCGTTCCGCTGGTTGAAGCCGATCGTGCGCACCCAGACGACGCCGGTGTCGCCCTTTGAGGTCTCGCGCCAGCCGAGGGTTTCGGTTTCGGCGCGGAGCGTGTCGCCGGTGTAGACGGGACGCAGAAAGCGCAGGTCGGCATAACCGAGGTTTCCCGGCGAGTTGAGCGAGATCTCGCCGACGGCGCGGCCGAAGACGATGTGGAACACCAGCATGTCGGCGACGGGCGACCGCTCGAAGCCGAGGCCGCGGGCGAACTCGTCGGAACAGTAGAGCGGGTTGCGGTCACCATACAGCGCGATGTAGAGGGCAACATCGCCGCTCGTGATCGTGCGCGGGACGGGGTTGCGGAGCAGCTGCCCCGGTCCAAGATCCTCGAAGAAGTTGCCGCGTGGGTTCTTCATGCGGGCGTTATATCCGGCGGCTGGGGGTGGTGGAAGCGGAGGCGGGGCACTGGTGTTTGGTGTCTGGTGTTTGGGAAGTGGGAAGTGGGGGCGCGAGCGACGACAGCACCGTGAAGAACGTGAAGCTGGATGCTGGATGGTGGGAGCTGGAGTTGTCTTCCGTGGGGCGCGGGCAATCTTTGGGGCGGAGAGGGCGGAACATTTTCCGGGGCACCGGCGTCTGAAAAGACAATGGCGGACGGCATCGATGGCCGGTCTTGAGTTGACGAGGAGAACTCCGATGAAGCAGTGGCAGAAGATTGGCATCGCCGTGGGCGCGCTGGTGCTGGCGATCGCCGCCGGCACGGGCGCGTACGCGATGCGCGGCGGCGACGACGATCGCGGCGAGAACACAGCGCGTCAGAGCCAGGACGAGGCCGGCGACGATAAGAGGGCGGCTGATCCAAGTGACGTGATCGGCGGCGCGGACGGTGGCCTGGCGTCCATCTGCATCGAGGGCACGGTCGATTGTCAGGACACGGACCTGGGCGATCCGATAGCTCAGCCGTGTCCGGAAGATGGCTGCACGGCGGAGAGCTACGACTGTCCACCTGATCAATCCTGCATCGAACCGTGGCTGATGGACCCGCCGGTGTGCCCGGAGGGTGTCGATCCGGAAGTGTGCTTCCCGGACGGCCAGACGTACGAGTGCGTGACGCTGGAATCCGACCCGCCGCAGACGAGGTGCTACGGCGTCACGTGCGGCGCGCCCGTGGAAACGTTGCCTGCGGACGTCGAAGATGTGCCGCTGGATGTCGTCACCGACCCGGCGCCTGATGGCATCAGCGCCGAGGAAGCGGAAAAGCTGCGCGAGCAAGCTGCGCGCGAAGGCGAAGAGATCGTGCCGTGCGACCCGATCACGCCGGCGGAAGACTGCGGATCGGGCGCTGTAGCAGGCACGCGCTGCCTGCCGCCGGACTGCTCCGTCTCGAGCGGCGGCGTGATCGCCTGCCCGGACGAGCTTGTTGACCCGCCAGCCGACGGCCAGGGCCAGACCGAGCCGGGGAGCGCAGGCACAGGTGGTGGGGTTGACGGTAGCCCGCCGGTCCAGGTGGATCGCGTCGAGTAGGCAGCCCACCGACCAGGGATCAACGAAGGCCCGCGCCAGAGCGCGGGCCTTCGCGTTGCGTGCGCTTGTTTACGGCGCCTCTTCGCCCAGCCCTGGCAGCTCACGGACTTCGTACGGGAGGTCGAAGTCGCTGTCGCTCACATCATCGCTCACGCTCGTCGCTTCGAACGTCGTGCCGGCTGCGTCGGCGACGTACAGCAGGACGCCGTCACCGGAGACGCAGACGTCGCTGACTTCGCCGGTGTCATCTTCCGTCTTGAAGCACTTGCCGTCCTGGCCGGCGATCTCGCGTTCGCTCGTCTCAAGCACTTCGAGATCTTCGTTCGCCAGGTCGTCAAGCTCGGCGCTGAAGTCGCCGAGGCCTTCGCCGCCGGTCGGGTCTTCGTCGAAGCACACGCCCTCGCCGTCCTCGCCCTCGCCGTCCTCAATGCCGAAGAGCGCTCCGAACTCGCCGGCGTTCTTCAAGCAGAAGCCGGAGGTGTCGCCCGCCTCGATGAAGATGATCTCGATCTCCTGCCCCTCCTGCGTGGTGGTCAGGTCGAAGCGGAACTTGTCGCGGCCCTCCTTGTACAGCGTCATCGTGCCGCTGCCGAACGACTCGCCCGGGGGAGACGTCAGCGTGTAGTCCGCCTGAAACGTAGCGTCGGCGAACTTGCGCGCGGCCTCGCGGACTTCGTCGGCACCAGGGCCATCGCCATCGTCCCCGTCGTCGACCTGAGTCGCGTCGTCTTCCGGCTCCGGCGTATCGTTATCTTCGCTGCCCCCAGCGGGCTGTGTTGCCGTCGCGTTGTCGCCGTCGCCGCCGCATGCGGCGAACGCAAAGCCGGCGAGCATTAGCGTCGCCAGCACCATGATCCATCGAAGTGTGGGCATGTACGTCTTCCTCTCCATATTTTTCTGATCCGTCTGCGGCGCCCACGTCACTATATCGAACGGATCCGTCGGCCGAGGCGGGCGGCGCGGGCGGAGGTGTTAGGGGTTGGTTGCGGGACGGTCGGCTTGCGCAGGCACCTGCACCTGACACCTCTGGGATAGGGCTGCTCTGTTCGGTGGCGCATCCGCGGAATACCGGGGCGAACACGCAGGTTCGCCCCTACGTGTAGTGTCTCATGAGATAGTTGACACAGAGAGAGGCTCCGAGTCG
>CAZRHH010000043.1:0-27402 GCA_964599885.1 uncultured Dehalococcoidia bacterium | reverse complement strand
ACCTGTGTAGGCCTCGGTCTGGGCGATCTCGTTCTCGTGGTGGGGGAAGATCAGATCCTCGCCGCCGCCGTGCAGATCGATCTGCGCGCCGAGGTACTTCAGCGACATCGCCGAGCACTCGATGTGCCAGCCGGGGCGGCCTTTGCCCCACGGACTGTCCCAGGAAGGCTCGTTCGCCTTGGCGCCCTTCCAGAGCGCGAAGTCCGCGGCGTTCTCTTTGTGTTCGCCGGTCTCGACGCGGGCGCCAGCGAGCAGTGAGTCCTGTGTACGGTGCGAGAGCTGACCGTAGTCGGATTTCGCCGATACACGGTAGTACACGTCGGACCACTCGCTTTGCGGCGATGTGGCTTCGTAGGCGTAGCCCTTCTGGATGAGCCCGCTGATCATCTCGATCATCTCCGGGACCTCGCGCGTGGCGCGCGGGTATTCGTCGGCGGGCAGCACGTTGAGATCGCGCATGTCGGCCGTGTACAGGTCGATGTACTTTTGCACGAGTTCGTCCGTGCCGATCTTGAGCCGGTTGGCGCGCTCGATGATGCGGTCGTCGATATCTGTGAAGTTCTGGACGTGGCGCACGGTATGGCCACGCCAGTTGAGGTAACGCTTCACCACATCGAACACCACATAGCTCATCGCGTGGCCGATGTGCGATTCGTCATATGGCGTGATGCCGCAGACATAGAGCGACACGGTGTCGCCCTGCGGTTGAAATTCGTCAAGTTGGCGGGTGAGCGTGTTGGTGAAGCGGATCAACCGCTAGCTGCCTCTCTCGGAAGCGGCTTGGCCGGCGTTTCGTCATCCAGTTCGCCAGCGGCGACGCGCAGCTTGTGCAGATGCAACGGCTCCGTTGCATCGGGCGCGTGCTCCGTCACCTGCGCGCCGAGGCTTTCGAGCTTGCCTTGCAGCGAGCGCAGACGCCGGTCCATGCGCTCCATGTGACGCTCAAGCGCATCGATGCGATCCCACTCCGGATCCGGGAGCTTGGTGATGGTGTCGCTGCCGGGATCGTGAAACGAGACGACGTGCCCGGGAACCCCGACGACTGTGGCGTTGTCCGGTACGTTGGTGACGACGACCGATCCGGCGCCGATACGCGCGTTATCGCCGATCTCGACCGCGCCGATCAACTTGGCGCCGGCGCCGAGTGTGACGCCGTTACGAAGCGTCGGGTGGCGCTTGGTGCGATGCATGCTCGTGCCGCCGAGCGTCACGCCTTGCAGGATGTGGCAGTCGTCGCCGATCTCGGCCGTCTCGCCAATGACGACGCCCATCCCGTGATCGATGAACAGACCTTCGCCGATCTTGGCGCCCGGGTGAATCTCAATGCCTGTGGCGAAGCGGCTGAAGTTGGAGATGACGCGCGGGAGTACGGGAACACGGCGCTGGTGCAGCGTGTGGGCAAGCCGATGAAGCTGACGCGCGTGGAACCCGGGGTACGCAAGCACAACCTCCGCGGCGCTCTTTGCGGCAGGATCGCGTTCGCGGATCGCGTCGATATCGCGTTTGATGGACTTCAGGACAGACATGAGGACGGCGCCTCCTCGATATTGCGGTGAAAAGCTAGCCGGTGCTGTTGTCGGTCAGTCGCGGGGTGTCCGAAAGGCGAAACACCCCTTGGGACAACAGCAAGGCACCCCTGCTCGAAGCTGGGGAAGCATCACCGAACCGGGGACTTCGGGCATCGCCATGACAACTCGGTTTCCAGGCACTTTACCGAATAACCCGCGGGAAATCGTGGTGTTCACTCTAGCAGCACGACCGCGAAGGCGGCAATGCCTTCGGCACGGCCTGTGAAGCCGAGTCGGTCCGTGGTGGTAGCCTTCACGGACACGCAGTTTATGTCAATTCCAAGCGCCGCGGCGAGGTTCGCGTGCATCGCGGCGGCGTGAGGTGCGAGCTTCGGCGATTCGGCGACGATCGTGGCATCGATGTTGACAAGCGTGTAGCCGGCGGCGCGGACGGCGGCGTACGCCGTGCGCAGCAGGTCGATGCTGCTGGCACCCGCCCAGCGCGCGTCGGACGACGGGAACATGCCGCCAATGTCGCCGATCGCGGCGGCACCAAGCAGCGCGTCGATGACGGCGTGAATCAGCGGATCGGCATCAGAATATCCGGCAAGGCCGCGGTCGTGCGGTATCTCGACGCCGCCGAGGAGGAGTGGGCGGCCGTCGGCGAAGGCGTGTACGTCGAGTCCCTGGCCGATCCTCATCGCGCCATGCTAACGCGATGCTAGGTAGAACGCACCGGCAGAGTCGGTACATTCGCACCTGATGGCGCACTACGCCGTCCGCTATGATGCGTCCTGTCATGGAAGACTTCGAGGCATACGGGCAGCTCCGCGACCGCCGCCCGCACCAGACCGGCCCCGCCGCCGTTGCGATGCCCGCGCCGACGGAGGTACTCGCACCGCCGCGGCGGAAGCGCTCGCACTGGCTTCGTAACGCCGTACTGCTCATCGTCGCCTACTTTGCGGTGGCGGTCGTGACGACGGTGCAGCCGTTACCGTTGCCGGTCGTAGACGCGCGGGTGGCGGTGCCGTTCCCAGGCGGCGCCCCGGTGTTGTTCGGACTGCCGAACCGCCCATATACCGTACTGGTCATCGGACTCGACCGGAGGCCCAACGAGACGGGCGCAAGCCGGGCGGATACCGTATTGGTGCTGCGCATCGACCCGAACAAGGACGAGGCGGCGTTTCTGAGCATTCCGCGAGACGCGCTGATGGAGATTCCGAACGGCGACGGAAGCTTCAGCCAGGACCGTATCAATACTGCGTTCGTGTACAACTACTCGTCTGATGATGCGAGCGCTGCGCCGGAAGCCGTGGCTGAGACGGTCGAGCACAACCTTGGGATCAAGATCGATCATTACGTGATCTTCGATCAGTACAACGCCAAGAAATTGATCGATGCGATGGGCGGCGTAACGATCGACAATCCGGTCGAATTCGGGCAGAGCAACTATTCCGACGACGACGTGAACGTCGTCCCGCAACTCTTCCCCGAGGGCAAGCTGCACCTCGACGGCTACGAGGCCGTAGCGTACGGGCGCATCCGCGAAGGCTCGTCGGACTTCGACCGGATCGAACGGCAGCAGCGCGTTGGCTCGGCGCTGATCGACCGCGCGTCATCGCCGATGTCGATACTGCGGTTGCCCGGCGCGTACAGCGCGTTCAAAGGCGCGGTTGACACGGATATGAGCGCGCGGCAGTCGGCGGGCGTGCTCTCGATGCTGAAGAAGGTGCCGGACAACAAGTTAAAGACGAAGTCACTGGCCGATGCATCGGTTTCGTGCGGCAGTTGTTCGGCATCGATCCAACTGTTGGATCCCGTGAAGGTGCAAGAGATCATCACCGAGGCGTTCGGCGACGCTGCGGCCGGCGCGCGCGCTGCTGAACTGCTGGCGATCGCCGGCGTGACACCGTAGTGGGCGACGAAACGGAGGAGATGCGACCGCCTGACGGTGCGATCACCGCCGACTTTGTGATCCTCGCGGACGCGGCGCAGGTGCAGGGCGAGAAGCTGTACGTGCTGGGCGGGGGTTGGTCTCACATCTGGGCGAAGGAGTTTCCGTCGCAGCACCAGATGTCCGTGGCGGCGGGCATTCTCGTGCCGTGGATGGAGACGAATCAACGGCATCAGTTCAAGGTCGTGGTGCGGCTCGAAGACGGCGCGACGCTGGGGCAGATCGGCGGCGAGTTCGAGCAAGGGCGCGCGGCGGGGCTACCCGCGGGCACGACGCAGCGCGTGATGCTGTCGATCAACGTGACGATCAAGCTCGAGCGGCCGGCGGAGGCTATGGTCGATCTGCTGCTGGATGGCACGCTGGCGAAGTCGGTGCCGTTCCGGATCTCCAAGCGGAACCGCTGACGCGATGGATCTCTCGCGCTCTTCGTCGGGGCACTGGAGGGTGGAGGCTGGAAGATGGAATTCGCCTCCGCCACCGCTCATCCACACGGCCACTAACTGACGCTACGCGCGCAACCTGACCGCCTGGGCGACGAATGCGTCGAATAGTTTGCGCATGCCGGGTGCGAAGGCCGGCTTGTGATCTTCGAGACGCTCGGGGTGCCACTGGACGCCGACGACCCAGCGGTGCTGCTGGCTCTCCATGCCTTCGATCAGTTCGCCGCCGTCGTCGTGCGCCCAGGCGACGGGACGGAGGCCAGAGCCGAGTGTCGATGCGGTGACGGCCTGATGGTGGCGTGAGTTAATCTCGAGCGTGGCTTGATCGAGCGCGGCGGCGAGTTTCGAGCCGGGTTCGACGCGGGCGTCGTGCCAGCGCGAGGGGTAGCCCTCGGTGCGGAAGTCGGCGCGGTGCTCGCCGCTATCGACGTGTTGCAGGAGCGCGCCACCGAAACCAACGTTGAGGAGCTGGTGTCCGCGGCAGATGGCGAGCACCGGTATGTCACGCCGTAACGCCGCGTCGAGGTACGCCAGTTCCATCTCGTCGCGGGCGCTGGCTGTCTCTTTGACTTTCACATGGCGTTCGGCGCCGTAGACCGCTGGATCGACGTCGATGCCGCCGGTCAGTACGAGCGCGTCGAGCGTCGGTGCCAGGTCGACGACGCGCGGCGCAGCTGCCTCATCGAGATCGATAACTTCGCCACCCGCTTCCGCGACGCGCGCCCAGTAACGGTCGCGCGCTTCCGCAGGTACGTCGCCCCAGCGGGTCACCCCGATGCGGGGTTTTTCGCTCATGCTGGCATCCTAGCCGCTGGACGCGGGAAGCGGGCAGTGGGAGGCCGATCGGTCAAACCGGAAATACGGAAGCAGCGCTCCTTCGAGCGCTCCTCTGTCAGAACCCAGTCCCTAATTCCCGGTCCTCAGACGGCTACTCTTCGAACTCGCGGTCGTCGCCGTCTTCGTCACGCGCTGCGTCGAAAAGGCTAACGTCGCGCGGGGCTGCGGTTTCGGTCTCGGCATCGGCCTCGGTGTCGTCCCAGTCTTCTGTATCTTCGAGATAGTCCTCGTCATCGTCCAGATCGGAACGGACCAGACTCTCCTTGGTGTATGCGCGCACGACCTCGCCGGCCTTGCCCGCCGGGAAGGAGAGGCGGCCGACCTGCGTCGGGTGCTGGAACGTCTCTTTGATGATGACGCGAACCGAATCGGTTCCGATGCCGGCGACAGCGGCGGCGTATTTGTTGCCGCCGGTCAGCAGCCTCGAGATCCGCAACGCGAGCTTCGGCTCGATGTCGCTGACGTATTCGCCGCCCATCGTTTCGACGGTGAGGCGGGAGCCGACCGGCTTGAGGGCGATCTCGTCGCCGGCGGAGAGCGTCGCCAGCGTCTTGAGGTTCGATGGGCGCAGCGTGGTGATGCCACTCTTGCCCATCTCCTCGATGAACAGGCTGGTGTCGACCTGCTGGGCGCGGTCGGGCTCGGTCTTCGCCTTCATCGTGGCCAAGCGGTCGAGGTTCTTGCGCGCGATGCCGTTGGTCGGCTCAATTTCGAGCGCGCGCTGGTATGCCTCCCGCGCTTCCTTGATCTTTCCGGTCTCGGTCAGTGCCTTACCGAGGCGATTGTGCGCGTCGGCTTCGCCCGGAAAGACGGCGATGATCGCGCGGTTGGCGGCGATGGCGTCGTCCCACCGGCTCTGCATCGCAAGCTGAATCGCCTGTTCGGTGCGCTGCCTGCGGAATCGTGCTTTATCCTCTGTTTGGTTCGTCATGCATCCTCTGTCAACGTGCCCCTGCAAATATCACGGCGAGTGTAGGGGGTGGATCGGGTCAGCACAAGGAAATTTGGGCCGGATGCATTTGTCCACTGTATTTGCAGCGAAACGGTAACATTCAGCCTCAACTGCGTACGCTACATCGTCGTCCGAATGACGCTCGCCCGCACCCTCAGAAGCCCGTATATTTCCGAACCGAGAGGCCCCAAGGTATGAGCGATTCCGATCCCATTGTTCACGAAACGATCGTGCGCGGGATTGTTGTTGGTTCGTTCCAGGAGAACTGCTGGATCATCGGCAACCGGCGGTCGGGCGAGGGGATTTGCGTCGATCCCGGGGACGAAGCGCCCGAGATCCTGGCGATGGCGCGCGATATGGGGGTGACGATCAAGTACATCGCCAATTCTCACGCGCACATCGATCACGTCCTGGGCGTGCGCGACGTACGAGAGGCAACCGGCGCGCGATTCCTCCTCCATCCCGGGGATGTGGAGTTGGCGCGCAATACGGCGGCGATGGCGAAAAGCTGGATGGGTGCCGACATCGAAAACCCGCCCGAACCGGACGGGCTGCTGGCCGATGCGGACGACATCGACATCGACGGGCTAACGCTGAAGGTGTTGCACACGCCGGGCCACACGCCGGGCAGCGTCTGCTTCTACGCGAACGGTGTCGTCTTCGCCGGCGACACGCTGTTCAACGGGTCGATTGGCCGCACGGACCTGCGGGGTGGCGATTACGATCAGGAGATGGGCAGCATCGTCGAGCGGCTGCTGGCGCTGCCCGATGACACGATCGTGCTGCCCGGTCACATGGATCAAACGACGATCGGCGCGGAGCGGGCGCGTAATCCGTACGTTCGGATGGAACTGGCGAAGCGCGCGGGCGGCGAATGATAAGCGAAGCAGCGAAAAACGAACGAAGGCCGGAGTTTCCTCCGGCCTTCGGTTCTGTACGGCGCCGGTGTTAGCCGGCGACGCGGACGTTCAGTGCACGGCTCTTGCGGGGGTCGCGGTCATCCGCACCCTTCTCGAATTCGACCATCTGCCCCTCCTGGAGGGAGTCGAAAATGCCGCCCTGCACGGCCGACGTGTGGAAGAAGATGTCCTCCGATTCGCCGTCCGGCCGGATAAAGCCGAAACCGCGGTCGCGCGCGAGCCGCTTGATCTGTCCTGTTGCCATGGTGTTTCCTCCTGTCGCCGAAGTCTATTTCGTACCGGCAGCAACTCACTGCGGGCGTCTTCGGCGTTCTGCACGTTGTTCGGTTGCCCGCGAACGGGCGAGCCTCTGTACCTGAAGTCGTCGAGCACAGCGGAAAAACCGAGCGTCAGGAGGACTGCGGTGGAGGGCTTACCCGGGCAGTATAGCAGATGCGCACGGTTCGTGATCCGGAAGGGGTTGGGGCACCGAATCGAAGCTACGCGCCGGTCGGCGGCCTCAGTCTCGATCCTGCACGGGTTCGATGCTGGAGCCGTCGATACGGACGTACTCGACAAGCGCGTTGTTGCTCTTGTCGGTCTCGTACAGGCGCTCACCCGGATCGATGACCGTGCGGAGGGCATAGTCGCCATCGGGTAGGGAACGCAGCTCCAGCTCCTGGCCTGGAATGACGGCGGCGTAGGTATCGCTCCATCCCGCGGAGATGCCCTGGACGCCTTCGCCGCACGTAAGGTACGCGGGAGGCGGCGCGGACTCCAACTCGGGCACTTCATCCACCGCGCAAAAGGTCGTCTTGCCCGTCGTCAGCACACGATCGGCTAAGTCGCCGTTCTCGTCGCGCGTCCAGACTTCGAAGTGCCAATGCGCGTGTTCGCCGCGGGACTGGAACTGCCCGACCTCCCGTTCACGCATCGACCCATCGCGCTGGTACGTGTGCTGCGCAGCTATGAACGTGTTCGCCGCGGAGCTGTATGATCCGACGAGTTCCAGCGGGCCGTCGCCGCGATTGAACACGGTCGTGCTGAAGCGAAGGACGCGGGCGTCGCCCTCGCCCTCGATATAGAGTTCGCGGATGGGCATCGGTTCCAGATCCGGCAAGCGTTCGCCTGGAACGGACTGCGCGGCTTCGGCGCCACCGCTGAGAGGCTCCGGCCCGGAAGCACGCTCGTTGTGCGCGCTGTCGCCATCACGGGAGCCATCGCCGACGCACGCACCGAACAGCACGAACGCGGCAGCACAGACGGGCAACCACCGCCGGACAACCTTTGCCACGACTCGGCCAGGTCGCCATGAGTACATCGCTCAGTATCGAGCGAGCACCCTCCCGGATGCGGCTTGGAAGACGGTGCCGACGCTACGGCTGCATACGAAGTGCGCGACCGTACTCCTAACGGGCAATGGCTGCTAGCGCGCGAGGGCCTTGACCTAGGTCGACTCGGGATCCACGTCAACGACTTTCATCAGCTCGAACGACGCGCCGGATTCGTCGCGCAGCGGGAGATGCGTCAGGCGCTCCGGGTCTCGCAGATAGCGGTCGAGCGCTTCTGGCATCGGAATGCTGATATGAGTTCCGACAGCGCGTCGGCGGTGCGCAGTCTGCGTTCGAGCACGCCGCCATACTTGCTCATAAGCGGCAGTACGCGCGACTCGTAGCGCTGGAACGCTTCGACGCCTGAGGCGGGGATGCGGACAGTCTGGACGAGCAGCATGTGAACTTCTGCCCTGGTCTCGCGCGATCTCCGCTGCCCGCTATCACGCGCCTTCAGCCAACGGCGGGTGGGTTGTTTCGAGCGCGGCGGCGAGGGTTTCGGCGTCATACGGCCCAATATGACGCGTGTTGCCGATGAAGAACGTCGGCGTTCCGCGCACGCCGCTGGCATCGGCGCTGGCGACGTCCTCGCGAACATGCTCTGCGTGGCGGTTGTCCGACAGGGCGCGTGTGAACAGCTCGACATCGAGGCCGAGGGTTCCGGCATAGCCGACCAGGTCTTCGACGGTGAGTTCGTTCGTGTGCTGAAAGAGCAGATCGTGCATCTCCCAGAACCGGTCCTGCGCTCCGGCAGCCTCCGCGGCCACGGCGGCAGTTTCGGCGTGTGCATGCACGTCGACCAGCGGCAGGTGGCGAAACACGTACCGCAGTTCGTCGCCGAAGCGCGCATGAAGATCGCGCAGGACGCCGGTAGCGGCGCTGCAGAACGGGCACTCGAAATCGCCGTATTCGACCAGCGTGAGCGGTGCATCGACTGGCCCTCGGATGTGGTCGCGGCCGGCATCGACCGGATGCGCCAGGGTCACGGGTAGGCTCGCGCTCCACTCGCCATGAAGAACGGCCGCAAGGTGGAAGACGATCCAGCCCGTGCCAACCGAAAGCATCGCCGCGAGCAGCACGCCGATGGTCGCCTCCTCGCGCAGCACGGGCGTGTCGAATGCCAGCCCGACGATGAGGAGCGAGACGGTGAACCCCATCCCGGAAAGTGCGGCGCCGCCAAGCACCTGTCCCGGACCCACGCCCTGTGGCAGCGACCCCGCGCCGGCACGCTCGGCGGCAAGCGTGAGCAGCCCGCTGCCGATGGGTTTTCCGGCGACCAACCCAACGACGACACCCCACGTCACGGGTGATGAGAGCGCGTCGGCAAGCCGGCCGTCTCGCAAATCGACCCCTGCGTTGGCGAGCGCGAACACCGGAACGATGGCGAAGCTCGTCCAGCCGTGCAGCACTTCCTGCAAGCGTTCGTTGACCGAGACCGACCGCTCGAGACCCATCTTCGCGGAGTAACCAACGCTCGGGAGCGGCGACTGACGGAACGCCCGAAACAGCGAAGCAGCCCGGTCGATGTCCTCGCGACGCGGGGGGTATGCGCCGATCAGTAATCCCGCTGTCATGCCGGCAATCGACGCGTGCAGGCCGGACTGGATCGTCGCGAGCCACAACAAGATCACCACGACAACGTATGCCGTCGTCTGCCAGACGCGGAACCAGCTCAGGAGCGCGAGGGACGCGAGACAGGCTCCGGCAAGCGCGAGCGCGAGCATGTCGATGTCATCGGAGTACACGATCCCGATGACGCCGATCGCGAGCACGTCGTCGAAGACGGTCATGGTGAGAAGGAAGACGCGGAGCTGCGTCGATACTTTCGGACCGACGAGCGCAAGGGCGCCCAGCACGAAGGCTGTGTCGGTGCCGATGACCACGCCCCATCCTTGCGCCGCCTCGCCCGATGGGTTGAGGAGGAGATACAGCAGGGCAGGCACCGCCAGGCCACCGACGGCACCGATCGCCGGGAGGATCATCCGGCGCACCTGCGAGAGTTCGCCTACGGAGATCTCACGGCGCACCTCGAGCCCAACGACGAAGAAGAACACGACCATCAGGCCGTCGTTCATCCAGTGGCCCAGATCCATCGTCAGCCCGGCGTCGCCGATGCGTACGGCAAGGACGGTTGACCACAGGCGCTCGTAGGAATCCGACCAGGGTGAGTTCGCCCACGCGACGGCGAGCAGCGTCGCAGCGACGAGCAGGGCAGCGCTGGCCGCTTCGGTGGTCATGAAGTGACGGACCGGATCGGTGAGCTGACCGAGAAGGATCTGACGGTTCGCGGCGGTCTGGTTTCGAGGCGGGGTGATTACCGTGGACATCGGCCAACCCCTCGGATCAGGGCGAGTGAGCGCCCTCGAAACAAACGGCAATTCGAGGGCCGCCGAAGTACCGCGTCGTGACGGAGGCGTCCCAGCAGGCTACGTTACGCGGTGCCGTCACGACGAACTGTCGACGTCAGCTCTTGCTGGTGTCAGGCGCCGCTCCGGGACGGAAGCCGCCGCCTTGCGCCTGTTCCTGCGCTTGCTTGATGGTCACCGCCATCGCGGCAGCGGCACGCGGGTCGCCCTGAATCTTCGCCATGACGGCTGCGGTGGCGCCGGCCATGAGTTCCTGCTTGTTGTCGTGCAGGTAGTCGGCGGAACGCTGCTGATTGCGGGTGAGGCCGTTGACTTCGGGTGCGACGAACCGCGCGAATAGATCCCAGGATCGAAGCGTCGCCTCGCGGTTCGCCCAGTCGTGCGCGAAACCGAGTACGACTCCGAACCCGCCGGTTATGTCCTGCAGGCTGCGGATCGCGGTCACCAGTTCGTCGGGCGTACCGATGACGGCCGCACCGGCACCACTCGCGCCGCGTCCGGTCGTCTGCGCGAGCAAGTCGTCAGCGTCGTCGACGGCGGTTGCCCCGGGCCGGCCGAGCACACGGACGTTGTACTCGTTGTGCCAGCGCTGTAGGCCGGCCTTCGCTTCCTTCTCGGCCTGCTTCTTGGAGTCGGCGAGATGCCAGCTCATCAGCACGCGCCAGTTCTTGCGATCGACGGTCTTGCCATGCTGCGCAGCCGCTTCCTCGGCGAACGACCATTGCGTCGGCAGCGCCTGAAGACCTTCGACCGACGCCGACGCGATCGAGAGCGCGCCGATGCCGTGCTTGCCAGCGATCTTCATGCCGGAGGGGCTGATCGATGATGCAGCGGTCATCGGCATGTCTTCTTGCAGGGGCAAGATCTGCAGTTGCGCGTCGTTGAGCCTGAACCAGTCGCTCTCGTAACTAAAACGTTCTTCCCCGCGTAACAGGCGGATGATGACGCCGAGCGCTTCGTCCTGGCGGTCACGCTGCACCATTGGATCGATGCCTAGCGTGCGGGCGTCGGACGGCAGCGCGCCGGGGCCGGAGCCGAACATCGCGCGGCCCTGCGTCATGTGATCGAGCTGCGCGATGCGCTGCGCCACGTTGAAGGGATGGTGGTACGGCAGCGAAACGACGCCTGTGCCGAGCATGATTCGGTGCGTGCGCTGGCCCGCCGCCGCGAGGAACATTTCCGGCGAGGCGATCATCTCCCAACCGGACGAGTGGTGCTCGCCGCACCAGAACTCGTCGAAGCCGAGTCGATCCAGGTGCGCGGCGAAATCGAGGTCGCGCTGGAACTGCAGCGTCGGGTGCTCGCCCAGCGGATGGTGCGGTGCGAGGAACGTACCAAACTTGATTCTGCTCATGTGTCTGTCTCCCATTGTTTGAATGCGCAGCAGTCGAGTTTGACGCGCATCGCCAGCGGCCATAGGCCGGCCCACAGTACACCAGACGGGGGCGCCTCAAGGTAGTGAACGAACGGAACGAGCCGTCAACCACCATGAGCGTTGCCAGTGGAGTCAGGCGGTGACCGTGCTATCGTCAATGTGCGCTTGTCGAGATTGCATCGCGCTGTCCGTATCTGTGTGTGAGGGGTTGGAACGATGAAGATCGTGGTCACGGGCGCCGGTGTTGCCGGCTTGTTTTCAGCGCTGTTCCTGGCGCGCGACGGGCATGACGTTGTGCTGCTCGAACGCGATGCGACGCCCCTGCCCGCTACGGCGGAAGAGGCGTTCATGTGGAACCGGCGCGGCGCGCCGCAGGTCCGTCACCCGCACGCGTTCCTCGCGCGCCTCCGCAACATTCTTCGTGATGATCTGCCCGAGGTACGGCAGGCGCTGCTCGACGCGGGCGCAGTTGAGGTTGCGTGGGGCGACTTCGCGCCGGAAACGCTCGACGACCCGTCGCCGATGCCCGGGGACGAGGATCTGGCGCTGCTTGCCTGCCGGCGTACGACGTTCGAGTGGGCGCTGCGAAGCGCCGCGCTCCACACCGATCGCGTGGAGCTGCGCGACGGCGTGAAGGTCACAGGCTTGATCACGGCACCGGACACGTCGCCACCGCACGTCACAGGACTGCGCACGACGCACGGCGATGTCAATGCTGATCTCGTGGTCGATGCCGGCGGGCGGCACTCGGCGATGAAGACACTGCTTGCCGAGATCGGCGTCGCCGTCGCGGAGGAGAAACACGACGCGGGCATGGTGTATCTCTCGCGCTTCTACCGCTTGCGCGACGATGCCGTCGAGCCCGATCAGCAGGCGTTCAACGGCGGCACCTTAGGCTACCTGGGCTACGGCGTGTTTCGCGGCGACAATCGCACGTTCTCGGTGACGCTGGCGATCGGCACGGAGGACAAGGAACTGCGCACGCTCGCCGGTCCGGCACGATTCGACGACGCGGCGATGCTGCTGCCTGCGTCCAGGCAGTGGATCGACCCGGCGATCTCCGAACCGATCGCCGACGCGCACGTGATGGCGGGACTCGTGAACCGCGTCCGAAGCCTGGTGTCCGATGGCCGCCCGATCGTCAACGGGTTCGTCGCGGTGGGGGATGCACTTATCTGCACGAACCCGCTGTACGGCCGCGGCTGTTCGCTCGGCGCCGTGCAGGCGCGCGCACTCGCCCAAGCGATCCGCACGCACGGAACCGATCTTGAGTCGGTCGCGCTGGCTTTGGACGCGGCGGCGCAAGACGATGTGATGCCGTGGTATCACGCGAGCGTGTTGCAGGACGAACAGAGCAGACAGGCGCGCGCGTCGGGCGGGAACGGCGATATCACGACATCGCTGATCACGGAAGGGCTGCTGCCGCTCACGCGGATCGACGCCAAGGTGAGCCGCGCCTTCTTCCGCATGCTCAATCTGCTTTCGAATCCAAACGCCGTGCTGGCCGACGAAGACTTGATGGCGCGCGTCCTCGCGTACTGGCAGTCACGCGACAGCCGCCCGCCGGTACCGCTTCCCGGCCCGACACGCGATGAGATGATCGCCGCGCTCTCGGCATCGGCCGATCCGCTCGTTCGGGCGTAGACCGAGCGGCGGGAGGCCGGTCAACATCACGCAACCGATGCACTCAGTGCGTGACTCGCGCTGTTTCGCCAACCCGCACGCAAAGACGTCGCGGTGAGTACGCCCGCCGCAACAATCGCCCAGCCGGCGCCGATAGCAGCCGCGGCGACGACATCAGCGCCGACGGCGGATGACGTCACGACGAGTACGACACCAACAGTCGGCGCGAACAACGCGAAACGCGCCGGCGATGGCCAGCGTCCGGCGCGCACGGCCACGATGCCGATCACCAGCATCAGCGCCTGGTGCAGAGGCCAGCTTGCGTCGCCGGCGAGCAGGAGCGGGTTGCTGCTGTCGGCGTACGCCGGGTCGACGATGACAGCGCCCGCCCAGACAGCGGCGAGGGCGACCATCGCTGATTCGACGTAGAGCAGCCATCGTCCCTTGCGGGCGACGGGTGAAGGGCGGCAATCGATCATCGCGGCGACGATGAGCGAGACACCGGCCATGAACATCAGCGAAAACGCACCATCGGCGCGGTCGACTTCGTTCGGCCCGGGCATGGTGCCGCCGTGCCAGGCGAAGTTCAGCAAGAACGCCGGTCCGGCGATCAGTGCGCCGAGCGCGGCGAGCCTGGTTGAGAGCGTATTCATGTCAAGTCTCCCCTTCGTGGTTTGTCGCGTGCTTTCTGTCACGGGCATCATCGCCCGCCGCTGGGGGAGCGCGTAACGGACGATGGTGGGAGGTGAAGTCACGCTTTCGTCGGATATGAGCCGAGGTCGCTGTCAAGGAGTTCGAGTTCGCGTCCTCATCCTCAAATGTTGCATCGGAACCGTTGGTCGGAATTCGGTGTACAACGTGCGTCCGCGGAGTCTCAGATCGGGCATACTGTTTCCACTCGCCAACACATCGAGCGGGCGCCGTGACGCGCCGGAATCGAAGGGAATAAGCCATGGCCGTCGCCGAACACAACGCTGCCGATCGAGACGAGTATGGCGTCGCGCCGAGGCTGCTGCTGGCGTCTTTGGCGCTGGGCGCTGGCGCTGTTCATCTGGCGATGGCGCCCATCCACGCGCCCGGTTCTACGACCGAAGCGATCGGGTTCGCGGCGGCAGGGTGGCTACAGATCCTGCTGGCCATCGGCTTGATGGTGCGACCGAGCCGCGTGCTGCTCCAGGGCACGATGCTGGTCAGCGCGGTTGTGCTCGGCGCGTACATCGTGAGCCGCACGGCGGGGTTGCCGTGGGGCGCGCATGCCGGAGAAGCGGAAAGCGTCCAGGCCGTCGACCTGATGACGGCGATCTTCGAAGGCGTATTGATCGCCGGCGCGGCACTGCTGCTGTGGCGCCCCGGATTCGCGCTGGGACGTGGCGGCGAGTCACGACTCTCGTTTGAATCAATGGCGACCGCAAGTGCGATCCCGCTGATCGTTCTGTTCGTGACATCGGTCGCGCTGTCCGATCCTGAACTCGTACAGCATGGCCACGACGACGGGAATGGGCTCGTTTCGGCGGACGGGCATCACGGCGGATCCGGTGCCTCGGACGCTGAGCTGGTATCGCTTGCATCGAACAGATGTGACCTCGGGATGAATCCGGCGGCGTACTGGAACGAGACAGCGATCGCCGGCATCGACACGCTGATGGGCGGCGAGGCCGCGATGGCGCATGATGCGGCCGCAGGCGTGCAAGGCTCGCCGGCGCTCGACAAGCTGGTTTCGACGCAGGTTACAAGCGAGGGCGAGATCGGCGACGCGATCATGGTGCTGGAGCTGAGCAAAGTGTCCGACGACGTGTACCGCGACTGGCTGCGCTGGCTCGGTTCCTCCGGCGGTGGGCATGGGCACAACGAAAACGCCGCGGCTCCGGACGACAACAACGGGATGGGCGGACACATCGGTCCGCAGTCGTGGCACGCGATGACGGACGAGGCGGAGTGCGCGGAGCTTGGCGAAGAACTCGCGCTCGCGCGCGCGACGGCGCTCAAGTATCCGACCGTCGCCGACGTGAAGGCGGCGGGCTGGCGGCAGGTGACGCCGTACGTTGCTGGCATCGCCGCGCACTTCATGAACTTCAGTCTGGTGGATGACACCTTCAACATCGAAGAGCCGGAGATGATCCTCTACGACGGTACCGATGATGACTCGCGGGTCGTGGGGTTGTCGTACTACATCGTCCATGCCGGCACTGCGGAGCCGACGCAGGGCTTCACCGGCCCGAACGATCATTACCACCGGCACGATGGACTGTGCGTCAACGACAGCGGCGTCATCGGCGACAGCACCACGACGGAGGAAGAATGCGCGGCGCGCGGCGGGCGCAAAGCGGACGGTGGGGCGCGCTGGATGAGCCACGCATGGGTCGTTCCGGGATGCGAGAGCCCGTGGGGCGTATTCTCGGGCGCATCGCCGATCTTCGAGGCTGCACTGACGGAGAACTCAGGCACGGACGGCGGCTCGTGCGCCGGCAGCAGCGTCAAGGATCGCTTCGACCTGACGCCCGGCGACGTGTCGAACACGCCGACGACGGTAGGCGGGGCAGTGGAGCTTGCGTCGGGCAACTGAACAAGGGGTCTGCGATGGCGCGCCGCGCGTCGGTGGTCTGCGGCTGACCAACGCCCACTAAACAGGCATGCCCGGGATCATCCTACGACGAAAGTGCGCGTGAGCATCGTCGGCGCACAGGTATAGACATCCCGCGTCCAGCCCGGCGATTGGAAGAACGGCGTCTGCACGGGACTGCCGGTCGCGACGCGCCCAAGTTCCGCGCCAGTTTCGACGTGCAGCACGACCACATGCTCGCTGACACCATCGAAGTCATTCACGACGATCTCTCCGGTGTCGGGGAAGAGCAGGAAGTGGTTGCTCGCGCCAAACGCGTGTTCCCACAGGCCATCGAACGTGCCACTGCCGTATCGGTACGCGCCGATGCGGCTGTTGCCGCTGTCGTAGGCAACGGCGATGTGGCGCGATGTGTCGATGAGCGGCGGGTTAACGATCGTCCCGTGCGGGAGGCCGAAGGGCGTATGTGTGTCGCTGTCGTTCGCGTCGGCGAGTGACACGCGGAACAAATGAAGCGGCCCAGTCGCGACGCCTGTGTCTTTGAATGTCCCGCGAAACGTGTTGTCGCCGTTGTCCATGAACCAGGCGGAGCCATCCGCGATGACGGGATCCCAGCCGTACGACTGCGCGGCGTCGTCGTCAGTGCGATAGCGAAAGCGCCACGATTCATCGATCGTCAGCGCGCCGGCCTCGTAGCGGTAGCGGAAGATCGTGTGGTCGCCGACGACGTACACGAACTCGCCTGAGGTATTCCGGTCAGCGGAGATGCGCGCGATCGAGCCTTCGGGGATCTCAACCTCGGGAGCCACCGGTTCGAGGCGTTCCGGTTCGAGCACGGTGAAGTACGAATGCGACGAGCCGTCGCGCACGAAGTTTTTCATGACGAGGTTGCCGTCGGACAACGCCAGCAGGCTGTTGTACGGATGTGGCCGCGGCAGTTCGCGGCTCGCGACGAGCACGCAATTCGCATCGAGTTTGTGGCAGTAGCGTCCGTAGGTCACGTACAGGTAGCCGTTCGCGTGAGCGAGGATGCCGCCGGCCCAAAAGGGACCACCCGGAAGATCTGGCGAGCGCGCGATCGTTGCGAGCGTTACGGGATCGATACGCTCTACCCAGGACCTGGTGTCCTCCCAGGGCTGGGTGTTTCCCTGCACGAACACCTCGCCGTGTGCGCCGAGCACCACCATATTGGAGAACATCAGCGGGCGCGACGTTAGTTCCAGGCGTTCGCCGGGCTGTAACGCCAGGCCGGGAGAACGCGGGACGAGCTGGCGCCGGGGGCCGCCGTCCTCTCCTGGAAACGGGCTGTCGCAGTATCCCGGTATCGGGCCGAGCGAGTCGAGATCGTTCAGCATCCAAGCTCCCCTTCCCGGAATTAGATGACACTGCGAGTGCCACCGCAAGTTGACACGGGCGGCGCGGCGGCCTCATCATGCGGCATGCCGACACCACCAGCCGCCCGACGCCGGCCTCGCGCCGTGAACCTCGCGAAAGATCGCGCGCTCGACGAATCCCCGCCGAACGTTGATGGACGCCGCGCCGGACGCGACCGAAATCTGAGCGCCGTCGTCGATGCGCTGCTGGATCTGTTCGCCGAAGGCAATCTGCGCCCCGGGGCCGAGGAGATCGCCGCGCGTTCCGGGGTCTCGAGGCGCTCGGTGTTTCGGTATTTCGACGACCTCGATAGCCTCGGCCGCGTCGCCATCGAGCGGCAACTCGCGCGGGTGGGCCACCTGATTAACTTGCCGGACGTCGGCGAAGGCCCGATCGAACGCCGGATCGATCGGTTAATCGCACAACGTGTGGGGCTATTCGAGACGATCCTGCCGGCCGGGCGCGTGTCGCGTCTGCGCGCGCCGTTCGAGCCCGTGGTCGCGGAAGAGTTGTCGCGGAGCAGAAATTTCTTTCGGCGGCAGGTCGAGCGCCACTTCGGGGACGTGCTCCAACCACTACGCCGCGCCGAGCGCAACGCCGTGCTGAACGCCGCCGAGGTCCTGTGCTCGTTCGAGGCGTACGAACTGCTGCGCCTTGGCCACGAACAGTCGCCCAAACAGATTGGTGACGCGATGCGCAGCGGACTCAGCAATCTGCTCCTCGGGCGCCGCGGACGCTGAACGTCGCCATTACTCCTTGCCACGCTCGGCGCGGGCGGCCGCGGCGACGTCGGCGTTGTCGCGCGAACTCTGGATCCGGAACGTGACCCGCGAAAGTGTGCCGGTGAAGGCGAAAGGCGCAGCGTAGTCATCGACAACGGTTGACAGCCGGTCGCAGCCGATGTCGACGCCCGTCGACCCCATCATCCGAATGATCACCGGAATGTTGACGGACGTGAGATCGGCGCCATCGGCCGACAGCGTGAGCGTCCCGCTGCGCCCCTCTCGTTCAAAGCGAGCCGAAAGTTCGTGCGCACCCGGATCGAGATCGATCGCCGCGGCGGCGCGCTGGTGGGTACCGAGCGCGTTGTAGTCGAACTGAAGCTTGCCGTCCTTGATGAAGAACGTCTGGCCGACGTTGCGGCTGCCGCGTGCATAGAGCACGCCCTCGCAAGGGGTATCCGAAACGACGACATCGCACGAAATCGTCCACGAGCGGCCACCAAGCGGCGGCGCCGCATCGGCGGGGATGTGCGAGATCGGCGGCTGGTAGGTGTACTCGCGGCGGGCATGCGGCGTTCCCTGCCGCGGCGCGCCGCCGAACAACTCGATACCGCGGTCGTCGAGCGGCAAGACATTGTGCGCGCCGGCCTCGACCCACCACGCGTCCTCGAGTTCACGCAGTTTCTCGGGGTGCTCCGCAGCAAGATCGTGGCACTCGGAGACGTCCTTCTCAAGGTTGTAGAGGGCCCACGTGTCCTGCTCGAACGGTTGACCCTTTTGATGGTACGTGACCGCCTTCCAGCCGTTTTCGTATAACCCGCGGTGGCCTGCCATCTCGAAATATTGCCGCGGGCGGGGCGCGGGTGCATCCCTCCCGTCCCAGGTCGGCGCCAGGCTGCCACCGTGCAGCGGGATCTGCTCGTGCCCGGCGAAACGCTCCGGCATGGCAATCCCGGTCACGTCGAGGATCGTCGCGGGGACATCGATCGCGTGGCAAAACTGCGGTCGGATGCCGCCGCGGTCCTTGATCCGCTCTGGCCAGTGGACGATGAGCGGATCGCGGATGCCGCCGCCGTACGTGTTCTGTTTGTACCAGCGCAGGGGCGTGTTGCCGGCCTGCGCCCAGCCCCACGGGATGTTGCTGTGCGAATGCGGGCCGCCAATGTCGTCGAGCCGGTTCGCGACGATGTCATCGAGGTCTTCCTGCTGCAGGTTGAAGAAACTGAACTCATCCATCACGCCGCGCGGTCCGCCTTCCTGGCTCGCACCGTTGTCGGAACACAGGATCAGGAGCGTGTTTTCGAGAAATCCCTGCTGGGCGAGGAAGTCGGTCAGGCGTCCGATCTGCGCGTCCGTGTGATCGAGGAACCCGGCAAACGCTTCCTGCAGCCGGGCGGCGAAGCTGCGCTCGTTGTCCGAGAGTTCCGACCACGGCCGCACGCCGGGGTTGCGGGGCGCCAACGTCGTACCCTCAGGCACGATGCCCATCTCGATCTGGCGGGCGAACCAATGCTCGCGCGCTGCGTCCCAGCCTTCGTCGAACCGGCCGCGGTACTTGTCGCGATACGGTTTGGGCGACTGGTGCGGCGCGTGCGCGGCGCCGAATGCCAGGTACAAGAAGAAGGGGCGGTCTGGTCGTATCGATGTCATGTCTCGGATCCAGCCCATGGACTGATCGACGAGATCAGCACTCACGTGATAACCCGATTCCGGCCCGGACGGCGGATCGATGTGGTGGTTGTCCGCCGTCAGTTCCGGATAGAACTGATCGGTCTCGCCCTGCAAAAATCCGTAGAAGCGGTCGAACCCCTTCTGCAGCGGCCAGTTCTCGTGCGGCCCGGCGGCGGAGCAGTCGCGCATCGGCGCGAGATGCCACTTGCCCGCAGCGAACGTCGCGTATCCGTGCGCGTTCAAGAGCTGCGCGACGGTGGCAGCACGAGGGGTGATGCCGCCACGCATGTTCGGGAAACCGCTGTCCCAGTTCGAGACACCGCGCATGCCGACAGCATGATGATTGCGCCCCGTCAGCAGGCAGGCGCGTGACGGCGAACACAACGCCGTCGTGTGGAAGCTGGTGTAACGCAGGCCGCCGGCCGCAAGACGGTCGATGTTCGGCGTCTCGATCGTTGATCCGAAGCAACCGAGATGCGCGAAACCCGTATCGTCGAGCACGATCATCACGACGTTCGGAGATGCTCCCGGCGGTGAGGGCGCCGGTGGCCACCAGGACTCCGAGTCCGCCACTGTGCGCCCGATCGTGCCGCCAAACGGCTGTTCGCTGGTACTCATGGTGGTTCCTCTTTGATGCGGGTGTCGTGCGTGGAATCTGTACCCGCTGGCGCGATTGATGTCAACCGTTATTGACACTCGCAGTGTCACGATGTTATCGTTGCGCCCTGAGCGGACGAGGAGGATCAAGCGTGCTCGCAGACGAGGTCAGAGTCGCCCATACACCAGAAGGCGGCTGGCACGGCGAGATGCCCTCGCCCATCCTCTCGGCGTGCAGCGAGCCGCTCGCGCCGGGCGCGCCGGATTTGCGGGGACTCTGGCGTGCGTATCGGGTCGAGCAGGCGGGTACGCTGGTCGCCGATCATCCGCTGGCGCGGTACGTGGAGCGGATCGAGCAGTGCGGCGATCGCGTCGTCATTACGGGTGGGCGGGTGATCCACGACATGCGCGCCGACGGCACGCTCGAACACGGCGTGGACGACGTCGCCGCAGCGAATCTCTCGCAGAGGATTCAGGTTGCGGCCGTGTTCAACGATGGGCGGCTCGACCTGCACCCGGCGGGGATCGATCCGGCGCGACCGCCGCTCGTAACGCGTGAGATCGTCGATGATGAGCTGGTATGGAATTACGCCGTATTCACGGTACGGCTGCGAAGGGTGAGTGACGGATGAACGATCGATTCGAAGTTGTCTTTCTTGGCACGGGCAGCCCCCTCCCGAGCGCCGACCGTTGCGGCGCGGGGACCGTCATCGTCGCGGGCGAGACGCACTTGCTGGTGGATTGCGGCTGGGGCGCTGCGCGGCGGCTGGCCCCATCGGGTGTGCGGCCAAACCTGATCGATACGGCACTGTTCACCCACATGCATACGGATCACATGACGGATGTGCCGGACTTCCTCTTCCAGCGCTGGGTCGGCGGCGCGAAGACGCCGCTTCGCGTGTACGGGCCCGATGGCACGCAGGAGATGATCGACGGGTTTCTGATGGCGCTGCGGCGCGACATTGGCTTTCGTCTCGCGCATCACGGTGACAAGCTCCATCCGGACGGCATCCGCGTGGAGGTGACGGAGGTGCCCGCGACGCCCGAGCCTCGCGAGTTCCTCAGTATTGAGGATCTACGCTGCGAGAGCTTCGAAGTCGACCACTTCCCGGCGGTACCGGCGTTCGGTTACCGGTTCAGCTACGACGGCCGAACAGTCGTGTTGTCTGGCGATACGGCATTTTGCGACTCGCTTGTCGCGGCCTCACGCGGCGCCGACATGCTGGTCTGCGAAGCCTTGAACGCGCCGATGATGAAGCAGCGGATCGCCGGGCTGAGCGCGGCCGGCATGGTGCGCGAGTCGGGCCTGATGTCCGACGTCCCTTCGTACCACATTGCCACGCACGAGGTGGCCGCGGTTGCTCGCGATGCTGGTGTCGGAGAGGTCGTGCTCACGCATGTCATCCCGTCGATCACGAACGACGCGGCGCAAGTGGCGGAGTTCAGCGCCGGAATGAGCGATGTGTACAGCGGGCCGATCCGCGTGGCACGCGACACCGAGCGCATACCGGTGGTCAAGCGTGCTGGCTGAGGCCGATCACGGACGCGAGAGCACGATGAGCACCCCACAAACGTCCCAGCCGCGTTCCGCACGATCACGGACGGCGTCGCGGCTGACGATGGCCATCGCCGGTTCAAGCCTCTTGCTGGGCGTGGCGTGCGGTTCCAGCGAATCTAACCCTCGCGGCGACGCATCGGTTGATCCAGAATCGAGCGGTAGGGCGGTCAACGCGCGACCGATCGCGACGCTGACGAACGCTGACGACTGGCCTCGTGTGGAAGGCCTCCGTGGCGAGCGGTACTGCGAAGTCTTGCTCGCGCGCGTGGTCGATGCGCGACTGAACGCTGACGTGTGGAACACGTACGGCCTGAACGACTGTACCGCCCGATGCGTGGAGCGCGCTGGACGCCGACGCGATCAAGACAGAACGTGGCGTCATCGCCGCGATCCTCAACGGTCCGCGCTACTGGTTGATGGACGCGATCGAGAAGAAGCCCACGGGCGAGCGCCAGGAGACGACGTTCGGCACGCTCGAAATGTTTCTCGCCGCTACTGTAGATCTCGGACCGATCCCGCCGGATCTCGCGGCGTACACGGTCCGCAAGGTCGCACGCGGCGCGATCTTCGAATTCGCCGCCGGCTCGGAGGTGTACGAGTTGGTCGATGCCGACGGCAACGCCTACATCATGCAGTCGTACAGCCGTCAGCGCGCCCCCGATCTGTCGGAGGCGGAGTTAGCGAAACTCGGCGAACGGATCGTACCGCCGGCAGGCTGGACGTACCGCACCCGGACGCTCGATGCGACGCTACGTGTCGAAGGCAAGACGATCGAAGCGTCCGTGATCCAGGATGAACTCGCGAATACGTACTCGCTCATCGAATCCCGCTAGAAACAGAGGCGACACTATGAAGGCGTTACGAACACCCGACGAACGATTCGCGAACCTGCCCGGCTATCCCTTCGCACCGCACTACATCGATGTGCCGGACGGTGACGGCGGTTCGCTTCGCATGCACTATCTCGACGAGGGACCGCGCGATGGCAAGATTGTGCTGCTGCTGCACGGCGAGCCTTCGTGGTCGTACCTGTACCGGAAGATGATCCCCGGCATCGTCGCGGCAGGGCACCGCGTCATCGCGCCGGACCTCGTCGGGTTCGGGCGCTCAGACAAGCCCTCGGAACAATCGGACTACACATTCCAGCGGCACATCGACTGGCTCACGTCGTTCGTCTTGCAGTTGGACTTACGCGCCGTGACGTACTTCGGCCAGGACTGGGGCGCAGTGCTCGGCCTGCGCGTCGCCGCCGAGAACGAGGAGCGCTACTCCCGCATCATCATCGGCAACGGCGGTCTGCCGACGGGGGACAGGCCGCCCAACGAGGCGTTCATGCGCTGGCAGAAGTTCTCGCAGACGTCGCCGAAGTTCAACATCGGGCCGCTCATCCAGGGCGCGACGGTGAGTACGCTGCCGGACGATGTCGTCGCAGCGTACGATGCGCCGTTTCCGGATGACAGCTACAAGGCAGGCGCGCGCATCTTCCCGACGCTTGTGCCCTCGACGCCTGACGATCCGGCCGCGCCGGCGAACCGCGCCGCGTGGGAAGTGCTGCAGAAGTGGGAGAAGCCGTTCCTGACGACGTTCAGCGATTCCGATCCCGTGACGAAGGGCGGCGAACACGTAATGCAGAAACGCATCCCCGGCGCCCAGGGCCAGCCTCACGTGATGCTCGCGGGGGGCGGCCACTTCTTGCAGGAGGATGTCGGCGAGGAACTCGCACGCATCATCGTCGACTTCATCGCCCGCAACAGTTGAGACACCCGCGCCGGCGCCAGGAGGTGGGATGACAGTAGACAGAAACGGCAACACCATTCGCTACGGGCGGATCAATAAAGAGATGATCGCCCGCTGGTTACAGCTCGATGCGCACGACGACGGTCCGTTCTGGGCGCTCAATCTCATGAAGTATCGCGCGATCGCGGAGTACAGCGATGGGCGATCGGAAACGCGCAGCGGCCGCGAAGCCGACGACGAGTACACCCCCCGCGAATCCCTGGCGGCTATCGGCGCCCAGATCGTCTTCGGCGCCGAGGTCGACCGCATCATGGTTGGCGACGGCACGGCGTGGGACCGCGTTGGCATCGTGCGCTATCCGAGCCGCCGGCTTTTTCTGGAAATGCAGCAGCGCGAAGAGTTCAAGCAGAAGCACATGCACAAAGACGCCGGCATGGAGTTCACGATCGTGATGTCGTGCCTGCCGGTGGCGTCGTTTACCGGTGTAACGGAGCGCCACCCGTTCGTCGAGCTGACGGTCGCCGCCGGTGGAAGCAAGAGTTCAACACCGGGAGCGGGCACCTTCGACGTCGAAGGCGTCATTGTCGGAGACGAGCGGGTCTTCCGTCGCGCGTCGTTTCGCTGGCTCGAACGCGAACACGAAGGTACGGCTTCGAGAGACGATGATCCGAGCACGTACGTCATGCTGTTGCGCCCGGGTATCGATCGGCTGGCGCGCTCCGTGCGCGAAGCGGCGGAGGCGAGGAAGAGGGCATGACGAACGATGCGCGAGACTCGTTCCTGGATTTCCAGATCAATCCAGACGATCTTCACCAGCGCCGCGGGATAGCTGTCGGGCGGAAGCAACTGAAGCCCGGCGAGGTGCGCTTTCGGGTGGATCGATTCGCGCTCACGGCGAACAACATCTCGTACGCATCCAGCGGGAGTTTTCTCGGCTATCTCGACTTCTATCCGGTGGACATCGATCCGCCGTGGCGACGCATCCCGGCCATGGGCCACGCCGATATCATCGAGTCATCACATCCTGCAATCGAGGCCGGCGGGCGCTATTTCGGCTTTTACCCGATGTCGGGCGAGCACGTGATCACGGCCGAACTGCGCGGCGCGAGCGTGTGGGACGCCGGAGCGCATCGCGAACCACACGCGGCGACGTACCGGCAATTCGAGGACGTGCGCCGCGATCCTCGATACGATCCGACGCGTGAAGATCTGGTTGCGCTCTTGCGCGGCCTGTTCGTGACATCATTCCTCGTCGAGGACTTCCTTCACGACAACGATCTGTTCGGCGCGCGTTCTGTCGTCGTCACGAGCGCATCGAGCAAGACGGCGATCGCGCTGGGGTACTGCCTGCGGCTGCGCGGCACGCCGTCGGTAGGACTGACATCCGCCCGAAACCTTGACGCAGTGCGCCGGCTCGGATGCTACGACGAGGTGCTGACGTATGACGACATCGCGACGCTCGATGCGAGCCGCCCGAGCGTCGTCGTTGATCTGGCGGGTAGTGGTGATCTCGTGGCTGCGATCCACACGCATTTCGGCGATGCGCTGCGCTACTCATCCCTCGTCGGCGGGACGCATCGCGACGCTGGACCGCGACCGGCTGACCTGCCGGGACCGGCGCCGCAGTTCTTCTTCGCGCCGTCGCAGATCAAGAAGCGCGCGCAGGAGTGGGGCGCGGAAGAGCTGACGAAGCGGTTGGGCGAAGGCTTTTCGAACTTCGCGACGTTCATCGAACCTTCGCTGCAGGTTACGAGGGGGAGCGGAGTCGATGCGGTGGATCAGGCGTACGCAGAAGTGCTTGACGGCCGAAGCTCGCCGACGGCCGGACACATTCTGTCATTATCCGCCGAGTAGCATGAACGGGACGGCAACATGATCGCTGCGGACGAACAATTCGAAGGCACGTGGCCGTTCGTGGCGCACTTCTTCGACGGCAACGGATTTCGCATGCACTACGTTGACGAGGGAACCGGCGATCCGATCGTCGCGCTGCACGGCGAGCCGACGTGGGGCTACCTGTACCGGAACTTCATTCCGCGGTTACGGAAGTACGGGCGCGTGATCGTCCCCGATCACATGGGGTTCGGCAAGAGCGAAACACCGCGGGACCGCGAGTACTCGATCCGCGATCACGTGGACAATCTGGAGCGCCTGCTTGACCACCTAAGACTGACGGACGTGACGTTCGTCGCGCAAGACTGGGGCGGGCCGATCGCGACCGTGTTCGCGCTGCGCCATCCGGAGCGCGTGAAGCGGCTGTGCTACATGAACACCGGCGTACCAGGGCGGGCACCCGAAGGTGCGCCTAAAATCGCCGAGTATCCGTGGTTCAAATGGGTACACACGGAAGAGAGCAAGGCCGTGCTTTCGAACCTTGGATCGACGGTTCTGTCGGTGATGAAGCGAATCGGTTTCGAGCGGGCTGCGCACGTCGATGAAACGTGGGTGCGCGCGTATGCGGCGCCGTTTCCCACCGTCGCAGACTGCATCGGCGCGCTGCGCTTTCCGGCATCGATCGGCGCCCCCGACACGATGGCGACGATGGTGGAACACATCGCGAACCTGCCGGCGCTGGCCGCGAAGCCGGCGATGTACGTGCATGGTGAGGAAGATCGCGCGATTCCAACGGAGTTTGCGGTTGGCGCGTTTCGATCGACATGGCCGCACGGACCCGTGGTGACGCTACCGGGCGTCGGACACTTCATTCAGGAAGACGCGCCGGAGACCGCGTGCGCGCTGATCGAGCAGTTCATTCAGATGACTCGCTGAACGTTTGCGGCGGCACATCACAGCTACCGGAGTTCTATCCCCGCCAGCGCGCCTTCGCCACGCCAGTCTTCGAGCAGCTTGACGAACGCGATCGGCCCGCCGCCGTAGGGGCCGTTTTGAGCGCGTCCGAAGAACGTGCCGTTCTGGCCGCCCTGCTCGCCCGGCTTACCCTCGTTGTTGTAGTAGCCGGGCGTACACGATTCCAGGAACTCCTGGCCGTTGCGCGCAAGGCTGATGATTGTCTCCACCCACGCGTCCTCGGCCTCCTGTGAGACTTCGACCGCGCGGACCTCGTGATCGATCGCGTGCTTGATGATGTAAGCGAGGTGCTTGCTCTGCTCGTTGAGCATATGCGGGAAGTTGACGGTGAATCCCGACTGCGCGTTGCTGATGATGAAACAGTTGGGAAAGCCGCGGCTATGCATGCCGTGCAGCGTCGCGACACCGTTCGCCCATTTCTCCGTGAGCGCGACACCGCCGCGCCCGTACAGCTCGTAGCCGGAGCGGCGCGTGTAGTCGGTGCCAACCTCGAAGCCGGTGGCGTAGATCAGGCAGTCCAGTTCGTACTCAATGCCATCAACGATGACGCCGTGTTCGGTGATGCGCTCGACGCCGCGGCCTTTCGTGTCGATGAGTTTGACGTTGGGGCGGTTGAACGTGTCGAGGTATTCGTCGTGGAAGCACGGGCGCTTGCAGAACTGGCGGTAGTAGGGCTTCAGCGCTTCTGCGGTCTCCGGATCGCCCACTATCGATTCAACGCGCTGGCGGATCTCTTCCATCTTCTCGAAGTCTGCGAGTTCCATCGTCGACGCCATGCCTTCCGGTGAGATGTCGGGCGCATCGCCCGCCTGGATCCGAACCAGGAGTTTGCGGATGATGTCGGTCCAGCCATCGCTCACCAGATCGGTATCCTGGAACCCACCCGAGACGAGAATGTTGAAGTTGTCCATCCTCGCCTGCTGCCAGCCGGGCTGCAGGCTCTGCGCCCACTCGGGATCCGTCGGCCGGTTCGCACGTACATCGATCGACGACGGCGTGCGCTGGAAGACGTAGAGCTGCTTCGCCGCAGTGCCGACGTGCGGGACGCACTGCACGGCCGTGGCGCCCGTGCCGATGATGCCGACGCGCT
>CAZRHH010000042.1:0-27562 GCA_964599885.1 uncultured Dehalococcoidia bacterium | reverse complement strand
CCTTGGGCTTCGCCGTCTTGGCCGCGCGCGGCTTCAGGTCGCCTTCGAGGCTCCAAAACCGCCAGCCGTTCACCGCAACGCCGCCCGTGATCTCGCGTCCCGCCGACGACGGGCTGTTGAACTCCTTCCCGTCTGCAAGGCGGTAGCGTAGGCCGTCGTCCGTCTGCACCACCTCGCAGCGGTGCTCCTCCTTCTTGTGCCGCGCCACCAGCACCGTCCCTGGCTCCAAGTTCCTGTTCTCGATCGGCATCACGCCGCTCCTTTCGCTGGGCCTCGTCTGAGGCCATCTCGTTGGTGCGGCCATACATCACTCCGGTGCTGAGCGAAGTCAACGGGTGTGTCAGTTCGTTAACACTCGGAAACTCGCGGCGGTGCGCGTTGACTCGTGTGCTGCGCCGAGTGATGTATGGTGGCGAAAGGAGCGAACCATGACGAACGAACGAACCGCCTACGTGATCGCCAACCGCGAGGTGCGCGAGATTCCTAAGGGTTGGCAGCACCCGCGGGACGCCAAGAACACGCTGATCCCGCTGCTGCCCTTCGGGTACCAGATCGATGACGAGATCGCGCCATTCGAAGAGATGATGCCGGTGCCGCTCGGCGAGATCGAGATCGCCGCCTACGAGACGGTGACCGAGGGCACGCCGATTTCGCCTGCGTTTCCCGACACGCCCGAGGGCCGGTTGGCGCTGATCAACTGGTGCGCCGAGCACGCGACGACGTTCGGCAGCCACCGGGCCGACGGGGAGGCGTGGGCCGCGATCCTGTTCGGCGACGCGGCGATCACGCTCGACGGCCGCGTCGTGGCGGAGGGTTGAGATGCACCCCACCACAATCGACGAGACCCGCGAGACCCTGGAAGAGGTGCTGGAGATGATGGACGCCATCGCCCAGAGCATCCGCTCGCTCGGCAACGACCGCCTCAACGCGTACTGCCTCGCCGCGTTCGAGGGCCGCGACCGCGGCTGGCTCGGCCACTTCGAGCGCGACATCATCGAAGAAGAACTGCGCTCGCTTGGCGAGGACGAGGACGCCGAATAGATCATCGTGGTACCATCGCCTCTCTAGCGGCCTCGGCTGGTGTGCCCTCCCCAGTCGAGGCCTCTTTCTCCTCCTCGATCACCGCCCGCACGATCGCGAACAGCCCGACCTCGATGCAGCCGACGCAGGCGCCGTCGACGCGACGGCGAACATGCATCTGCGCGCCGCGCGCATCCTTCGCGATCACGAACGGCTGAGGCATTCCGCGACCTTTCCCGTGAACGACTCCCAGCGCGCCAACACGACGCTGCCATAGTGCGGGTCGAGTTCCGTGCCGTAGCAGACGCGCCCCGTTCGCTCCGCGGCGATTAGTGTGCTGCCCGAACCGAGAAACAGATCGAGCACGACGTCGTGCGCCGATGACGAGTTTTCGATCGCCTTCTCGACGAGCGCGAGCGGCTTCTGCGTCGGATGCGCCTCGCTGACGGACGGACGGTCCACGTCCCAGACGTCGCCCTGGTCGCGGCCGGCGTGCCACTGGTGCTTGGCGCTTTCCCGCCAACCGAACCAGATCGGTTCGTACTGCCGCTGGTAGTCCGCGCGGCCGAGCGTGAAGCGATCCTTACGCCAGATGATCGTGTCGCTCCAGTGCCCGCTTTCCTCTTCGAAGACGCGCGAGACAAGCGGCAACTCCTTGCTCGACATGCAGCAGTAGATCGCGCCGTCGACGTGCTGAAGGAGGTTGCGCACCCAGCCGCGGCAGAACGTCTCAAACTGCTCGCGCGGCATGGCATCGTTCTGGATGCGCCGCTTGCGCTGGCCCTGCTGCTGGCCGCCGTGATCACCGTAGGCGACGTTGTAGGGCGGGTCGGTGAAGCACATCGCCGCGCTCCGTCCGTCGAGCAGCCGCGTCATCGCCGCCGTGTCGCCGGCGTCGCCGACGAGCAGCCGGTGGTCGCCCATCGCCCACACGTCGCCCGGTTGGGCGCGTGTGGCGGCACGGGCGGCTTCCAGCGCCGCCTCCACGTCGAACGCTTCGACCTTGTCGCGCTTCTCGCGCACGTCGAGCGACTTCAGCAACTGGTCCAGCTCGCCTTCGTCGAAGCCCGAGAGCGTGACGTCGAGATCGGCAACCATCGACAGGTCCGCGACCATCCGCGCCAAGAGTTCCTGATCCCACGAGCCGCTGATCTTGTTCAGGGCGAGGTTCAACACACGCGCCTGCTCGATCGTCACGTCGAGGTACGTCACCGGCACCGTCTTCATGCCGAGGCGCCGCGCGGCAAGCAGCCGTTGGTGACCACCGATCACGGTCTTGTCCTCGCGCCGCGCCAGCACCGACTGCACGAACCCGTACTCGCGCAGGCTGCGCGTGAGCGACTCCAGTTCGGCGTCGGAGATCCGTCGCGGGTTGGCGGGGTCGGGCTTCAGTTCGTCGATCGGGACGTGCTCGATCTGCAACTGCGCGGTGGTCGTCGTCTTCGTCATCAGCGTCTCTCCATCACGATTCGGTCATCGTGTCGCCTCATCGAGCGACCTTTCGGATAGCTCTCTCGAAGGCCGCGATCAGCGTCCAGTTCACCAAGGTCAGAAGGTGGTCGTCCGGAAGCTTGCGCAACGCTGGCGGGAGGTTCGGGCGAATCTCGGCAAGAATAGTGGCGATCGTCACGTTTAGCGGAACGCCGAGCGCGATCATCAGTTCGGCCTTGTGCTCGCGTAGCTCGCGCTGGAGGTCGTCGGGCAGTTGATCGCCTCGGCCTCGCACGACGAGTCGGTCCTCGCGGATGACAAGATCTGCATCATACTGGCGGACACGTTCGATGATCTCGGCGGCGTTCATCGCGCCCTTCCGGTTCCTATTACTTTCACGGGATCTCACTCTCCCACGCATCGCTACCACCGCCGACGGATGAGGGCTCCAGTTCACCGTCCATACCGTCCACATCGTCCGCTTTGCATTCCGGCGCGCCGGCCCGTTGACGGTTGGAACCGTCCATCTCGTACGCGCGGTCGTCCACATCGTCCACTTCTCCGGCATCGGACTGGACGGCGCGGACGGTCTGGACGGTTATCTGCGCGCCTTTCAAGCGGACGGTGATGAGCCGCTTTCGGCCGCTGTTCGACGCGCGGTCGAATGTGATATCGACGCCGACGTTCCGGAACGTTGGCGCCAGCCGCCGGGCTTGGCCGCTGAGTGCGCGTGCGGTCTTTGGCCAGCCCTTCTTCCTTCGCGTTTCGTCATCGACCCGCGTGCCCAGCTCATGGAGCAGATCCGATGCCGTTCCCTGCCAGCCTTCCTCTCCCCAACAGGCGACGCAGTCGCGGAGCGGCTCCGCGAGTAGCGAGCCTTCGAGTACGACGTCGTTCGCGCCCGCGACGCCTTCCCTGTAGGCAGCAAGGAACGTCCCGGCGGCCCAGCCGAAGTCCGACTCCCCGGCCGTTACCCAGGCGGCGAAATCGGCCATCCTCGGGAGTGCTCGTATATCAACAGTGGGGAGGTTGCGCAGCGCTGCGGCGACGGCGTCGAGAAGCGCGCCAAAGATCAGTGGCTGCACGGCATCGAACCTCTGCCACAGCACCAACTCTTGCTCACGCTGGTCCTCGGGGATCGCACGGAGCGCGACGAGCATGGTGCGGTCGAGCAGGTCGCCGTTCGCGATGAAGTCCTCGATGCCTGTCAGAATGGCCGGTCTCGACTGCGAGAAGACCTGCTCGTCCGAATCGGTATAGAGCGTACGTGTGGCCCAGCCGGCGCCAGTGGCGATCCGGCAAAGCGCGTCGCTGAGCCACTGTGGCAGGCTCGACACGTTGTCTAGGGCGATCACGTGGTTGGATCGGGCGGCGATCACGAGGTCACGCTCTTCACGTGGCATCCCTCTGAGCGCGACGGCAGCGGGATCGACGAGAGAGCGGAGGATTTCAGCCGTGAACGACTTGCCGGCGCCCTGCTCGGCGACAAATGCGAGCAACGGGTAGGGACCTCGCGGGCGCAGCGCCCCCAACAACCAGCCCACGATGCAGATGAAGTGGTCTTCGTCCGGAACGCTGAGAAACGGGCGCAGGAGTTCGACACTCCCCCCGGCAATCGGATGTGCGAGCGGCCTTGTCATCTGGCTGCGTCGGAAGTGCACGGGAGGATCGTCCACGACCGTCCAACCGTCGGGCGTCACGCACACGGCGTTCCATTCCGGACCTCCAAGGTCGATGTAGACGGCGCCCCCTGGACCTTCGGCGACCCTCAGCGACACCGCCCGCTCGTCTCCGTCAAACTGGGCGCGCGCTTCGATCACGGCCAGCGCGTCGGCAATCGCGCTGCTGTTGGCTGCTGAGCGGGTGCGTAGATAGAACTCGCGCGCGAGCCAGCGCCTGAACCCGCTGGAACGTACAGGCCATGTCTCGCGGTGTCCGGCGAACTGGAAGGATGCGTACGCGTCCCGCAGGCCGTCGCAGAACAGCTCCGCCTGTCCTGCCAACTCAACGAGGATCGTCGCCTGAGATTTTCTCGTGTCATCGAATTGGCCGTCCTCGGCTTCGAGAACAGGCGCCTTAACCTCGTCGGTCGCGAGAGCGATCACGTCGTCTAGCGTGTGTCCGCTCGCCAGGAAGTCATCGACGCCAACCTTGGTTTGCTGCGGATCTCCCGGGAGGTAGATCAACGCAACCTCGGCGCCTTGGGATTTGAGAAAGGCTTTCAAGCGCACGAGCGCTGCATGCACCTCGCGCTTCAGCATCACGTCCGAGTCGAAGACGATGTACACGCGGCGCCCGTTCAGTGCGATGGACTCCCAGTCCGCGAGCGCGGTCTTGCCGCCCGCGTCGTTCGTCCCTCGCCAGTTCCAGACCCCGAGGAGGCCGACCGCGCAGGCTCCGAAGGAGACAACTGCGTCCTCCTTTTTCACGCCTTCGGTGACGAAGAGAGGAACCGAGGGATCGCCGAGGAGGTGGCGCACTGACGGATGAACATCGAGAACCATCTTCATCCCGCTCATCGTTTCGTACTTGACCACCTTGCCTTTTCGCATACGGGGACGATCGGGCCGCGCTTGGTAGCCGGCAACGACTCCAGTCACGCCCCAGATCGGAAGGATGAGTGAGGGGGCTAGACACTGACTCTTGGAGAACCCGAGCCGCGCCATCGCCGCCCCGCTCGCAGCGGTGTGATACCCGCGCGCGGCCGTGACCTCCGCGGCGATGCGCGAGTCCACCTCCAAGCTGCGGAGATGTTCTGGCGTCAGTGCTTCAATCGATTGGAGCGTCATCGAGAATTCCACTTTCGCCAAGCATGCGCAGAAGCTTGGCCCGGGGAACCAGCAGGCGGCGCCCTACGCGAATAACGGGGATCTGGCCCGTGCGCGCCGCCTCGTAGGCCGACCCGCGACTCAGTCGCAAGATGGCTGCGCACTCCTCAATCGTGAGCGTCGGTGGCAAAGACGACGTGTCCATCGCTCCCTCATTGAACGTCAGTTGACCGCGCCAATCGTAACGGGTTATGATGGATTCGTCTAGGTAAACATCCACTAGTTATCGAGACAATTGATGAAGAGACGAAACCCACTCGAGCCGGCCGATTCCGAGCGGGCTGAAGCCCAGCGTCGTCGCAGCCTTTCGATGCACGAGGTCGAGGAGGACTACGAGGTCGTCGACGGGGGTTTGCGGCCGACGGAGACGCGTTCCGGCGAAGGTCGCCGGTACTACTTCCCCATGGCAGCGCCGGCCATCCTCGGCGACTTCGTCCGCATGCGCATTGGCGACGAGGCTTCGCTCCTCACGTTCGCGCGACGCTGGGGACTCCTGGGCTATCACAACCTCACGTGGCTCGACACATCGTGGCTCGACTCGCAGGCGCAAGGCGAACCGGTCGCCTGGATCTGGGCTCACCTCTCAGGCATTCAGACAGCGCTTCGACTCTGGGGATTCTGGCGGCATGACGACGATGCGGCGCTCACAGACTTCCTCCGGCGGCGACCGGCGTCTGAAGAGGCAACGCACGATCTGCCAACGGTAGACAGGCTGTTGAAGCAGCGAGACTTCGGAGCGGCACAACTTGTCATTGAACGCCACTGTGCGACGCCAAGCGCCGACGCTCGCGGAGATCCCGACTCACTCATCGTTGTCTCTGCCGACGGCCCGCGCGTCACTCCCTATAGTTTCGACGTTCGCAGCCCGAGCGGACCGCCCTGGAGTCAAGCTTGGAACATCGTCCGACGGGTCATTAACCCCAACCTCAGTGGAGTGCACCCGGAGATCAATCTTTGGGCGTCCCGATCTCCAGCGGCTCCGCTGGTAGTCCAAGGTTGGGACACGATCATGAGCGTGATCTACCGGCATCTGTTCGAGGTCATTGCGAGCGGTGAGGTGGAGGAATGCCGCGAGTGCTCTACGCCCTTCGTCCGGACGGACGGGCGCCAACGATTCTGTCCCCCTCCGCCGTGGTCGCGCGAGGGCCAGTGCGCGATGCGGTTCCACAAACGCGAGCAGCGCCGGCGCAAAGCGGAGACGCGGGAGGCGCAGTGAGAGGCTCCATCGTCCGCCGCGGCGCAAAATGGGTCATCATCGTCGATGTCGGGCGAGATTCCAAAGGGCGTCGGAAACAGCGCTGGCACAGCGGCTATGACACCAAACGAGATGCATCCCGGGCGCTGACGGAGATTCTGGCCAGCCTCCAAGCCCAGTCGTACGTCGCGCCGTCGAAACAGACGGTGCGTCAGTTCGCGGACGAGTGGCTCGACGCGGTGCGTCCAACGATCCGGGCATCAACGCTGGCTTCGTATCGGTTGAACGTCGTCTCCTACATCGTCCCGCGTATCGGAGATCTGATGCTGCAGCAGCTGACGGCTCCGCGCCTGAACAGCATGTATGCAGACTTACTCGCTACCGGCCGACACAACGGTGAGAGCGGCCTGAGCACGCGAACAGTCGGGTATGTCCACACGCTCGTGCACCGGATGCTGCGGGATGCCATCCGATGGGGGCTTGTAACGAGGAACGTGGCCGACCAAGCAGACCCGCCCCGGACGCGAACACGGCCACCCATGAAAGTCTGGACGGCGACAGAGCTTCGCGTCTTCCTTGAGCACGTCGCCAAGGATCGTCTCTACGCCGCTTGGCTGCTCTCTGCGACCACCGGCATGCGCCGAGGTGAGTTGCTGGGTCTCAGGTGGCCCGACATCGATCTTGACGGCGGGCGGCTGTCCGTTGTCCAGACCCTGATCACGGTGGACTACAAGCTGACGTTCTCGACGCCCAAGACAGCGCGGAGTCGGCGCTCCATCGCGTTGGATGCGATGACCGTGATGGCGTTACGCGCTCATCGCGCGCGCCAAGTCGAGGAGCGACTCGCGTGGGGCGGTGGGTACAACGAATCGGATCTCGTCTTCTGCCGCGAGGACGGTGCGCCGGTGCGCCCGGACTGGTTCTCCACCGAATTCGAGCACCACGTCAAAGCCACCGGTCTCGTGTGGATTCGCCTCCACGGACTGCGCCACACGCACGCGAGCCTGGCCCTTGCCGCGAACGTGCATCCAAAGGTCGTCTCAGAGCGGCTCGGGCACAGCACAATCGCGATGACCCTCGATACCTACAGCCATGCAATCCCGGCGCTGCAGGAGGACGCGGCGGAACGGGTGTCGCGGATCGTATTCGGGGGCTGATGTTTGCATTCCGTTTGCAATCGGCCCCTCTGACGGCCTGATTTAGGTTCGAAAGTGGCCCGTCACCACCAAATCTTGTCTTCGATGTCCTGTGGCAGGTCTTCGTAGTCCGTCGTCCAGAGCTGGGTGCTGAGATACTTCCAGCCGCCGTCGGCAAACAAACACACGACGTTGCCGGCGTCGAGGCGCTCGGCGACGCGCTGCGCTGTCTTGACGACGGCGCCGGCGGAGATGCCGGCAAAGATGCCCTCTTTCTGTGTCAGCTCTTTCGACGACGCGAACGACGTGCGCGAGTCGATGACGATCTTGCCATCGAGCAAACTCTCGTCGAGGACGGGCGGGATGAAGCCTTCTTCGAGGCTCCGCAGCCCCTGCACGAGATCGCCCGGGTGCGGCACAGCGGCGACGATCTTCACGTTCGGCTTCATCTCTTTGAGATAGCGCGCGACGCCGGTCAGCGTACCGCCGGTGCCCATGCCGGCGACGAACACGTCGATCTCCGGCATGTCGCGGAGGATCTCCGGGCCCGTCGTCTCGTAATGCGCGCGCGGGTTCATCTCGTTGCCGTACTGGTACGGCATGAAGTACGTCGGGTCTTCGGCGGCGATCTGGTTCGCGACTTCGATCGAGCCGTTGGTGCCGCGCAGACCGTCGGAGTAGACGATCTCGGCGCCGAAGGCGCTCAGCAGCTCCGTGCGCTCCGAACTCACACTCTCCGGGATCACGACTTTGAGGCGATAGCCCTTGATGCGGCAGATCATCGCCAGCGAGATGCCCGTGTTGCCGGACGTCGGCTCGAGGACGGTGCGATCCTTCGTGAGGACGCCGGTGCGTTCTGCCTCTTCGATCATGTATTTCGCGATACGGTCTTTGACGCTGCCGCTCGGGTTCTGGCCTTCGAGCTTGGCGAAGAGCCGCACGGACGGCTTCGGACTCATCCGCGTCATCTCGACGAGCGGCGTGTTGCCGATGGCATCGATCAGGTTACTGTACAGCACCCTAGCCGCCGGCGAGCGCGGGCAGGATCGACACGCTGTCGCCGTCCTTCACCGCCGTGTTGAGCTGATCGAGGTAGCGGATGTCTTCGTCGTTCAGGTAGATGTTGACGAAGCGGTGCAGCGAGCCGTTTTGCATGATCTGGTTGCGGAAGCCCGGGTACTTGCCATCGAGATCGGAGATGATTTCGCCAACGGTACCGCCGTCACCCTGCACGACTTTCGCGCCCGTGACCTTCTGCAGCACCGACGTAACTTTTACTTCTACCGCCATCTTGTACCAACCCTGTCGCTATACGGGACGATCGCGGCTCACCGGCGGTGAGTCCGCGTTGCTGCTGTCGTTATGCGCTCGTCGATGCTTTCTCGCGCGCGGCCTTCGCCGCGTCTGCGGCCTTCTGCTCTTCTTCGTTGGTGTGGCCGAAGGCGCCGCCGCACCACGCGTCGTAGTCGATCAGTTCCGTCACCGACGGGTGCTCGCCGCAGAGCACGCAATTCGGGTCCTTGCGGATGCGCACCTGGCGAAACTCCATCGCCAGAGCGTCGTAGAGCAGCAGCCGTCCGTGCAGCGAATCGCCGACGCCGAGGATCAGCTTGAGCACTTCGGTCGCCTGGATCGTGCCGACGGTCCCGCAGAGCGCGCCAAGCACGCCCGCTTCCGCGCAGCTCGGCACCATGCCGGGCGGCGGCGGCGACGGATAGAGGCAGCGGTAGCAGCCCTGATCTGGCAGGTACACCGTCACTTGCCCGTCGAACAGCAGGATCGATCCGTCGATCAGCGGCTTCTTGAGGAAGTGGCACGTGTCGTTCACGAGATAGCGCGCGGCGAAGTTGTCGGCCCCGTTGATGATGTAGTCGTACTGCGCGATGATTCCCATCGAGTTGTCGGACGTGATCGGCACCTCGTGCGTCACCACTTCGACGTCCGGGTTGTAGGCGTTGATCGTCTCCTTCGCGGACACGGCCTTGTGCTTGCCGATGTCGGCCGTCTGGTGCAGGATCTGCCGCTGCAAGTTCGACAGATCGACCGTATCGAAGTCGACGATGCCGATCTTGCCGATGCCCGCGAGCGCCAGGTACACGGCGATCGGCGAACCGAGGCCGCCGGCGCCGATGATCAGCACGCTCGACTCCATGATCTTGCGCTGACCCGAAGGCCCGACCTGCGGCATGATGATGTGGCGCGAGTAACGGTCGACCTGCTCGTGCGTGAGCGCGCCGATGCGCTTTGGGGCAATCGCGGGCGCGCCGCCCGCGCCGCCGGCCATCGCCGGGATCACGGCGACCTCATCGCCGTCGTTCACGCGCGTCTCGACGCCTTCGAGCGAACCAATCTCCTGCTTGTTCACGTAAATGTTGATGTGCGCCGGCACCTCGCTGCCCGAACCGAAGACGAGTTGGTGGAAGCCGGGATACTGCCGGTCGACGTTCGCCAGCACTTCGGCGACGGTGCCGGCTGGCGTTTCGACCTGCTGGCGGTTGCCGGTCAGTTTCCGGAACGGCGTCGGAATGTACACGGAGACGGCCATGCGCCCTCCTTCGTGCGTCAGATTCGGTAGATGCGACGCTTCGTCGATGACGCCGGTCGCGCGGTCGATGTGAATATGTCCGTGGTCCATGTCGTTTCCGTTTCCCCTGAGACGGTCGTTTGAAGCGTCCGTCCGCCACCAGTTACAAGGTAACACTCAAATATCGCTCGCCGGTATCGCACATGATCGTGACGACACGCTTGCCCGGCCCCAGCTGCTTAGCCACCTGCAGCGCCGCCCACGCGTTCGAGCCGGACGACACGCCGACGAGCAGGCCTTCCTCTCGCGTCAGGCGGCCGGTCATCGCGAACGCGTCTTCGTCCTTCACCGCGATCAGGTCGTCGTACACGTCGCGGTTCAGTACACCGGGCACAAAGCTGGCGCCGATGCCCTGGATGCCGTGAATGCCCGCCTTGCCGCCGGCCAGCACCGGCGATTTCGTTGGCTCCACCGCGACGATGCGCACGTCCGGCAACTCCGCCTTCAGCACCTCGCCGACGCCGGTAATCGTGCCGCCTGTGCCGACGCCGGCGACGAACGCGTCGATCTTGCCGTCGGTCTGGCGCAGGATCTCGCGCGCCGTGGTTCTGCGATGCACGTCCGGATTCGCGAGGTTGTTGAACTGCTGTGGCATGAAGTAGCCGCTGTTCTTGTCGTTCAGTTCCTGCGCGGCGAAGACTGCTCCGCTCATCCCTTCGATCGCCGGCGTCAGCACCAACTGCGCGCCGAAGCGCGTGAGCAGCCGTCGGCGCTCCATGCTCATGTCCTCGGGCATCGTCAGGATCAGCTTGTAGCCCTTCACCGCGGCCACCATGGCGAGGCCGATGCCCGTGTTGCCGGAAGTCGGCTCGACGATCGTGTCCCCTGGCTTGAGCAGCCCCTGCCCTTCGGCCGCCTCGATCATCGCGAGCGCGATGCGGTCTTTGACGCTGCCGGCCGGGTTCATCGACTCCATCTTGCCGCAGATCTCCGCCGATCCGTCCGGCGTGATCCGCGAGAGGCGGACGAGCGGTGTGCTGCCGATCAGTTCGAGTACGCTGCCGGCGATGCCGGTCGCCGCGCGCGCTGCGGTGTTCGCGATACTAGATGACATAACGGCCACCCTGCCTGTCGTACTCCAGTTCGCGCGTCGCGAGGTCGCCTATCGTCACGCCGTCGAGAATCTCCGTCGTCGCCGCTTCGACGTTGTGCCAGACTTCGTGCGCCGCCCGGCACTGGTACCCCGCGTCGTGCAGATGCGAGACCGGCGAAAGCGAGCCCTCGAGCGACTTGATCACCTCGCTGAGGCGGATCTCCTCGGGGCGGCGGATCAGCGCGTGTCCGCCTTGCGGGCCGCGCACGCTGCGGATGAAACCCGCCTTCCGCAGCATCGTCAGCAGTTGATCGAGATAGGGTTCTGGGATCCGCTGCCGTGCGGCGATTTCGGCGCTCTGCATCGTCCCCTCGCCGTAGTGGTGCGAGAGTTCGATCAGGGCGCGGACGCCGTAGTCACCCTTGGTAGAGATGCGCATTTGAAGCTGTTTTTCCGAAGTCCAGAAAGTTAAGTGATTACATCAACAATTGTAGCGAGGGTGATGCGGGGATCGCAAGCCAGCGTGCGAGAGGTATCCAACGACCGTCGGAAGATGGAGCGTGCAGGCAAGCGGCGAGACGCTGCGGGACGGCTACGCGTCGTCATCCACGATGGGGAGTGAGAAGCCGACTTCGGCGCCGCCTTCGCCTGCCGCGCGCGCCCAGACGCGGCCGCCCTGGGCCTCGATCAGCCGCTTGCAGACGGCGAGGCCGATGCCCACGCCGCCGATCGTCGCGGACGTGCGCGGTGAGCGGTAGAACGGCGCGAACACTTGCTCGATCTCGTCGCTGCTAAACCCGGCGCCGTTGTCGATGACGGAGACCAGCAGCTCGCCCGTTTCCTGCCTGATGATGACGTCGATCGGGTTGTCGGCGGGGCTGTACTTCTCTGCGTTGCTCAGCAGGTTTCGCAGTACCTGCTCGACGTAAACGGCCTCGCCGCCCGCCGGCGTCATGCGCTCCTCGGCGTTGACGCGGATCGTGCGGTGCGGGAAGTGGTGCCGGTGTTCGGTGACGAGCTTCTCGGCCATGCGGCTCAGCAGCAGCGGCTCCGAGACGATCGCCTGCCCTTGCTCCAGCCGCGCGAGCACGAGCAGATTGTCGATGATGTGGTGCAGTCGTTCGGCCTCGGTGCTCATGTCCAGCAGCGCGGCATCCCGGCTTTCGGCGTCGATCTTGTCGGCGCGCAGCCGCAGAATCATCGCGTTACCCAGGATCGTCGTGATCGGCGTCTTGAGTTCGTGCGACACGAGCCCCAGGAACTCGTCCTTCGCCGCGTTCGCGATGCTGAGGTCCTCGAGCAGTTTCTCCCGTTCCTCTTCCGCCTCCTTGCGATCGTGGATGTCGATGTGCGCGCCGACCCAGAGCCGGACGCTGCCGTCGTCCGCGAGAATCGGCATGATGCGCCCAAGATGCCACCGGTAGGCGCCGTCGTGGCGGCGCGCGCGGTACTCCGCCTCGATCGATTCGCCGGCCGCCAGCGCTCGTCCCCACTCAGCGATGTTCTCCGCGTAGTCCTCCGGATGAAAGATGTCGCGCCAGCCGCCGGCCAGCACATCTTCGCGTGACGTTCCGACATAGTCGACGAGGCGTTGGTTGCAGTACTCCATCACACCGGCGGCGTCGCTAAGCGTCACCAGGGCGGGCATCGACTCCGCGATCGAGCGGTAGCGCGCTTCGCTCAGTTGCATCGCGCTTTCCGCTTCCCGGCGATCGTGAATATCGATGTGCGCGCCCACCCACATGACGACGGTGCCGTCATCGGCGCAGATCGGGACGATGCGGGCGAGATGCCAGCGATACGCTCCGTCGTGGCGGCGCGCCCGGTACTCGGTTTCGACGGACTCGCCGGCGGTCAGTTTGCGGCGCCATTCCGCGATGTTGGCAGCGTAATCCTCGGGATGGAAAAGGTTGCGCCGCCATTCTGTCGCCGCTTGTTCTCGCGTGATCCCCGTGTAGTCGAGCAGCCGCTCGTTGCAGAACTCCAGCGTCCCGTCGGCGTTGCTCAGCGTCACCATCGCCGGCATCGACTCCGCGATCGAGCGATAACGAGCCTGACTCAACGTCCGCGCGTCGCCGGCGTCCCGCCGCTCCTGGATATCGGTGCTGATGGCGAACCAGGCGGACACGATCCCGGTGTCGCCGCGGATAGGCAGGAGGCTTGATTCGTGCCAACGGTAGGTTCCGTCGTGCCGCCGGAGCCGGTGCTCGATGCGTAGTTCCTGGCCGTTCGCCAGGGCCGGCTGCCAGGCATCGCCGGTCGCATCACGGTCGTCGTGGTGGATAACATCGGCCCAGGCGCCACGCAGCGACGCCTCGTTGCTGATGCCTGTGTAGCGCACCCACTGGCTGTTGAAGTGCGTCGCGCGCCCGCCGGCGTCGGCGATCCAGGCCAGCGCCGGCAGCGCTTCGGTGACGCGGAGCAGCTCGCCATTCCGCTGCCTGAGCTCTTCGCGCGCGCGCGCGGCCGTATTCTCGCGCGTGATGCACCGCGTATGCACGAACTGCCCGTCTCGCCAAAGGACGCTCGAATTGACCAGCACGTTGCGGATCGATCCGTCTTTCGCCCGCAGCTGCGCCTCGCGGTCACGAAGCGTTTCGCCGCGTTTCAGGCACTCAAACATATCGTTGATGACCGCCGGTTCGGCATGGAAGTTGGCGATGTTCCGCCCTACGTATTCTTCGGCGTCGTAGCCAAGGGGCTCGTAGTCCGCGCGATTGGCGCGCAAGATCGTGCCATCGGCGGAAAGCCAGTGCAGGCCGATCGCTGCATTGTCGAAGGAGTCGCGGAGATCTTCGAGCTCTTGCTCGTCGATACTCTCGTGCGCGCCGACACTGCGGTCGAGTCTAGTTGTCACACCGGGCCCCAAAGTTAGCGTTACTGTAACGTCCACCCATCGTAGCGCGCGCTTGCACCGTCTCGCGGATGTGGGCGTGTCAAGTCCATAACAGAACCAGGTGGCCACCTTGCGCGGACGCAACACGCATTGGTCCACCCATTGCGTCCGTCAAATCATCGGGCTAATGCTGAGAGCGGCGCAGTCTTGCGGTTACACGACGAGCAGCACGCCAGGCACGATCAGCACCGCGCCGAGGAAGATCGCGAAGCCACGGCGATCGCGCGTTGCCAGATGCGCCAGCCGCAGGATCGCGCGCTGGTACGGGGCGTACAGAAATACGAGCACGAACAACGACACGCTGGCGCCCGTGACCATCTCGACGAAGACGATCGTAAACGCGCGAGGCGAGTCGAGCAGCAGGGCGGCGAAGAGCGTGTCGATCCACGTCGCGATGTTCGCGCCCATGACGTAGGGGATGATGTTGTCGCGTTTCACGTATCCCTTGAGCGTCAGCGGCACGAGGATCGTCAGCGAGAGTGACACCGACAGCGTCATCAGCGTGACGAGTACGCCGAACAGAAACATCAAGTAGCGCTGGTGCAGCAGCGCCGATGCGCGCTCGAAACGCGGTCCCGGCTGCTCGAGATTTGGCAGTACGCGATCGAACAGCGCGAAGCTGCCGAGCAGCAGCAGAATACCGCCGCCGAACATGACGAGGCGATGTACGTGATCGGACACGCGTTCGATCAGCGGATCGTAGACAACGTCGACGAGCGATGTCACGGCGCCGGGGCTGCCCACTCGCACACCGTCGAACCAGCCCTCGTTGAGAATGAAATGGCCGAGCGGGATCACCGGCCCCCATAGCGACATCGCCGTCAGCAACGCGACGACGCCGATGTACAGGCCGTCGGGGTCGCGCTTGCCGCGGATCCAGTACAGAAAACCCACGAACAGCACGATGAACGACGCGCCCATGCGCGAGCCGTTGATCATCGCAAACGTCTCGGTGTCGGAGATGACGCCTTCGGAGAACAGGCTAAGCGCGATCGCCGCCACCGGCGACCCGCTGAGCACGACGTACGAACCGAACCAGCCGAAGCCGACCGCGTTGGCCGTGCCGCTTGCGTTCAGGTTGTCCAGTACCGGTCGCAGGCCGCCGGCGCCCGCACTCAGTACGCGCAGCGCGAAGATGAAGATCGCCAGCGCACCGACGACGTACACGACGCGCAGCCCCACGCTCGTGGCGACGCGCCATGCCGGCCGCGGCACATGCAGGTGATGCTCGTCGGAAGCGGCGCGGTCCGCCATTGGCAATGCCGCCTCCGGCGCGCCCGCGTCCACGCTACGCCTTCGCTCGCTCGGCGGCGATCAGCACGCGCGCCACTTCGGGCCGCGAGAATTCGTGCGGCGGCTCGATGCCCTGCGACAGGAACTCACGCACCTGCGTGCCGGAGAGCGATACGCGCGCATCGGCGTCGTGCGGGCACGTCTTCGTCGATGCCATGCCTTCGCAGCTCTTGCAGTAGAACGTGTGCTCGAAAAACAACGGCGCGATCCCGAGATCCTTCGCGTCGAACTCGCTGAAGATGAGCTGTGCGTCGTACGTACCGTAGTAGTTGCCGACGCCGGCGTGATCGCGGCCGACGATGAAGTGCGAGCAGCCGTAGTTCTTGCGCATGATCGCGTGAAAGATCGCCTCTCGCGGGCCGGCGTAGCGCATCGCCGCTGGCAATACGGAAAGCAGCACCCGATCCTTCGGATAATAGTTGTCGATCAGCACGCGGTAGCACTCCATGCGCACGTCCGCCGGAATGTCATCGCTCTTGGTGTCGCCGACGAGCGGGTGCAGCAGCAGACCATCGGTGATCTCGATCGCCGCTTTCTGGATGTACTCGTGTGCGCGGTGCACGGGGTTCCGCGTCTGGAACCCGACGACGCGCTTCCAGCCGCGCTCGACGAACGCCGCGCGCGTCTGCGCCGGGTCGAGCCGGTATTCCGGGAACGCTGGATTCGCCGGCCGCTTGAACACTTGCAGCGGCCCGCCGATCAGCACGTCGTCCTGCGCATAGAGCGCGGCAACGCCCGGGTGCTTCTCCTCCGTCGTCTTGTAGACGTTCTGCGCTTCGTGTTCCTTGTTGTACTCGTACGACTCCGCGACGAACATCACGGCCAACGGCGTGCCGTCTTCGTCCGTCAGGCAGATGTCGTTGCGCAGATGATTCGCCTGTTCGCGGGTGATACTCAGCGTGATCGGGATCGTCCACGGCACGCCGCCGTCGAGGTGCATCTCGTTGACGACGCGCTTGTACTGCGTCTGCGTCATAAAACCGTCGAGCGGGCTGAAGCCGCCGTTCGCCAGCAGCTCCAGGTCGGCGCGTTCGCGCGAGTTCAGCGCGTGCTTCGGCAGCGAGCGCGCCTTCTCCTCGAGCGCGCGCGCCTGCGGGCCGGTAACTTCGCGCGGGTTGAGCGCGCCGCCGTGCGGGGCGATCAGCCCCTGTTCCACTCCGTCAGCCATGCGTATCGTCTCCTCATCCCGTGATGCGCGACGGCGCCGCGCGTTGTCGTCGTGTTTCGGCGAGCTACGCCCCGGCGCGTACCGGCAAATAGCCGAGTTCTTCGAGCTTCGCCAGCACCTTGCCGACGCTCTCGGCCAAATCTTCGGTCTCGGAATCTACGGTCACTTCGGGCGTCAGCGGCTCCTCGTACGGGTCGCTGACGCCGGTGAAGTTCTTGATCTCGCCGCTCAGTGCCTTTTCGTACAGCCCCTTCACGTCGCGCCGCGTCAGCTCGGGGATCGAGCACTTGACGAACACTTCGACGAAGTTGCCGACGTTGCCGCGCACTTCGTCGCGGATATCGCGGTACGGCGAGATCGCCGATGCGAGCACGCAGACGCCGTTGCGCGTCAGCACCTCCGCCACCCAGCCGATGCGGCGGATGTTCGTGTCGCGATCTTCCTTGCTGAACCCGAGACCCTTGCTCAGGTGCGTGCGCACGACGTCGCCGTCGAGCTTTTCGATCTTCGTCAGGCCGCGCTCACGCAGCAGCGGCTCGATCGCGTCGGCGATCGTCGTCTTGCCCGCGCCCGAAAGCCCCGTGAACCAAATGGTGAACCCTGTCTGCTCCAACCTGTTGTCCTTCCGCTCTGTGTTGTTCGTCCGTGTGTTGTTCGTGCTGCCGCTCGCCGGTGCGTACGCCGTGCCGGCGTTGTTCGTGCTGTTGCTGGTTATCTGCCGTTGCTGCTATTCGGACGCAGGCACCGCTATGGCGGCCGTTTCACCCTCCGGAACGTGGATGCCGCACTCGGTCTTCTCGAAGCCGGACCAGCGGCCGCTGCGCGGGTCATCGCCAGGCTTGACGGCGCTTGTGCAGTGCGTGCAGCCGATGCTCGGGTAGTTGCGATCGTGTAGTTCGTTGTACGGCACGCCGTTGTCGAGGATGTACGACCATACCTGCGACTCGCTCCACGATGCGAGCGGGTTGATCTTCACAAGGTGGAACTTCTCGTCCCAACCGACGATGTCGACGCCGGTGCGCGTGGTCGATTGTTCGCGGCGGATGCCGCTGATCCACGCGCGCTTGCCCTGCAGCGCCCGCGCGTTCGGTTCCACCTTGCGAATCGCGCAGCAGGCATCAGGGTCGCGCGACCAGAGCGCCTCGCCGTGCTTCGCCGCCTGTTGCGACGGCGTCAACAATGACATGTAGCCGACGGGTGTGATGCCGTACTTCTCCGCCACCACGTCGCGCAGGTGATACGTCTCCGGAAAGAGGAAGTCGGTGTCGAGATAGAACACTTCGACGCCGCGGTCGATCTTCATCATCATGTCGAGCAGCACCATCCCCGACGGCCCGCCAAAGCTGCACGCCAGCGCCAGTCCGGGCTGATAGCGCTCGGCGGACCACGCGAGGATCTGCTGTGGCGTCTTGTCCTCAAGCGCGAGCGACGCCGCGTTGAGGTCCGCGAGAGATTCGTGTGTCGCCGTGTTGTCGGTCATAACTCGCTCAGTGATCGTCGTTCCGGCTCAGGATCGCAGCGGTCCGCTATCGTAGCGCGGGCTTTCAGCCCGCGCGGGCGCCGTAACTTGCGCAGTGCTGGTTTCGCGCCGAACCGTGTCTCCTGGTCTGCTCACCGTCAAGCCCGCATCAGCTGGTGCGGGCTCGCACTGTACGTCGTGTACGTCGCTGCTACGTTCCCCAGTCCCCAGTCCCCAGTCCCCAGTCCCCAGTTCCTGCTCGCTGCTCTCTGTTCTTCGCTAGACCGCGCACTCCCCTTCGCCCATGTCATCGAGCGTGAAGAACTTCGACTGTCCCCAGTCGACGAACTGCATTGGATCGTTCTCGAACGCCGGGACGATCTTGTACTCGGCAAGCAGCTCCTGCGCGTGCGGCTGTCCGACGCGGCGGATCCACGTCCCGAACGGCTCCGCTTCGGCGCGCTCCGCCACGTAGGCGCCGACCAGCGTCTCCATGGCATCGGGCACGTTGCGCGCCGGAATCTTCATGGTCAGCTTGCCGAGGCGGCCCTCGCCCTGCGCGTTGCCGCCGAGCATCATCTGGAACGCCGGTACCTGCCGTTCTCCGACGCGGATCGCCATGCCATAGAAGCCGATATCGGCGACATGATGCTGACCGCACGAGTTCGGGCAACCGCTGATCTTGATCTTGATGTCGTTGACGAGCGGGTCGCGGTACTTGCCGTTGCCGGCGAGGATCCGCGTCCGTAGCTCTGTGCCGAGCCCCTTCGACGACGTGACACCGATCGCACAGGTGTCGGCGCCGGGGCAGGTCATCACGTCTGAGATGGTGTTGACGTGATCCTCGGCGAGGTTCATGTCGACGAGCGCCGCGTGGACGGCGGGCAGATCATCCTCGTGGATCCATCGCAGGACGAAGTTCTGCGTCGCGGCGGTGCGAATGTGGCCGTTCGCGTAGTCGCGCGTCAGATCGGCGAGCTGGTGCATCTGCGACGCCGTCGCGTCGCCGATCGGCAGCAGCACGTGGACCGTGTACCAGCCTTCTTGCGCCTGCTTGAGGGCATTCGTCCGGCGCCACACGTCGAACCCCTCGCGCGCCTTCGCCGGCCCGCCGTTGCGCGATGCGTGCGAGCCCGTCAGCGGCGTCTCTTCGATCAGCGAGAAGTCGGGCGCGCGGTAGCGCTCGTCGAACGCGGCCGGCAGCGTTGCCACCTCCAGTTCGTACAGGCGGCGGAACTCGTCGATGCCGATCTTCGCCAGCAGGAACTTGATCCGCGCCTTGTTCTTGTTGCGCCGCTCGCCCAACCGGTCCCAGACGCGGATCGCCGCTTCGATCGTCCGCAGTTGTTCGTTGACGGGGATGAACTCCGTCAGCACGTCCGCAACGCGCGGCGCGGCGCCCAGTCCGCCGCCAACGCTCACCTGGAAGCCCTGCGCGCCGTCGCGCTCCACCGCCATCAGGCCGATGTCGTGGATCGGGATCAGGCCGCGGTCCGCGGCGCTGGCCGAGTAGGTGATCTTGAATTTGCGCGGCAGCTTCTGGTTCATCGGGTTGCGCAGGAAGTAGCGCAGCGCCGCTTCGGCGTACGGCGTGACGTCGAACACGCAGTCTTCGGCGATGCCCGTGAGCGGATCCGCGGTGATGTTGCGCACCGTGTGACCGCACGCCTCTCGCGTCGTGATGCCGACTTCGGCGAGGCGGCGCATCACCTTCGGCGCGTCTTCGAGCATGACGAAGTGGATCTGAATCGCCTGCCGTGTCGTCACGTGACCGAGCTTGCGCGGCGTGTACTCGTCCGCGACTTCGGCGACGGCGTGCAGTTGTTCCGGCGTCATCGTCCCGTGAGGGATCTTGATGCGCATCATCTGGCGATCGGCCTGGCGCTGTCCGTACGTCCCGTGCTGCAGCCGGAACGGCCGGAAGTCATCGCCGAGGCCGCCGCCGGCGCGCCACGCGAGCGCCTCCTTCTCGAAGTTGTCGATCTCTGCCTTGACGATCGGGTCGTCGGATTTGTCGACGGCAAACTCGGAGCGGGTTGCTTGCGTAACCATGGCGTGCCTCCGAAGCGACTGATGTGTCGTGTCCCGGAAAGTCAATCAACTTAGTCAACATTATTGCAGGTCGATGCATAAGGCGTCAAGCGCGCGGGCGTCAGTGCCATCTCAGACCGTGGTACAGGATACGATCATCAGCGAGCGTCAACAATAGGCGAAGCGGGAAGCGAGAGGGCACGTCGGGAATAAGGTTACGACCTAGTCGAGTTGACCGCGTCCCCATCGCCCTCGTCGGAGGTAGGGTCAGTGGCGAGAGCAGAGGCGGGGGCCTCCGCTCCATCGGCGCTCACGCTTTGACTTGCGATAACGGCCTCGATGTCTGCGGTCTGCTCGACGACGTTGTCGCGTTGCATGGCGGTGTCCGTGGCGTCCCGCACTGCCGGGAGCCTGGGGGCGACGGAGGAGTACGGTCGTAGCCCTTGGACTACGGATCGATAGAACGACAGAAGAAGCTCGGTCGCTTCGCCGATGAACGATCCGCTTACCCCGCTTCGCTTCGTGCCCATCTCTTTCATAAGCGAAATCGTGAACAGCCGTGGCGCCCGTTGCTTGTCGGCGAGCAGCAGAACTCCCGGGTCCGAGCGCATGTCTAAGAGCCGCGCCGAGTTGGCTTCGCGCACTCCTGAGAACGTGGACGCCACAAGAATTCGGTCAGGGGCATCCTTCAACTGGCGAGCGATCCAGTTCACCCTCGTCAGCGGGCGCCCGTCCGATGGTGCCTCGATTTGGAGCGACGCGGTCGTCGTACGCGCGCTTAGATCCGCTGTGAGTTCTATCGGACTCACGGCGTTCTTGACTCGGATGGTTCCGGATAGCGACTTGGTTTGAAGCAGCTGTCGAACCAGCGCTTGCTTGCGGGCCGCCGGGTCGTCTCGTTCCTGCTTCCCGAGTACCTGAGTGACCTCTACACCAAGATCGCCCGCTAGGTGTAAGCACAGGTATCGGATGAATTGATCCCACTTGGTCACGACCTCGGTTACGCCAGCGTCTTGCGCGCGAAGCAGGCCATCTCGCGCCGACTCGCGCACGGTAACCCAATGCGGCCCCATGTCCTGGAACTGCATGGCTCCCGATTGGGGATGCTTCAAATATGAGATGAGTTCGGCCAGTATCCACGCCTGGTCTGGATCGCTGATCCCCTTGTGGTCGCGCTGCACGACCGCTTCCGTAAGAACCTCGACCCACGACCAATGAAATAAGCCCGTCTTTCTCGTCTTCTTCCTGTCTATCGCCAAGGGGTGCTCAGAGGTGGTTGCGGAAAGCTGGTTTGAAATCGTGATCACGGCGTCGAAAGACTGATCACGAGCGAGGTCGAGGTAGGACTCGATCTGGTCAACGCGGAGCTCATGCGTGCTGGTCTTTACTTCAACCAACGCCTTCCACAACGTAGAACCACGACGGACGATGAGGGCGCCGTCGGGTCGTATCTTGTGGCCGGATTCCAGCTTGAACTCCGGTTCGATGTACGTCTTGAGTTGACCGGCAGGAGCATCCGCCTTCTTGAGGAGCGCACGTGAGAACTCCGGCACGGCCATCATCACGGAAAGTAGTGCTGAGGTCGCGCGCTTCTCTTGCTCGTCGACGCCTTTGATCCCGGATGTGGGGATGAGACGCGCGGGTTGCCAACTCTCCTCGCCGTCGACCAGTCCGTCGGCCCTTGCCATGCTCATCTGGCCCTCCTTCAGGTAACGCCGAGTCTACGCTTGCGTCGCTTGTGAGGCAACGACCGCGAATCGGAGAGGATTTTCATTGGGGTGCCTCAAGAAGCTCCGGATGAAACACCCGCGCGCTCGGGCACATCTCGACGAGCACGCACTCCGGACACCGCGGCCGCTGCGCCACGCACACCCGCCGTCCGTGCTTGATCAGGCCGATGTGGAACGCGTAGAACTCGTCCGGCGCCACCATCGCTTCCAGCAATACGTGCGCCTTCTCCGGCGTCATCGCCGCCTTGCCGGCGCGGGCAGGGATGAGCGCCAGCCGCATCGCCACGCGGAAGACGTGCGTATCGACGGGCATCGCCGGGCGGCCCAGCGCGAACATCAGCACGCAGGCCACCGTCTTTGGGCCGACGCCGTGCAGGCTTCGCAGCCACGCGCGCGCCTCCTCGAACGGCATCTCGCCGAGAAACGACAGATCGTAGCCGCCGGTGCGCTCCTCGATGTCGCGCAGCGCGGCCTGGATGCGCGGCGACTTCGTCGGCGCCAGCCCGCCCGGCTGGATCGCCGCGATTACGTCCGGGAGCGGCGCCTGCGCGACGGCCTCCCACGTCGGAAACGCCGCCAGAAGGCGCGCGAACGCGCGGCCCGAATTGGAGTCGGCCGTGTTCTGCGAGAGAATCGTCAGCACCAGCTCGGCGACGGGGTCGCCGTGCGGTCGCCACTCCGGGATCCCGTACACCGCATCAAGTCGCGCGATGATCTCCGGAATGCGCGCGACGTTCGCGTGCGGTTTGTGCGGCCTCGGTGCGCGCTTGCGTTTCGGTTGTGGTGCTGGCACGGCGCAGGATAACGCGAGGCGCGATGCGCGAGGCGCGAGGCGCGAGGCGCGAAGCGGGAAGCGGGAAGCGGGGGTGTATCGTACGATACCGGGGCGGACACGTGGGTCCGCCCCTACCGCGTAGTAGCAGCGGCGTTTCAGTCCGTTTCCGTTGACGATGCAGGAAAAAGCAGAAGGCCGGACACAAGTCCGGCCCACTGCTTTGCCCTTGAACTCGCCGCGGCGAGCGCTTCTAGTTCACGATCTCGATGTTCGCCGTCGTGCCGCCGAGCAGGCCCGCCCAGCGGATGCCGGCCGACGTGTCGTTGAAGAACACGTCCACCCACGTCGTCTTGAGCGCGCCCCGGTCGAGGCACTCGTACGTGCGGCCCGTCGGGTCGCCGATGATCCGGATCTTCGTGCCGAACGGCAGGTCGGGGCTGCACGCCGCCGCGCCTTCGAAGACACGGACACCGCTTGCCATGTTGCCGCAGAAGCCGCCACCCGGGCCAGTGCAGCCGTAGACCGTGATGCGTGCCGGCAGGATGGTTCCGACCGCATATCCGGACGCCCTGTTGGCGCTGTACACGGGACCGCCGGCACTTGCACGCGGCGCCGTGCGCGCCGTGGCCGCCTGTGCCGCCTTCGCCGCTTCCGCATCGCGATGAGCGGCGATGGCACGGATGCCATCCTCAAGCTTCTGCTGTTCCATTGCCGCCGCGAGCGCGATCGAACCGATGTCCGCCGCCGGCGGTACCGACATGCTGTACGAACGCTCCCAGTTGCCCGTCACGCCCGAAGCGGCGCGCAATTCGTTGGGCGGACCGAGCGACGTCCCCATCGTCGTCGATGATGACGATCGCACGTCCATGGCGAGTGCCGTGAGTGCGGGAAGTGATGCTGCGAGTACGATGCCGGCGATCGCCAGCAGCGTTGCTACACCCAAGCGTCGGGCGAGGAACGTACGCACGCCTTCCGGCAGAGGGGGGAACGCTCCCACCGGCGCACTACTCGTGCGCACGAGTCCTGATTGACGCCGGGGTGGTGCGGGAGATGCTTCGACCAAGGCCGTTGTGAGCCTTCGGTCGTTTGCGAGCGCCACGCCTACCGCCGCGGCGGTACCAGCGACCATGACGGCCGCTCTGGCGCCTGCAACGAGTCCTCGGTAACTCAGATAGTCCCTCCTTAATCCGTGGGCGGGGTTCAATGTTGGTGGCCGGGCGCCGTGCGCCGCGGCTGAATGCCATCCGTGAATGCTGGCACAAACAGGCGGAGTATAACCCCGAGGGAAGCGAGATCAAGCCGAAAAGGAGGATAGCCAGCTTCAAATCGGCTCAGATCGCCGGGCGATTTAACACGTCTACGCCTGAAATTTGAAGCTAAATACGGCCAAGAATAAACCGACTGATCAGTCTTCACAGAAGAATTTTCACGTGCTCGCTTTATGGGCGTTTTGCACCTAGCTAGACGACATAACAAGAAACGGACCCCTGTCGGTCCGTCTCTCGCGCCGTGCGCTGGTGTCGCGCGTCTACACGCGCTCGAAGATCGTCGCAATACCCTGGCCGCCGCCGATGCACAGGCTGACGAGGCCGTAGCGCACGTTGCGCCGCTCCATCTCGTGCATCAGCTTCACGGTCAGAATCGCTCCCGTCGCGCCGACGGGGTGGCCAAGCGCGATCGCGCCGCCGTTGACGTTCGTCTTCTCCGGGTCGAGGCCGAGCACGGTGCTGCAGGCGGCGGCGACCGACGCGAACGCCTCGTTTAACTCGACGAGGTCGATCTGGTCGACGGTCATGTTCGCCTTGCGCAGCGCGTTCTGCACGGCGGGAATCGGCCCGGCGCCCATGATCGATGGTTCGACGCCGGCTTCGCCGCGCGCGACGAGACGGAGCCGCGGCTTCAGCCCCAGTTCCTTCGCCTTCGTCGCCGACGTCACGACGAGTGCCGCAGCGCCATCGTTGATGCCGCTGGCGTTGCCGGCCGTCACCATGCCGCCTTCCTTGAAGGCGGGCCGCAGCTTCCCGAGCGCCTCAAGCGTCGTCTGGCGCGGGTGCTCGTCCGTGTCGATGGTGACGGTCTCTTTGCCCTGCTTCACCTCGACCGGGATGATCTCGTCCTTGAATTTGCCGGCGGCGATCGCGGCCGCGGCGCGCTCCTGCGACCGCATCGAAATCTCATCCTGCGCCTGGCGTGAGATTTCGTACTTCTCGGCCAGGTTCTCGGCCGTGATGCCCATGTGTACCTTGTCGAACGGGTCGCCCAGCAGATGCAGGATGCCGTCCTCGATCGTGCCGTTGCCCATGCGGTAGCCGGTACGGCCCTGACGCAGGTAGTACGGCATCATCGTCATATTCTCTGCACCGCCCGCTACCACCACCGTCGCGTCACCCGCTTCGATATAGCGCGCCGCCGTGTTGATCGCTTCAAGCCCGCTGCCGCAGATGCGGTTGACGGTGAGCGCCGGTATCTCGACGGGCATCCCCGCCTTCACGGCTGCGTGGCGTGAGAGATACGCATCCTCCATCACCTGTCCGACGCAGCCCATGATCACGTGGTCAACCTTGTCCGGCCCAACGCCCGCACGGCTGACCGCTTCCCGAATGACGATCGCGCCCAGGTCGGATGCCGGCGTATTCGAGTACGCCCCCTGGAACTTGCCGATCGGCGTGCGGACGCCACTGACGATAACGATCTCTTCCATTGGGTGTACCCCTCCCGGTGGCGCCCTGCTTATGTCGTCGGAGAACGAAGGCGGGTAGGGATCGAGTATATGGATCGCCCCGCAACAGCGTCAATCAAGCCTCCGTCAACGTGCGCTGCCGACGAATCCGGCTGCCTGTGACCGCGTTTATACCACCGATCCACAACGTTGGCGTACTGTCGGGCGTATCAGCAAGCGGTCAATCCCGAAAGGACCACACCATGACCACCGCAACAGCAACCGCCCAGGCGCCCACGCAGGAAGAAGTGATGGAATTCGTGTTCAAGATGGTCGGCGAACTCGGCGCGGCGCTCGCGGCCGCGCACGTGTACGTCGGCGACCGGCTCGGGCTCTTCCGCGCGCTCGCCGCCGCCGGCCCGGTGACCGCCGCGGAATTGGCGGCGCAGAGCGGGCTGCAGGAACGCTACGTCCGCGAATGGACCGGCGCGATGGCTGCATCGGGTTACATCGACTACGACGCGACGCGAAAGACGTTCACGCTGCCGCCCGCGAAGGCAGCGGTGCTCGTCGACGAAGACAGTCCGGCGTTCGTCGGCGGCTTCGCGCAGATGATCCCCGACCACTTCACGCACCTTCCCCGGATCATCGACGCGTTCAAGAACGGCGGCGGCGTCCCGTACTCCGACTTCACGAATGACACGTTCGAGACGGCGGGCGCTGCACCGAACGTTTCTTCCGGCCCGGCTACGTGAACTTCCTGGTGCAGGACTGGATCCCGGCGACCGGCTACGAGCAGCGGCTCCGTGAAGGCGCGAAGGTGGCCGATGTCGGCTGTGGCAGCGGCCAGGCGATCTGCACGCTCGCGCGGGCGTACGCGCTCGAAGTTCATCGGCTGCGACAATCACGCGCCCGGCATCGAGGCGGCGCGCGCCAACGCCGCCAAACAGGATGTCAGAGGCAACACCACCTTCGACGTACGGCCATCGACGGAACTCCCGCAGACCGCCGACTTCGACCTCATCTCAACGCTCGACGCGCTGCACGACATGGTGGATCCGCAGGGCGCTGCGAAGTCGATCTACGGTGCGCTGAAGCCCGGCGGCGCCTGGTTCATCACCGAACCGGAATGTCAGCGACGATCTCGCCGAGAACATCAACCCGGTCGGCCGCGTGTTCTACTCGGTGAGCATGCTGCAGTGCATGACGGCGGCGCTCTCGGCCGGCGGCGCGGGCTACGGCGCCTGCATGGGGCCGGCCAACATCCGCGAGGTCGCCGAGAGCGCCGGCTTCAAGAGCTTCGAGAAGCTGCCGATCGACAACCCGTTCAACCAGTTCTTCCTCGCCAAAAAGTAAGTTCGTCAGGGACGGCGTCGCCGCGGCTCCAACAGGGGCCGCGTCCGCGCGTCCACGAGGTTCACTCCAGGCCGTCGCTCTCAGCGGCGGCTGCATCGCCGTCGCCGTGCTCGTAGCCGATGCAACGGATCACCGGCAACGGGGGATACTTCGGGAAGCGGGGATCGTCCTTCGAACGGGCGCAGAGCAGGAACTGCGAGCCGCGCGCCGACGCGACGCTGCGTGCATGCCGGCACGAGGCGCAGAGCCCGGCGTCGGAGGTGACCGGTTGCATGCCCCACCGTACCATCGAGACGCAGCGCGCATGTCGGAGGAGCGCGAGGCGGAAAAAGCAATTGCCGACGGCGGGAGATGGGGGTGACCCGCAGCCGGCAATCGCGGTCGTGTATTGAGCAGTGCGCTCGCGGTGCGATGGGGTCGACGCCGCGAACGAGTGCTGCTCGTGAGTAGAATCCCCACCGCCAAAGAAAAAGTAACGGGCACCTGGTGAATTACCGGGCGTGCGGATACCTCATGTGGGTGAGTGGTGCGTTACCGTCCGCTGAAACGCGGCGCGCGCTTCTCCAGAAAAGCCGCCACACCCTCGGCCCGGTCGTTGGTCGTTTGCAGGATGACGGTGAGGTCCGTCTCGTAGCGCAGCGCCGCATCGAGCGGCAGATCCAGCCCGCGCACCAGCGCCTCCTTCGCGTAACGCACCGCCAGCGGCCCCCGCGACGCGATCGTCAGCGCGAGACGCTCGGCGACTGCCCGTACCTCCCTTGGCGATGCCACGGCGTTGACGAGCCCACCCGCCAGCGCCGCCCGCGCGTCGAGCGGTTCACCCAGCAGAATCATCGCCGCCGCTTGGCCGCGGCCGATCAGCCGCGGCAGCCGCTGCGTGCCACCCAGCGACGGGATTGCGCCGGTCTCGATGTCCGGCAGCGTGAAGACCGCGCCGTCCGCCGCGACGCGCAGGTCGCACGCCAGCG
>CAZRHH010000041.1:0-27985 GCA_964599885.1 uncultured Dehalococcoidia bacterium | reverse complement strand
TCGCGCGCGACGCTGCTCACCGGCCGCCTGCCGATGCGCCACGGCCTGCAGCGCCCGCCGATGTACGGCGAACCGGGCGGCCTCGAAGGCGAGTTCACCGTCGCCCAACTGCTGTCGGACGCCGGCTACGTCACGCAGTGCGTCGGCAAGTGGCACCTCGGCGAGAGCACGCAGTCGCAGCCCCAACACTGCGGCTTCGACGACTTCTACGGCTTCCTCTCCGTCTCCGACATGTACACCGAGTGGCGCGACCCCTACTTTTTCCCGGAGATCGTCTACAGCGAAGAGCGCACGAAGTGGATCGAGAATCAGCCGTTCAACAAGTGCTTCGTCCACGCCACGCGCGGCGGCGACCTCGAGGACGTCGAAGAGGTGACGATCCCCGTGCTGTCGCAGCTCGACGACAAGTGGTGCGCGTACTCGGTCGACTTCATTAACCGGATGGCCACCGATGACCGTCCGTGGTTCCTCTACCACAACACGCGCGGCGCCCATTTCGACAACTACCCGCACGAGAAGTTCCTCGGCAAGTCGCCGGCGAAGCATCCGTACAAGGACACGCTGATCGAGCTCGACGACGTCGTCCGCCGCATCATCGAAGCCCTCCGCGAAAGCGGCCAGCTCGAAAACACGATGATCATGATCTCATCCGACAACGGCCCCGAGATGGAGACCTGGCCCGACGCCGCGTACACGCCGTTCCGCTGCGCCAAGGGTTCGACGTGGGAAGGCGGCGTCCGCGTCCCCGGCATCGTCCTCTGGCCCGGCATGATCGACGCCGGCCGCACCAGCGACGGCCTGTTCGCGTTCAGCGACTTCCTGCCGACGGCGCTCTCGCTCGCCGGCGCCGCCGATCGCGTCCCGTCCGACCGCTACATCGACGGCATCGACCAGACGTCGTTCCTGCTCGCGTCCGAAGGCGAGCCGAACCGCAAGTTTCAGTACTACTGGCTCGGCCAGACGCTCTCCGCCGTGCGCGCCGGCGAGTACAAGTTCATGATCGCCTCAACGTCCGACAACGACACCGACGTGCTGAACCCCGGCGGCTTCACCGGCGTCACACAACGCTACACCTACGGCCGCTTCTACAACCTCTATCTCGATCCGAAAGAGACACGCAGCTACCTGATCCGCAAACTCGCCTACAACACCGTCTTCATCAACGCCCTCGCGAACCACATGCGCACCTTCCGCAAATACCCGCCCAAACGCGTAATCGGCATGGGTGCGTAGCCGCCTAGCGACACTGAATACGTCCGCTGCCGCTTCCGTTCGTGGCGGCATAGCTTGCTGTGCCGTGGTCGTCGTCACGATGCGCGTTGTACCGCCCACCAATCGTAGGGGCCCCGCTTGCCGGGCCCCGGCCGAAACGCCGGACACGCGTACTTGACTGAAGAAAATGGACGTAGCCGCGGAGCTTTAGCTCCGCCGGATCCCGTAACGAAGATGCGCTCCCGGTCGAAACCACCGCGTGACAACAAACACCGACCATACACTCCGAATAACGCACGGTTGCAGCATCATGAACACCAGCCCGCTTGCTGCCCCCGGATCCCGCGCCGCATCCGCGTTCGTAGCGGCCCAGCGTGCTGTGCCGTTTGTCGTCCAGCTCGCGACTCCCGAATCCACAACCAACCGAAACGTAGCCGCGGAGCTTCAGCTCCGCCGGACCCCCAAAACGCGGATGCACTCTCGGTTGGATTGCGACGCTACAAGCGCGCTTGACCGCGCAGCCGGATCCACGCACGATCTCGGCATGACCACAACGAACACCAAACTCGACTGGCCATCCACCGGCAACGACGACCCCCTCCACCGTCCGAAACACGCCCGCGCCCTCAAGCGCGTCCGCAAGTTCTGCCTCGCACTCCCCGACGCCGCCGAGAAGATCTCGCGCGGCCACACGCCGATCTTCACATCCGGCGGCAAGAACTTCGCCATCGTCGCACGGAGCGAGGGTCGCGCGTCACTCTGGATCGCGGCGGCGCCCGGTGCGCAGGCGGTGCTTGTCGATGCCGAACCGGTGCGCTACTTCAGGCCGGGGTACGTCGGCGGGCGCGGGTGGGTCGGCGTGTGGCTCGATGTCGACGTCGACTGGCCTACGCTTGAGGATCTGCTGCGGGATGCGCACGCGCTCGTTGCGCCGAAGCGAGCAGCGCGGAAGCGGTGATGCCGGTCCCGTTTGCTCGCGGCGCGCATCATTGCCACAATTGGACACCCCAGCCAGCGACAAGGACACCCCTTGACCGACGATCTTCTCTACACGCGCGCCACCTGCTCCGCCCTCGTCATCACCTGCTCCGACTTCCGCTTCAAGCGTGTCGAGCGCCAGTTCGCCGAAGCCGCCAACCTCACCGACGACTACGACCTGATCGCCCGTCCCGGCGCCATCCGCTCGCTCGTCGCCGCCCGCAACGACGCCGCCCACGCCAGCATGAACGAAGAGATCGCCCTCCTTTGGAAGCTCCACGGCTTCACCCGCGTCCTCATGCTCAACCACACCAGCTGCCGCGCCTACGACGATCTCGTCACTGAAGAGAACGAGCGCGAGATCCACCTCGCGCATCTCCAAAGCGCACGCACCGCGCTCGAAACCCGTTACCACGGGCTAACCGCCGAGCCCTACCTCATCTCCCTCAGCGGCGGCGCCCTCCGCGTCGACCGCCTCGACGAACCCGTCCTCGGCGCGCGCTAACTCCCCATCGACCCCCGTTCTCTGCCTCAACTTGCGTTGCCGCTTCGTCGCCTGCTTTCCGCCCCCACCTCCCACTTCTCACCTCCCACCGCCCCCACCAGCACCCCCACCCTGCGGCCGAAGATCACCATAGGGTCGAAGCGCGCCTTCCGCGCACACCCGCATCGGGGAGCTTCCGCGTGAACCGCAGCACCACCCGGCGCCACATCGTCGCCGCGACCGCCATCGCAGCCATCGCGACGCTAACGCTCGCCGCCACCTGCGCCTCGCCCGATGCCCGGCCCGCGACAGACGCACCCGCCGCCACAACTCATGCGGCGGCTACGGCACGCGCTGAGGACGCCGCCGCAACCACCGCCCCCGCGTCGACGGCCGATCGACCCAGCGACGCGCCACCGCCCATCGGCAACATCACATCCGACGACAGCCAGACCGCTTCGCCGTTAACTCCGCGTATTTCGCAACGCTCCGACCTCCGAACTCCGACCTCCCACTTCCCGAAAACCGCGCCCGCCTCCCCGATCGAAGAGCCCCACCTCCCACTTCCGACCTCCGACTCCCCCGCGATCGCCGCCCTCACGCCTGACATCGCCATCCCCGCCAACGAAACGATCGTCGCCATCTACACGCCGACGCGCACGCCCACCCGCACCGCGACGCCGACGCGCACCGCCACACCGACGCCGACCCACACGCCGCAACCCAGCGGCGTCCCGACGATCGGCGGCTGCAGCGTCTTTCCGTCGAACAACCCGTGGAACGCGAACATCTCCGCCTACCCCGTCCACCCGAACTCGCAGAACTTCATCAACAACATCCTCGCCGGCGGCGGCACCGACAAGCTGCACCCCGACTTCGGCCCGAACCCCGACTACGGCATCCCGTACATCGTCGTCCCGCAGTCGCAGCCCCTCGTGCCGGTCAACTTCACCGACTACGGCGACGAAAGCGATCCGGGCCCGTACCCGATCCCGCTCAATGCGCCGATCGAGGGCGGCGGCGACCGTCACGTGCTCGCCGTGCAGCAGGGAACGTGCAAGCTGTTCGAGATGTTCGTCGCGGTGCCGCAGTCGAGTCATTGGGACGCCGCGTCCGGCGCCGTCTTCGACCTCTCGTCGAACGCCCTGCGCCCGCTCGGCTGGACATCCGCCGACGCCGCCGGCCTGCCGATCCTCCCCGGCCTCGTCCGCTACGACGAAGTGCAGGCGGGCGCCATCCGCCACGCGCTGCGCTTCACCGTGCAGTCGTCGCAGCGCGCGTACATCTTGCCCGCCACACACTGGGCCAGCAGCAGCACCGACCCCAACCGCCCACCGATGGGCCTCCGTCTCCGCCTCAAAGCCTCGTTCGACATCAGCGGCTTCGACGGTCAGACGCGCGTCGTCCTCGAAGCGCTGAAGACCTACGGCATGATCGTCGCCGACAACGGCTCCAACTGGTTCATCTCCGGCGCCCGCGACCCCCGCTGGGACGACGAAAACCTCAATCAACTAAAAACCGTCCCCGGCTCCGCCTTCGAAGCCGTCTACACCGGCCCGCTGGTCACGCCGTAGCGTCGTCGCCGCTGCGGGCACATCGACACGGTCGCCTGGCGTACTCGCGCGCGAACCACGCGGCGCCACATGCACCTGCGCGCTACCATACCCGCGACCCCGCACCAGCGTGAGGAGCCACCATCATGACCACACTCCCACCCCACCTCGCCCCCATCCGCGAACGCGTCCGCGCCTTCATCGAAAACGAGATCTATCCCAACGAACACGTCCTCGAAGCCGGCACGCCCGAAAGCCGCGACGTGTTGCGCCAGCTCATGCAGCGCGCCAAGGACGCCGGCCTCTGGGCGCTCGGCCATCCCGTCGACATCGGCGGCCAGGGCATGCCGTTTCTCGACTACGTCTACGTCAACGAAGTGATCGGCCGCTCCGAGTTCGCGCAGGTCTGCCTCGGCACACACTCCCTGCAAGACTCGATCATGCTCAAGCTGCACGCCGCTCCCGAGTGGAGCGAGCGCTACCTCAAGCCGCTCGTCGCCGGCGAAGTCTTTCCGAGCTTCGGCATGACGGAACCCGCCGTCGCCGGCAGCGACCCGACGCAACTCCAGACGAAGGCCGTGCTCGATGGCGACGACTGGGTGATCAACGGACGCAAGTGGTTCACGTCCGGAGCGAAGAGCGCCGCGTACACCACCGTCATGTGCCGCACCGAGGACGGCGACGTGCCCGTGCATCAGGCGTTCAGCATGATCATCGTGCCGACAGACACCGCCGGCTACAACATCGTCCGCGAGACGCCGGTCATGGGCATGATGGGCGGCCACTGCGAAGTCGAATACGACAACGTCCGCGTGCCAAGGTCAAACTTGCTCGGACCGCGCGGCGAGGGCTTCCTCATCGCGCAGCAGCGTCTCGGCCCCGGCCGCATCTTCCACTGCATGCGCTGGCTCGGACAGGCGCAGCGCGCGTTCGACCTGATGTGCGAGCGCGCCAACAGCCGCGTCGCCTTCGGCACGACGCTCGGCGAAAAGCAGCAGATCCAGACGATGATCTTCGACTCCGCATCCGAAATCCAGGCCAGCCGAATGCTCACGCTGCACGCCGCCCACAAGATGGACAGCGGCGACCCCGCCCGCGTCGAGATCGGCATGATCAAGGTCGTCGGCGCGTCGATGCTCCACAACGTGATCGACCGCGCGATCCAGGTCTACGGCGCCGCCGGTGTCACCGACGATCTTCCGCTCGAGCGCATGTACCGCCACGCCAGATTCGCCCGCATCTACGACGGCCCCGACGAAGTCCACCGCTCCACCGTCGCCCGCCTCATCCTCCGCGAATACTCACGCGACCGCGGCTTCGACTTCGGCCTGCGATAGCCCGATCAAATGCCGCGTCTCGTCCCGTAGCGGCATAGCGTGCTATGCCGTGCGCGCCGAACCGCACTCAGCCCACCCGTGGCGGCACAGCTTGCTGTGCCGATCCCCCAACCGCCGCGAAACCACCATTCGCTCATGAACCGGTAGGGGCCCCGCTTGCCGCGCCCCGGTCGAACTCGCGCACACCGCGCCGAACAGCACTCAGCCCACCCGTGGCGGCATAGCTTGCTGTGCCGATGCCCCAACCGCCGCGCAACCACCATCCGCTCATCAACTGGTAGGGGCCCCGCTTGCCGGGCCCCGGTAGAACTCGCGCACACCCCTCCGCCATCAAGATCGAACAAACCTGTAGCGGCATAGCGTGCTATGCCGTGCGCGCCGAACACTGTGGTGTCACGCTACGGCAAAAAGGGGCGTGGCTCCGCCTGGAATGCAATCGGGAACCGAACCGTTTCGTGGCGGCATAGCTTGCTAGGCCGATTCATCGTAGCCGCCCAATCGCCCGAAGCTGTGGCACGGGCTTTCAGCCCGTGTCACTCTGGCCAGCCTACGCAAACAACGCTAGCCAACTCACGCTCGGCTGAACACGTCTTCGAACCAGCCACTAGCGACCCAGCGCCCCTACCCGCGCCCCCACACGCCCGCAGGCGCATTCAGCTCAAACCCCATCCGCTCGTACATCGATCGCCCCATCGGCGACGCCTGCAAACTCGCCACGTCACACCCCAACCGCGCGCCCTCGCGCACCGCATGCCACGTCATCGCCTCACCGATCCCCCGCCTCCTGTGCGACGGCACCGTCGCCACCCCGAACACCCCCGCGGCCAGATCCGTCACAAACAGCGTCGACGTCGCAACCGCCTCCCCATCCACATACCCCGTGTACGCGTGATACCCCGGCGCCTCGAGCAACGAAGACGGAAACACCCGCATCGTCGTCTCGACGCGATCGTCAAACGCGGCCGCATCCGTCGCCGCGTGCGCGTCATGCGACGCCGCATCGTCCGCGCGCCTGATCTCCAGCCACGACGGCGCGTCCGGGATAACGACCGGCGGCAGCGCCAGCGCCATCCCGTACAGCGTCACCACCCGTGTCAGCCCAAACGCCACGCAGGCCTGCTCCGCCGCGGCATCCGCACCATCAAGCACGATCACCGCCCCCGGCACGCCACGCTCGCCGAAGTACGCCATCGCCCCGGCAACCAGCCGCTGAGGATCGACTACCGCCCGCACAACATACGCAGCATGAGGCATCGCCTCCGCGATCCCCACACAAGCCACCGGCACGCCGTCGATGTCGAACGCCTCCCCCGCATCGCAATACGTCGCCAGCACCTGCGCCCACGCAACAAGATTGTCCGTGGTTCGCAGCGCATCATCCGTGATCAAACCATCAGCACGCATCGATGCCCCGAATAACGACCAGCGACCAGCAACCAGAGACCAGGCGACTCACTCGGCCTCCATCGCCACCGTCACCAGGATTGCGCTGTCCGCAAGCGCCGTCACCGAATGCGTCACGTTCACGTCGATCGCCGCGATCGCGCCCGTCGCCAGCACCGCATCACGTCCGCCCGCCGACAGACGCACCCGCCCGCGCAACGTCTGCACCGTCACGGCGCCATCGACCGAGTGTTCGCTCAGCACAACACCCTTGCGCATTGCGATTACCGTCAGCCGCAGCCGCCCTTCCTTCACGATCGTCTTCGCCGCACGCCCCGCCTTCGACGTCATCGCCTTCTCGCGCAACGCGGCCTCGTCGGCCCGCACATCAAACGTCATCAGCGCCCCGCTGATCTTGTTCTCCCGCAAGTACGTGTGCTTGTTCGTCGCCATCGTGTCACTCCTCATGCTCGGTTGTGTCGGTGTGGGATAGGGCGCATCGCCGTGACAGATGCTCCAGCATCCATCTTCCACCCTCCAGTCGTCAATTGGAGGAAACGCGCCGAACCCTAGTGCGCGTGCGCCCGCTCCGGCAACCCACGCGCGATTGTCTCACCCTTCACGAACGACGCCACCACGTGCGGCAGCGCATCCGGATTCTGGATCCAGTACCCGCCCGCCGGCGCGACGGCGAGCTTCGCGTGCGGGATCCGCTCGTGCAGCAGCTCGCCCGACGCCAGCGGGTGAAGCTGATCCTCCGGATGCGTCAGGATCAACGTCGGCTGCGTGATCTCTCCGAACCGGTGCACCGGCAGCCGCTCGTCGAACAGCACGCCCCGGATCGCCGGCACGATCGACGCCCGTCGCTGCGACGCGAACGACCGCCGCAGATCGTGCGCCGGATCGAGCGCCTGCACCCGCTTCGTCTGCGGCAGCATCATCACGAGCCGCGACGTGATCTGCGCGCCGAACACCTGATACAGCGTCGCCAGCCCGCCAAACGTACCCCGCGCGACCTTCAGTGCCTTGCCGTCGAACGGCGGCGGCGAACGCAAGATCAACCGATCGATCGCCTCCGGATGCTCGAGCGCGCAGACGAGCGCTGAACCAGCGCCCATCGAACCGCCATACACACTCGCGCGCTCCAATCCGAGCGCCTGGATGAACCCGTACATCTCCTCGCCGAGCAGCAACCAGCGATAGTCCACCCGCCGCGTCGTGAACCCCGACCGCCCGTGCCCGCGCGCGTCGTACGCGTACACTTGGATGCCCTTCGCCGCGAACGCGCGCAGATCCTCCCCGAACGTCTTCGTCAGCGCCACGCTCCCCATCAGACCGTGCGCCACCACCAGCGCCGGCCCCGCGTCACCGTACTGCTCGTAATACAGATCGATCCCGCCCACGCGCACTGTCGCCATACCGCTCCTCCGCGCCGCTGCCACGCGCAGCGTACGCGCTATAGCGTATCGCCGTCCGACGCATTCGCGCAGGAACGGGCCATCTCGCGCCGTTGCAGCCCCGTGTCGAACGTCCGACGCGCGCCGCATCGAAAAAACTGTAGGGGCGGACCTATGTGTCCGCCCCGGTATTGCGCGCTGCCGTCTGGAATGCCCGCGTCCGTCGCCCCAACATCCGACTTCCGACTTCCGACTCCCGACTCAGATCTCCCTCTATAGATGCGTCGTCAGCCCGCCATCCACATTCAGCACCTGCCCGCTGATATACCCGCACGAATCCGACGCCAAATACACCGCCAGCGCCGCCACGTCGTCGCCAACGCCCGCGCGTTTCATCGGCACGAAGCGCACCGTCTTGTTCGTCTCGGGATTCGGGTCGCCGATCGCCGCCGTCGTCTCCATCCACCCCTGCGCGATCGCGTTGACGGTGATGCCGCTCGGCCCCCACTCCGTCGCCAGCGCCCGCGTCAGATTGTGGACGCCCGCGTGCGCCGCGCAGTACGCCGCCGCGTTCGCCACCCCCCGCTCGCCCAGCACCGACGTCACGTTGATGATCCGCCCGCCGCTCGCCTGCTTCAGCATCTCCTTGCCGGCGGCGCGGCACGCGTGAAACGTCCCCGCAAGATTCACCTGCATCACGCGGTTCCATTCGATGTCCGTCGTCGACTCCGCTGCTTTGCCGAGAAACAGATCCGGCGCGCTGACGAGAATGTCGATGCCACCCATCTCCTTCGCCACCTGCCGCACCATCACCTGCACGCCCGTGCCCAGCGTCACGTCCGTCGCCATCGTGTGCGCCGTGCGCCCCATCTTCGTCAGTTCGCGCTGCAACGACTTCACGCGCATCACTTCGTCGCCGTCCGTGCTGCTGCTCGACACCGTGATGTCCGCCCCCGCCTCGCCGAACGCCCGCGCGATCGCCGCCCCCGCCGCACTCCCCGCCCCCACGATCAGCGCACGCTTCCCCGTCAGATCCCACGCATCAATCCCAAGCCGAACGTCGCCCCACTCAGTCTGTACCGTCATCGCTTCATCCCTTCGGCTCGAACCAGCATCGGCCTAACCCGGCCCACCATTCTCTGCTCTATGCCTGTTCTTTCCCCAAACCCTCTGCGCCTCTGTGCCTCTGTGGTGAACAAAAACCTAGACCGCCACCTCAGGCGCAAACCCCATCGGCGCCAGCCCCCCCGCCAGCCCGCCGCCATCGATGATGAATCCCTGCCCCGTCACGTAACTCGATGCGTCGGACGCCAGATAAATCGCCAGCGGCCCCAACTCCCACGCCTCGCCCAGGCGCTGGGCCGGCAAGTACCGCCCCTGCGCCTTCGCGAAAATCTCCTCGCGCTCGTTGCGCGCTGGCGCCTGCCGCACGAACCCCGGGATGATGCAGTTGACCCGTATCGAGTGCTTCTGCAGCATCCACGACAGCGACTTCGTCATCGCGATCACACCCGCCTTCGCCGCGCCGTAGCCGAGACTCATGGGATACGCCCGCAGCGCCGTCCCCGACGCCAGGTTGATGATCACGCCGCCGTGTCCTTCCGCGACCATTTGCTTCGACGCGGCGCGCGCGCAGAAGAACGCGCTCGAAAGATTCACGTCGAGCGTATCCCGCCAGTCGCCGTCCGCGATGTCCCATAACTCGGCATTCGCCCCCAGCATGTCGCCGATCCCCGCGTTCGATAGCATGATGTCGACGCGCCCGAACTCCGACGCCGCCCGCGCAATCAGCGCGTCGCATTGCGCCGAATCGCGCACATCCGTCGGCTGCGCAACCGCCCGCCGACCCAGCGCGCGGATATCCTCCGCCGTGCGCTCCACCTGCTCGGCCGTCCGCGCCGCGCACACCACGTCCGCCCCCGCCGACGCGAGCGCGATCGCCATCTGCCGCCCCAGCCCCCGCCCCGCCCCAGTGACGATCGCCACCTTCCCATCAAGCCTCAGCCGCTCAAGCACCATCACCGCCGCTCCTTCTCAAACCTCGTTCGTCCAGTGTAGGCCGCGTCACCGCGACGAACCACGCTCTGATCTAAGCGCCGTCCTCCCACCTCCGACCTCGGACTTCCGATCTCCGACCCCCGATCGTCCCGCTTCTCGCGTCCCGCATCGCGCTTCTATATCATGCACCCGAACCAGGCGCGGCCGCCTGCGATGCGAAGGGAGGCGCTGTGGCTGAGTACCAGTTCGAACGCGAATCACGCACCCCGTTCTCCGAGTCCTACGTCGTCGAACAGGACGGCGACGCCGTCGCCCGCGTCGACCTCCACTTCACCGCGTCCGGCATCGTCCACGCCACGCTCTGCGTGCCGCAAGACTTCGACGACGACGATATCGAAACTCTGATCGGCGACATCGACGAACGCCTCGTCCTCAGCGCCGATATCTATCGCGACGACTTCGTCATCACCGTCTGGCGCGGCGAGATCGTCGGCGTCTACTCCGAAGACGATGATGATGACGACGGCGACGACGAAACCAACGGCAACGGCGCCACCCCGCTAGCCTGACGCGCCCACTATCCACGCACTCGGTGTCGTCGCAACTGTTCGTCGAACCCTCGCCCCAACCATCACGCTTCCGTAGCGCGGGCTGAAAGCCCGCGCGGATGTCGTCCTACGATCGCGCCACTCGAAGTGGCGCACCCGTCACCACGGTAGGGCGAACCAACGTGTTCGCCCCGTCATCACGCGCTCACTCGGCATCGACGTCCGACAGAACCCCCGTGTCGGCACAGCTCGCTGTGCCGATGCTCGGCCGCGCAACCACCCGCATCGCCAGGCCCCGACGACCCCGCTACCAACTGGTAGGGGCCCCGCTTGCCGCGCTCCGGTCGAATCAGCGCAGCTCGACCATCCCGCGCGATCGCTCAGTCCCGAAAATTAGGAAAGGACCAACCTTCAGGCCATCGACCCCCGTGGCGGCACAGCTTGCTGTGCCGATACTCGGCCGCGCAACCACCCGCATCGCCAGGCCCCGACGACCCTGCCACCACTGGTAGGGGCCCCGCTTGCCGGGGCCCGGTCGAATCAGCGCAACTCGATCATCCCGCGCGATCGCTCAGTCCCGAAAAATGCGTAAGGACGAACCGTCAGGTCCGTCCCGTTCGCTCCACGCTCCAACTTCCAGTCGTAGTTTGGAAAACCGCGCAGCCTCTACCGGCCGGCCGCCTGCGCCGGCAGCTGCGCATACTCCGCGTCCCGGTCCGCACGCTGTACGCGGATCGCGCCGTCCAGCGTCCGGAACTGCGGGAACACGAGATACGCGCCCGCCACCGACACCATCAGCATCGCCCCGCCGATCGCTACCACCGCCGGCGTACCGATGTATGCCGCCGCGATGCCCGCCGGCACCGCGCCGAATGGCATCAGCCCGAACGACATCATCATCACGCTCATCACGCGCCCGCGAATGTGGTCCGGCACGACCGACGTCACGACAGTGTTATTCACCGTCATGAACACCATCGACGTCAGCCCGACGAACGCCAGCATCGGCAACGCCAGCCCATACACAGGTGACAGCGAGAACGCGATCAGGAACACGCCCATCCCGATCGCTGCGAGCAGCATCACGCGCGCCTTGTGTGGATAGCGATCCATGTTCGCCACCAGCAGCGCCCCCGCCAGCCCGCCGACGCCCGACATCGCCTGCAGCACCCCGTACCCGGTCGCGCCTACGTGCCAGACATCGTCCGCGAACACGGGCAGCAGTGTCTGGTACGGCATCGCGAACACCATCGGCACCGTGCCGATCAGCAACAAACCCAGCACAAGCCGGTTACCGGCGATGAACGAGAACCCCGCGCGAAAATCGCTGAAGAACGTCACTTTCGCGTCGCGGCCGAGTACCGGCATCTTCGGCAGCCCGAATGTGAACACCGTGGCCAGCAGATACAAGCCCGTCAGCACCGCGAACCCGCCCCCAAAGCCGATGTACGCGATGAGAAAGCCGCCGATCGCGGGCGCCACGATGCGCGTCGCGTTCATCGAACTTGAACCGAGCGACATGGCGTTCATCAGCAGTTCCCGCGGCACGAGATTTGGTATCGCCGCCTGGCGCGCCGGCATGTTGAACGAGAACGCGACGCCCGACAGCGTCGACAGTACCATCAGGTGCCAGAATTCGATGACGCCCGCCATGATCAGCACGGTGTTGATCAGATTGAGCGCGAAGACGGCAAGCTGTGCCCAGATCATCATTGTCCGCCGGTCGATCCGGTCGGCGACGACGCCGCCGATCGGCGCCATGACGAGCATCGGTAGCGCCACGCTCAGCATGATCATCGCCAGCGAGAGTTCGCTATCCGTGATGTCGTACACCAGGTAGCCGCGCAGCACGATCATCATGTTCATGCCGGCGAAGAACGACGTCATTCCCCAGAAGTACAGCGAATATTCAGGGATCGAGAGCGATGCGAACGTCGCCCGCCAGCCGCTCGACGGCGGTTCGCCGGCGACATGCTTTGGGCGCGTTGGTGGCGGCCCGAAGTCGCTCATAGTGGTGTCACGCGCGAATCCTGCGCGTGTCCTTCCCGGTCGCAGCTACTGCGAAGTCTGCGCCCTCGTTTGTTCTTCAAGATGTTCGAGCCAGCCGCCGTACAGCGTCAGCTTCTGCGCGAGATTCGTCTTCATCTCCTGCAGCGCCGTCAGCTTCTGGTCGATCACGCCGAGCTGCAGCTCCGTCATTTCGATCGCCTTGGCGATCTTCGCCCGCCGCTCCGACACCTCGGCCTCGCGCCGGTATTCGGCCCGAAGCTGCAGCTTCACTTCCTCCGCCTCGACCATCTCCTTGATCTCGGCCAGCGACGAACCGAGCAGCGTCTGCATCCGCTTGATTCGCTCGACCCGCTCGACGTCAGCCTCGGAGTACAGCCGGAATCCGCCCTCGAGCCGGGACGGCGGCTGCAACAGCCCCTTCTCCTCGTAGAACCGAAGCGTCCGCTGCGTCACGCCCGTGCGTTCCGCAACCTCGCCGATCTGCAAATACGCCCGCTCCGACGCGGCCGAAGCCGGCGGCTCAGCGACAGGTGTCCGTTTGGTAGTCATCAAGTGAGATCGTACCGGCAAGTTAACGTGCGCGTCAAGGTTAAGGCCTGTTGACGCGCGTCCGCAGCTTCGATGCACCCCTCCGTGCCGCTGCCTCCGTGGTTCAATCCCGCCTCCCGCTTCTCGCTTCCCGCTTCCAAATCCGCGGCCGTCCCAACACAAACACCGTCACCAGCACCGCCCCCGCCACGAACCCGCCGATATGCGCGAAGTACGCGACACCCCCCGACGCCCCCACCGCCTCCACCCCCAGCGACGAGAACCCAATGAACAACTGCTGCACGAACCAGAACCCGATCAGCAGCCACGCCGGCACCGGTATCGGGATGATGATGAAAAAGATCGCAGTCACCCATGCGCGCGGAAACAGCACGATGTACGCCCCCATCACGCCCGCGATCGCGCCGCTCGCGCCGATCGCGGGCGTCAGGTCGCTGATGTCGATGACACCATGCGTCAACCCGGCGAGCGCCCCGACGGCCAGATAGAACACCAGATACCGCACGTGGCCCATCGCGTCTTCCACGTTGTCGCCGAAAATCCACAAGAACAGCATGTTGCCGGCCAGATGCAGCCAGCCGCCGTGCAGGAACATCGCCGAGAACAGCGTCAGCAACGGCTGCGGCTGCTCGTCGCAGATCCCGCGCTGCTGCCCCACCGAGAGCGTCGTATCGACCCCCGCCGCCTCGAACGTGCATCCCGGAATGTTGCCCCAGCGAAAGATCAGCCTGTCCAGCTCCGTGATCGCTCCGCGGATGGCCTGCTCGCTGAGATACACCTCGTACATGAACACGACGATGCACGTCAGGATGATCGCGATGTTCACGTACGGCACCGATCGCGTCCGCACACTGTCCGAGATCGGAATCATCGCGCGCGCTTGTTGCTGCGCATCGGGCTCGCACCGAACGCATCGAGCGGCTGCGCGCCGAGCGCCGTCAGATCGATCACCAACCCCGCATTGACCTGCAACACGCGCCCGGCACGCCGCGCGATCGCCGCGTTCGCAGCGCCAAGCGCATCCCGAAAGATCCGCCCGAGCGGATACGCCGGCACGACTCCCATCCCTACTTCGTTCGACACCACCACGACGTCTCCATCAAACGCGCACGCCCACTCGACAAACGCATCGACGCGCCCGCTCACATCAGACGCCGCAATCGCAACCGTCTCGGGCGCGATCGCGTCGACATCGAGCGTATGCGCCAGAAGCATGTTGCTCACCCACAACGTCACGCAGTCAACGACGACGAACTCCCCCGCCCGCGCCTCGCGCAGAAGCGCGTCCGGCACATCGACCGGTACCTCGATCGTCCGCCAGCCCGCCGGCCGCTCGCGGCGGTGCGCGTCAATGCGCGCCCGCAGTTCATCGTCCCCGGCCTCCATCGTCGCGACAAACACCACATCCCGCCCGCTCGCGGCAGCCAGCCGCAACGCCAGATCGCTCTTCCCGCTCCGCGCCCCACCCAAAATCAGCGTCAACATTTCGTCAGCCTATCAGCCGCACCGTGAGCGGCCCTGCGCGGCACCTTAGATGCAAAACGGTAGGGGCCCCGCTTGCCGGGCCCCGGGATGGTGCGCCCATACGACTGACATCGGCACGCGCACGCGAAGGCGCACGACACCCGTGGCGGCACAGCTTGCTGTGAGGGCGCTCGCATCCGGCACCGCGCTCGCGATCCACGCCCCTGATCACACACCAACCCTATCTGTGTCCATCTGTGTGCATCTGTGGTTCCTACCCGGCAACCACCGCGATCCCCAACAACACAACCGCCTCCGTCACCTCCACCACCGCCCCATACAGATCGCCCGTCATGCCCCCAACCGCCCGCACCGCATACGCCCCGATCGCAAACGCGCACGCAACAGCAATCATCAGAACGAGCACGCCATCGAAGCCCAGCAACCCAACCGACGCCACAACCGCAACCCCGCCGCTAACCACCACCGCCGCCGGCCACGCCCTCGCCCGAAACGATGCCCCCATCCCCGACTCCCGCGCGTACGGAAACGCGGCGATCGATGCCACCATCGCAAACCGCGCGAGACACGGTGCCAGCACGATCGCCTCGAGCCGCACATCACCCGGCAGCGCGACCAGCCCTGCCCACTTCAGAGCCAGCACGCACACCACCGCGACGATCGCGTACGTGCCGGCATGAACGTCGCGCATGATCGCCAGCCGCCGCTCGCGATCGTGCGCGCCGAACAGCCCATCCGCCGCGTCCGCCAGTCCGTCGAGATGCAGCGCGCCCGTCACCATCGCCAGCGAAACCACGAGTATCACGTCGATCGACACGTCCGGCAGCACGCGCGTCAGCGCCCGGTCGATGCCAAGCAGCAGCAACCCGATCAGCAACCCCACCACCGGAAACCACACCTGAGAACGCGCGACAGCAGCGAGATCCGGCGCCGCACGCCGCACCCGCATCCGCGTCAGAAACTCCAGCGCATCGAAGAACGACGTCACGCTTCGGCGCGCGTCTCGGTCGCCGAGCGTGAGACGCCGGCCGAATCGAACGTCGCCATCTCCCGCGGCAACCTCAGCGCTGCGTCAAGCAGCGTCAGCGCCAGCGCCGCGCCCGACCCCTCGCCCAGCCGCATCTCCAGATCGAGCAACGGCCGCAGTTCAAGATGCTCCAGCGCGATGCGATGCCCCGGCTCCGCCGACACATGCGACGCCAGCATGTAGTCGCCGCATGACGGCGCCATCGCCGCCGCCACCAGCGCCGCCGCCGTCGTCGGATACCCGTCGAGCACCACAGGCACACCCGACGCCGCGCCGCCGATCGTCACGCCGCATAGAAACGCCAGCTCGCACCCGCCGACGCTCGCCATCACCCCCAGCGGATCCGTCGCATCCGGCGCGTTGACAACGATCGCCCGCTCGATCGCATCCACCTTCACCGCGAACGCCGCATCGTCGATGCCCGTGCCGCGACCCGCCGTCATCCGCGCCGGCGCCCCCGTCAGCACCGACGTGATCGCCGCCGCCGCCGTCGTGTTGCCGATCCCCATGTCGCCGAGCCCGATAGCCCGCGCACCGTTTGCGCATTCCTCGCGCGCGAACACCACGCCGCGCGCGATCAGCGTCTCCGCCTCCCCGCGCGTCATCGCCGCGCCGCGCGTCATGTTCGCCGTGCCGTCGCGCACCTTCGCCACGTGCAGCGCGTCGCACGCAACATCGCCGCTCAGTCGCTCGATCCCGCTTCTCGCTTCTCGTTTCCCGCGTCCATCTGGCTTGATCCCGCTTCCCGCTTCTCGTTTCCCGCTTCCACCTGCGCGCACGCCCGCATCGACGATCCGCACCCGCGCGCCCGCCTGCGCCGCCAGCACGTTCACCGCGGTGCCGCCCGCCAGAAAATTCGCCACCATCTGCGCCGTCACGTTCTGCGGATACGCGCTGACGCCCTCCTCGGCAACGCCGTGATCGCCCGCCGCAACGACGATCACCGCGCCGCCCGGCGCCGGCGTCGTCTCACGCCGAATGCCAGCCGCCCACACGTGCAGATCTTCGAGCCGCCCCAGCGCGCCCGCAGGCTTCGTCAGCCGCGACTGCAACGCGCGCGCGCGGTCGCGCGCGGCTTCGTCCGGCGCCTGGATCGCCGCGATCGCCTCGCCGATGATCTCCGCGCTCGACATCAAAACTCGATCCCCGGCTGCGCCTTGATCCCCTGCTGGAACGGATGCTTGATCTCGCGCATCTCCGTCACCAGGTCCGCGTAGTCGATCAACTCTTGCGGTGCATCACGCCCCGTGATGATCACGTGCGTGCGCGCCGGCCGCGTGCGCAGAAACGCGATCACCTCATCGACCGGCAGCCACCCGTACGTCAGCGGATACGTGAACTCATCAAGCGCCACGACGTCATAGTCGCCCGATCCGATCTTCGCCTTGCACTGCTCCCACAACTCGCGCGCCAGCGCCTTGTCCTTCTCGATGTCCTTCGATAACCACGTGAACCCGCCGCCCAACGACAGCATCTCGATGCCCGCCTTCTTCGCCGCCTTGTTCTCGCCGTAGTTCGACGTCGTGCTCTTGATGAACTGCAGCATGCAGACGTTCAGCCCCCGCCCCCACGCGCGAAACAGCACGCCGAGCGCGGCCGTCGTCTTTCCCTTGCCGTTACCCGTGTTGACGACAACGAGTGTCTTGCGCGGCTGCTTCGCGTCGGCGCCATCACCATCGTCACCCGCGGACTTCGGCGCTTCGTCGCCCATCACGCGCTCTCCTTCGCTGCCACCGTCGCTACGACAGCCGCCGCCACGACCGGCGCCGCACCCTCATCGCCCATATCCGGCACCACGATCGGCCGCCCCGTCGTCGGATGTTGCAGCACCCGCACCGCCACGCCGTACGCCTGCGCGATCGCCGGCGCCCGCAGCACGTCGTCCGGCGCCCCGTCAGCGAGGATCCGTCCCTCCGACAGCAGCGCGATCCGGTCCGCGAACATCGCCGCCAGCGTCAGATCATGCACGACCGCCACGACTGCCAACCGTTGCTCGCGGCAAAGTTCGCGCATCAGCCGAAACGTCGCCACCTGGTGCGCCATATCCAGATGCGACGTCGGCTCGTCGAGCAGCATCAACTCCGGCTCCTGCGCCAGCGCCCGCGCGATCACCACGCGCTGCCGCTCGCCTCCCGAAAGTTCTTCCGTATAGCGCTCGCGCAGATGCCAGCACCCCGCGCGCTCCATCGCCTCACGCACAACGTCGATATCGCGCGCGCCCTCCGACTGGAGCCACCGCAGGTGCGGCGTCCGCCCCATCAGCACCACCTCGAACGACGAGAATCGCTCCGGCAACGCCCCGCCCTGCGCGACCACCGCGACCCGCCGCGCCAGCGCGCTCGCGCTCATCGAAGCGAGCGGCGCGCCGTCGAGCAGCACGTCGCCATCGTCCGGCGCATGCACGCCGCTGATCACGCGCAGCAGTGTCGTCTTGCCGCAGCCGTTCGGCCCGATCACCGCCAGCAACTCCCCGCGCTCCACACGCAGATCGACGCCGCGCAGCACCGCATGTGACGCATAGCCGGCGTGAAGGTCGCGGATCTCCAGCATCACGCGCGCCCGAAGATCGGCCGCTGCTGCCGCCGCAGCAGGAAGAGGAAGAACGGCGCGCCGATTACCGCCGTCACGAGCCCGATCGGTACTTCGAATCCGGGATTGATGCTGCGAGCGATCACGTCGGCCAGGATCAAGAATGACGCGCCGAAGAATCCCGACAGCGGCAGCACTCGCCGGTAGTCCGGCCCCCAGATCATCCGCACCGTATGCGGCACGACGAGCCCGACGAAGCCGATCAGCCCGCTCACCGCCACCGCTGCCGCCGTCGCCAGCGACGCCAGCGCCAGCACCGCCAGCCGCACCATCTCGACGTTGATGCCGAGCTGCCGCGCCTGCTCTTCTTCGAGCTGCAGCACGTTGAGCAGCCGCGCATACGGCAGCACGCACGCGATCGCGATGAGCATGTATGGCAGCATCATGCCGGCCTCAGTCCACGTTGCCGTGTTGAAGCCGCCGAGGATCCACGACAGGATAGCCAGCGTCCGTTCGCTGTACGTCAGCATCAAATACGTCACGAGCGCCGTGCCGACCGACGACACCGCGACCCCGCTGAGGATCAGCGACGTCGTCGGTACCGCGCCATTCACCCGCGCCAGCCCGTACGACAGCGCCACGGCGACGATTGCCCCGCCGAACGCCGCGGGCGGTACCGGACTGAACACCCCCGCCGCGACAACCAGCGGTGACACGATGATCAGCGTCGCGCCCACGCTCGCTCCCGCCGACACGCCGATCAGATACGGCTCGGCGAGCGGATTGCGGAACACCGCCTGGTACGCAGCTCCCGAAAACGCCAGCGTCGCGCCGACGAGACCCGCCAGCACCACCCGCGGCGCGCGCACGTTCCAGATGATCGCGTCTTCGGTCGCCGTGTGGTGCCCCGCGCTGAGCATCGGCAGATGATCCAGCAGGATCGCCAGCGTCGTCTGCGGCGCGATGCGCGCCGTCCCCCAGCTCACCGCGAAGAGCGCGATCGCGCACGTCGCCAGCGCCGCCAGCGCAAACGTCGGCGCCAGGCTACGCCACGTCACGAGCGCCGGTTCGCGCCGTTCCTCGCCGATGCGTCCGCGCCGCGGTGTGACGAGTTGCATCGCTACTCCGCGGCGGCCGTCGCCACAGCCGTCGCTGGTACTGGCGATGGCTCCCCCGGCTCCGCCGTGCCTTCCGCCGCCCCGTCGCCGAACACCTGCGGGTAGAACTCCCCGGCGAGCTGCTCCAACGCATCGACGATACGCGGCCCCGGCCGGCTGATGATGTCCGGGTCAACGGCGTAGATTTGGTCGTTCTGCACGGCGAAGATGGCGTTCCACCCCGGTCGCGCTTTCACGATGTCGATCGTCACACCGAATTCCTCGTCCGCCAGCACGATCACTTCTGGATTCGCGGCGATGATCGCCTCTTGCGTCAGTTGCGGATACGCGATGCCGCCGCCGTCCTCGGCGATGTTGCGCGCCTTCAACGTCCGGTACAGGCTGCCGATGAATGTCTGCTCAGACACCGTGTAGAAGGTGCTGTCTAACTCGTGGTAGACGGTCGGTCCGGCCGCCGTCGCGAGTCCGCGCAGACCGTCCTCCACCACCTGCACGCGTGCCGTGAGGTCCGTGATAATCTCAGCGCTGCGCGCTTCGGTGCCCGTCAGCCGACCCATCAGTCCGATCTGCCCGAGCACGTCGTCAATCGTCTGCACGTCGGTATCGAGATCGATAAACAGCACCGGAATGTTCAGCCGGTCCAGCGCACCGACGATCCCGCCAATGTCCGAGGGCACAATCACCAGGTCAGGCTCTAGCGCGGCGATCGCCTCGATGTTCGGCTGAAACGCGTCGACGCGCGTCGCGAAGCTCGCCGCCGCCTCCGGAAAGTCTGCGTTGTTGTCGACAGCGACCAGCGCCGCTTCCGCGCCCAGCGCGTAGATCGTCTCCGTGGCCCCCGGTGACAAGGACACAACGCGCGTCACCACCGCATCGACGACCAGCGACTGCCCGTCGCTCCGCTGCACTTCGATCGGGAACGCCGCCTGCGTCGGGATGCCCGCGATCTCCGTCGGATTGTCGTCGAACGGCCGCGTCTCCGGGTCATCGTCGCCGCCGCACGCCGCCATCAACACAGCCAGCGTCGCGACCAGCAACCCGCTAACAATCCGTCGCCCAGCGCCCACGCCGAACATCTCGCCAGCCGTCTTGAAGATCATCCCGTCCATCTCCTTGAAGCGCCGACACCGTCGGCTGCGCTCCCTGTCGTAGGGACAGGTCTTCAGACCTGTCCGCCTGCTTCATTACCCGTCCGCGCTCGCGTACTGAGCTTCCCTTGTCCGCCCCCATCGTCACCTGGCGCGTACTCCCGCGCTCGGAACGGCGCTCCTGGCAGCGCCACAACAAAAGCCCCTGCCTACGAGACAGGGGCCGGCATGCGCTGCAAAGCGTGTGCCCGCGCCTCATCCTCGAAGGCTTGCGACAAATGAGGTGCGGTCGACCTGGCTTACCCGGCGCGCCGGGATCACAGTTGCGGGACAGCGCCGGCTTCGCACCGGCTTCGCCGCATCCTCACGCGATATGCGATTGTGCCCGCAGCGTACGCCCGTCGCGGGGTGCCGTCAAGCACGCTGGCGAACGTGCTGCCGGCATTGCGAAGGCGCGTACTACGGCGGTCGCACCCGTTTCAAACGCATAACCTACGACGCCCAGCCATTGCATCCTCGGCGTCGCTTCCACATGCTGCCCGCGTGGGAGACATCAGGATCGCGCTGCGTTGACGACGGAATCTCGACACGAGGCCGAGCAGCGGGGCTTGAGCGCCGACGAAACGGCCGAACTCGCCCGCCTACGCGATTTCTTCGATAACGCCCAACTCGGTCTCCACTGGGTCGGCCCCGATGGCACCATCCTGCGCGCCAATCGCGCCGACTACGAACCGCTTGGTTACACCGAAGACGAGTACGTCGGTCACAACATCGTCGACTTTCACGACGACGCCGGCGTCATCGCAGACATCCTCGACCGCCTCTCACGCGGCGAGACGCTGGACGAGTATCCCGCGCGGCTTCGCTGCAAGGACGGCAGCGTCCGCGACGTGCGTATCAATTCCAGCGTGAACTTTGTCGAGGGCGAGTTCGTTAACACGCGCTGCCTGACGCGCGACGTCACCGACGAGGTACGAGCCGATCGCGCCATCCGCCTCAGCGAGGAACGCTACGCGACCCTCGTCCGCCTCTTCCCCGTCCTCATCGTGATCACGAATGCCGCCGGCGAGATCGATGACATCAGCGAGAGTTACAGCACCTACACCGGCCTGACGCTCGCACAGGCGAAAGACTGGGCGACCCATCAGGTCATCCATCCCGACGACATGGAACAATCCATGGAGCGGTGGTCCGCCGCCCTCGCCACGGGCGAACCGATGCAGAACGAGATGCGCCTCCGCCGGCACGACGGTGTCTATCGTTGGTACCTCGTCGAAGCCGCCCCGCTCCGCGACAACGATGGCACGATCACGCGATGGATGACCGTAAACATCGACATCGAAGATCGCAAGCGCGCCGAGGAACACCAACGCTACCTCGCCGACGCCACCGCGCGCCTCGTCTTGCCGCTCGATTCGCCCGAACTGCTTGCCAGCATCGCCCTGCTCGCCGTGCCGAGCCTCGCCGACATCTGCGCGATCGGGCTGTTCGATGGCTCCGCCGCCACCGCGCGCGTCGAAACGGCCGGCGCCACCGAAGCCGAACGAGAATACGTCGATGCCATTCATCTGCGCCGCTGGCTCGCGGCGCCGGGCGAAGATCGCACCATCGGCCAGACGATCGCGGCGGGGCTTCCCGTCTTTGCGCCGGACTTCAGCGGCGAATGGATCGCCGCCTGTGCGCCCGACGACACTCAACGGATGACCGCCGAGGCGATCGATGCCATTTCCTTGATCTGCGTCCCCATCCTGAGCGGCGGTCAGCCGGCCGGAATGGCTACCTTCGCCACAACCCGGCGTTCCGGCCGGCGCTACTCCGATCGCGACTTCCTGCTTCTCCGCGAGGTCGCAGCCCGCCTCAGCATCGCCATCGAGAATAGCCGCCTGCTCGATGATCTCCGCAACGCGAATGCCGCTAAGGACGAATTCCTCGGCCTCGTGTCGCACGAATTGAAGACGCCGCTCACAACGATTCGCGGCAACGCGGAGATCCTCCTCAGGAACGAAGCGCGCATCAGCGCCGAAGATCAGCACGCGGCGTTGACAGACATCGTCCGCGAGGGCGACCGCCTCCACCGGATTATCGAAAATCTGCTCTTACTGGCGCGGCTCGACCAGGGCCAGCCGCTCGAACGGGAACCGCTCCTCGTCATCCGCGTCGTCGAACGCGTCATCAACCGCCCCCAACGCCGATACCTGTCGCGCGAGTTCGAGGTGATCGAGGACGAATCTGCCCGCCGGCCGGTGAGCTTCGTGGAGGACTATCTCGATCAGGTCATCGAAAACCTGATCAGCAACGCCGAAAAATACAGCCCGGATGACGCGCCGATCACTGTCGAGATCGAGCAGGACGCGAACGAAGTGCGCGTGCGCGTGCTCGATCGCGGCATCGGCATCGCCGAACGGGACGCGGCCAGCTTGTTCGAGCCGTTCTACCGTTCGCCAGCGCTCAAGGATCACCCTGCCGGCCTCGGTATCGGATTGACCGTCTGCAAACGGCTCGTCGAAGCCCAGGGCGGCCGCGTCTGGGCACAACCACGCCCCGGCGGCGGATCAGAGTTCGGCTTCGCCCTCCCCATCGTCCGCGACGGCGAAGAAGTCCACGTCGCATAGTCATAGCCCGTGCGACCACTGCGACGATGGACACCGCCGGCCGTCTCACTGACGTAGCGCGGGCTTTCAGCCCGCGCGGTCCTCGAAACGGGGCGACAGCCGTGCGCGTCACGCTCAACCACCACGAACGCTGGCCCCCCTCTCGTAGCGGCGGAGCTTCAGCTCCGCAACATCGCATCAACACAAAACAAAAGCCGGGCGCATCACGCCCGGTCGCTCAAAAAACAAAAAATCTGTGTCTATCTGTGGTTCCTACCTAAGAAGCGAAGCGATCACTTGCCCGGCGCCTGGTTCCGCGACACGAACCGCCGCATCCGCTCCATCGCCTCTTCCAGCAAGTCGTACCGCTGCGCGTAACACAGCCGGATATGCCCCGCGCCCGCCTCACCGAACGCCGATCCCGGAATCACCGCGACCCGCTCTTCCATCAGCAGCCGCTCCGCGAACGTCTCGTCGTTCATGCCGCTGCTGCCGATGTGAGGGAAGGCGTAAAACGCGCCGTGCGGCTCGGCGCACGTCAGCCCCATCCCGTTCAGCGCGTTGACGACGAGTTCGCGCCGCCGCCCGTACTCGCTCACCATCCCCCGCACGTCTTCCTCGCCGTGGTTCAGCGCCTGGATCGCCGCGAACTGCGCCGGCGTCGGTGCTGACATCATCACGTACTGATGCACCTTCATCATCGCCTCCGTCAGCTCGCCGCGCGCGCAGGTATACGCCAGCCGCCACCCCGTCATCGCGTACGCCTTCGAGAAGCCGCCCATCAGGATCGTCCGCTCCCGCATGCCGGGCAGCGTCGAGAAGCAGACGTGCTCCGCGCCGTACACGAGCCGGTCGTAGATCTCGTCCGAAATCACGAACAGATCGTGCTTCTCGACGATCTCCGCCACGGCCATCATCGTCTCGCGGCTCAGTACCGCCCCGGTCGGATTCGCCGGATACCCGATCAGCAGCGCCTTCGTCCGCGGCGTGATCCGCTGCTCGAGATCCGCCGGATGCAGCGCGAAGCCGTCGCTGGCGCGTGTCGGAATCTGCGTGTAGCGTCCCCCCGCCAGCAGCACGGCAGGGAGGTACGCGACATAACCAGGATCCGGACTCAGCACTTCGTCGCCCGGATCGATGATCGCCTGGAGGGCAATGCTCAGCCCTTCGCTGACGCCCGCCGTCACGATGATCTCCGTGCCCGCGTCGTACCGCACGTCGTACAGCTTCGAAAGATGCCGCGAGATCGCGTGCCGCAGCTCCACGAGTCCGTAGTTGGACGTATAGTACGTCTCGCCGTCCTCGATACTCTGGATGGCGGCTTGCCGGATGTGATTCGGTGTCACGAAGTCGGGCTGACCGACGCCCAGCGAGATGACGCCCTCCATGCTCGCCAGAAGGTCGAAGAAGCGCCGGATGCCGGACGAGGGGATCGCCTGGACGTGCTGGGAGATGTTTCCCCGGTGCGTCAGCTCACTCATGCATCCGTCCTGGCTCCGTCACTGCTGCTCTCGTTCGCGGCCGCACCGCCATCACGTCGCCCGGCGCCATCGCAACGCCAGACCACAGGTCGAGTTCCGGCACATAATACAACAGCACATCCGAACCATCGCTGAGTACCACGCGAAACCCCACGCGCTCCGCCTCCACCCACTCCGCCGCCACCCGCGCAACATCAACCCGCACACCATCGCGCTCAACCCAAACCGGCCCCTCCGGCGACGATGCACCCGCACGCGCGCCCACCGTCAGCGCAAACGCCCGCAGCCCCTCTTCTTCGTCCCTATCCATCGAGCGCCAGTATAGGAGAGCGCTAAATGTGGCACGCGCCGGTCGTTGGTCGCGGCATAGCTTGCTATGCCGATGTCGTACTGGATTGCCTTGGCCTGGCGTAGCGCCCCAGCGTGCTGCGCCGTCCTTGTGTCCAGAACGACCCATTCGAATGTCCGAACCGTCTAGTCGTGGCGGCATAGCTTGCTATGCCAATGTCGTACTCGATGCCCTAGTCCTGGCCGTAGCGGCACAGCGTGCTGTGCCGTCCTCCTATCCGGAACAACCCATCGAAGGCCCGAACCGTCTAGTCGTGGGCACAACTTGCTATGCCGATGTCGCGTTGCGTTGCCGTTGACCTTGCCGTAGCGGCACAGCGTGTTATGCCGTCGCCGCGTCGAACCACATCGTCATCCGGGCTGCGTCGCCGTGGCTCCATGGGTGTGTTATGCCGATGTTGTGGGCGTTTGCAACAGTGGAAAACAGAAAAGAAGCCGCGTCTCCGCGGCCCCTTCGATTGCTATTCAGTTCTGCGTTTGCGACGCTAATACCCTGAGTTCGTCGGCGTCCACTCCGTCCGCCCGGTCCACCGCGACTGCGGCACGTTCCGCTCCCACAGCCCGTCCTCAGCCGCGTTCGGAAACTCCTTCGTCGAACCACACGTCCGGCACACGCCCTGGCTCGTCTCGCCGTTTGGCGTCGCGATCACCCAGCGGTGCCGGCACACCGGCTCCATCGAAATCTCTTCGACTGCCGTTTCTGGCGCCGTCGCCACTGGCTCGCTGGCCAGCTTGCGGACCTTCTTCGGTTCTTTGACGATTGTCTTGCTCATCTCTTCCACTTCCTCCTTGGCCCCCCGTCTCATCTCTCTATACGTAAGGAAGGCCCCATTGGTGCCGCCCAGCCAACGGAGTTCCCAGATTATGGCACAGGATTTTGTACCGCGTCAAGCTAAATGAGGTTTCTAAAGTGTTACAGTAATAAAGTCGATGGCTCGCACTGTCCTCTACCGCCAATCTAGCTATACTGAACGGAGCGACGCTCACATATGCATTCCACGAAAACCGAGATCCTCACCCTGCTCAAGCGTTCCGGCGGTGCCACCGTCGACGATCTCTCCACCTCCCTCGGCCTCGCCTCCATGACCGTCCGCCAGCATCTCACCGCCCTCGAGCGAGACGCCCTCGTCCGCGCCCACGAAGTGCGCCGCCCCACCGGCCGCCCCCACTACCGCTACCAGCTCACCGACGACGGCCACCGTCACATCTCCGAAGGCTACGACCGCCTCGCCGCCCTCCTCGTCCAGGAAACTGGCAACGTCGATGTCGACGAGAACTTCGCCTCCCCCGAAGACCGTCGCCGCCGCCTCTTCCGCCGCGCTGCCCGCGCCCTCGCCGCACCGCACGCAACCGAGGTACGCGCGCTCTCTCCCACAGCCCAGGCGGAGCACATCATTGCTATCCTGCGATCGCACGGCGGGTTCGCCGAATCGCACGCCCGGCCCGACGGCTACGAGCTGCGCGACTTCAGCTGCGTGTTCCGCGCGACGGTCGGCCGCGACGGCCCCTGCGACTGGCACGAAACGCTCCTCGCAACTTTGCTCGACGCGCCGGTACGCGTCGCGCCACCCGCCGAAGACGGATGCGCTGCCTGCTGCCAGTACATCATCACCACCGGCGTCGCCGAACCGGCGACATCGACATCGCCCACATACAGAGGAAAGACATGAGCGTCACAGAACAAGACATTCTCGCCGCGCTGCGCACCATCGAAGACCCCGACCTCCACCGCGACATCGTCTCGCTCGGCTTCGTCCAAACACCCGTCATCGACGGCGATACCATCAGCGTTAGCATCGTGCTGACGACGCCCGCCTGCCCGGTCCGCGACCAAATGCAGACGGAAGCCACCGAAAAGCTGCTCGCGCTCCCAGGTGTCCGCACCGCGAACGTCACGATGGAAGCGAACGTCGTGCAGCACCGCGCGGCCGGCGGCCAGCCCATCGAGGGCGTGCGCAACATCATCGCCATCGCCAGCAACAAGGGCGGCGTCGGCAAGTCGACCGTCGCCGCCAACCTCGCCGTCGCGCTCGCCAGCCTCGGCGCCCGCGTCGGCCTGATGGACGCCGATATCACCGGCCCCAACATCCCAACGATGATGGGCATCACACAGGGCGCGCAGGCCGAAGGCGGCAGCGGCGGGCTCCGCGTCGAGGAGCGCTTCGGCGTGAAAGTCTGCTCGATCGGCTTCGTGCTGCCGCGCGGCACGCCCGTCGTCTGGCGCGGCCCGATGATCGGCACGGCGGTCCGCCAGTTGCTGCACGATATCAACTGGGGCGAGCTGGACTACTTGCTGATCGACTTGCCTCCCGGCACCAGCGACGCATCGATGAGCATGGCGCAGGAAGCGCCGATCTCCGGCGTCGTCATCGTCAGCACGCCACAGGACATCGCGCTTGAAGACGCAGCGAAAGCCGTCTCGATGTTCGACAAGCTCAACGTGCCGATCTTCGGCGTCATCGAGAACATGAGCTACTTCGCCTGTCCGCACTGCAACGAGCGGACGGACATCTTCGGTCATGGCGGGGCGCGGTCCGCGGCGGAAGATCTGGGTCTCGAATTCCTCGGCGAGCTGCCGCTCGATCTCGCCACAAGGCAGGCGGCAGACGCCGGCCAGCCGATCGTTGTCGCGCAGCCCGAAAGCCTGCAAGCCGCGGCGTTCCTCGACGTCGCCAAGCAGGTCGCGGCGCGCTGCAGCGTGCTAGAGTACGCAACAGGAGCATAATCTTGGTCCGATTCTTCGGGAAAACCACACGAGCGCGCACACCGCGCAAAACCAAAGCCGAACTGGAAGCCGCCGCGGCTGCCGAGAACGAAGCGAAGGCGCCCGCGCACGCGCAGAAGCCGCCGGGCCCGCCCGCGCGCGCTA
>CAZRHH010000040.1:0-28414 GCA_964599885.1 uncultured Dehalococcoidia bacterium | reverse complement strand
GATCGGCACGCTGACGGAGACGCTCGAAGCGATCGCGATGGCCTCGAGCGCCGGCTGGACGTCCGTCATGAGCCACCGCAGCGGCGAGACTGAGGACGCGACGATCGCAGACCTCGCCGTCGCGACGGGCGTTGGCCAGGCGAAACTGGGCGCGCCGGCGCGATCCGACCGCACGGCCAAGTACAACCAACTCCTGCGCATTGCCGAAGAGCTCGGCCGCAGCGCCGAGTACGCCGGTTGGGGCGCTCTCAAGGTGCGGCGCGCGGCGACGGCGTAGTGGCGACGCACGGGCGGCACCGAACGTACATTCGCTAGAATGTCATGATGCCATCCGAACAAGACCACTACGCGACGCTCGACGTCCCGCGCACGGCGACCAACGCCGAGATCAAGCGTCGGTATCGCTCGCTGATGCGCGAAGTACACCCGGACGCCAATTCGAAAGATCCGCAGGCCAACCGCAAGGCGGCGCGCCTCAACGTCGCCTGGGAGACGCTGGGCGACGCGCAGAAGCGCCGCGCCTACGACGCGCAGCTTGGCGTCGGTCAGCGCGGCGCTAACGGCGCTGCGCCGACCGCGCGCAAACGTGGCGTTTACGCCTATTGGGCGGAGCAGCCCGACTGGGAAGACATCGTCGCCGAGAACGTACCGCCGCCGCGGCCGGCGCACGTACACAGCGAAGAGCCGATCATCGAGCCGGCAGAGATCGAAGTCGATCTGGCGGAACTGCGGGATACACCACGCGTGCGGCGGCGCATCCGCGTCACGAATCCGTGCCAGTGCACACTGAAGGGCGATGTGGCCACGTCCGAGCCGTGGGTCTGGGGGCCGATCGGGCGGTTTGAACTGGCGCCCGGCGCCACGGTCGAATTTGATGTCGAAGTGATCGCGCGGAAGGTGAAGTTTCCGGGCATCTCGCGCGTCTCGTTCGTGACGAATTCGTGGACGGGCGTCGTTCCGGTGAAGATCACGGGCTTCGAAGCAAAGCGCCGCCGCGTCGTGCCGGTGACGGATGCCGCCTACGTGCGCAATCGCCGCCGCTCGGTGCGGCGCTGATGACGCGACAGGGCACGACGCCGCCACTGCCGACGCCGGGCCAGCGCGTGAGCGGCATCCCGTTTCCGGCAGAGTACACGCTGCCCGCAAAGCCCGACGCCACGGCCGATGCGGCGGCACAGGACGCGTTTCGCCAGACGGGCTTCGTGCTCGGCAAGGATCTGCGGCTGTTCGCCGAGGGCATGAACCTGCAGCTACGCATCCTCAACGACTCGTCGCACTCGCGCTACCGCACGCACGAATACGCCGCGGTTATCGGCACGTGGTCGCGCGCCTACGTCGCGCTCGCCGACGTTTGCTTGCTGATCACGCGCGGCTCGTACGCCAGCGTGCCGAATCTGGTCCGTAGCGCGTGCGAGCTGATCGCGGCGCAGCATCAGCTGCACGACGCCGAGATGGGCGAGTACGTCGGCTGGATGCTCGGGCACCTCAAACCCGACGAGACGCACAAGGCGTTCGACGTCGGTCTCGGCCACTACTTCGCCGGCACGACGCTCTCGGCCGACGACATGCTGCGCCCGGTCTACCGCGCCGCCAGTGATCTCGGCCGCCCGAACTTCGGCGCCACGCTGCTCGAAGTGGGGCCGGAGTCGAACAACACGCGGCTGGCGTTCGGGTTCGCCGACGCGTCGTTTCACGTCGGCTGGGCGGAGATCGAGTTCGGCTGGCTGCTGCGGTTGTGCGAGCGCCAGCTCGCCGTTGCCGTCCACATGCCCGGCGTTCTGAACATCACGCCGGAAACACACGCTGCGTACGGCGAATACGCATCGAAAGTGCAGTCCGGGCTGGCCGATCCTAACCGCGCGACCATCACGGAAGTGGAGTCGGACGGCTTCAAGCGCTGGCTCATCCACAACTTCCGCCGCCAGCCGTCGGGCGCGCCCAAGAAATATCTGTTGTGATCGGGCTCGCGTCGTGACCAGCCACCAGCGACCAGTGACTAACGACCCACCGAGTCACTCAACCGGCACCAGCGTCGCCCGCAGCTCACATCGATACCCCTCGATCTCGCGTGCGGTCTGCGCGGCGTCCCAGCCGAGGCGCGGCGCCATGACGCCGGCGACGCGTTCGACGCCGTCGAGCGCGTGACACTTGCTCCAGCCGACGGGCATGCGGCGGAGCAGCACGTCGGCGATCGTCACGGCGGCTTCGCGCTCGACGGCGTGGGCGACTTGTGCGAGCATCTCGTTGTTGTGCTCGCAGATGCGCTCGCCGAGCGCCGGTTTTAAGGCGATCAGCGCGCGCACTTCTTCGGCGCGGACGCCGTAGAGCGCGAGCGGATCGCCCGTGGCAGTGACGTTTGGCGATGCGGCTTCGGACGGACGGGGCGCAGCGGTTGAGGGCGGCGAGTGAGGCTGCGCGTGCTTGCGGATCGCCCGCAACGCAGAGCGCGCAAGACTGCGATACGTCGTCAGCTTGCCGCCGACGACGGACAGCAGCCCGTCCGGGCCGCCGCGCTTCTGATGATCGAGCACGAGATGACTGCGTGTGATCGTGCTCTCGCTGCCGTCGGACGTGTACGGCAGCGGGCGGATGCCCGAATAACTGTACAGCGCGTCCTCGCGCGTCAGCGGCGACGACGGAAACAGCCGGTTGCATTCGTCGAGCAGATAGCGCACTTCGTCGGGGGTCGCGCGCGCTTCCGATGGGTCGCCGTGGTCGCGGATGTCGGTCGTGCCGATGAGCGTGTACCGGTACCAGGGCAGAATGAAGAACGGACGCCCGTCCTCGCGCGCCGACGCGAACACTGCGTGCTTCGGCCCGTCCGGCCACTCGACAACGAGATGGCTGCCGCGCGTGCCGCCGATCAGGCGGTCGCTGCGTTCCGCGTCGCTGCCGCGCAGCACCTCGTCGACCCACGGACCGGCGGCGTTGACGACGACCTTCGCCGCGACCTCGGGTTCGTCGCCCGTGCGCTCATCGCGCAGCACGATGCCGCGCAGCACGCCGCCCGGCGACACGATGCGCATCGCCGTCGTGTGATTCAGCGCGACGCCACCGGCTTCGATGAAGTCGCGCACCGACTCGATGACGAGACGCTCCGGAAACTCCACCTGCGCGTCGTAGAATGTGAACGCCGCGAGCAGACCGTCGCGGCTCAGTCCTGGTTCGTACTTTTCGAGCGCATTCTCCGGCATCGCTCGGTGGCGCGGCAGCGACTTTCGCAGCGACAGCACGTCGTACAGCGCGAGACCGGCGCGGATCTTCCACGGCGGGCGCTCGTCGCCGCGGTACACCGGCACGAGCATTCGCAGCGGCCGCACGAGATGCGCCGCGTCGCGCACGAGGGTTTCGCGCTCCGACAGCGATTCGTAGACGAGCGCCAGTTCGCCGTGTTCGAGATAGCGCAGCCCGCCGTGGATCAGCCGCGTCGCCCGCGATGTCGTGCCGGACGCGAAGTCGTTGCGTTCGACGAGGAGCGTGCGATAGCCAGCGCGCTGCGCCTCGAGCGCGATCGCCGCGCCGTTGATGCCGGCGCCGATCACGATGACGTCGAACGGTGTTTTCGCGACGGCGGCGAGCGCTGGCCTCAAGACGCCCAGCCCTTCGCCCGCTCGACGGCACGGCGCCAACCCGCGACGAGCGTGTCGCGCTCGCCGGCCGGCATGCGTGGCTCGAAGCGGCCGCCTGAACGCCAGATGCGTGCGATTTCGTCCTGATCGCGCCAGAAGCCGGTTGCGAGGCCCGCGAGATATGCCGCGCCCAGGGCCGTCGTCTCGGGCACGGCCGCGCGCACGACGGGGCGCTGCAGCACATCGGCCTGGATCTGCATCAGCAGATCGTTGGCGACGGCGCCGCCATCAACGCGGAGTTCCGGCGTGGCGACGCCCGTCTCGCGCTCCATCAGTTCGATGACGTCGAGCGTTTGCAGCGCGATCGCTTCGAGCGTCGCTCGCGTGATGTGCGCCGCCGTCGTGCCGCGCGTGATGCCGACGATCGTGCCGCGCGCGTACATGTCCCAGTGCGGCGCGCCGAGTCCGGCGAACGCCGGCACGATGTACACGCCGTCGCTCGTCGGCACCGACGCCGCGAGCGCTTCGCTGTCGGCGGCGGTCTTGATGATGCCTAACCCGTCCCGCAGCCACTGCACCGCCGCACCGGTGATGAAGATGCTGCCTTCGACGGCGTACTGCTGCTTGCCGCCGATGCGCGTCGCAACGGTCGTCAGCAGGCCGTGATCGGAGAAGACGGGGCGATTGCCGGTGTGCTGCAGGATGAAACAACCCGTGCCGTACGTATTCTTCAGGGCGCCCGGCGTGAAGCAGCCCTGCCCGAACAGCGCCGCCTGCTGGTCGCCGGCGATGCCCGCGATCGGGATCGCGCGCCCGAAGATCGACGCATCCGTCTCGGCGACGACGGCGCTACTATCGACGATCTCCGGCAGCATCGCGCGCGGGATGCGCAGTTCATTGAGCATGCGCTGATCCCATTCCCCGTCGCGCAGGTTGTAGAGCATTGTGCGTGACGCGTTCGTCGCGTCGATGACGTGGGAACGGCCGCCGGTGAGCTTCCAGATCAGCCACGAGTCCACGGTGCCGAACGCGAGTTCGCCCGCTTCGGCGCGCCGCTGCATGTTCCCGCCCTCGCCAGAGTTGTCGAGCAGCCAGCGCACTTTCGTGCCGGAGAAATACGCGTCGATCAGCAGCCCCGTGCGGGTCCGCACCTCCGCTTCGAGACCGCGCGCGCGCAGGTCCTCGCAGATGTCGGCCGTTCGCCGGCACTGCCAGACGACGGCATCGTTGATCGCGCGTCCCGTCGCTCGGTCCCAGACGAGCGTGGTCTCGCGCTGATTCGTGATGCCGATCGCCACGATTTCCTCTGCGCGCGTGTCCGTGGCGGCAAGCACGCGCCGCGCCGCATCGAGCTGCGATGACCAGATCGCCTCGGGATCGTGCGACACCCACCCCGGCTGCGGGTAGATCTGCGGGAACTCGACCGACGCCTGCGCCACCGGCGCTCCGTCATGGTTGACGAGGATCGCGCGCGAACTGGACGTACCCTGGTCGAGCGCGAGGATGTACTTCGGCATGGCGCCAGTGTATGAAACGCCGCGCGCACGGGCGAACGTGAGCCGCTCTACCGGCGCTACGCGGGCTTCGTCGCCTTGATCGAGAACAGCAGCGGAACGCAGCCGTCGTGTTTCGTGAGCCGCACCATGCCGGGCGCGAGTTCTTCCGTAAACGGCAGGAACTGGTACGTGCTGAACGGGAACTCGTGCAGGAAGTCGATGCGCAGCCCCGCGCCGATCAGCGACGTCACAACGCCGCCGAGCGTGAACGGCCAGTTGTACGTCTCGCGATGCTCGATCTTCGCTGTGCGATCGGCGTATGTGCCTTCGTTTTCGAAGCGCATCGGCGCGTCGCTGCGAAAGTACGGGTACTTGACGTGCAGATCGTCGACGCCGGGCGCGTCATCGAACACCCAGGCGAAGGGATGAAACTCGGCGATGTAGAACGTACCGCCGGGCTTCACAAAGTGCGCGGCCACCTGCGCCCAGCGTGTCAGATCCGGCAGCCAGCCAAGCACGCCGTACGAGGTGAAAACCACATCGAACTGCTCGTCGAGCTTCTCCGGCAGGCTGTAGATGTCGGACTCGATCCAGCGCGCGTCGACGTTCGTTTCGGCCGCGAGCGCTCGTGCTGCGTCGAGCGCCGTCGCCGAGAAGTCGGCGCCGGTGACGATCGCGCCTTCGTGGCGCGCCCATGACAGCGTGTCCATGCCGAAGTGACACTGAAGGTGCAGCAGCGTTTCGCCGCGCACGTCGCCGAGTTCGGCGACTTCGACATGGTTCTTTAGTTTCGACTGTCCGGCGCGAAACTCAGCAACGCGGTAGAACGTCGATTCCGCGTGGATCGGCGCGATCTCGTCCCAGTGTTTGCGGTTGGCTTCGGTGTACTCGTTCATCGGTGCTCCTCGCAGCGGCACGAGTGTATCACGGCGCCAACTCTTCGCCGTCTTCCCAGCGTTTGAGGATCGCTTCCTGCTCCGGCGTCGTGCGGACGCGGAGCGCGTCTTCGATGTCACGCGGCCGGCGCCCGCTGTGCAGTTGCCGCTCAAGGATCGCGAGCAGCACCGGCCGATTCGTGGCAGCGAGCAGCATTGCGAGGTACGAGTACAGCTCGTCCGAAATCTTCGCCGACATCAGCGCACCGAGCGATTCGTAGCGCGCCTCCATCTCTCCGTTAACAATCGCCTCCGCAATGACGATAGCGAGCGGATCGTTCTCGGTGCGGATGGCGATCGTCATCGCCCGCGCGACGTAGCGCGCAAGTACGTCACGCGGCGCGTCCGTCATCAGCTCGAACACCACCGCGATCAGCGACGGCGAGCGCTCGCCGGAGATCAACCACTGGTAGAGGAGCGCATGGTTGTTTGTCCCGGCAAGCAGCTGAAACACGGTGTTCGCCGGCTCCGACCCACCCAGATGCACATCGTCGAGATGCTCGACTGCGAGATAAGGAAACAACTCGGGCGAAAGGTCCGCGAGCAGGCGCAATCCGTGCGTGCGCAGTTGCCATGACAGGTCGTCGCCCAGAACCGTCTCGAACGTATCGCACGCGAGAACCGCGATATCGGTGTCGCGCACGTCGTCCGCGGCCTCGAGGATGCGCACGATCGTCGTCCGCATGCGCGCGCCCTGATCCCGTTTGAGGCCGTCAGCGTGCAGTTCCAGATAGAGCGAGCGCAGCGCCTCTCGCAGTGCCGGCAGCGGCCGTTCGATCAGCGTTTCGAGCGCCGCTTCGCGTGCCAGCCGATCCCGGGACGCCAGGAGTTCGGCGATATACGCGCGATACGCCGCCTCGTCGCCGCCCGCCGACAGTATCTTCAGTCGAGACGACTCGAATGACCCGCCGCGCTTCTTCGTAGCCGTAGCTAATACTCCTGCACGGCGACACCCGGGAACACCTTGCGGATTCGATGATCACCTGTGACGAGGACGGCATCGTCGAGCGTGGCGATTGCGGCGATGAGCGCGTCGTTGAAGTGAGCGCGCCGCATCGCCTCATCCATCGGCGCCAGCCAAGACGCGGCAAGCCGGCACGCTGAGGACGTGGGAGCGATCCAGTCGGAGATAGCCACAACGCTGTCGAAGATAGCGATCTTATCGCGCTGTACTCTGGTCGCCATGAAGTATTCGATCTCGACTATAGGGTCGATCGAGACATGATGCAGCCCTGCGAGAATCTCGTCCTTCAGGGTGGCAATGCGGACGTGGCCGCGGTGCCAGTCGATCAACACGCTGGTGTCGAGGTGCAGCCTCAATCGGGATACTTGCCATCTTCGATGTCGGGCCAGAGCCCAAACGCGCGCTTCACCACCTCGTCACCGGGGGGGCCGTGGCGATCGCTCCCCCACAGTCTGCGCAGCATCGCGATCGCTTCACGCTTCGTTAGTTTCATCGGCGCGTCAACAGGCGCGGCGAGGAGACGATCGAGCTTCTCGTCCATCGTTTCGCGCTTGCGGCGCGGCCGGCTCGAAGGCTTGCGGCTCGTTGTCATAGCACTCTCATGATATCGCAACGGCTGCAGTTCCCACGGCGGCCGCGAACTAGCAACCACGCCGCTCCAGTAGGTTCTAGGTTGTGGTTCCCGCGCGTCAGCGCGACGGCACTTCCATCAGCGGAATGACGTTCTCGTTCCCGTGGCCCACGGGCGTGTACGTGCCCGCTTCCATCTCGGCGATGATCTTCTCGCCCTCTTCGATGAGGGCGCTCATGAAGTCCGGCTCGTCGACAGTCTTGACGATTTCGCCCTTGCGGAAGATGACGCCGCGGCCCTTGCCACCCGCGATGCCGAGGTCGGCCATCTTCGCTTCACCCGGCCCGTTGACCACGCAGCCCATGACGGCAACCGTGATCGCCGCGCCGCGCTGCGCAAAGTGCGCTTCGACTTTGTTCGCCAGCGGGATTAGTTCGATCTCGATGCGCCCGCACGTCGGACACGCGACGAGCGTCGCACCGCGCTGCCGCAGGTTGAGCGACTTGAGGATGTCCCAGCACACGGGCACTTCTTCGACCGGATCGGCCGCGAGCGAGACGCGGATCGTGTCGCCGATGCCCTCGGCGAGCAGGATGCCGATGCCAATGGCGCTGCGTACGGAACCCGCGCGCGGCGTGCCCGCTTCGGTGACGCCGAGGTGCAGCGGATACGGCACGAGCTTCGCGAGACGACGGTACGCCTCGACCATCGTCGGCACGTCGAACGCCTTCATCGAGATCTTGATGTCGTCGAAGTCCGCCTCGTTCAGCACCTTGATCTCCCACAATGCCGCTTCGACCATGCGGTCCGGCAGCGACGGCGGCAGTTCGCCGTCGGCGAGCGCGCGGATCGGCGGCAGTGAGCCGGCGTTGACGCCGATGCGGATCGGGATGCCGCGCTCCTTCGCTTCTTTCGCGACGAGGGTCACCTTCTCGGGGTCGCGGATGTTGCCGGGGTTCAGCCGCAGACCGTCGAAGCCGCCGCGGATCGCCGCGAGCGCCCAGCGGTAATCGAAGTGAATGTCAGCGATGATCGGCAGCGGTGCGCGCTTGACGATGTCCGGAATCGCGTCGGCAGCGGCGCGGTCTGGCACGGCGATGCGCACGATATCGCAGCCGGCTTCTTTCAACTGATCGAGTTGTGCGACGGTCGCGTCGACGTCCTCGGTGATCGTCGCGCACATCGACTGCACGGCGATCGGCGCGTCGCCGCCGACTTGCACATCGCCTACGCGGACGGGCTTGGACTTGCGTCGTGGTGTCATCATTGCAGCAGGCTATCTCCTCTAAACACACGGAGGATATCAAAGTACGTGATCACGATGCTCAGCGTGATGATCATCGCGAACCCGATGGCGTGGACAAGCGCTTCCTTCTGCGGCGGGACGCGCTTCCCGCGCCGCACGAACTCGATCAAGATGAACACGAGACGCCCGCCGTCGAACATCGGGATCGGCAGCACGTTCAACACCGCGAGGTTCATGCTCAGCAGCGCCGCGAAGTCGATCAGCGATTTCCAGCCGGCTTGATCGACGACTTCGCCTGTCGCCTGCGCGATGCCGACCGGACCCGTCACCTGCGGATCGGTGAATCCGCGTACCCAGCTCCAGATCTGGTTTCGCGCCAGAATCAGCGACTCGAAGCTGAGACGCACGCCGTTCGGCAGCGCCTCGTGGAACGGCTCCGAGCGCGTACGCGTGAACGCGGCGAACCCCTGCCCCGGATCGAACTTGTAACAGGGCGCACTCGCGTCGGAGAACAACTCGTCGCGCAGAGCTTGCGCTTTCGCAGCTTCATCTGGATCGAGGCGCGCGCATTCGGCGGCGGAGATCGGCGCGAACAAGAAGTCGGATCCGTCACGACACGACTCGGGCGCGTCCGGCGACAATTCCGCGCGGTACTCTTGCAACGCCTTTCTCGCGTCGACTTCGATATCGGCGCGCTCTTCCGCTGTCAGCGCGACGTTCTGTCCGTGTCGTGGTCCGATGCTGATACCCGTCGGGCCTTGCGGCTGCTTGATGCCGCATTCGTCGTCGTATGGCTTCGGGTTCCAGCGCGCATAGACCTCTGTTGTGACCAGCTCAGAGCCCGTGCGTGGATCGGTGCGTTTGACGGTCAGGTCGATGTTTGAACCCTGGTACAGACGGATGAAGTACGACGCGTCCTGGATGCTCTCGGCGCGACGCCCGTTCACCGCCCAGATCTCATCGCCAGACTGTAGGCCCGCTTTCTCCGCCGGGCTCCCGGGCACGACGCTGGTGATCGCGGCGCCGCCGTCCGACACCGTGCGCGGGATCATCAGTCCGACGGTGAACAACGCGATCGCCAGAATTAGGTTCATGAACGCGCCAGAGATGATCACCACCGTGCGCTGCCATTTCGGCCGCGACGCGAGACTCTCCGGATGCGAGGGGTCCTCTTCGCCCATCAGCCGGACAAAGGCGCCGAGCGGCAGCAGGTTGAGCGTGTAGTCGGTGCCGCGCCACGTGAACCCCGCCACCTTTGGCGGAAATCCGATACCGGCTTCCAGCACCTTGATGCCGAATAGCTTGGCCGTGAAGTAGTGCCCGGCCTCGTGAAACACCACCAGGAACAGCAAAATGCCAACGAACGGCAGAATGGAATGCGTTACGACGTCCAAAAAACCTCACGATCGATGTCAATGGCACGCTCAGCTCGCACACTGGTAGGGGCCCTGCTTGCCGGGCGCCGGGTTCCCGGCGCACCGTACCGTTGTGCGCATCGCGATCGCGCCATCCTTCTATTACGTCGTTGAGCCGCGCTTCCCCTCATCGCGCTCGCACCGCAGCCGGCCGCTTGATGCTCGACGCGGCGAACTCCCGCGCCCACGCGTCGGCTTCAAGTACTTGCTCAAGCGTTGGATCCGTCGCGCCTTCGTGCGCGACGAGCGCGGCATCTACGACGCGCGCGATGTCGGTGAAGGTGCGGTCGCCCGCCATGAACTGCTCGACCGCGATCTCATCGGCGGCGGCGAGTACCGCCGGAAACGTGCCGCCGCGCGCGCCCGCTTCGAGCGCCAGCCGCAGGCATGGATAGCGACTGAGGTCCGGTTCGCCGAACGACAGCGTCTTGGCGCGGGCGAGGTTCAATCGCGGAACAGCTTCGGTCGAAGGCACGCGCTCTGGGTACGTCAGCGCGCACTGGATCGGCAACCGCATGTCGGGCACGCCGAGCTGTGCTTTCATGCTGCCGTCCGCGAACTCCACCAACGAATGCACGATGCTCTCGCGGTGCATGACGACATCGATGCGATCCATTGGCACGTTGAAGAGCCAGCGCGCTTCGATCGCCTCGAAGCCCTTGTTCATCAGCGTCGCCGAGTCGACGGTAATCTTGCGGCCCATCTCCCATGTCGGGTGTCGCAGCGCCTCCCGCGGCGTCACGCCCTCAAGCTGCTGCGGCGTCAAATCGCGAAACGCGCCGCCCGATGCCGTCAGCAGCAGCCGCTCTACCGTCGCGATGTCCTCGCCCCAGAGGCACTGCCAGATCGCGCTGTGCTCGCTATCGACGGGCCGCAGTTCGCCGCGTCCCTGCTCGGCCGCCGCAGTCACGACGTGCCCAGCCATCACGAGCACTTCTTTGTTAGCGAGCGCCACGGCTTTGCCCGCACGAAGTGCGGCGAGCGTCGGCGCCAGTCCCGCCGCCCCCGCCGTAGCAACGACGACGATATCGACATCCGCGTGCGCCGCCATCTCGTCCATCGTCGCCCACCGCGCCGAGCGGCCGGCGGCGGCCTTGAGATCCATGTGGCGCGCTTCGGTCTGGCACCAGACCATGCGGGGCTGGAATTCGCGGGATTGGTCTTCGAGGAGGGTGTGGTTGGCGCCACCGGCCAGCGCCACGACGCGGAAGCTGCCGGGAAGCTGCCTGATCACGTCGAGCGCCTGGCGTCCGACGGAGCCGGTCGAGCCAAGGATTGCGACGCGCTTCACAACTTCTGCCATCGGACTCCAGTATAGCGGGGCGCGATCTGGTGAGCGATGCAGGGTGTGGATAGCCCTTGTTGAAGCGGGAAGTGGGCGCGAGACGCGGCAAGCGGGATGCGGGATGTCGGACGCGGGGACTGGCTACCCGACAACAAACCGCGCCACTATCCACGTCAGCGCGAAGGTGAACAGCACCGAATCCAGCCGATCGAGCACGCCGCCATGCCCCGGGATAAGGTCGCTCGCGTCCTTCACCTGCGTCGCGCGCTTCAGCGCCGATTCGGCCAGATCGCCCACTGCCGCCGCCACCGGCAACAGCGCCGCCAGCAGCACGATCTCCGCGGCGCCAACGCGCAGGCCCAGTGCGTAGTTGAGCAGCAGCACCGCGGCCAGACCACCCGCGTAGCCGCCCGCGAAACCCTCCCACGTCTTCTTCGGACTGATGCGCGGCGCCATCTTGTGCCGTCCGAACGCGCTCCCCACGAAGTACGCCGCCGTGTCGACGGCGAACGTCGAGAACAGCGCCAGGTACACCCAGTCACGGCCGCTCGGCAGTTCCCGCAGCAGCACGATCGTGCTGCCCAGTCCGCCGACGTACACGATGCCGGCGGCGGTCCAGGATGGCGCCGGCAGTTCTGAGACCGCGAGTCCGTTTGATCCCCGCGTCGCCAGCGCGAACATCACGCCCGCTCCGGCAAGGGTGCCCGCCACCACCGCAACAACGAGGGCCGCCTCGCCGCCCACGGCCTGCGTCGCGATCGCCGTACATCCAACCAGAAACGCCGCGCCGAACGTCCAGCGCGACAGCCACGCGTGTCGCAGATGCTCGAACTCAGCCGCTGCGATCGCGAGAGCAATCGCAACGACGATCGCGTACGCCCACCCGCCCACAAGGATCAGCAGGAAGATGATTGGAATCGCGACGACGGCGCTCGCGACGCGCTGGATCAGCAATGGCGCGCGCCCGGCGATTGATGCATAGCGCGTGCCGGCAGGGCGGTAGGGGCGAGCCAGCGTGTTCGCCCCGGTAAAGCGTACCGACTGCACCAAACCGTCATCAGGACGGCTTCGCGCCGTTCTTTGCCGGCGCGGGGTCGAGGCCGCCGTAGCGGCGCTGGCGGCCGGCGTACGCCTCGAGCGCGCGTTCGATCTCCGCTTCGTCGAAGTCGGGCCAGTACGCCGGCGTCGCATAGAACTCGGCGTACGCGCACTGCCACAGCAGGAAGTTCGAAATCCGCACTTCGCCCGCCGTGCGGATCACAAGGTCCGGATCCGGCAAGTCCGCCGTGTACAGGTACGACGATAGCAGCTTCTCGTCGATGCGCTCCGGCGCGATGCCGTCCGCCGCGATCCGCTGCATCGCGTCGACCAACTCCGCGCGCCCGCCGTAGTTGAACGCCAGCGCCACCGTCATCCGCGCATTGTTCTTCGTCAGCTCGATCGCGTCTTCGACTTTCGAACGGATCGCTGGTTCGAGCGGGTCGAGCTTGCCGATATGCACGAGCCGGATGCCGTTCTCGTGCAGCTCCTTCAACTCGCGTTCGAGAAAACGCGGAATCAGCCGGATCAGCCCGCTCACCTCGCGTTTCGGCCGTGTCCAGTTTTCGGTCGAGAACGCGTACAGCGTCAGGTACGGGACGCCCTGCTCCCCGAGCGCGCGGATCGTCCGGCGGATGTTCTCCGCGCCGGCGCGATGTCCCGCCTGCCGCGATTGCCCGCGTGCCGCGGCCCAGCGCCCGTTGCCATCCATGATGATCGCGACGTGTTTCGGCGTGGGGCGGTTGGTGTGGGCATGTCGGAGGCTGGATGCCGGCATCGATCGCTTGCTGGCAGGCGCATCAGCGGATGAAGGCGCGGGCTCGCCGCCGTTCGCGCCGTTCTTGCTCCGTGGCTTTCGCGTGATCAGTCGCATCGTGCCTTCAAACCCGCTAAACCTCGAGCAGTTCGTGCTCTTTCGCCTGCCCATGCTTGTCAATCTCGGCGACGTACTTGTCCGTCAGCTTCTGCACCCGCTCTTTGGCGCCGCGCTCTTCGTCGTCCGAGATCGCTTTGTCGTGCTGGAGCTTCTTGAGCTCTTCGAGGCTGTCGCGGCGCACGTTTCGCACCGCCACACGGCCGTCTTCGGCCTTCTTGTGGACGGTCTTCACCATCTCCTTGCGCCGATCCTCAGTAAGCCCGGGGACGACGAGACGGATGATGTTGCCGTCGTTCGTCGGCATCAGGCCGATGTCGGACTTCTGGATCGCCTTCTCGATGGTCGTAAGCTGGCCCTTGTCCCACGGCTGAATCGTGATCAGATGCGGCTCCGGCGCGTTCACGGCCGCCATCTGGTTCAACGGCGTCGGCGTGCCGTAATAGTCGATCTTCAGCGTTTCGACGAGCGACGGTCGCGCCCGCCCCGTGCGAACGGTGTCGAGATCGCGATCGAGCGCCTGCACCGCGCTCTTCATACGCTGCTCGGCGCCTGCCAGTGTGTCCTCGATCATCCCTGGGGAACCCCTCTTCGCTGCGACGTTGCCCCATGGTACATCAACGCGGCCATCTCGCTGCCCGCGCCATGCATCAGACGGGGGCGGCGTATAGCTCCGTCTCCGGCGTCCCGACCTGCGTGCCGATATCGTCGCCGCGCACCGCGCTGACGATGCCGTCCGGGTACCCGACGTCGAACACGACGACCGGCAACTCGTTCTCCATGCATAGCGAAAGCGCCGTACTGTCCATCACCTCCAGCCGGCGGCTGAGCGCGTCCATGTACGTCAGCGTCGCGAAGCGGCGCGCGTCAGGCTGCTTGCGCGGGTCGGCCTCGTACACGCCGTCGACACGGTTCTTCGCAATCAGCAGCACGTCCGCGTCGATTTCGACAGCGCGCAACGCCGCCGCCGTGTCAGTGGTCATGTACGGGTTGCCGGTGCCGGCAGCGAAGATGACCACGCGGCCCTTGATCAGGTGCCGGATCGCCCGCCGCCGGATGTACGGTTCGGCGACTTGCTGGATCGGTATGGCCGTCTGCGTGCGCACCTCGCCGCCGACCTGCTCGATCGCGTCCTGCAGCGCCAGCGCGTTGATGACGGTAGCGAGCATGCCGGCGTAGTCGGCCGTCGCGCGATCCATGCCCGTCGCGCTGGCCTGCGCTCCGCGCCAGATATTGCCGCCGCCGACGACCACCGCGATCTCCACGCCGAGATCGCTCGCAGCCTTGATTTGGCGCGCGACGCTGTGAACGGTCGACGGGTCGATGCCGTACGCGGCGCCGCCCATCAGGGCCTCGCCGCTCACCTTGAGCATGATGCGCTTGTACGGGGTCCCGCTCATGGCAGGCGTCCTACTGGCCAAGCTCGAAACGTGCGAAGCGACGGATGCGGATGTTCTCGCCGGTCTTGCCGATCGCGTCCTTCACGAGCTGCTCGATGGTGTGCGAGCCGTCGCGGATAAACGGCTGCTTCATCAGCACCGTCTCCTCAACGCTGCCCTCCGCGCCTTCCGGCAGCTCATCCTCGTTGACGGCGAGCGTCGAGGGGACAGCCGCAACCTGCATCGCGACATCGTGCGCAAGCTTCTTGAACTCTTCTGTCTTCGCGACGAAGTCCGTCTCGCAGTTGATCTCCACGATGACGCCGATGCGCCCGCCAGCGTGGATATACGACTCCACCAGGCCTTGGCTCGTCTCGCGGTCCGACTTCTTCGCGGCTTTCGCCGCTCCGCTCTCGCGCAGGATCTCCTTCGCCTTGTCGAAGTCGCCGTTCGCTTCGTCGAGCGCCTTCTTGCAATCCATGATGCCCGCGCTCGTCTCGTCGCGAAGCTTCTTTACTTCCTCCGCTGATGCCAATTCGGTGTGTCCTCTCTACGTGGATGTGGCGATTACGATGCGGGCGCGGGGGCCGGCGGCGGCTCCTCGGCGGGCGTCGATGCCGGCGACGGATCGTCCGGCGACGCCGAGAAGGTTGCCGGAGACGGGTCATCCGGCGACGCCGAGAACTTGCCCGATGCGATCGACGCCATGTCGAGACCTTCGGTGTCGTCCGCTTCCTGTGCGTAGCCCTGCAGTTCGCGGCCCTCGATCGCCGCGTCGGCGATCTTACTGGCGATCAGCTTGACGGCGCGGATCGCGTCGTCGTTGGACGGAATCGGGTAGTCGATCTCGTCCGGATTACAGTTCGTATCGCACATCGCGATGATCGGGATGTTCATCCGCAACGCTTCGGCGACCGCGATGCGCTCCATCGGCGGGTCGATGATGAACAGCGCGCCCGGCAGGCGCTTCATGTTCTTCACGCCACCGAAGTAGCGGTTCATCTTCTCCATCTCTTCCATGATCTTGCCGGCTTCCTTTTTGATCAGGTTGGCCAGCTCACCACGGTCGCGGCGGTCTTCGAGACGGATCAGGTGGTCGATGCGGCTCTCCATCGTCTGGAAGTTCGTCAGCGTGCCGCCGAGCCAGCGGTTCGTCACGTACGACTGGCCGGCGCGCGTCGCTTCACTCTCGACCGACTCCTGCGCCTGCTTCTTCGTGCCGACGAAGAGAATCGACTGCCCGCGTGACGTCACGCCTCGGACGAAGTCCATCGCCTGTCCCAGCAGCGGGACAGTCTGCGCCAGGTCGAGAATGTGGATGCCGTTGCGCTCGGTGAAGATGTACGGCTTCATCCGCGGGTCCCAGCGCCGCGTCTGGTGGCCGAAGTGGACACCCGCTTCGAGCAGGGCCTTCATGGACACCGAAGGTTGGGATGCGGAAGGTGCGGCAGTAGCCGTGGTCATGGGGATGCTCCATTCCTACCGGACATAAATTTGAGGCCCCACTTCGTCCAGTGGTGTGCCCCAGCGTCCGGTCTCTCTATCTCGTATCAGTGCTGAGTATAGCAGGGGTGTCGTTAAGTGAACAATCGAGGGCGCTGCCGGCCTCCGCTATACGAACGCCTCCTGCCACCGCTCCCGGTCACGGATCAAAGCGAGCGCCCACAGGACATCCGGCGTCATCTCCGCGGCAAGGGCGCGCGCCGCTTCCTCTGCGTCCAGCAACGCCATCCACTTCCCGACCGCCCACAATGGCTGCCTCGCCATCGCAAGGGGCAACGCGGCCCGCTCGTTGGCGCTCAGCGGTTCATCGAGCCCGCTATCGTACGCGTCAACCAGCCGGCGCAACGACCGAATCCGGGCGTCCGAGAGCGGATCGTCCGCGAACGTCGAGTTGGTGTAGTACAAGGTCAAGGCCAGGTCATCGATGCGCGGCCGCTCGCCCATGAAATCAAAGTCGGTGACGAGAACCACTCGATTCCGGCCGAAGAACACGTTGTTGTCCCAGAAGTCTCCGTGTACGAGTTGGCGCGCGAGGCCGCCAACGACGTCTCGTTCTGACGCCCACACAAGCGCCGCAAGTTCATCGGAGAGGTTTGCCAACTGTCGTTCGGCTGGCGTCGGACCCCACGCGCGGATCCGATCGGTTCCTCGCGAAGTCCATGCGACTCCCTCGCTCGCTTCGACGTGGTTGACGAAGAGCGGCGCGGGTTCGGCCGACGCAGACAGGGGGGCGAGCAGACAATGGATGCGCCCGAGCGTTGGCAGGCCGGCCTCGATGCGCTCCCACGAATTCATCCGATCATCATTGGGAACGTAACGTTCCACCTCGACGAGCCGATCGCTGACCAGTGTCGAAAGCTCGCCCGCATTGGTGGGCACTACTTCGGCAACCGGCACATCACCCGCCCGTAGCGCAACGCGTGCGCGGTTGATGTGCGCGATGCGTTTGGGAGTGACGTATGGCCGGTAGGCTCGGGCGACCAGGCTTCCGCCGATCAGGAGGTTCAGGTTCGACGAACCTCCGAGATCAGAAGCGCCCTCCGCGTCGAGTCCATAGCGCTCGCGCAACGCATCGAAGAGCGCGGCCGAAGGTTGGGCGCGTAAACCACGGCGGCCGTGTCCTGCGTTATCCACCGCGACGCCTCCGCCTACACCTCGCGTCCGTACCCGGCCGCTACAGCGTACGACCACCCATCGAGATCCGGCGTCGCGATGCCTGCGTTCCCGAGCGTCACCTTGATCTCCGTACGATGCTCAGCCCCATGTTCCACCGCGTGCACGAGGAAGAAGCTCTTGGGATAGCGATAGACCTTGCCCCCGAACGGGAGATCAACGTCGCTGTCGGCGTCGAGCGCCTCCGCGATCGCGATCAGTTCGTGATTCGATGTGGTGAGCAACGTCGTGAGCGTTTCGAAGCCCGGCCACGCGCTGGTGCGGTTCAGCTCGCCTTCGTGCTGACGACCCATCGTACGCAGAACGAGCGTCTGCTGTCCGCCGACGATGTGTACGAGCAATTCACGCACCGAGCTGGAAGCGCCTGCGAGTTGCATGTCGAGCTGCTCGTCTGTGAGCGCTCGGCACGCCTCGAACAGTTCGTTGTTCGCCCACTTGCTGTAGCGCAGCGTCTCGGCGAGTGGTGTGTTCATGGCGCCTCCTCGGCGAGGGTACCGGCTATCGCGCCCACCACACGAGCCTTGACTTCGCCCGTCGATATAAATAGTATAACTATATAAGCGACGGAGGAGACATGACGACACTACCGACGACCACACCCGGCACGTCCCACGCGACGGTCATCGCACCCGCGCCCACAAGCGGCCCCGGTGCCAGCGGCATCACCCGCCGCCGCATCCTCAAACTTGCATTCTGGACGTCCGCCGGCACGCTCTTAGCTGGCGCCGTTGCTTCGATCGTGAACTCGCTCTATCCGCGGAGCGTCGAAGCATTCGGCGGCGCGGTCGCGGTACCCGCATCCCGCGTCCCGAAACCGGGCGATCCGCCACTGATCAGCATCGAAGGGAAGTTCTGGCTCGTCAACCTCGGCGAAGGCGAAGGCCACATCGCCGGCGACGACAGTTCAACACAGGGCGGGCTCGTCGCCTTGTGGCGCCGTTGCCCGCATTTGGGGTGCGCCGTGCCGTGGAACGCCGGATACGTCGCGCCGCAAGACAAGGAGGGGCGCCAGGGATGGTTCCTCTGCCCGTGCCACGGCTCCACCTACACGAAGGCCGGCGTGCGTGTCCACGGCCCCGCGACCCGTTCGATGGACACCATGCTCATCGAGGTCGACGCCGAAGGCAACGTCATCGTGCAAACCGGACAGCGCACCAACGGCGACACCGCCAACCCCCTCCGCGCCACGCAACTTCCGCAAACGTGACATCCACCGCTTCGAGATCCTCGCGAACTGCGGCATGATGCTCGATGACGCGTTACGCGTGGACCGCGCGGAGGACGGCGACTTGCCGGAAAACATGAAAACTGCCAACCAAACTCCGCGCTCAACCTTTGCGCCCCTTCGCGCCCTGTGCGTTTTTGCGGTGAAGCCGATCGAGCTAGCCCATCTGCGGCACCGGTGGATCACGCCCGCAACACGAAAATTACGAAACGAACTCTCTAAACATGAAAATTACGAAACGAACTCCGTGCCACGCCGACCAGACACCAGACACGCAGTCCGTCAACCCGGCGAACCAGTCTCGGGCCGAGCGCATCCTGCGCATCCGTGACATCTGTGGATAAACTGACAACATGAGATTCGATCGCGAACTCCTCAAGGGCAACACGGCCACCGTCGTCCTCGCGATCCTCGCCGAGGGGCCGCTGCACGGCTATCAAATCGCCAAGGAGATGCGCAGCCGCAGCGACGACGCGCTCCAGCTCGGCCAGGGCGTCCTCTATCCGATCCTGCACCGCCTCGAAGATCGCGGCCTGATCGCGGGCGAGTGGGAACAATCAACCGGCACGCCTAGCCGCAAGCGTTACGCCATCACCAAGGCAGGCGTCGCCGAACTGAAGACGAAACGCAGCGAGTGGTCGGCGTTCGCAAAGGCCATGGCGCAGGTGCTGGAGCCATCGAAGCGATGAGCGAGGTCGACCGTTACCTGAACGAAGTCTGCTGGGCGATGGGCGGCACCCTCGCTGAACAGCAGACCGTCCGCGACGAACTGCGCGCCCACATCCGCGACGCCGCGCGCGATGCCGAACTCCGTGGCACACCCACGAACGAGGCGCTCACCACCGCGATCCGCGATCTCGGCGACGCCACCGCCCTTGGACACACCCTGCGCGCCTCCCGCGGCACGGCGCCACTCCGTCGTCCGCTCGTCCAGCCTGCCGGCGCGCTCGTACTCGAGCGGCGCCGTGCGTATCACCTGCCGCCCGCGCCGATCGCGCTCGTGCTCGCACTGGCCGCGGTCGCGTCGGCGGCGATGATGCTGCTCTATGCCTGGCCCGGATAGCACATGCCGCTGATCCGCTGGCAAAAGCAGAAGCTGCGCGAACGCTTCTACGCGCCCTCGTTCCGCGGCATGTACGACCGCTTCTCCGATGTGATCCACGAGTACGTGCGCGCAGGCGATGTGATGCTCGACGCCGGCTGCGGCAGCGGGCGCGTCTTCCAGTACCACTTCGACGCGCACCAGCGTCCGCGTCTGATCGTGGGCGTCGATGTCACCGACGAGCCGCTGGGCAACCGCAACATCGACGCAGCGGCACGTGCCGATCTCGCGCGCCTGCCCTTCAACGACGCCACGTTCGACATCGCCATCTCCAGCCATGTCGCCGAGCACCTGACGCAGCCCGAACTCGTTTTCGGAGAGCTGTCGCGGGTGCTGAAGCCGGGCGGACGCCTGCTGATCCTCACACCGAACCGCTGGCACTACGTAACCGTCAGCTCAGCGCTCCTGCCGCATTCGTTCCACCTCAAGTTCAACACGTCCCGCGGCGTCGATGCCCACGACATCTTCCCAACCGTCTACCGCGCCAACACGGCGCGCCGCCTGCGCTCGCTCTACGAGAGCGCCGGCTTCGAGATCGAACAGCTCTACCAGTTTGAAACCGAGCCGGAATACCTCGCGTTCAGCACGCCGTCGTATGCGCTCGGCGTCGGCTTCGAGCGGATCGTCAACCGCTTCAACCTATTCAAGCATCTGCGGGTCAACCTGCTGAGCGTCGGCCGCAAGCGTTAGCTACGTCAGCCACTTGCGCGCCAACGCCTCGATCGCCGCAACGTCGGCGTACACGCGCTGGCGCATCCCGTCCCGCTGTTCCGGCGGGACGGGCGCGTCGGGTGACGACACCATCGATCCGAACAGGAATCCGACGATCTGCCATATCGCGACGGTCACGATCTCGTACGCCTTGTAGAAGCTGTCGCGATCTATTCCGTGGCCGAGATTACGCTCCAGCTCGGCGACGTAAAACTCCAGCAGCTCGGCCGTGTTTGCGGGTTGCTGGTACTGCAGGAACCGCCCCACGTCCGACACGCCGAACACGCCCACACCGATGATCTCCCAATCGATCACCGTCGTGAGTGGACCGTCGGGCCCGTAGCGCATGCCGAGGTTGCGGTTGTCGAAATCATAGTGGCAAAGCGTCAGCGGCATGCCCTCGACTGCGCGGAGAAGCCGTTCCGGATCGCGGAAGAGATTGATCACGAGTTCGCGCGTCGATGGTTCGAGCGCGTCGAGCAGCGCGCGAATGCCGCCCGGCAACCACGGCCATTGGGAGATGATGTACGCCGTCGCCTCCGACGGATTCGGCTCATCGTCCACGACTTCCACGACCAGCTTGTACCAGTAGTCGACGGGCGTGCGCAGGCTCATCAGCCACGGCTGCGACAGCACGTCGTCGCGTTCCCAGAAGTGCGCGTGAAACGCAGCGAGATGCGAGAGCACCGTGCGCATCTGCTCCTCGGAGCAGGCGTCGACGATTCCGAGGTTCGTCATGTCGGCGCTGACATCTTCAAGCAGCGCCCAGAACTGGCCGTGCTCCTCGTCGTGGACGACGTCGAGATACGGGTGGTGAAACGTCTTCGGCATTTCGTCGAGCAAACCGCACTTGAACGCCAGCAACTCGCGATGATGCAGATCGCCGATCAGCGTCGAGACGGCATCGCGCGGCGCCCGGCGGCGCAGGATCATCGACGAACTGCCGGCGCCCGTTGCGGTCTCGTAGTCGAACTCAAGGATGTCGAAGCTTTTGTTGCCGAACTTCGGATACTCGAACGGCTCAGATGCGCCGATGCGGACGGCACTGACGTGCGCGCTCTCGTCTCGCAACAGCCGGCGCGCCGCCGGCGTCAAAAACTCCGGCGTGATCTCTTCGATAGTGCGGGGTGTCACGGCGGTGCCCATACGGTCTTCCTTCCTTGCCCCTAAGTCGACTTCCCGCCGAGAGTATAGGTCTCTGGGACTCGCGGCGGGCGGCGATCGGGCGAGCGTTTGTTACCATGCATCACCATGCTGACCAAGCGCGTTATTCCGTGTTTCGACGTCGCCAACGGACGTGTCGTGAAGGGCATCTCGTTCGTAGAGCTGCGCGACGCGGGCGATCCCGTTGAACTGGCGAAGATCTACGACCGGGAGGGTGCCGACGAGCTGGTGTTCCTCGACATAACAGCGTCAAGCGACGAGCGTACGACTGTGTACGACATGGTGGAACGCACCGCCGATGAACTGTTCATCCCGTTCACAGTCGGCGGCGGCGTGCGCAGTGACAGTGACATCCGTGTGCTGCTTGAACTCGGCGCCGACAAGGTGTCGCTGAACAGTGCTGCGGTTGCCGATCCGCGGCTCGTCGCTGTGTCGGCCGAGCGGTTCGGATCGCAGTGCATCGTTGTCGCGATCGATGCGAAGGCAGTCGGCGAAGGACGTTGGGAGGTGTACACGCACGGCGGTCGCCGCACGACCGGCCTCGACGCTATTGAGTGGGCGAAGCGCGCTGTCGAACTTGGCGCCGGCGAGCTGCTCGTGACAAGCATGGATACGGACGGCCACAAAGACGGCTACGACATCCCACTCACGCGCGCCATCAGCGAGGCGGTTGAAGTGCCGGTGATCGCCAGCGGCGGCTGCGGTCACCCGCAGCATCTCGTCGACGCCGTTGTCGATGGCAAGGCGGACGCGGTGCTGGCGGCCAGCATATTTCACTTCGGCGAGTATTCGATCGGCGAAGCGAAGCGGTACATGGACGCCCATCAGGTGCCGGTCCGGCTCTGAGCCGGCGCCGGCGCGTCTGACACCACCACATCACGCGGTAAATATCGCGCGCCCGCGCGCGGAGGGAGAACGACGATGCTCAACTACAACGCACAGGGATTGATCCCTGCCGTCATTCAGGACGACCAGACGGATGTCGTGCTGATGCTCGGCTACATGAACGCCGAAACGCTGCAGATGACGAAGGACAAAGGTCAGGTCGTGTTCTGGAGCCGCAGCCGCAAAGAGATCTGGCACAAGGGCGCGACGAGCGGCGACTTCCTCGATGTACGCTCCATCAAGGCTGATTGCGAGAATAACGCGCTGCTCGTCCGCGTCAACATGGTCGGTGGCGCCGTCTGTCACACGGGCGCCGCATGCTGCTTCTTCAACGACGTCGAGGAACTCGCGCCGACCTAAGCAAGCGGTTCGTCGGCAAGTCGCGGCTCTTCCGACTTGACGATCGGCTGGTCGAGCGCGAGCGCATGTTCGAGCGCGGAGATCGCGACTTCGATCTGATCATCGTCCGGATCGCGCGTGGTGAACGATTGCAGCCAGAGGTTCGGCTTGTAGAGCAACCCGACGATCGGCGCGTCCCCATAGCGCTGGCCAAGGCGCAACAGTTCGTACGCGACGGCCGCAATCAGCGGGATCAGCACGATGCGTTCGATCAGTCGCATCCAGATCGGTGGCGTGCCGAGCGCGATGAACAGAAAAAGTGCCAGCACCATCACCGTCAGCAGGAACGCGGTTCCGCAGCGTGGATGCGCGTTCGGGTACTCGCGCACCGCCTGGGGCGTCAGCACGCGCCCGTGTTCGTACGCGTGAATCGCGCGATGCTCCGCCCCGTGATATGCGAACACACGCCGCACCTCCGGAAGCCGGCCGATCAGCCACATATAGGCGATCAGCATCGCGAGACGCAGCACGCCCTCAATCGTCACTTCGATGTAGTCGTTGCCGAAGAACTGCCCGAGCCAACCCGTCAGCAGCACCGGGCCGACGAAGAAGATCGCGATGACGAATCCGAGCGCGAAGGCTAGCGACGTCAGCATCTGCGCCTTGCTGACTTCCTGCGCGTCCCGCCCCGCCGCGATCATCGATGACCACGTGAGCGCACGAATACCGAGCGATAGCGTCTCGTACAGCACGATCATGCCGCGCAGCACGGGAATCTGGCGGATCGAGCCCGCCATCACGCCCGAAAGCTCCTCCGCGCGATGGACGATCGTGCCATCGGGCGACCGTACCGCGACAGCCATATGCCGCGGGCCGCGTATCATCACGCCTTCGATGACGGCCTGGCCACCGTAGTAACTATGGGCGTGCGAGTCAGGCATCTGCTCTGAGCCTAACCGACAACGAATCGCTTATCCACTTTCGTGGTGGGATCCGCTGCTTCGCCCCCGAGCGAAACCAGACACCAAACACCAGACACCAGCCGTCGGACACAGCACCACGCGCCATATACTTGCCGTATGCCCAGAAAGACGCCCGCGCGCAAGTCCGTCGCTCGTTCGGCGCCGATGTTCGCGCCCGATGCGCCCGCCGATGACGGCGTACTCGCGTCGGCGCCGCTCGCCGCGCGCATGCGCCCGCGCACGTTCGATGAATACGTCGGGCAGGAGCATCTCGTCGGCGAAGGGCACATCCTGCGGCGGCTCGCCGAATCGGGCAACCTGCCGTCGATGATCCTCTGGGGTCCGCCCGGCACCGGCAAGACGACGCTCGCACGCATCATCGTCGGCAGCACCGAAGCGACGTTCGTGCCGATCAGCGCGGTCTCGTCGGGCGTCGCCGATCTGCGCCGTGTCACGGCCGAATCGCGCGACCGGCATCGGATGGGAGCCGGCCGCACCGTGCTATTCATCGACGAAATTCACCGTTTCAACAAGGCGCAGCAGGACGCGATCCTGCCCTTCGTCGAGGACGGCACGATCACGCTCATCGGCGCGACGACCGAGAATCCGTCGTTTGAGGTGATCGGCCCGCTGCTCTCGCGTTCGCGCGTGTTCGCGCTCAAGCAGCTCGAGCCGGAGCATCTCGAACGCATCATCCGCGGTGCACTCGGTGATGTGCAGCGCGGGCTTGGCGGAGTTGGCGTCGCGGTCGACGATGATGCGGTCGAAGCGCTCGCCGCGTCGACGGGCGGCGACGCGCGGATAGCGCTCAATGCGCTCGAAGCGGCAGTGCTTGGCATGAAGGCGCGTGGCGGCGAGGGGCCCAAGGTCACAGTCGCGGACGTCGAAGAGGCGTTGCAGCACCGGACGTATCTCTACGACCGGCAGGGCGACGCGCACTACGACACGATCTCGGCGTTCATCAAGTCGGTGCGCGGCTCCGATCCGGATGCGACGCTGTACTGGCTGGCTCGCATGATCGAGGCGGGCGAGGATCCGCTGTTTATCGTCCGCCGTATGGTGATCCTCGCGTCGGAGGACGTCGGACTCGCCGATCCGATGGCGATGCTCGTCGCGACGGCGTGCCAGCAGGCGGTGCACTTCATCGGCATGCCGGAGGGCTTCTTTCCTCTTGCCGAGACAGCGCTGTATCTGGCGTTGGCGCCGAAGAGCAACAGCACCGGCTCCGCGTATGGCGCCGCGCTGCGCGATGTCGAGGCCACGCGCAACGATCCGGTGCCGCTGCACCTGCGCAACGCCGTCACGGGCATGATGAAGCAGATGGGTTACGGCTCGGGCTACAAGTACGCGCACGACTACGAGGGCGGCGAAGTCGAGCAGCAGCACCTGCCCGATCGGGTTGCGGGTCATCGTTACTACACGCCGACGCCGCGCGGCTGGGAAGGCCGCCGCGCGCGGGAGAAGGAAGCGGGAAGCGAGAAACGGGGCGCGGGAAGCGCGACGAGCGACACGGAGCGCGAGACGCCGTAGCCACTCCTGCCGTATGATTGCGTCCAGCAGTCGGGCTGGGAGCGGCTATGACGTGGCGTGGCTTCTTGTTGCGGGTGGCGTCGCTGCCGCTGATCTTCGTTCTCGCGTCGGCGATGTCATACACGCTGATCTGGGGGCCGTGGAATGACGGTCGTTCCGTCATGATCGCGTTTCAGGGTGCGCCGCCCGATATCATCGAGCAGATCGAACATGACCTCCGTCTTGACGAGCCGCTGTATCGTGGCTATGCGTACTGGCTTGGCGATGCCGTAATCGGCGATTTCGGCCGATCTGTCTTCACCGATCGGGACATCCGAGACGAGGCGTGGCGCAGGCTGCCACCGACGGCGCAGCTCGCCGGGCTGAGCCTTGTGTTCGCCGCCGCGTTCAGCTTCGCGCTGCAGGTGCTGCGCGAACGTGCTGGCGCCAGACGTGGCGCCGTCGCGACCTGGGCGTTTCTGGCGGCCATCCCGGTGGCGGTGTCTGTGCCACTGCTCCTGGTCCTGCCCGCGCGTTGGTGGGACTACTCCCCAGTCGGTCCCGAGTCGCCATACGGTTATGCGCCGTTCTATGAAGATCCATGGCACCAGTTTCGCCTGTTCATCCCCGCAGCGATCGCAGTCGGCGCGTCATGCGCGTTGTTGCTACCGGCGAAAAGGGAACCGCACGCGCACGACACCGCGTGGGCTGACGGCGTACGCGACGCCGCCGTCGCCGCAGCACGCGCGTTCCCGCTCGTCCTCGTCGGCGCGATCATCGCTGAGCAAACCTTCTCAGTCGACGGCGAAGCGCGCTGGTTCTACCAGGCGGTGCTTCGCGAGGACCTGTTGGTGCTGCAGACGCTGTTGACCTTCGCGCTCTTCGCTGCATTTGCAGTCAGCACGTTCGTACCGCATCGCCGCTATCTTGCGGCCGATCCGTCGATCGCAGCGCACGGCGCTCGCCGCTTGTTGCGCGCGCCCCTCGTCGCCTTCGCCGCAATGCTGGTCGTCGTGTTCGTCGCGCTTGCGCTTCTCGCGCCAGCGATCGTGCCGGAGAGTACGCGCGACTTCGGCGCGTCCGACGGCGGCGTGGGGCCATCCGTGGCGCACCCGTTCGGCACCGACGGCCTCGGTAGAGACATGCTCAGTCGCGTCATCGACGGCGTTCGCACATCGGCGTGGTTCGCCGCGCCGGCCGTCCTGGCGTTGGGCGCCGGCGTGCTGGTTGCGCTCGGACTGGTGTACGCTGGTCGTGGCCGCACTACCATGCTGAACGCGATTGGCACTGTCAGCGCGCGCTGGGAGACAGTGCCTCTGCTCTGGCCGGTTCTCGCCGTCGCGTCCATCAATTTTGGAGGGAGGGCGATTCCCGCGGCAGCCGTCGCGCTGCTCGGCTTCATCGCCGGCGTCGAGCTGATCGGAGCGTTCCGCGGGAGCACGGGAGTCAGCTCCGGCAACGCCACGCCCGGATTCGTCGCCTTTGCGAGTGACAGCGCGCGCAGAAATTGGCCGCTGGTCGCGGCGCAAGCGTGCCGCATCGCCGCACTGGCGATACTCACGGAAGCGACGATCAGCTTTCTTGGCTTTGGCGGTTATCCGGGCGACGGGAATCTCGGCGGCGACATACGCGCGAGCGCGTTTCTCGATTACCCGCACGTCTTCGCGTTTCCGGCGGCGGCGCTCTTCCTGATGCTGTTCGCGCTCAACCTGCTCGCAGCGTCGCTCACCGAGCGCGGCGAGGTCGGAGAACTCGCCACCCAACCCGAGGCGGCACTGAGCGACCCCGATCCCTCGATCCCACCTGTCGATGCTAGATCCTGCTTAGACCGAAGAAGTCGAAGTACTTGTTGAAGATCGTCAGGTCGTCGAGGAAGACGAGCGCGCCGACGAAGACGATGAAGACGCCCGTGACGATTTCGACGACGGGCATCATGCCGCGATGCCGCCGCAGAAACGCCGTCACCGGCACGACGGCGAAGCCCGTGAGGATGAACGGCACGCCGAGGCCGAGCGAGTACACCAGCAGGAGATACGCACCCTGCGCCACGTCGGACGCCTGGATCGAGAGCGTCAGGATCGCGCCGAGGACGGGGCCGATGCAGGGCGTCCAGCCGACGGCAAACGCCGCGCCGACGCCGAGCGACTTCGCGTAGCCAACGCCTGGCACGGCGCCGCGTCCGCCGCCACCCATCGTCATCGTCGCCGAACCGCCGGTCGCGCCACCGACAGCGACTGGCACACTGCTGTTCGTCGATTCAAGTGTGAACGTCCGGTACAGCCAGGGGATGCGGATGATGCCGATCAGGTTGAGGCCCATGATGATCAGGAACACGCCGGCGATCTTGCCGAGCAGCGGTAGCTGATCGCGGACGGCATAGCTCGAATCTTCGCTTATGAGCGCCGCGATCAGACCGACCGACGCGCCGATGAACGTGAACACGAGCGTGAAGCCGAGTACGAACGTCGCGGCGTGCGTGACGGTTTGGCGACGCTCAGCGCGCGCATCGAGCGTCGTCGCGGTCCCGGTGAGGTGCGCGAGGTACGCCGGCACGAGCGGGAGCACGCAGGGAGAGAGGAACGAGAGCACGCCCGCCGCAAACGCGAAGGCGAAGCCGTACGGCCCCGTTAGATAGTCGACCCAGCCCTCGGTCATCGCGCGCTCCGGCGGTTAGTCAAACGGCGAATCGGCGGCCTGCGGGATGCCGATCAGTTCGAGCCGCGCCTCGTCGTACTTCGCTTTGGCGCGCGCCTCGCGGTTCAGCAGGCCCTTCATTTGGTCGCCCTCAAGCGTCTTCGTCCCGTCGAGGAAGACCTCGTGCAGCGCTGCGAGCTTCCTCTGCCAGTCGTCGTACGCCGCGAGGTACGCCGTCCGACGTTCGTCGCTCACCTTCATGCAGTGCGCCTCCGGTTCGGCGGTTGCACTTCCACCGCCGATCAAGCGTAACGCGCGGTACGGGACGCCGGAAGCGCGCGAGTCAACGACGCGGCGCGATGGCGCCGAGCGCGACCATCGTCGCTCCGAGTACCACGCGGCGAGGAGCAGGCTTCGCGCGACGGGCGCGGCGGC
>CAZRHH010000039.1:0-28912 GCA_964599885.1 uncultured Dehalococcoidia bacterium | reverse complement strand
ACCTGAGCCGCGACCGGCCCCGGTACGCGCGCGCGCGTACCAACGCGTCGCCCGGTACGAACGCCGGCCCGTTACGAACGACGCCGAACCGGCACCACGGCGCAAGCACGCATTCCGCGTCCGGCCGCAGACGGGCGGCATCGCGCCCGCCTAGCGCGCGGCTTAGGGCGCGAACATGTCGTCGATCGTCGCACCGTCGTTGAGTGCAGGACGAGCACGGTAGAAGTACTCGCGACCAAAGAAGCGGCGCTGCGATTCAATCGGCAGCCGCATGAACGGGTCCATGTCGCTGATCTGCGTCTTGTGAGCGAGCATGGCCTCAAGTTTCCGTTCGAAGTGCGGCAGTACGTCGAGAATGCAGTTGGGATCGACGCGCGGCAGGCTCGCCATGCGCTCGTCGTCCTCAATGACATTCGGCGTGTCGCTGCCGACCTCGCGCATTTCCTCCATGATCTTCGCGAACTCGTCCATCGGCAGCGCTACGTAGAACAACCGCGGCGTCTCCCAGACGTCACCCGCCGATGCGAACCGCGATCCGTCGGCCGCTGCTTCGCACGCCGCCGTAGCGTGAAAGTGTACGGCAACGTGATCGGGATGCCCGTAACCGCCGCTTTCATCCCACGTCACGATGACGTCCGGCTTCCGTTCACGGATCATCCGCACCAGCGACTCGACGACCGCATCGGCAGGAGCATTCACAAACGCCCGTCGATCTTCGTTCTCAGGCGTGCCGAACATGCCGGAATCCCGATACTCGAGAAAACGCACGTCGTGTACGCCGAGAATCGCCATCGCGTCTCGCAGTTCCTGCTCGCGATACTGACCAAGCGTCTCCGGCGTCGCGTCGCTGCCCTCCGAGATCTCGCCAACCTCGCCGCGCGTGGCGCAGACCATCGTCACCGGCACGCCGCGCTCGGCGTAGTGCGCCATCGTGCCGCCGACGCCGAAGGTTTCGTCGTCGGGATGCGCGAATATCGCCAGCAGTCCGCCTGTCGTCATCGAATCCCTCCGTCTCTGAGCAAAAGCCGTCCGTTTGAGCCTAGCACGAGGCACCGAGCGCGCAACAAACCGATAACCCCCAGCGTGGCTGGCCTCGACGAGCCGCGTCGTGGTATCACTCCGCACGATGAGCGAGCAGACTCTCCCATTCGGCGAAGCCACGATCACCGCCGAGCTGCCGAGCCGCACGCGGGTCATCACGCGAGGCGGCGGCGCTGGCTCCGGCGGTGGGTTGCAGCCCGTGAACGATCTCGAAACGACCGTCCGCGACGCGCTCGAACACCCCCTCGGCATGCCGCGCATCCGCGATCTCGTGACGCCGATGTCGCGCGTTGTCATTGCGTTTGATGACCCGACCGTCACATCGTTCGGGCCGATCCGCGGCGTCGCGATAGAGGCCGTGCTCACGCAACTCGCGGACGCCGGCGTCGATGAAGCGAACGTGCAACTCATCTGCGCCAACGCGCTGCACCGGAAGTTCACGCACGACGAACTCGCGACGATCATCGGCGCGTCGCTCGTCGAACGCTTCGGCGACCGCCTGTTCTGCCACGACGCGGAGGACGCTGCGAACATCATCAACTATGGCACGACGGCTAGCGGCTACGACGTCGAACTCAGCCGGCACGCCGTCGAGGCGGATCTGTGTGTATACATCAACGCCGGACTGCATCTCGGTTTCAGCGGTGGCTGGAAGTCGATCGCCGTCGGTCTGTCGACGTGGCGCTCGATCCGGCACACGCATCATCCCGACGGCATGTCGATGTCGGTGCTGCACAACCGCATGCACGACGTGTTGAACGAGATGGGCGCGCATCTTGAGGCATCGATGGCCAAGCGCTTCTACAAGATCGAGTGCGTGCTCGCGAGTCCGACGAAGATCGCGCACATATGGGCGGGCGGCGTCACCGAGACGCGCGCCGCCGCGATTGAGGTGATGGCGTCGCGCAACCCGCCACGACGCTCCCAGGCAGAACCGGCCGATGTCGTGGTCTACGGCTTGCCGGCGTGGAGTCCGTATGCCGTTTTCGGCACGATGAACCCGATCCTCACGCTCGTCTCATCCGGGCTCGGCTACCTCGGCGGCTACATCGAAGCGCTCGGCAAGCCCGGCTGTACCGTCGTCCTCGCCACGCCGTGCCCCGAGACATGGGACGACGAGCATCACCCGTCCTACCGCGACGTCTGGGACCGCGTGCTGCCGCTGACGCGCGACCCGTACGAGATCATGGCGCGCTTCACGGACGAGTTCAGCACGCACGCCGGCTACATCGACCGCTATCGCAACGGCGTAGCGTTTCACCCGGTGCATGGCATCCTCGCGACGCACCCGCTCCGGCGCCTCAAGCACGCGTCACGCGTCATCGTCGCCGGCGCCCAGGACGCGGCCGTGCCGCAACGCATCGGCTTCGACTCCGCACCAACCGTCGAGGACGCCATCCGCGCCGCCGAAGCCCAGCACGGCGCTGCCTGCTGCATCGTCTGCGTAAATTAGGCCGGGCAGCGCTCCCCGTCCCAGAGAACACGAACAGCGGCTAACCGGCCAATTCGATACCCTCCGCATCATGCCAAGCGAGTTCCTCAAGACACCAATACAGCGCTTTCAGCCCCACGCGGACGCGACGCTGCGTTCGTTCATCGACGCGCTCGGCCGCACCGGCGGTCAGCCGCGCCGCCTCTCGACGGCGATCGATCTCTGGAACGCGATGATCGAGCGCAACCGGGTGATCTTCTGCGCCGTCGCCGGCGCACCAGTGCCGCTCGGATTCGGCCCGGCAATCGCGTCGCTGATCGAACAGCGCCGCATCGACGTGCTGGACATCACCGGCGCGCAACTCACCCACGACATGCTCGAAACGATCGGCAGCCTCCACTATCAGGGCCACGTAAACGCCGACGATGTCGCGCTCGCCGCGCAGGATGTCAACCGCTTCTGGGACACGTTCGGCGATGAAGCCGACTACCGCCGCGTCGAGCCGATGATCTTCGAGTTCGCCGAGACACTGCCCGATCGCCCGATGACGACCCGCGAGTACATCTACCGCATGGGTCTGTATTTCAAGACGATCGGCTCGCAAAACGGCATCCTCACCGCCGCCGCGGAGTACGCGACGCCGGTGTACTGCCCTGCCATCGGTGACTCGGTGCTCGGCATGGATCTCGGCCTGTTCCGCGCCGAAGGCAACAAGCGCATCGTGTTCGATGTCGTGCAGGACGTGCTGGAAATGGCAGCGATCGTGCTGCTCGCCGAGGAAGTGGGTCTACGGACGTCAACGGTCATCTTCGGCGGCGGCGCTCCGCGGAACCACATTCAGCAGTCGCAGATTGGCACGTACATGTTCCTCACGAAGGGCAAGGGGCACGCCGAAGCCGTGCGCTTCAGCATCGAGCCGTCCGAGACGGGCGCGCTCTCGGGCTCGACGATCTCCGAAGGCATTAGCTGGAAGAAGTTCGACCCGAACGTCGAGGCCGCGGAGGTCTTTCTCGATTCCAACCTCTCACTGGCGATTGCGTCGTCGCTGCTGACGACGCGCGAGGCGTCGCGATGCTTCGAGTACCGGCACGAGGACGATGGTACGCTCACGGCCATATACAACGGCAAGTCCGTGAACCTTTCGGAGAAGTATCACTTCTAGCGTTGCGCGGCCGCACGGCCGCATCTGGCATAGTTCCACAGCAAGTCCGTGAAGGGAGACTGCGCTGGGTAACGTCGAATCCAGTGGACAACCGCTCGCACGTACAAGAGCGATCCTGGTCCGGCCGGTGCAAGAGTTTCTCAACACCGAAGCGGCGGGCGGCATCCTGCTGCTCATCGCGGCCGCGGCGGCGCTGATCTGGGTGAACGCGCCCTTTGGGGATACCTACGGCGACTTCTGGCACACGCGCGTCGTTCTCGACTTCGATGTCCTCACGCTCGACCTATCGCTCGTCGACTGGGTCAACGACGCGCTGATGGCCGTGTTCTTCTTCGTCGTCGGGCTCGAGATCAAGCGCGAGCTGCTGCGCGGCGAACTCGCCGACCGGCGCACGGCCGCGCTGCCCGTCGCCGCCGCGCTCGGCGGGATGATCGTGCCGGCGGCGATCTACATCGCGTTCAATTTCGGCGGCGATGGTGACCGCGGCTGGGGCATCCCGATGGCGACCGACATCGCCTTCGCTGTCGGTATCCTGTCACTGGCGGGACCCCGCGTGCCGCTCTCGCTGAAGATCTTCTTGCTCGCGCTTGCAATCGTCGATGATCTCGGCGCCATCGCCGTCATCGCCATCTTCTACACGGACGATCTCGCGTTCGAATGGCTCGCCGCCGCGGCCGGACTCTTCGCTATTGCCTCCGTGCTGGGCCGCGTTGGCGTGAAGGACGTCACCGTCTACGTCGTTGTTGGCCTGTTCGCCTGGGTCGCCGTACACGAATCCGGCGTCCACGCGACCGTAGCCGGTGTCCTTCTAGGACTGCTGACGCCCATCGGTGCGCGCGTCGCGCCGAACACGTTCGAACAGTCAGCGGATGATCTGCTCGACAACCATCGCGCCGGACGCTTGGCCGGCACATCCGAAGGGGAGGAGACCAGCCGCGCGGCGCTGCGCGAACTGGAGGAGCTATCGCGCGAACGTCAGCCCGTACTCGATCGTCTCGAACACGCGCTGCATGGCTGGACGTCGTACGCCATCATCCCGATCTTCGCGCTGGCGAACGCCGGCGTCGAGTTGAGCGCCGATGCGGTCCGCGACGCAGCCTCATCACCAGTGTCTCTCGGCGTCGCGCTCGGCCTCGTGATCGGCAAGCCCCTGGGCATCATGCTCTTCGCGTTCATCGCCGTGCGTATTGGCGTCGCGGCGCTGCCGGTGTCGGTGACGTGGGCGCAGGTTCTCGGCGTGACTATGATCGCCGGCATCGGGTTTACTGTCTCGATCTTCATCGCCAACTTGGCCTTCAACGACGCGGGCCTCGTCGCAGAGGCGAAGATCGGCGTGCTCGCCGGATCAGCGCTGATCGGCGTTGCCGGCCTCGCCTTCCTGCGTCTGCTGCCTACGCCACCGAACGAACCGCCGGCCGACGCTCCAGCCGACTCCCTCTAACGCGAAACCGATGAACGCAAGAACGGCCCCGGCACTGCGCGCCGGGGCCGTTCGTATTGGTCTACCGTGCCGCTAGAAGCTGACGCGCTCGGCGTCACCGCCAGCCGGCTCGGCCGGACGCACCTTGCTGTAGCAGGCGCTGCAGTACACGGGCCGGTCGCCGCGCGGCTGGAACGGCACCTCGGTCATCATCCCGCACTCGGCGCACGTGGCGGGGTGCATCTGGCGCGGAGTGCGTCCGCCAAAACTGGCGAACACGCCATAGCGCACGTAGCCCTCTTCGGGCTCGCGCGTCTGCGTGGACTTGCGGTTCGAGCGACAGGACGTGCAGCGTACCGGTTCGTTCTGCAAGCCCTTGTTCGCGTAGAACTCCTGCTCACCGGCTGTGAACGTGAAGTTCTGCTTGCAATCGCGGCAGACGAGTGTTTTATCAGTGAAGCTCAACGGAAACCTTCCCCCTCAGGGACAAAAATGTGCGGCCCCCACGGCCGCACTCGTGTACATGCGAAAGCCTGTGACCACCTGCATCAGTATATCGGTCAGCTTGAAGCCCTCACAAGCCGGGGCAACCCCTGATTAAACGGGCCTATCCTCCCGCGAAGCGCCGGATGCGGGCCGGGAGTGGTAGCCGCTGGAGCAACACCTCGGCTTCGGCGCTGCGCAACAATCGGCTCGAATAGAAGAACGCCAGGGCGCCCAGACCAATTCCGCCCGCCAGCGCCAGTCCGGCGTCGACCTTGCTGTCGAAATCGAGTAGGCCGGCGAGCCTCAACGCGGCCAGCCAGAGCGCTACCACCTCCGCCATCAGCACGCTGGCGACAAGCGTCCGCGCGACCGACGCACCAACACGCTGGATGTCCAGGCCGTCCATCCGCCGCGCCAACGTTCGCACCAGCAACCCAAACTCGACGATCGTCGCTACGGACAGCGCGAACGCCAGCCCCTTCACGCCGAACGGCACGACCAGGGCGACCGACAGCACGAGGTTGATCACCATCGACGCCACGGCGAACGTCACCGGCGTCCTGGTGTCGCTGAGCGCGTAGTAGCCACGGCTGACGATCTCGATACCCGCATGGGCGAACAGCCCGATCGAGTAGAAGATCAACGCCGGCACGACGAGGTCCGCCGACGACTCGTCGAAGGCGCCGCTCCGCAGCAGGAACGCCGTCAGCGGCTTCGCGAGGATCATCAGCCCGATGCTTGCGGGGATGGTCAGGTAGAGGATGAGGCGGAGGGCGCGTGAGAGCGTACCGGGCAGTTCGCCGTCGTCGCGGGCGGCCTGCTCGGCCATGCGCGGGAACGCCGCTGTCGAGATCGCCATGCCGAAGAGTCCGAGCGGCGTCATCACGAGTAGCCACGCGTAGTTCACGGCCGAAATGGCGCCCGTCGCGACCGTCGACGCGAAGAACGTCGCCACGACGAAGTTGAAGTGATACGCGGCCAGCCCGATCACGCGCGGCCCCATCAGCCGCCCGACTTCTCGCACGGCCGCGTCGCGCCAGTCGGCGACGGGCTGCCAGGTCATGCCGACGAGCCGCAGCACGGGCAATTGCACGACGAGATGAAGCAACGCGCCTACCACCACCGCAAACGCCAACACACGCACATCGTCCGACACGAGTGCGCCGACGATGATCGCGGCGTTGTAGAACATTGGCGCGAGCGCGGGTCCGAGAAAGTGATGCCGGGCGTTGAGTATCCCCATGAACATGCCGCTGATCGCGAACAAGATGGGCGAGACCATCATGATCCGCGTCAGGTCGACGGCGAGCGATGTCAGCTCAGCCTCCTGGCCCGTCTCCTCGCCGAGACCGGGCGCCGTCAGTGGTACCAACACGGGCGCGACCAGCAGCCCGATCAGCGCGAACACCAGCGTCGCGCCCAGCACGAGATTCAGCACCGAAGAGGCGAGCCGCCACGCCTCGCTGTCACTGCGAGACATCATCCGCGCGAACGTCGGGATGAACGCGCTGCCGAGCGTCGCGCCCGCAAGCAACTGGAAGATCAGATCGGGGATGCGGAACGCCACGAAGTACGCATCGAGCGATGGCGAGGTGCCGTACTGGTGCGCGATTACGACCGTACGCAGAATGCCGAGTAACCGGCTGCCCAGGAAGCCGAGCGCGACGATCGACGCCGCGGCGGCTAACGTGGGTGCAAGAGGCGGCGGCCCGTCACCGGCACCGTCGTCCTCGTCCTCGAAATACCGGGATCGCAGCGTTCGGAGCATGAGCCACTTTCGATACCGGGCGACGGGCGATACCGGGCGACGGGGCGGCGGAGGAGCGGTTCGGCCCGGCGCGACGTGGCCGCATCATACTACGGTCGCGAACCGAGAACCCAGAATCCGTAGATACGTCCATCGTGGCGATCGCGCCTCAGACCTCGCCTCCTCCCCTCGCTCGTCCTGCATCCCGCCTCCATGCACGCATCCGGCTCCCTAACCATCTGTGTCTCTCTGTGTTCATCTGTGGTTACTTCCCGCTTTCCGCTTTCCCGCTTCCCGCTCGTTTCCCGCCTCCAGCGTCCACACCCGCTGGACAGCCGCCAACACGCTCGATACCATGACCCGACCCACATATCGGAGGTAGGAATTGGCTCACTCGAAATCCGCGCTTAAGCGCTGGCGCCAGAATGAGGCGCACCGCGCGCGCAACAAGCCCGCCCGCACAGCCGCCCGCACGGCCGTGAAGAAGGTCCGTACTGCCATCGCCGATGGCGCGACGGATGACGCCGCCGCCGCGATCCGCGAAGCTGCGAGCATCCTCGACCGCGCGGCGAAGCGAAACATCATCCACAAGAACGCCGCCTCGCGACAGAAGTCGCGCATGATGCGCCATCTCAACCAGGCCGGCGACGGCGCGGTGAAGGCGGAGGCGCCCAAGAAGGCAAAGAAGACGGCCAGCAAGGCCACCGCGGCCAAGAAGACCGCCCCGAAGGCGAAAGCCGCTACGAAGCCCAAGGCGACGACTGCGAAGCCGAAGGCCACCACCGCCAAGAAAAAGACCGACGCCAAGTAAACGTCCCGAATCAACGTGCCAAGGAAAATGCCGGCTCGACGCGGGCTTTCTTCATGTGCGATACACGCCACGGCGATGGAAAGCTACTTGCGGAAGCGTGTCAGTCTGTGCTGGCGGCACTTTGGGTGATGCGGGCGCGGCGCATGCTCTCCTACGATGAACGCAACCGCGACGGCCGCGCCGTGTGCCCCGCGCTATAGAGCAGGAGCGATCAAAATGCCCCACACCATGGAGAAGATGAGTGCCGATATGCAGCGCTGCATGGAAGAATGCTCCAACTGCCACGACATCTGCACGATGACCCTTCAGCACTGCCTGGAAATGGGCGGAGAACACGCGCAGGCGAGCCACATCAAACTGCTGCTGGACTGCGCACAAATATGCTCGACCAGCGCAGACTTCATGCTACGCGGCTCCGATCTGCACGCGCAGATCTGCGCTGCGTGCGCCGAAGTCTGCGAGCGCTGCGCGAAAGACTGCGAGCGCTTCGACGATGACTTCATGAAGCAGTGCGCCGAAGCGTGCCGCCGTTGCGCCGACTCCTGCCGCAAGATGGCCAAGATGGCGAAGGCCGCGTAAAAAGGCGAGAGACGTCCGACGTCAGATCCGTTACCGATGCAGCTACCGGCGTACATATACGGCAAAGGGACGAGCCAACAGGCTCGTCCCTCTGCGTGCTCGATCCCGACCGCCCTAGCGTTAGCGCTTCGTGTACTGTGGCGCCTTGCGAGCGCGCTTCAGGCCGACTTTCTTGCGCTCCTTCATCCGGGAGTCGCGCGTCATCAGCCCTTGCCGCTTCAGCGCGGGCTTCGTCCCCTCGTCGCCCGCGACGAGCGCCCGCGCGATGCCGTGCGAAATGGCGCCGGCCCAACCGGTGATGCCGCCGCCCGCTACCTTCGCCTGCACGTTGAAGCGCTTGTCCGCGCCTACGGCCTTCAGCGGCGCCAGCACCGCCGCCTGGTGCGAGCCGCGCGTGAACACTTCGAGATACCCCTTGCCGTTGATCAGGATCTCACCCGTGCCGGGATAGAGACGCACGCGTGCCACGGCGGTTTTGCGTCGGCCCGTACCGTAGTTGTATCGCTCTGTCGCTGCTGCCATGTTACTTCTCCTCGACCGCTTCTTCGGTGGGCGGCGTCGTGTCGGGTGCCTCTGCGGCTTCGTCGGCCGGCGTCGTCACCGCTTCCGGCGCTTGAGCCTCTACTTCGGCCGTCGCCGCCGTAGCTTTCGGCGCTTCGTCGGCATTCGTAGTTGCTTCAGGCGTTGGCGGCTTCTCGGGTTCTGGCTGCGGCTTCGTCTTCGGCGCGGTGGGCGCCGTAGCGTCTCGCGGTGTAGCCTTTCCGGCGTTCACTTGCGCCTGGTGCGGGTGATCCGAACCGGCGTACACCTTCAGATGCCGGAGCAGTTTCGCGCCGTGCGAGTTGTGCGGCAGCATGCCCTTGACCGCGAACTCGATCACGCGCTCCGGCCGCGTCGCCAGCAGCTTCTCCTGCGTGACGGTCTTCAACCCGCCGGGATATCCCGAGTGGCGGTAGTACTTCTTCTCGTTCATGTCGCCGGAGATCTTCACCTGCGCGGCGTTGATGACGATGACGAAGTCGCCGTTGCCCATCGAGGGCGTGAACGTCGGGCGGTTCTTGCCGCGGAGCGTCGCCGCGATTTCCGATGCCATGCGGCCGAGCGCCCGGCCCGACGCGTCGACGACGTGCCACGTTTCGGTGATCTCTTTGGCCTTCAAGGTGTACGTCGTCATGCGTCCCGTCCGTCCTCTGCCGGTTCTTCTGCCCATGGCCCGAATTCGAGCCCCTCGTACTTTATGTGCGACAGATACAGCCCACAAGCGGGGGCTGCCGGCCCCGCGCTCGATGGCACCGCCGCTTCGAGCAGCGCGGCCATCGCCTCTTCACTCATCCGGCCGAGTCCCACCTCGACCAGCGGCCCGACGGTCCTGCGCACCTGGTGCGGCAAGAACGCCTCCGCTTCCATGTCCACCGTCACACCCGCACCACACGCCCGCACGTCGCACCGCCGCAGCGTGCGGCTCGTCGATCCCTCGTACGCGCCCGCAAACGCCGCGAAGTCGTGCGCGCCCTCGAACCGCCGCGCGGCTCGCTGCATCGCGCCAACATCGAGCGGGCGGCCGACGTGCCACACCCGGTCACGCAGCAGCGGCGATCGCACCGGCCGCGTATCGATCCGGTAGCGGTATGCACGGCTGCGCGCATCGCGTCTCGGGTCGAAGCTCGGCTTCACTTCGTTCGCCGCGCGGACAGCGATGTCGAGCGGCAGGAAGTGATTGAGTCCGCTGACGAACTCTGCTTCGTCCAGGCGGCCGCGTGTATCGAACGCCACCACCTGGCCGAGAGCGTGTACGCCGGTGTCCGTGCGCCCCGCAAATGCGGCGCGCGCGAGCAGTACACCGGTGAGCTTCTCGATCGCCGACTCCAGCTCCGCCTGGATGCTGGGGCCGTTGTCCTGGTACTGCGAGCCGCGATAGGCGGTCCCGTCGTACTCCAGCAGCAGCGCGATGCGCCGCAGACGCGCGCTTTCGTCGGCGCTCATCTTGTTAGACGCCGCGCTCCACCAGTTCGAGCTGCGCCATCGACGCGCCATCGCCGACGCGCGGGCCGAGTTTGATGATGCGCGTGTAGCCGCCGGGCCGCGTCGTGAAACGCGGCGCTATCTCGTCAAACAACTTCTTCACGACATCCTTGTCGTTGATGTACGACATCGCCTGCCGCCGCGCATGCACCGTGCCGTCCTTGCCGAGTGTGATCATCTTCTCGGCCAGCGGGCGCACTTCCTTCGCCTTCGCTTCGGTCGTCTTCAGCCGCTCGTGGCGCATCAGATCGCCGACCAGGCCGCGGAGCAGCGCCCGGCGCTCATCGCTGGGACGGTCGAACTTCCGGCCGCTGATCCCGTGCCGCATGGCTACTCCTCGTTCTCTTTGCGCTTCATCAGCTCGGACGGATCCTCGCCTGCCTCGCGCAGCGCCTCGATCAGCGCCGCTCCCAGCGGGCTCAAATCCTCCGTGCCGCCCGTGGCCACGGCGCCACCGCCAGCGTTCGCGCGGTCGCCGCTCGTCGCCGGTACGGACAGTCCCAGCGGGCGGGCGCCCATCTCTTCGCTCTGGCCTTCTTCGTACGGCGTCAGCAGCCCCAGCTCAACGAGCTTGTCGCGCAGCTCGTCGTACGACTTGCGGCCGAAGTTCCGGAGCGACAGCAGTTCGTCTTCGCTCTTTTCGAGCACGGACCCGACCGTCATGAGGCCGCTGCGCTTGAGGCAGTTGTACGCCCTCACCGAAAGATTCAGCTCTTCGATCGGCATGTTGTACTTGTCCGGCGGCAACGACGTGCCGAGCCCGAGTCCGCGATCGACCGTCGGCGGAAGCGGCTTGCCAAGCTGCGAGAACATCCGCAGTTCGTCTTCGAGGATGTCCGCGCTCTTGCTCACCGCGTCGACGCCCGACATCGTACCGTCCGTCCACACTTCCAGCGTCAGCTTGTCGTAGTTCGTCATCTGGCCGACGCGCGTGTGCGTCACATGAAAGTTCACGCGCCGTACCGGCGAGAAGATGGCATCAACGGGAATGACGCCGATCGGAAGCCCGTCCGTCTGGCCGGCTGGCGCGTATCCCTGCCCGACATCGACGTTCAGTTCGACGGTCAGCCGGCCATCGGGCGAGTCGATCGTCGCTAGCTGCAACTCCGGGTTGACGACATCGTAATCAGCCGTCGACTGGATCGCCGCCGCGGTCACGGGCCCCTCGCCTTGCGCTTCAAGGTAGAGCTTCGCCGGCCGGTCTGAGTACGAGCGCAGCCGCAGTTCCTTGATGTTCAGCAGGAACTCCGTCGTGTCTTCCTTCATGTGCGGAATCGTCGAGAACTCGTGCTCGACTTCCTCGATGCGCACCGACGTCACAGCGGCGCCCGGCAACGAGCTGAGCAGGACGCGCCGCAGCGCATTCCCCAGCGTCGTGCCGAAACCAGCGTTCAGCGGTTCGGCGATCAGGCGGACGTACGTCTCTGTCTCGTCTTCAATTTCAATTGCTGCTGGATCTAGTTCGTTCAATGTCTGTCCCTCCCTGGGCGAAACGCCGCACTCAACGTACAGTCGCGCCGGCGTCGTCTCTGCGCGCCGGCGCATCTCGCATGCCACGAATGTCGGCTACCTTGAGTAGTACTCGACGATCACTGCCGGGTCGAACTTCCCACCGGTTTCGCTCACCACCGGCGGCGAAACGATCCGCCCGGTCATCTGCGTGGCGTCGACGTTCAGCCACGCCGGCGCCTTCTTGTTGGGCATGCTGAGTTGCGCGACTTTGAAGTATTCGGTGTTTTTGCTGCTGGCCACCCAGCCGATCACATCCCCGGCCTTCGTCGCCGCTGATGGAATGTCCGTCTTGCGGCCGTTCAGCATGATGTGACCGTGGCGCACGACCTGACGCGCCTGCTTCGGCGAGTCGCCGAATCCCATCTTGTGGACGACGTTGTCGAGGCGCATCTCGAGCAGTTGCACGAGGTTGTCGCCGGTCACGCCCGGGAGGCGCACCGCTTCCTCGTAATACCGCACGAACTGCTTTTCGAGCACGCCGTATGAATGGCGCGCCTTCTGCTTCTCGCGCAACTGCACGGCCCGATCCGACAGCTTGCGGCGACGGGCCTGCTGCGGTCCGGGCGGCGTCGGCCGCTTGTCGAGCGTACATTTAGTGACGCACTTGTCGCCCTTGAGCATCAGCTTCTCGCCGTACCGGCGGCAGATGCGGCAGACCGGTCCTGTATATCGTGCCATGTAGCTTCTCTTTCCTTAGACCCGCCGGCGCTTCGGCGGCCGGCATCCGTTATGCGGCACCGGCGTCGAATCCTTGATACTCAATACGATGAGGCCGCTCGCCTGTAGCGCGCGAATCGCCGCCTCGCGCCCGCTGCCCGGACCCTTGACGTGCACCTCGACCTGCCGCAGACCATGCTCCATCGCCTTGCGCGCCGCTTGCTCCGCGGCGATCTGCGCGGCGTACGGCGTACTCTTGCGCGAACCCTTGAAACCCGCCTGACCAGCGCTCGCCCACGAAAGCACGTTGCCGTTCGGGTCGGTCAGCGTGATCAGCGTGTTGTTGAACGTTGACTGCACGTAAGCACGGCCGCGCGGAACAGACTTTCGTTCGCGCTTGCGTCCCTTCGTCTTTGGTGCTGCTTTTCGCTCGGCCATGCGTCTCCTCTGCGCGCCATAGGCGCAATCGTCACCTACGATCCCGTGGTGCGGGTTACTTCTTCGCTGCCGCCTTGCGCTTCCCTGCAACCGTGCGGCGCGCGCCTCGCTTCGTGCGGGCGTTCGTGCGTGTGCGCTGGCCGTGTACCGGCAGTCCGCGGCGGTGCCGTACGCCGCGGTACGAGTTAATCTCGATCAACCGTTGGATGTTCTGGCGCACTTCGCGTCGCAGGTCACCCTCGACGGTGTGTTCCTTGTCGATCACTTCGCGGATGCGGTTGATCTCTTCATCGGTGAGATCGCGCACCTTCGTCGCCGGATTAACCTGCGTCTGGCCAACGATCTTCCTGGCTTGCGTGCCACCAATCCCGAAGATATAGCGAAGCGAAATATCGACGCGCTTCTCGCGCGGAATGTCGACGCCAGCGATACGTGCCATCTTCTCTTACCCCTGCCGCTGCTTGTGCTTGGGGATCTCGCAGATCACCCGCAGCACGCCGTGCCGCTTGATGATCTTGCACTTGTCACAGCGCTTCTTCACCGACGCCCTGACTCTCATCCCGTCCCTCTACTTGAATCTGTACGTAATGCGACCGCGCGACAGGTCGTATGGTGAAAGCTCCACCAGCACCCTGTCACCCGGCAGAATCTTGATGAAGTGAAGCCGGATCTTGCCCGAAATGTGCGCCAGCACCTGGTGCCCGTTCGGCAGTTCCACTTTGAACATGGCGTTGGGTAGCGGCTCCTTGACGAGCCCCTCTACCTCAATCGCATCTTTTTTCGGCATGCGCTCCTTCTGCGAGACACACTCGTCTCAATGTATTGTTATACCAAATTCGCACCCGTGAGCGCGAACGAACATTTTTATGCCCCCCAGGGCCTGCCTTATGCCCTCACGGCATGGTCAGCACTACCGGATCGCCATCGGTGATGGCGATCGTGTGCTCGAAATGCGCCGATAAGCTGCCGTCGGCCGTCACGACGGTCCAGTTGTCCTCAAGCTGTCGTGTCCGCCAGTCGCCGACCGTGACCATCGGTTCGAGCGCCAGCACCATGCCTTTCTTCAGCACGGGGCCCCGATCCACCGGCCCGAAGTTCGGTACCTGTGGTTCTTCGTGCATGTCCCGCCCGACGCCGTGCCCGACGTACTCGCGGACCACGCCGAAGCCGTTCGACTCGATGTGCGTCTGGATCGCGTGCGAAATCGCACCCAGCTTGTTCCCCGCCCGCGCCTGAGCGATGCCCGCGCATAGCGAATCGCGCGTTACGTCAACCAATTTCTGCGTCCCGTTCTTTGCCTTGCCGACGATGACCGTCAGCGCGGAGTCGGCGACGAACCCCTTGTGCGTGCAGCCGAGATCGAGGCTCACGACGTCGCCCTCCTCGATTACACGTTTACCTGGGATACCGTGGACGATCTCTTCGTTCACGCTCACGCATACCGTCGCGGGATAGCCGTGATAGCCAAGAAACGTCGGCGTCACGTTGTGCCGGTCGAATTCCTTGCGCACGAGCTTGTCCAGCTCCTTGACGACAAGGCCCGGCCGCAGCTCTTCGACCAGCCGCCGCAGCGTCTGCGCGACGATGCTGCCTGCTTCGCGCATGACCGCGATCTCGTCGTCTGACTTGATAATGATAGGCATCGTTGCGTTTCCTACTTCGCTGCCGCGCGTTCGATGCCCAGCACGGTCGCGATCGCATCGGTCACCGTCGCGACGTCCGGCACGCCGTCGACGTCCTTGAGCTTGCCGGCGTTCCGATAATGCGCCAGCAACTCCTCGGGCGGCTTCTGCACTTCAAGCCGCTTCCGGAACGCTTCCGGCGTATCGTCGCTCCGGGTCGACTCGCGCTGACGGCCAAGCATTCGATGTTCCAGCACGTCATCGGGCGCCGTGATGTTCACCGCGCAGTCGATCGATGCACCGTGCTTCTCCAGCGCCGCGTCGAGCGCGCGCGCCTGCGGCAGCGTGCGCGGAAAGCCGTCGAGCACGAAGCCCTGATCTCCACCCAACTCCTTGAGGCGATCGAGGAACATATCGATGACAAGTTCGTCGGGCGTCAGCAGACCCTGATCCATGTAGGCTTTCGCCTTCGCGCCCAACTCCGTGCCGCGCGCGACGTGCGCACGTAGCATGTCGCCGGTCGAGATATGCGCCCAGTTACAGCGCTCCGCGACGAGCGAGGCCTGCGTACCCTTGCCGACGCCGGGCGGCCCGAAGAAGATGACGTACATCTATCTGATGAACCCCTCGTAGTTACGCATCAGCAGTTGCGATTCAAGCTGTTTCATCGTGTCCAACACGACACCGACCACGATCAGCATGCCCGTGCTGCTCACGGTGAGCGACGTGATGTTGAACCAGTTCGTCACCAGATACGGAATGATCGCCACGATGCCGAGGAAGATCGCGCCGGCCCAGGTGATGCGCACCAGCACGCGCATGATGTACTCGCCCGTCGGACGCCCCGGCCGGATGCCCGGCACGAAGCCGCCCTGCTTCTGTAGATTTTCGGCCAGGTTTTGCTGCTGGAACACGACGAGCGTGTAGAAGAAGCTGAACACGACGACCAGCAGGAAAATCAGAATGTAGAACCCCGGGCTGGCGCCCGAACCGCCCGCGCCCGTGCCCGGTCCGAGCACGCGCACGAGGAACCGCGCGCCGCTCCGCACCCATTCCGTCGACGACGAATCGAGGACGAATTGCGCCACCGTCACCGGCAGAATCACGATGGAGAACGCGAAGATCAACGGGATCATGCCCGCGGAGTTCACCCGCAACGGGATATGGCTCTGCCCGGACTGCCGGTACATCTTGCCGGCTCTGAACACGCTTTTGGCGTACTGCACAGGTACTTTGCGTGTTGCCTCCTGCATGAAGACGATCGCGAAGACCAGCGCGACGGAAAGCACGGCCAGCAATGCAATGCCGAAGAACCCGATGGACGAGTTGAAGACCTGGTTCACCAGTCCGGGCATGCCGGCCACGATGCCGCCGAAGATGATCACCGAAATGCCGTTGCCGATGCCGTTCTCGGTGATCAGTTCGCCGAGCCACACCAGGAACATCGTTCCGGCCGTCAGCACGAACAGCGCCGTGACCGTTGGTAGCGCGTCGTCGCCGCTGAACGTCGGGTTGAACATCACGCCGCTCGCGCCGCCCTGCGTGGTCGCGTCCACCTGCTGGTGCAGAATGACGAGCTGCGCGTAACCCTGGATGAACGCCAGCGGCACAACGAACCAGTGCTGGTACAGCTCGCGCCGGTGCCGGCCCTGCTCGCCTTCTTGCGAGAGCGCCTGCAACTGCGGAATCAGCGGCGTCACCAACTGCATGATGATCGACGCCGTGATGTACGGGTACACGCCCAGCGCAACGATGCTCAGCCGGCGTAGCGCGCCGCCGCTGAAGAGGTCGAACAGGCCGAGTAGCTCGCTCTGCTCGAACGCATCCTGCAGGAGGCGCGGGTCGACGCCAGGGATCGGTATGTGCGCAAGGAAGCGAAAGATCACGAGGATCATCGCCGTGAAGAGCAGTTTCTTGCGGATGTCCGGCTGCTGTATCGCGTCGAAGACCGCCTGCAACAGGCGCGGGCGGTTCGACGGCTGCTGACGGCTACCTGCCAGCGCCATCCGGTGCCTCTTCTTCCTCCGCCGGCGCGGACGCGTCCGGCGGTGCGTTCACACTATCGCTCGCGTCCGGCGCGTCGTCGGCGCCCTTCGCCTTGGCGCCGCGCTTGGCCTTTGGTGCGTCGCCGGTAGTCGCTTCTCCGTCCGTACTGGCAGCATCGTCGGTTTTCGCGCCGCGCTTCGCCTTCGGCGCGTCGTCTGCGCTCGCTTCGTCGCCGGATGCTGACTTGGCGCCGCGCTTTGCCTTCGGCGCGTCGTCCGCGTCCGTCTCGCCGTCGGCCGCTGTCTTCGCGCCGCCCTTCGCCTTCGCCGGCGTCCCGCTGGCTGCCGCCTTGGCTGCCGCCGCGGCCGCCTTCTTGAGCTGGCCCTTCGTCGGTTCCTTCTCGTCATCCGGAATCGGCTCGCCGTCGATCCAGACGATGCTGCCGCCGGCTGCTTCGATCTTCTCGCGCGCCGACTTCGAGAAGCGCGTCGCTTCCACCGTCAGCGCCACCGTGAGGTCACCGAACCCGAGGATCTTCAGCGGGCGCTTGGTCTGGGCGAGACGCGCTTCGCGCAATGACACCGCGTTGATCGTCGCGCCGGCGCCGAAGCGCTCGAGCTTGCCGACGTTCACTTCCTCGTAGTCAATCCGGAACGCATTCGTGAAGCCGCGCTTCCGCGCCATACGCCGGATCAGCGGCAACTGGCCACCCTCGAAGCCGGGGCGCACGCCGCCGCCGGCACGCGCCTTCTGGCCCTTCATGCCCTTGGTCGAATACGTGCCGTGGCCGCTGGCGTTGCCGCGCCCGATGCGCTTGCGTTTGTGCGTGGCGCCCTTCGGCTGCCGCAGTTCATGCTGCTGCATCTACGCGTCCTCCTGCACAGCGACCAGATGCCGCACCTTGAGGATCATCCCCCGAATCGTGCGGTTGTCGTCGTGCTCGACGGTCTCGCCCAGCTTGCGCAGACCGAGCGCACGGATCGTCCGCTTCTGGTCCTCGCGCTGGTTGATCCCGCTGCGTTCCCATGTGACTTTCAGTTTGCTGGCCATCTACTTCGCGTCTCCGTTGAGCCCGGTCTGAGAGTGCGCGACAACACTGGCTCGGCGACGCGCCGTCACCTTCACCGGGTCGCGCAGTTCCGAGAGCCCGGCGATCGTCGCCTTGACCACGTTGATCGGGTTCGCCGATCCCAGCGACTTCGTCAGCACGTCCTTGATGCCCGCGGACTCCAGCACGGCGCGCACGCCGCCGCCGGCGATGACGCCGGTACCGGGCGATGCCGGCTTCATCATCACCTTCGCCGCGCCGAAGCGCGCCAGGATCGGGTGCGCGATCGTCGTCTTGTTCATCGGCACCTTGATCAGATTCTTCCGCGCGACGGCCGAACCCTTGCGGATCGCCTCCGGCACCTCGTTCGCCTTGCCCATGCCGGCGCCGACGTGGCCGTTGCCGTCTCCCACCACAACGACTGCGCTGAAGCTGAAGCGGCGCCCGCCCTTCACCACCTTGGAGACGCGGTTGATGAACACCACCTTCTCCTGCAGGTCGAGTTCGCGCGGCTCAATTTTCTTGTCCCGTCGTTGGTTAACCATCGTTCTGTCTTTCTCGTTGAAGCTAGAACTTCAGTCCGGCTTCGCGTGCTGCATCCGCAAGCGCCTTCACGCGGCCGTGGAACTTGTTCCCGCCGCGGTCGAACACGACCATCGTCACGCCTGCCGTCTTCGCCTTCTCGGCGACGGACGCGCCGACTGCCTTGGCGCGTTCCGTCTTGTTGCCCTTCGTATCTTTCAGCCCCGGATCGATGTCCGACGCCGCCGCAAGCGTGCGTCCGGCGCCATCGTCGATCACCTGCGCGTAGATGTGCGTCGTGCTGCGGAACACCGCGAGGCGCGGCCGCGCGGTCGTACCCGACACGGTCTTGCGAACCCGGATGTGACGGCGTTGCCGCGCGGCTCTGGATGTCTTCGCTGCCGCCATTACTTGCCCGCCTTGCCGGCCTTGCCGGCCTTCCTGCGCACCTTCTCGCCGAGATAGCGGATGCCTTTACCCTTGTACGGCTCCGGCTTGCGCACCTTACGGATGTTCGCCGCGACCTGCCCGACAAGCTCCTTGTCGATGCCGCGGACGTGCAGCTTCGTCGTGCCTTCGACCTCGAGCTGAATGCCCGCGGGCGGCGCAACTTCCACTGGGTGTGAGAATCCCACCGCAAGGACGATCTTCTCGCCGGTCTGCTGGACGCGGTACCCGACGCCCTGCAGCTCCAGCGTCTTCGTGAACCCGTCGGCGACGCCTGTGACCATGTTGTTCAGCAGCGACCGCGACAGGCCGTGGATCGCGCGCGTCTGCTTCTCGTCGTTATCGCGCACGACGCTGATCTTGCCATCGTCCATCGCGAACGAAACGCCCGCCGGAAAATCGCGCGACAACTCGCCCTTCGGTCCCTTCACTTTGACCATCGAGCCGTTGATGTCGATTTCTACGCTCTTCGCCACCGCGATCGGCAGCTTGCCTATTCTTGACATTGTCCTACCACACGTAACAGATGACTTCGCCGCCGATGCTGCGTCGCCATGCGTCCTGCCCGGTCATGATGCCCTGCGGCGTCGAAAGAATCGCGATGCCAAGCCCGCCGTACACGCGCGGGATCTCCCGCTTCTGCACGTACACGCGCAGCCCCGGCTTGCTGACACGCTGCAACCCGCTCAGCACCGGCTCTTTTTTGCCGGTGTAGTTGAGCTGCACGCGCATCAGCTTGCGGTTCGCTTCGTCCTTCAGTTCGTAGTCGCGGATGAAGCCTTCGCGCCGCAGCACGTCGGCGATCGCCGTCTTCATCTTTGACGCGGGGATGTTGACGTACTCGTGTTTCGCCGTCACGGCGTTGCGAATGCGCGTCAGCATGTCCGCTATGGGGTCCGTCATGTTCAAGGCTTCCGCCTCCTCGTATCCCGTGCTTCCCGCGCTCTGAAGTTGCTCCCGCGAGCAGCTATCAACTACGGGAAGTGCCCGCCGCGGCGAGCGCGATTACCAACTCGACTTTTGCACGCCCGGCAGCTGCCCGCGCAACGCGTGCAGCCGGAAACAAATGCGGCACAATCCAAAGTGCCGGATGTACGCCCGCGGGCGCCCGCAGAGCTTGCACCGGTTTTCCTTGCGGCTCGAAAACTTTGGCTCCCGGTTCGCCTTGACGATCTTCGATGTCTTCGCCATGGCTACTGACGCTCCTTCTCGAACGGCATGCCCATGAGTTCGAGCAGCCGCCGCCCTTCTTCGTCCGTCTTCGCGCTCGTCAGGATGTTCACCTGCATACCGCGAATCTTGTCGACCTTGTCGTAGTCGATCTCCGGGAAGATCAACTGCTCGCGCACGCCCAGGCTGAAGTTTCCGCGCCCATCGAACGCCTTCTGCGGCACTCCGTGAAAGTCACGGATGCGCGGCAGCGCGGCGTTCAGCAACCGGTCGAGAAACTCGTACATCCGGTCGCCGCGCAACGTCACCGCCACGCCGACCGGCACGTTCTCACGAATCTTGAAGTTCGCGATCGCTTTCTTCGCCCGCGTTACCACCGGCTTCTGTCCCGTGATGGTCGCGATATCCGCTGTCGCTGATTCGACGGCGCGCGCGTTCTCTTTCGCCTCGCCGAGGCCGATGTTCAGCGTGATCTTGCTGACGTGCGGCACCTGCATTGGGTTGCCATAGCTGAACTCGCGCATCAGCTCGGGGACGATCTCTGCCTTGTAGCGTTCTTTCAATCTCGGTGCCATCAGTCGATGTCCTGGCCACAGTTGCGGCATACGCGGTGCTTGGAATCGGCGCGCATCACGAATCCAACGCGCGCGGGCTTGTTGCAGCTCTTGCAGACGAGCATCACCTTCGAGATCGGCAGCGGCATCTCTTTCTCGATGATGCCTGTCTGCGTTACACCCGGCTGCGTCTTCTTGTGGCGCTTCGAGACATTGACCCCGGTCACGAAGACTTTGTCCTCGGTGACCTTCGGCCGGTGACCCTTCACCTTGACGAGGTCGCCGCCGCCGATGATCTGCCGCACAATGCCGACCTTGCCGCGGTCGCGTCCGGCCAGCACCAGCACGTTGTCGTCGCGCTTGATCTTTCTCATCGCTAGACCACCTCCGGCGCCAGCGACACGATCTTCATAAAGTTGCGGTCGCGCAGCTCACGCGCCACGGGACCAAAGATGCGCGTCCCCCTCGGATTCTGCTTTTCGGACAGCACCACCGCCGCGTTCTCGTCGAAGCGGATGAACGAGCCGTCCGGGCGGCCGTACGGCTTGGCGACGCGCACGACCACGGCCTTCACGACATCGCCCTTCTTCACGCCGCCACCAGGCGCCGCTGCCTTCACGGAACAAACGATGATGTCACCCACGGACGCATACCGGCGACGCGTGCCGCCGAGTACCGTTATGCACATCAGCGAGCGCGCGCCCGAGTTGTCCGCGACCTTCAGCCGCGAATACTGCTGGATCACGCCGTCGCCTCCTCGTCCGTCGCTTCTGTTTCGCCGCCATCCGCTTCTGTCGACGTCTCACCCGCTGCGGCGTTTGCGGCCTCCGCGTCAACGTCCTTCGACGCATCGGCGATGCCCGCGGCCTCGGCGTCAGCTTCAACGTCTTCGGCCGCGACATCGGCGCTCTTCGATGCTTTCGACGCGGGCGCATCGCCGCGCGCGGCCGCTGCCACAGCCGCCGCCGCAATGCTGGCCTCGCGCGTCTCTTCGATAATTCGCGCATCGATGTCGCGGGGCGCCACTTCCGCAACGTCGCCCTTCACCAGCACATCGACGACGCGCCAGCGCTTCTCGCGTGACATCGGCCGCGTTTCAGCGATCCGCACGACGTCGCCGAGGCGGCAGTCGTTGTTCTCGTCATGCGCCTTGTAGCGTCGCGTCACGCGCAGCGTCTTCCCGTACAAGCGGTGCCGCTTCGAGCGGTCGATCCGCACGACCACCGTCTTGTCCATCTTGTTCGACACCACCGTGCCGACCTGAATCTTCTCTTGCGAACCCATAGGCCGCCTCTTACCTTTCGCCCAGCGCTGCGTATGCCGTCTGCAACTCGCGTTCGCGCTGCAGCGTGCGGATCCGCGCAATCATGCGCGCAACCTTGGTCTTCTCTGTCGTGTTCGTCTGCTGCCGCGTGCTCAACTGCAAGCGCACCGTGAACAGGCGGCGGTAGGCTTCCTGCAGCTCCTTCGCCAGATCATCATCCGAGAGGTTGCGCAGCTCGTCTGCGCGCTCCTTTTTCTTGTTACGTCCGGCCATCAGATTCCCTCGAACTCTTTGACAACCACGCGCGTCTCAAGCGGCAGTTTGTGCGCCGCGAGCCGCATCGCTTCGCGCGCCAGATCTTCCTTCACGCCGGCGATCTCGAACAGCATCCGTCCCGGCTTGACAACGGCCACCCAGTGGTCGAGCGCGCCCTTGCCGGAACCCATGCGCGTCTCGGCCGGCTTCGATGTCACCGGCTTGTCCGGGAAGATGCGGATCCAGACTTTGCCGCCACGCTTCAGTTCGTGCGTGATCGCGCGCCGTGCCGCTTCAATCTGGCGGCTGTCGACCCACGCGTGACCGACCGCCTGCAACCCGAACTCGCCGAAGCTCACCTGGTTACCGGTGTTCGCCGTGCCGCGACGGTGGCCGCGGTGCTGCTTTCGAAATTTGGTCCGTTTTGGTTGCAGCATCTCTTACTCGCTGTTCGCCGGGTCAACTTGTGGCCCGTCCGTGTTGATCGGCGGATCCGCCGGGGCGGCATCGTTCTCGGCCGGACGCGCCGCCTGTACCGGAGCATCGCTGCTCGCCGCTGCGCTGGGTGCTGCGTCGCTCGTTGCTGCTGCTATCGCCGGCGCGGGCACGGCGTCGCTCGTTGCTACCGCTATCGCCGACGCTGCCACGGCATCGTTCGTCGCCGGTGCGGCGCCGTTGCCTGCAGCCACTGCCACCGGCATCGGATCTTCCGGACCCAGGCCCGACCGATCGTTCTCCGCACGCGGGCGCTTCGGCGCCGGCATGATCTCGCCCTTGAAGATCCAGACCTTCACGCCGATCCGCCCGAACGTCGTGTGCGCTTCCGCGATGCCGAAGTCGATGTCCGCCCGCAGCGTGTGCAGCGGGATGCGTCCCTGCTTCTCCGATTCGCGGCGAGACATTTCCGAACCGCCAAGACGGCCGGCGACGGTCACTTTGATCCCCTTCGCGCCGCGCTGCATCGTCCGCTGGACGCTCTGCTTCACTGCGCGGCGAAAGGCGACACGCCGCTGCAACTGCTCGGCGATGCTCCGCGCGACCAAATACGCGTCGAGCTCCGGCGTCCGGATCTCGCTGATGTTCACGCGCACCTTGCGGCCCGTCGTCTTTTCCAACTCCGTCCGCAGCAGGTCGACGTTCGCACCGCTGCGTCCGATGACGATGCCCGGCTTCGCCGTGTGAATCGTCACTGTCATCTGGTTGGCGTTGCGGTCGATCTCGACACGCGAGACGCCAGCGTCGGGCCCGCCCTGGTTCATGATCCGCTTGCGGATCGCGATGTCCTCGTGGAGCTGGATCTTGTAGTTCTTGTTGCCGGCGTACCACTTGCTCTGCCAGTCGTAGATGATGCCGACACGGAACCCCGTGGGATGTACTTTGTGACCCAAGCTATCTCTCCTCCACGACGACGGTGATGTGGCTTGTCCGGCGAAGAATCGGCGCGACACGTCCGCGCGCCTTCGCCTTGAAGCGCTTCAGCGTCCGGCCCTCGCCCGCGAAGGCGCGCTTGATGCGCAGATCTTCGAGATCGAGCGCGTAGTTGTTCTCCGCGTTCGAGGCGGCCGACTTCACGACCTTCTCCACGAACCGCGCGTGCGGTGTCGGCAGGAAGCGCAGCATGATCATCGCCTCATCGATCCGCTTCCCCGGAAGCTGATCGAGTACGAGACGCACCTTGCGTGCCGATACCGGCAGATACTTCGCCGTCGCGCTGACTTCCATCTACTACCTCTTGCCGCCGCCGCCGGCGCCACCGGGCCCTCCGCGCTGCGTCGTCTTCTCGGACTTGCTGGCGTGACCGCGGAAGTGCCGCGTCAGCGCGAACTCGCCGAGCTTGTGACCGACCATGTTCTCCGAGACGAATATCGGCACGTGCCGCCGCCCATCGTGTACACCAATCGTCAACCCCACCATCTCCGGCAGGATCGTCGACGCTCGCGACCACGTGCGAATCACTGTGCGCGCGCCGGTAGCCTTCACTTCCTGGACCTTCTTCATCAGCTTGGGCTCGATGAACGGGCCCTTCTTGATTGAACGTGACATCTGCTACTTCCTCCGCCGCACGATGTACTTGTCCGACGGCTTCTCGCCACGCGTCCGCTTGCCGAGCGTCGGCTTGCCCCACGGCGATTTCGGACTTGGCATGCCGATTGGCGCCTTGCCCTCACCACCACCATGCGGGTGGTCGTTCGGGTTCATCACGACGCCACGCACTTGCGGCTTTCGCCGGCGGTGCCGGGTCCGTCCTGCCTTGCCCAACTTGATCAGGCTGTTCTCGGGATTACCCACCTGTCCGACCGTCGCCTGGCAGCGCGAGAATACGCGCCGCATCTCACCCGAGGGCAAGCGCAGCAGCGTGTAATCGCCTTCCTTCGCCATCAGCTGGGCAGATGCGCCGGCACTCCGCACGATCTGCGCGCCGCGCCCCGGCGTCAGTTCGATGTTGTGGATCACCGTGCCGTTCGGCATGTTCTGCAGCGGCAGCGAGTTCCCGTTTTTGACTTCCGCTTCCGGGCCGGACATCACTTCATCGCCGACCTTCATTCCAACGGGCGCGATGATGTACCGCTTCTCGCCGTCGCGGTAGTTAATCAGCGCGATCCGGGACGTGCGTCCGGGGTCGTACTCGATCGATGCGACGCGTCCGGGCACGCCCGTCTTGTCGCGCTTGAAGTCGATGATGCGGATGCGGCGCTTCGAGCCGCCGCCACGGTGCCGCACCGTGATCTTGCCCTGCGAGTTACGGCCGGCCATCTTCTTGCGGGTGACGAGCAGCGACTTCTCGGGCTTCGTCTTCGTAATTTCGTCGAAGGTGAAGCCGGACGAGCCGCGGCGGCCCGGAGATGTTGGCTTAAATTGCTTGATTGGCATCTCTACACGCCCTCGAACAGTTCGATCTTCTCGCCGGCCGCGAGCGTCACGATCGCCTTCTTCCAGTCGGGCAGCTTCGACTCTTTCCGGCCGTAGCGCTTCATCTTGCCCTTCATCGTCGCCGTGTTCACCGAGTTCACGCGCACGTTGAACGCGACCTCGACCGCTTCTTTGATCTGCATCTTGTTCGCGCGCTTGTCGACTTCAAACGCGTACTTGTTCTGGCCCGTCATCACCTGCGCCTTCTCCGTGATGAGTGGTCGCCTGATGATCCCGTACGCGTGCAGTTGCTTGGGCATCGCTTACGCCTCCGCCTTCACAAGACGCCGCGTCGCGCGCTCGCCACCCCACATCGCTTCGGCGCCGCGCACCGCATCGACGGTCATAAGCAGGCCCTGCGTGGCCATCAAGTCACCCACGTTCAGGTACGACGCCGGCAGCAGCCGCACGCTCTCGAGATTGCGCGCGCTGGCCTTTGCGTTTCCGTCCGCGTCACCCGTCACGACGAGTACCGTGCGCTCGAATCCGAAGGCCTTCAGCACGCCGGCCATCGCCTTCGTGCTCGGGCTGTCGATGCCCAGCGCGTTGACAACACGCAGCGATCCATCCGCCGCCTTCGCCGACAAGACCGACCGGATCGCCAGTCGTCGCATGCGCTTCGGCAGCGCTTTGTCGTAGCTGCGCGGTCGCGGCCCGTGGACGATGCCGCCGTGACGGTGCTGCGGCGCCCGGATCGAACCCTGGCGCGAGGCGCCCGTTCCCTTCTGGCGCCGGATCTTCCGCGTCGAGCCGCGCACTTCACCCCGCGTCTTCGTCATCGCGGTGCCGACGCGCTTGTTCGCCAGGGTTGCCACCAGCGCCTGGTGTACGACCGGCCCGTTCGGCTCGATGCCGAACACGGCGTCATCCACGTCGATCGTCTCGACTTCCTTACCGGCTGCGTCGTGAACCGTCAGTTTCATCGTCTACTTCTTGCTGTGCTTCTTCGCGTGGCGCACGCGAACCGTGCCGTTCGTCGCTCCCGGCACCGAGCCGCCGATCATCAGCAGGTTGCGTGCGTCGTCCTTCGCGATGATCTTGAGATTCTTCGTCGTCACGCGGACGGCGCCCATGTGCGTCGCCATTTTCTGTCCCTTGTACACGCGTCCCGGCGTCGTGCCAGAACCGATCGATCCCGGCGCGCGGTGCCGGTCCGACTGGCCGTGCGTCTTTGGGCCGCCGTGGAAGCCCCAGCGCTTGACGCCACCAGCGAACCCCCGTCCCTTTGACGACGACGTCACGTCGACGAGGTCGCCCTCCGCGAACAGATCCATGCCGATCGCGTCACCGACCGACGGTGCTTTGGCGTCGTCGCCGCGGATCTTGAACTCCGTCAGCATGCGGAAGTCACCAAGTTTCTTCAGGTGACCGCGCATCGGCTTGTTGCTCTTCTTGCGCGTGCCGTAGCCGACTTGCACCGCTGTGTAGCCGTCCTTCGCGGGCGTCTTCACCTGCGTGACGGTCACCGGCCCCGCCTCGACGATTGTCACGGCGTGTACTCTGCCGTTCGCATCGAAGATCTGTGTCATGCCGAGCTTTCGCCCGAGCAGGCCTTCCACTGGCATCGCGCCATCTCCCAAAAGCCCTACAGCTTGATCTCGATGTCCACACCGGACGGCAGTTGCAGCCGCATCAGCGTGTCCACCGTCTTGGATGTCGGCTCGAGTATGTCGATGAGCCGCTTGTGCGTGCGAATTTCGAACTGCTCCTGCGAGTCCTTGTCGATGAACGGCGAGCGGATGACGCAGAACTTCTTGATCTCCGTCGGCAAAGGGATCGGTCCCGCGACAGCGGCGCCCGTGCGCTCCGCCGCCTCCACGATCTGCTCGGCCGATTGGTCGAGGATGCGGTGGTCGTACGCCTTGAGCCTGATCCGAATCTTTTGCCGTGCCATAACTGCGCCTCTTCCCGCCCGCAGGCGGGCATTACCCTGTGTCGCGGAGTCCCTAGACTCCCGCTCGCACCACTCGCTTCGACCGTGTTCCGAGAATCTTCTCCGCCACGTTGCGAGGCACTTCCTCGAAGTGGTCGAACTCCATGCTGTAGCTCGCCCGCCCCTTCGTCAGTGAGCGCAGCTCCGTAGCGTAGCCAAACGTCTCCGCAAGCGGAACGAAGGCGCGTATCACCTTCAGGTTGCCGCGCTGGTCGTACTCCGTGATGTCGCCGCGGCGCTTGCTGATGTCGCTCAGCACATCGCCGTAGGACTCTTCCGGTGTGCTGATCTCGAGCCGCATCACCGGCTCGAGCAGCACCGGAGTCGCCTTGTCCATCGCGGCCTGTAACGCCATCGAGCCGGCCGTCTTGAACGCCATTTCCGACGAGTCGACCTGGTGGTAGTCACCCCCGACGAGCGTCACGCGGATGTCGATCACCGGGTAGCCGGCGACGATTCCGCTGTCCAGTGCGCTGCGCACGCCCTGCTCGATGGGCTTGATGAACTCGCGGGGCACTTCGCCGCCGACAACCTTGTCGACGAACTCGAAGCCCGCGCCGCGGTCGAGCGGCTCGATCTCGATGCGCGCGACGCCGAACTGGCCGCGGCCACCCGACTGCCGAACGAAGCGTCCTTCGGCCTTCGCCGACGTCTTGATGGTTTCCTTGTATGCCACTTCCGGCCGCCCAACGTTGGCTTCAACGCGGAACTCACGCTTCATCCGGTCGACGATGACGTCGAGGTGCAACTCGCCCATGCCAGAGATGATTGTCTGGCCGGTTTCGTCGTCGAATTTCATGCGGAAACTCGGGTCTTCTTCGGCCAGACGCTGGAGCGCTTCGCCCATGCGATCCTGGTCGTCCTTCGTCTTCGGTTCGACAGCGACGTGAATAACCGGGTCTGGGAAGGTGATTGATTCGAGGACGATGGGGTTGCCTGCGTCGCAGAGCGTGTCGCCCGTCGTAGTGTCTTTGAGGCCCATGGCGGCGATACCGCCCGCGCCCACTTCGGTGATGTCTTCGCGATGATTCGAGTGCATCTGCATGATGCGGCTGACGCGCTCGTTCTTCTCGCGCGTCGAGTTGTAGACGGTCGATCCGGCGGTGAGCCGGCCCGAGTACACGCGGAAATACGCCAGACGTCCGAGATGCGGGTCGATGGCGATCTTGAACGCCAGCGCGGAAAATGGCTCCGCGTCGGTGGGCTTGCGGATGATCTCTTCGCCGTTTTTCGGGTTGATGCCGGTGACTGGCGGCACGTCGTCGGGCGACGGCAGGAACTCGATGACCGCATCGAGGAGGATTTGCACGCCCTTGTTCTTCAGCGCGCTGCCGCACAACACGGGCATCGCCGCCGTCGCCAGCGTGACGCGCCGCAGCGCCGCCACGACTTCGTGCGTCGTCAACGTGTGGCCTTCGACGAAGCTGATCATCGTTTGTTCATCGACTTCGCCGATGGATTCGATCATCTTGTCGTGCCACTCTTGCGCCTGCGCCTTGTACTGCTCCGGAATCTCGACGGACAAAGGCGCATCGTCTCGGTTACCGGTGAACGTCCACGCCTTCATCTCGATCAGGTCAATCACGCCGGCGAAGTCCGCCTCGGCGCCCATCGGAATCTGTACCGGGATCGGCTTCGCGCCGAGACGTTCGACGATCATCTCGACGGTGCGCCAGAAGTTGGCGCCGATGCGGTCCATCTTGTTGACGAAGCAGATGCGCGGCACGTTGTACTTGTCCGCTTGCCGCCACACCGTCTCCGATTGCGGCTCCACGCCGGCTACCGCATCGAACACCACGACGCCGCCATCGAGCACGCGCAGCGAACGCTCGACTTCAACCGTGAAGTCGACGTGGCCAGGCGTGTCGATGATGTTGATCTGGTGGTCTTTCCA
>CAZRHH010000038.1:0-29453 GCA_964599885.1 uncultured Dehalococcoidia bacterium | reverse complement strand
GCCACCGGCACCACGGCGCCGACCGACACGCCCGTGCCGACGGCCACCAGTACGCCCACCACGGCGCCGACGAGCACCAGCACGGCGACGGCGACGAGCACGGCGACGGCCACCAGCACGGCGACGGCGACGCGCACGGCCACGCCGATCGCCACGGCAACATCGGCGACGGGCCTGCGCTGCGCCGACCTGACGGGAGACGGGCGTGTGCGAATCAACGATATCTTTCTGCTGATCCGCGGCATCTACGGCGGCGGGCCGTACGACGCGCGCTTCGACATTGACAGGAGCGGGCGCCTGAACATCCTGGACGTGTTCCTGGCGGTCCGGCAGTTCAACCAGCGATGCTGAGCTCACTGGTCTGGGAGATCGAGGATTGGGGGATCGGGCGGCGCGCCCGGTCTCCTGTCGCTTCCAGCTTCCCGGATCGGACCCGATTGAACGCCTGTGGAAATGCCGATATACTAAGCACGTACTGTAGAAATCCCACCGCTTCGGCGGATCTCCCGGAAGGAGCCCATCCATGGTCCAGGAAGTCGAAACGCCCGTAACGATCACCGAAAAGGCTGCCGAGAAGGCCGTGGCGCTGCTCAAGGACCGCGGGGTCGAGAACGCGGCGCTGCGCGTGTTCGTCGTCGGCGGTGGCTGCTCTGGCTACCAGTACGGCATGGCAATCGCCAACGAGCGCGAAGAGGGCGATATCGTCATCGAATCGCTCGGTGTGACGGTTCTCGTCGACCCGGAGAGCGCGCCCCTGATGCGCGGCGCGGAGATCGATTACGTGGACGACCTGATGAAGTCAGGCTTCACGATCTTCAACCCGAACGCCGTCAAGGGCTGCGCCTGCGGTTCCAGCTTCCAGACCGCCGAGGGCGGTGGCCAGGCGAAGAGCTGCTGCTAACCGCCGTTTGACTCCTGAACACGTAAGGGACTCGCCACTTGGCGAGTCCCTTTGTTTGGCCTGCGGCGTTAGCGGGCTTAGCCTTCTGTTTCGTCAGCAGCCATCCCGTGCATCTCCGTCGACTCAGCGTGGGCGCTGTCGGCGTCAAGCTCGCCGTGGAGTTCGCGCTCGTTGCCATCTCGCAATGCCTGGCGTTCCTCCAGAGGCATACCGGTCGTTTGGCGGATCATCGCCGTCACAGCGTCGAGGTTGAGCGGGCGCGCCGTGTATCCATCGGCGCCGGAGTCGCGTACGGATCCGCCATCGACGACGAACTCATCGACGTCGATCATGACGCAGTCAGGATTCAGCATACGGAGCTGATTTTGGTACGTCGTCTTCTCCTCGGCCGTCGCCTGCATGTTGAAGACTGCCACATCAGGCGCCGTCAATCCGTGCATCTGCAACGCGTGGCGCTTGGAGACGACCTCCACCAGCCAACCCTCTTCGCTGAGCGCCCACGCCATCGTGCGCATCAGCGGTGCGTCATCTTCGATGAGGAGAATGCGTAGGCGGATTTCTTCGTCAGTCATTGGCTAGACCTCAATCTATGTGGCAGCTGATGGAACTCCTCCACCGCTGGAAGACGCAGGATCGCCCCCCTGAGGGGACTCCGGAACTGTACCATCTCGATCCTGACACCCGGGAAACCAGTATCCGTCGGTCGCCGACCCCCAGCGCCGCGAAGGCGTCAGACGCGGCCGCTACCATCTCCGTCCCCACCGCCCCTCCGTGGGTGCGCGCACCTTGTCCGCCGATTCGCCGCGCTCCGATACCCACTCTGAGGAGCGTCATGCAAGGACGGCAGGAACCATTGCGCGCGGGGCATGTCCGCGGATTCGCGCGCCTGTCGCTGACAGGCAGCGCGCTTTGCATGCTCGCCGCGCTCTTCGCGCCAGTGCCCGCGGCGGAAGCGGCGCCGGGCGGCACGCTCTTCATGTATCCCGCTAACAACGCGCTCGATATCGGCGACACCGTCGCGGTGACGATCGACGTGGGCGCGGGCATCGACATCAACGCGGTGCATGTCGCGCTGACGTACAACGCCGCCGTCCTGCAGGTCATCGACGCCGACGCGGTTGCCAGTGGCACGCAGATCCTCCCCGGTCCGTTCCCCGGCGACGATACTGTGGGCACCGTGCTGCAGAACACCGTCGCCAGCGGCATCATCAACTATCAGTACGAGCTGATCGGCGCGAACCAGGTGTCGGGCACCGGTACGATCGCGACGGTGCAGTTCGAGGCGATCGCCGCCGGCAACGGCAATCTCGCGTGGACGACGCGGCAGTTCACGGACATCAACGGGGCGACGAGCATCCCGAGCGCGTCGGCCGCCGTGATCGTGGTCGGGAATGTGCCACCGGCCGACACGGCGACGCCCACCGAAACGCCGGCCGGCACGAGTACGGCGACGCCGGCCGCGATGAGTACCGGAACGGCGGCCGCCAGCGCCACAGCGAACGCATCGACCACGCCGACACGCACCGCCACGGCGACTCGCACCGCGACGCCCGTGACGACTGCGGCGGCGGCGGCGACAGCTACGCCGCGCATCACCGTGCTCGAAGACAGCAACGCGCCGCCGGCGTCGGCCGTCGAGCGAGCGGGCGGCGTCGACCCGTCGCAGACGGATCGCGCCGACGGGCTGCCCAGCGCTGGTAACGACGCGCCGAAGATCATCTGGTGGCGCTGGACGTTTTTCGCAGCGGCGCTGATGCTGGGCATCGCCGGCTGGTTCTTCACGTTCGCCGTGCACTATGGCGAGCGCGAAGTCGTGCTGATGGACCGCTTCGACGCCAAGCGTCTCCGCAACGGCAAGCGCAAACTGCCGAAACGCTAAATCGTTTGCTGCCGTGGTGCCCGTTTGACGACTAGTGTTTGGTGTTTGGTGTTTGGGTCTACGCGTCCGCGGCGGCAGCGGCGGCGCGCAATGTGCGCACTTCCGCGAGATGCAGGCTTTCGTGGGCGACCATGCGTTCGACAAGCTGGCGGATGCTCAGGCGGCCAACCTCCGTGTGCTGGCCGGCCCGCGCCCAGTTCCAGTTGACGAGCGACGTGAGCAGCGCGACCGTGTCCTGGCGCATCGCCGCCAGCTCGCGCAGCATCTCGCCGAGATCGCGCTGTGCGTAGGCGTGATCGCGCGCGTACGCATCCTGATCGTACGGCTCAAGCACGGGATCCGTCTGCGTCGACATCATGTAGAGCCGCTTGTGCTGCACCTCGCAGTAGTCGCGGACATGGCCGACCTGCTCCTTGATGCACCACTCGCCTTCCGCGGGCCGAAACAGCGCCTCCACTTCCGTGACGCCTTTGAGCGATTCAACGAGCCGCTCTGGCATCGAGCGCAGCGGCTCGACGAGATCGAGATGGCCCATCGTGCCGGGCTCGTTGCGCGGATACGTGAACACGTTCGGGGTCTGCGACGTCATCGTTGGTCCTTTAGTACGGGCTCCGCGACTGCGGGTATTCGCCCGGCCGGTTCCGGCAAACGTTTGTTCAGCGTCGTAACGGACTCGATCGCGCCGTTGCGCAGATAGAGGCGCGGCACGCGCGCTGGAATGCCGGCGAGGATCTCCCACGAGATCGTGTCCGCCAGCGATGCAAGCTCATCGGCGTCGATCGCGTCCGCGCCCTGCGTGCCAATGATAACCACCTCGTCGCCCGGTGCAACGCCATCGATCGCCGTCACATCGGCCATGCACATGTCCATCGCGATGCGGCCGGCAATCGGGGCGCGCTGCCCGCGAATCAGCACGCTGGCGCGGTTCGAGAGCGCCCGCCGGTAGCCGTCGGCGTAGCCACACATGATCAGCGCGATCTTCGCCGGCGCGCTCGCGGTCCACGTGCGGCCGTAGCCCACGGTCGCGCCGGCATCGACTTCGAGCACCCTCGCGATGCGACTTTTCAGTGAGAGCACGCGCCGCAGTTCGATCTCGGCGCCGCAATCGGGCGCCGGATGATAGCCGTAGATGCTGATCCCGGCGCGCACGGCGTCGAGCTTCATGTCCGGCGTCGCGAGCACGCTCGCCGATGCGGAACAGTGCCGCATCGGGATCCACGGCAGCGATTCGGACACGCGGATCAGCGCGTCGTATTGCGCGCGCGTGAAGGTCTGGTCGCCCTCCTCGGCAGCGGCGAAGTGCGTGTACAGGCCTTCGATCTCGATGCCGGGCAGGGCGCGCGCGGACTCCGCAAACGCGACCAGATCCTCGAGCGGCAGCCCGTGACGGTTCAGCCCGCTCTCGAGTTCGACGTGGACCTTCTGCGTGACGCCCCGTGCCGTCGCGAAGCGCGACAACGCGAGCGCCACCTGCATTGAGGTCACCGTGGGCGTCAGCGAAAGTTCGACGATGCGTTCGGCTTCGGACGCGCTCGTGTAACCGACGACGAGGATCGGCGCCTCGATGCCCGCGCGGCGTAGCTCCTCCGCCTCGTCCACGCAGACGACGGCCACGCCGGCTGCACCCGCCTCGATTGCCGCGCGCGCGATGGCCGGCGCGCCGTGGCCGTACGCGTTCGCCTTCACGACGGCGTAGAGCTGCGCGGGTGCGGCTTGCGCGACAAGCGTGCGCACGTTGAACGTGAGCGCGTCGAGATCGATCTCTGCCCAGAGCGGGCGGCCGGACCAGCGTTCGGGGGCAGTCATGCGGGCAGGATACAGCGTGCTACTGCGATACGTTCGGCGCATCGCTCAGGTCAGGGCACGAGCGCCCACTCCTTTGGGAGGCGGTAGGTGAACGTGCTGTCCGTCAGATGCTCGCCGTCGAAGATGTAGGCGCGGCCGCTGCGTTTGATGGCCTGGTAGCCGTTCTGGAGCTGATGATTCGGCGGTCGAGCAGATTGATGACGATCGCGCCCGCCTTGACGGGCCGCAGGCTCGCCTCGCGCGTCACATCATCGACAACGCGGAAGAGCGGCGATTCCTCCGGCCGCGCGTGTTCCAACGCGCCGTGGATCGCGTCATAGTTGCCGGGAAGATTGCGCTCGTCGAACATCGCCAGGCCGTTGTGAATGCGCTCCTGCAGACCGTGGTAGTACGGCTCAGCGCGCTCGATCAGTTCGGCGACGCGCTTCGGGCCGGTGGCGCAGGCGCGGTGCAGCGCCGGCAGCGCTTCGCCGTGCGTAACGAAACTCACGCCGCCATCCTCGTCGATAAGGGTTAGTCGCATTAAATTCATGGCCGGTATGGAATTGCGGGGGCCTCTGATTCGAGGCTACCATTCGATCTGAAGCCTGTCAAAACGCACGTTACACCGGGTATTGCTGATATGCACCTTCACCAGACGGCCGCGTCGCGGCGCATCTTCGCGCGCTCTGCGGCGGCTCTGCTCACGATCATCGCGCTGACCACGGCCGCGTGTGACGGCGGCGACGACACGCCGGCGACACCGACGCGCGTCAACACGCCCGCGCCCGGCGAGACAGCCGCGCCGACGGCGACGCCAACGGAAGCGCCCGCAGACCCGGGTCTCGGCGCGACGCTTGAGTACGAGGGAGAGCTGGAAGCGGCGATCGACGTGTACGCCGCCGTCGTCGCCGAAAGCGACGGCGACGAGCGGCAGGACGCCCGCTTCCGCGCCGCGCAACTCCTGTCGCGCACCGGCCGCCACGACGAAGCACGCCTGACGCTCGAGGCGTTTCTCGCCGATCCGGGCGCGACCGACGACGCGTCGCCCGCGCGCTACATGCTCGCCTCGACGCTCGACGATCTCGCTGACACGGAGGGCGCGCTCGCGAACTACGAGCGCTACATCGCAGCCAATGGCGTGCTGGCGCCGTTCGCGCGCGTCGAACGCGCGAAGATGCTCGCGCGTCTCGGCCGCATCGCGGAGGCGGAAACCGCCGCCGAAGAGGCGCTGGCCGGCGATCTGCAGCCAGAATTCGAGTCGTCCTTCTTGCTCAGCATGGGCTCGGCCTTCGAGCAGGCGGGCGCCGATCTCAGCGCGCTCGGCTGGTACGACCGCGCGCGCAGCGGCGGCGATGTGCCGTCGGCGCTCGCACGGCTGGGCGCCGTGCACAAGCGGCTCGGCGATCCGGCGTGGGTCGAGGAGTATCGCACCGTCGTGGTGAGCTACCCGGATAGCGGCCCCGCCGCCGAGTTGCTCGACGAACTCGATGCGGCGAGCGTGGCAACGAGCGACTACACGCGTGGCTACGTGAACTACCGGGCGTTCCGCAACACCGCCGCGCGCGAGGCGTTTGACCGGGCTATCCTCGCCGGTGACAACGCCGCGCAATCGCTGTACTACCTGGCGGCGATCGATGAACGTCAGAGCGAGGTGGACTCCGCGATCGCGCGCTACCAGCAGTCGTACGATCTCGCGCCCGATAGCCCGCTCGCCGATGATGCGCTCTGGTGGCGCGGGCGGCTGCTCGAGATCGCCGGCGGCTACGACGAGGCGCGCGCGACGTACGGGACGCTCGTCGCGCGGTTCACTACGTCTGAGTTTGCCGCCGACGCGCGGTTCCACGGCGGCATGACGCTCTACCGAAGCGGCGATCTCACCGGCGCTGCGTTCGCCTGGGGTGCGCTTGCGTCCAGCGCGAGCGACGACGAAGGGCGCGCCCGCGCGCTGTTCTGGCAGGGCCGCGCCGAGACTGACGCCGGCAACGCGGAGGGCGAACGGACGCTGCGACGCCTCGTCGACGAGGAGCCGGCGGATTTCTACGCACTGCGCGCCGAAGTGCTGCTCGGCGACAATGACGACGACACCGATGACGCGGATCTCGATGACGACGAGATCGACTGGGACGACGTCGCGGAGTACATCGAAGAGGTCGCCGGTGTGACGCCCGTTGCGGCAACGCCGGTCGCAGACGATCCGCGCTGGCGTGTCGTTGCTGAACTGACAACGGTGGGCCTCACGGGACAGGCCGACACGGTGTACCGCTCGCTGGTCAACGACGCGTCCGAGGACGGCCTGGCCGCGCTCTACCGCACGACGCGGCGCATGTACGAGGACGGCCCTACCGACTGGGCGTCGCGCGCGGCGACAACGCTGATCGCCGATCTGCCGGACGACGCGCCGGAGCCGCCGGACGATCTGCTGCGGGTCGCCTATCCGCCGGCATACGGAGATCTTGTCGAGAGCGCCGCCGAAGGCGAAGACGTGCCGCCGCTGCTGCTGCTCGCGCTCGTGCGACAGGAGAGCTTCTACGATCCTGACGCTGGATCGTCGGCTGGCGCGCTCGGATTGACGCAGGTGATCGAGCCGACGGGACAATCGATCGCGGATATACTCGGCGTCACGGACTGGGAGCTGACGGACCTGTTCCGCCCGAAGCTGAGCCTGCGGTTCGGCGCGAACTATCTCGCATCGCAACTGACATCGTTCGAGGGCAACGCGTATCACGCGCTGGCCGCCTACAACGGCGGCCCGGGCACCGCGCTGAACGCGATCGAATCGGCCGGCGCCGACGTCGATCTGTTCGCGGAAGACGTCGAGTTCGAAGAGACGCGCCGCTACATCCGCCTCGTCATGGAGCACTACGCCCGCTACCGCCAGCTCTACGGCGATGTGGGGCGGCCGTCGCTGCCGCAGTAGCGTTGACACGTCCGACAACGCACCCAAAAAAAGTGTAGCCGCGGAGCTTCAGCTCCGCCTGTAGATTGAACCGGTCGTGATCGTTCGAAACCGCGCGATCCACCCCCGTTCTGCACTGCCCCAACTCCGCGCCCGCTGCTTGATAGAATGACGTGATGCGCACGCTGCTTCACACGCGCCTTCGCCCGATGTCTCCCGACGACATCGACCAGATCGCGGACATCGAACGCGAGTCGTTTTCGGCGCAATGGCCGCCGACGGCGTATCGGCGCGAGCTGCAGAACAAGATGGCGCGCTACTTCGTCATCGCGGAGCAGCCGTCCGGGCAGCGTGGCGACGGGACGAACGGTTCGTCGCCGGGCGGGCTCTGGGGGACGCTGCGCCGCATCGTAGGCGGCGAAGGCGCGCCGCTGCCGGGCGAGCAGGTACTCGGCTTCATCGGCGTCTGGCTGATGGTCGGCGAGGCGCACGTCGTCACGGTCGCCGTGCGCGAGCGGTACCGGCGCATGGGGATCGCCGAGCGGCTGCTGATCACCGTGATCGAGATGGCGCTGGAGTACGAGCAAGAAGCCGTGACGCTCGAAGTGCGCAAGTCGAACGACGCCGCGCAGGAACTCTATCTGAAGTACGGGTTCGACCGCGTCGGGCTGCGCGTGCGGTACTACACCGACAACAACGAGGACGCCGTTATCATGACCACGCCCGACATCAACAGCGACGGCTTCTACGCGCTGTTCGAGCGTCTCCGGCGCAAGCACCGGGACGCCAACCCGGATCTCTGGAGTTGATGCGCCCGTTCGCACTGCTGCTTGTCGCGGCTTTGGCGCTGGCGATGGCCGGCTGTGATGACGCCGATGACAGCGATGAGGCGACGGCGAGCGCGACCCGAGCACCGGACGCGACACGCAGCGTCGGCGGCGCGATGGCCAGCGCTACCGCTCCCGCCGAGGCGACGCGCCCCAGCGATGTCGCGCGTATCGCTGCTTGCTCACCGGCGGCAAGCATAGCGGTCGCGGGCGATTCAAACGGGACGCTTGCACACGGCGGCCTCGAGCGCACGTACAGCGTCCACATCCCGCCGGCGTATGATGGCATCACGCGGCTGCCGCTGGTACTCAACTTCCACGGCTTCGGTTCGAATGCGCGCGATCAGTTGCTGTACTCCGGTCTTCCGGCGAAGGGCGACGAAGCGGGCTTCATCGTCGTCTCACCGAACGGAACGGGCGAGCGGCAGGCGTGGAATCTCGCGTTCCCGATTACCGGCGGCGTCGACGACATCGGCTTCGTCGGCGCGCTCCTCGACAAACTCGAAGCCGAGTTATGCATTGCCAGCACGCGCGTCTACGCGGTCGGGATGTCGAACGGCGCCGCCTTCGCGCAGCGCGTCGCTTGCGGAATGCCTGACCGAATCGCCGGCGTCGCCGCCGTGACGGCGCTCGCGTACCCGCTGAACTGCGGCACGAATCAGCCGTTCCCCGTGATCGCGTTCCACGGCACCGACGACGCGTGCGTCCCGTTCGAAGGCGGCACGTCAGCGTGCGGCGCGATGTACCCCGTCCGCAGCATCGAGGAGTCGGCACGGCTTTGGGCCGAGCACAATCGCTGTAACGAGGAGCCGTCGCTGGCCGAGGTGTCGGAGCATGTCCGCACGATCGCCTACAGCGAGTGCGACGCGGAGGTTGCCGTCGTGCTGTTCGTCGTCGAAGGCGGCGGGCACACCTGGCCCGGCGCGATCGATGTCCCGCGTCTCGGCGCCGTCACCCGCGAAATCCACGCGACGGATTTGATCTGGGAGTTCTTCCAAGGGCAGGCATCAGCAAGGTAGCCGGACACTGGTGTCCGGTGTCTGGTCGACAGCGTCCGACTCCGACCCCCATCGTCCGCCCTTTGCGACCTTTTCGCTCTTTGCATCTTTGCGGTGAACCGTCCGCGCGTCATCATGTCGGCACACATCCAACCGTCCGCACGAAGGAGACGCCCATGCCAGACACGAAGATGCGCTTCGGCATCCAGACCAGCCTCAACAACGTCGAGTGGCGCGAGATCGAGGACATGTGGCGCTTCATCGACCGCGACACGAAGTTTCACAGCGCGTGGACGTTCGATCACTTTGTCCCGCCGGGGCCGGGGCAGGATGTGAACGCCAACTGCTTCGAGGGCTGGTCAGCGCTTGCGGCGTTGGCTGCGATCACAGAGCGCGTGCGCCTCGGCTGCCTCGTGACGGGCGTGACGTATCGCGAACCCGCCGTGCTGGCGAAGATGGCCGTGACGATCGACCACCTCAGCAACGGCCGCCTCGAACTGGCGCTCGGCGCGGCGTGGCACGAGGGCGAGCACCGCATGTACGGCATCCCGTTCCCGCCGGTGAAGGAGCGCCAGGACCGGCTCGAAGAAGCCGCGCAGGTGATCCGCCTGCTGTTCGATTCGGATGGCCCGGTGGACTTCGACGGCACACACTACAAGTTGCGCAACGCCGTCTTCCTGCCGAAATCGGTGCAGAAGCCGCACCCTCCGATCATGATCGGCGGCGGCGGTGAGAAGCGGACGCTGCGCACGCTCGCCCGCTACGGCGACGTGATGAACGTCTCCGGCACGCCCGACGGCATCCGCGAGAAGATCGCCGTGCTCGACCAGCACTGCCGCGAGGCCGGCCGCGACCCGTCCGAAATCGAGAAGACGCTGTTCGGCACGATCGTCGTCAGCGACAACGAGGGCTTCATCGACCGCATCGCGGGCATGTTCGGCGCCGGCATGGGCCTTAAGCCGGAGGAGGCGAAGCGCGTGTTGCCGATTGGGTCGCCGGACCATGTGCGCAGCGTTGTCGAGGAGTACGCGAAGGCCGGGATCACGCAGATGATCATGACAAGCCAGGGGCCGTGGAAGCGCGAGGTCTACCAGCGCATCAACGATGAGGTGGTAGCGGCGTTCGCGTAGCGGCTAGTGCCTAAACCGAAAGCCTTGCGATGAACGAGCGCAGGGCCTCACCGACTACGGCGGGCTGCTCCACCCACGGTAAATGCCCCGCGCCAGTCACTACTTGTTCGGTGGCGTTCGGAAGAGAGCGCGCAAGCGATGCGACAGCGGACGGCGGCCGCGGATCCGTGTCGCCGTGGACGATCAGCACGGGCGCATGGAGACTGGCGCAGCGCTCCATCATGGTGGACTCGCCGTCAAGCGCATCCTTGAGAACGGCATTCACCTCGTAGTTTGGAAGGAATCCTGGCGCTAACATCTCGGCCGCCGGCCGCTTTCCGTGTTCGCCGTCGACATAGTCCGTTGCCCACGTGATGACGCACAGCTCGCGTTCTTCCTCCGGCGTGCGGTCTCGCGAATGCAGTTCGTTCCAGCGGGCGAGGTCGCCTGCCGCGCGCAGCCTCGCTTCGCGTTCGGCGTAGTACGCCGGTCGCCACTCCGTCCCTATGCCGATCCCGCCGATGTAGATGAGGGCCAGAGTCCGCGCGGGGTAACGGAGCGCGTATTCGAGCGCCAGCGTCGCACCCCAGGAATGCCCGGCCACGATCCACTGCTCGTGATGGAAGTGAGCGCGCAACGTCTCCAGATCGGCCACGAAGCGTTCGATCGTGTACGGCGGTACGACGGACGAACGCCCGCCGTCGCGCTGATCCCAACGGTGGGTAGCTGCGGAGTGCTTGATCATGTCGGAGACCGGATCCAGATAATCCCACAGACCGGGGCCGCCGTGGCAAAGCACGACGGGCACCCCGTCGCCCGCGGACGCGGTCCACAACAGGCAGCTGTCATCGGTACGCACGTATTCGACGCGCTCGTTCACGCTAACTGCTCCCTCTCAGCATCAGCCTCAGCTCCGCGCGATAGGCGGTCGCAGGGAATCATATGGCCCGTCGTGCCTGCTCTCGCTTCCGGCTTCCCGCCCCCCGCCTCGCGTACCGGGGAGCACATCGTCCCATAGCACCTAATTTGTGAGACGTGATCCCGTTGCAAGGCATTCGGCGAGTCTGTTACTGTACCCCCGTCTTTAAGGTAGTTTCCCGTCCTAAGTCCGCCGCGAATCGCCCTACGCTTCGCTCCGCCCTGACGACAAGGAAACCGTTCATAGGAGGTCGTCAGGTGCCCTACACCGACAAGAATTTGGCCTGCGTCGACTGTGGAGCGGAATTCGTCTTCACCGCCGACGATCAGGAGTTCCACGCGAGCCGTGGATTTACGAACGAGCCGAAGCGTTGCCCCGACTGCCGCCGCGCCCGCAAGAGCGCGCGCGGTGATGGTGGGGGCAGCAGCTACGGCGGCGGTGGCGGCGGTTACGGTGGTGGTGGCGGGAGCTACGGTGGCGGCGGCGGCGGGTACTCGTCCGAGCCGCGCCAGATGTACCCGGCGACATGCGCGCAGTGCGGCAAAGAGACGGAAGTACCGTTCCAGCCGCGTGGCAACCGGCCCGTCTACTGCCGCGATTGCTTCCGGACGCAGGCGCCACAGGGTGGCGGCGGCGGATACGGCGGCGGCGGTGGTGGTGACCGTGGCGGCTACGGCGGCGATCGCGACCGCTACTAGCACGCAGCAGCGAACAACCGAATAGCAAGCGTGGCCGTTCATTCGTAGGGGTGAACGGCTTCTGCTTTGATGACGGCGCCGCCGAAACGACGACTGGTGCTTAGTGATTGGTGTTGGTCTCGCGCCCGCTGCCGGTGTCTTCCAATCACCAATCCCTAATCACCAGGGCTGGTGACGAGGATCAACGTCCACACCCTCACCTGCTACCATGATGTGCCGCGGCAACATGCCGCGCGAGAGGCCACGATTGTATGCCAGCGCTCACGAATCTCGAATCTGTGTTCAGCCGCGTCCAGAAGCCGGCCCGCTACACGGGCGGCGAATGGAACTCGATCGTCAAGGAGTGGGATGCGTGCGACGTGCGCGTCGCGCTTGCGTATCCGGACCTCTACGACATCGGCATGTCGAACCTTGGGCTGGGCATCCTCTACGACATCGTCAACAAGCGCGAAGGCATGCTCGCCGAGCGCGTATTCTCGCCGTGGTCAGACCTCGAGCCGATCATGCGCGCCGAAGGCATCCCGCTATGGAGCCTCGAGACGCGCCATCCGATCGGCGAGTTCGACATGATCGGCATCTCGCTGAGCTACGAGGGCACGTACACCAACATCCTCAATCTGCTCGATCTCGCTGGCCTGCCGGTGCTCGCCGCCGATCGCACCGATGCGCACCCGCTGGTGCTCTGTGGTGGCTCCGGCGCGCTCAACCCGGACGCGCTCGCCGACTTCGTCGACGTCTTCGCGCTCGGTGACGGCGAGGAGACGATCGTCGACATCACATCGTTCATCCGCGAGTGGAAGCAGCAGGGACGCGGCACGCGCGATGAGATGCTGCGCGCGCTGTCGAAGATCTGGGGCGTCTACGTGCCACGCTTCTACGCGCCGCAGTACAACGACGACGGCACCATCCGCTCGATCGACCCGATCGATGACACTGTGCCGCCGCGCGTCGTCAAGCGCTTCGTCCAGCAACTGCCGCCGTCGCTGACGAACCCGATCGTGCCGTTCGTGCAGACCGTACACGATCGCATGGCGATCGAGATTCAGCGTGGCTGCACGCAGGGCTGCCGTTTCTGCCAGGCGGGCATGATCTACCGCCCACGCCTCGAACGCTCTCCGGACGAAGTGTTGCAGGCGGCGATCGAGCTGCAGAAGAACACCGGCTACGACGAACTGTCGCTCGTCTCGCTCAGCAGCACGGACCATTCGCAGATCGTCGACATGGTGGACAAGCTGCGCGCGCATTTCGGTTCGGAACTGACGATGTCGCTGCCGTCGATGCGCGTCGACAGCTTCTCCGTGCGTGTGGCGGAAGCCGTCGCGACGCGCGGCAAGCACAGCATCACGTTCGCGCCCGAAGCCGGCACCGAACGGCTGCGCATGACGATCAACAAGATCGTCACCGACGACGATTTGTACGCCGCCGCCGACAACGCGTTCAAGCAGGGCTGGACGAACGTCAAGATGTACTTCATGGTCGGGCAGCCGACGGAGACGCACGAGGACATCGAGGGCATCGTCACGCTGGCGAAGCGCGTGCGCGAGATCGGGCGCGGCTACCACGGCGGGCGAGCGAAGGTGCGCGTCAGCACGTCGAACTTCATTCCGAAGGCGCACACGCCGTTCCAATGGGCGCAGCAAGCGCGCCCGGAAGTGCTGCGGCCGCGGCACACGTACCTGCGCGAGCATCTGAAGAAGGCCGGCGTTGCATTCACGTGGGAAGACCCGGAGCACAGCCTGCTCGAAGCGGTGCTATCGCGCGGCGACCGGCGTCTCGGCAAAGCGATCCACAACGCGTGGCTGGCCGGCGCCCGCTTCGACGCATGGCATGAACATTACGACTGGCCGCGCTGGGAGCAGGCGATGCGCGACGCCGATCTCGACCCCGCGTTCTTCGCCTATCGCGAGCGCGATCTCGGCGAGACGTTCCCGTGGTCACACCTGAATATCGGCGTCACGCCGTCGTACCTGCGCGGCGAGTGGCTGAAGACGCTGCGACAGGAGACAACGCCCGACTGCCACAAGACGCCGTGCAACGTGTGCGGTGTGCAGAACCAGAACGCCGACGACTGCCTCAACCGCCTCGACCTGCGCCTCGCCGAACAGGGTAAGCCCCCGAAGGACCGCACGGGGCTGCGGCAGCCGATCGAACTCTTTTCGGTCGGGTAGGCGTCGACCGTGCGCCCGTCGAACGGGCGAGCTTTCTAATTTGGGATCGCTGGCTTAGACTGCGCAAGAAGCGAACGAGCCGATGGAGTGCGATGAACGTGCGCGAATCAGGCAACGTGCCAGTAGCAACGCGACTACTGGCGAAACTGCGTAAGGCTCTCCGTCAGGACAATGGCACGCTGCCCTCTATCCGGGAGCGGCATGAAGCGCTCGTGAATGCGAACAGTCCTCGCACCCCGGAGGAGCGCCGCGAAATCCTCGATCGGGCCGCGAAGCGTGTGGATACGGAAGCGCTCGCTCGTGGCGATGCCGTATTTGCCCGATATTTGGAGATGTTGGAGGCTGGTGAAGTTCAGGACAATTCCGGATCCGGGCGTCACCCTCGCGGTTAGCTTCCTGACGCCTGCCCAGCAGCAGTTCTACCGTCAGCAGATCCTTCCGGCGCTTGAGGACGATCCTTTTCCGGTCGACCGTTCAAGCTTGATTGAGTCGCGCATCGACGATGATGGGCGCGTGTTCTACCAGTACTACGACGGTATCGTGCCGCTCGTCTTCCAGTATCGCGTGTTCCTGGCGGACGTTGACTCGCAGCCGCGATTCATCTGGGTGGCGGTAGCGATGCGGGACGATGAACGCTAACGGCGGTTCACGCCACCGGCACCGTATCGAACCGCAGCGGCAGCGACGCCAGCCCGCGCAGCAGCATCGAGTTGATGCGGTCGACGTTCGGCATCGTGCGGGCGAGCGACGGCAGACGGCGCAGCGTCTCTTCGAGCGCGACCTTTGCTTCGAGACGCGCGAGCGGCGCGCCGAGGCAGAAGTGGACGCCGTGGCCGAACGCCATGTGCCCCTGCGTGTTGCGCCGGATATCGAACGTATCGGGCTCCGGGAACCGGCGCTCGTCGCGGTTCGCGGAGGCGAATAGCGGCAGCACCGGCGCGCCTTTCGGTATTGCGTGGTCGCCGACCGTCGTGTCTTCCGTCGTCATGCGGATGATGAGCTGCACCGGCGAATCGTAGCGCAACGCTTCTTCGACGAGCGCCGGCACCAGCGATCGATCATCACGCACGAGCTGAAGCTGCTCCGGATGCTCGAGCAGTGCGAGCATGGCGCTGCCGAGAAGATTCGTCGTCGTCTCGTTGCCGGCGATCAGCAGCAATCCGGTGAACGCGAGCACCTCGTCAGCCGTCAGTTGGTGATCGTCGTCCTGCGCCGCTGCGAGCGCGCTGATCAGATCGCCCCGCGGCTCGCGGCGGCGCTCCTCGATCACACGCGCAAAGTACTCGCGGAACTCACGCTGATCGTCGTCGCGCGATCCGGACGCGTCAACAACGGCATCAGCGTTGCTTGCCGCGTTCCCGATGATCGCGTTCGACCAACGCTTGAAGTCTTCACCGTGCGCCGGATCGACGCCGAGGATCTCGGCGATCACGGTGACCGGCAGCGGAATGGCGAGATCGCGCACGTAGTCAATCTCGCCGGTCGCGGCGACGCGATCGAGCAGCGTCGCCGTGATCTCGCGGATGCGCGGCTCCATGTCGGCGACCATCCGCGGCGTGAACGCGCGGCTGACGATGTTCCGCAGCCGCGTGTGCAGCGGAGGATCAGCGTTGATGACGGTCGTCGTCGGCCGCCCGGCGATGTCCATCGACATCGCTGCCGACGAGAAGATCGCAGGATTCTTCAGTACGTGCACGACGTCGTCGTACCGGCTGATCGCCCAGTAGCCGACGGGCGACAGATGTACCGGCTCTTCGCGCCGCAGCGCGGCGTAGGTCGGGTACGGATCCGCGCGAAACTCCGGCGATGCGAAACTGATCTCGGTCATCTTTCCCTCGATTTCGGGCACTGTCTACCGGCGTCGCCCCGCCAGCAACCGCCGGACCACTTCGGGCGCCAGAACCAGCACACCCACCGCCAGCGACAACGCGATGAGCGATACGCCCGCGAAGATGCGCAGTGTCGCATCGATCGTCGTGTGATCGCCGGTGAGGCCGTCGCGCAGGACGAGCACGGCGAAGAACGCGGTGATCACAGCGATCAGCAGACCGCTCGCACGCGCCGTCGGCGACGGCAACGGCGGCTGGTTCGGCGGCGTGATCTGCCGTGATGTGAAGGACGGCGTTTCGGGCGTGTTCTCGCGTGCAGAAGCTTCCACAGACGCGTCGTCGCCTCGGCGACGGTCGACGGGACGGCGCTTGCGGCCTTTGCGTTCGGGCATCGCTAGTCCACCGGCCCGAGCGCGAGGCCGATCAGCCGGTACGTCAGCTTCGCCGCGAGTTGCGCGCAGGAACGAGGACCGAGCGACGGCGACAGCTCCGTCACGTCGAACCCCACGACACGCTTCGACTTCGTGAGCGCGATCAGCAGATCCGACACTTCATCCCAGTGAAGCCCGCCCGGCTCCGGCGTGCCGACGGCGGCCATCTCCGACGGATCGAAGTTGTCGAGATCGATCGTGATGTAGACACGGTCGCTCAGCCGATCGATGACCGCCTTCGCGCCCGCGGCCCGAAACTCGCGCGGCGAGTAGAACGCCAGCCCTTCGTCGCGAATGTGCGCGTGATCCTCGAGCGACGCGCTGCGGAGCCCCACCTGCGTCACCGGCGCCGACTCGTGTGCCCGCCGCAGCGTGCAGGCATGGTTGTACTTTGAGTCGAGATACGTGTCCCGCATGTCCGAGTGCGCGTCGAACGCGAGCACCGACAGCCCGGGCGTGCGCTTCGCGTGCGCGCGCACGGCGCCAACCGCAACGGTATGCTCGCCTCCCAGCGTGACGACGAACTTGCCGGCGTCCAGCAACTCGCCGACAACGCTTTCGATGCGGTCTGTCATCGCTTCCGGCGAACCGGTGTGGGGGGCGAGTTCCGGCAACGTATGGATCCCATGACGCCAGGGTTCGCCGCCGACACCGACGTCGTACAGCTCCATATCGGCCGACGCTTCGATGATCGCGCGCGGGCCGTCGCGGGTGCCGGCGCGTGCGGTTACGGTCGAGTCGTACGGTACCGGTAGCACGACCACACGCGATCGCTCGAACGATGAGTCGTCGGCGTCGAGCGAGGCGAAGTTGATCTGCGGGTAGAAGCGGTCGTCGGCCATAAGCGCAGCGTATCGCGTTTCCGGCGGCGGGCGTAGAACGGGAGGCGAGTCGCTTACTTGCGAGGCCCGGTGCTGCCCCGCAGCCGCGGGTCGAGGATGTCGCGTAGCGTGTCTCCGAGCAGATTGAACCCCAGTACGACGATGCTGATCGCGATTCCGGGGAAGATCACGAGATGCGGGTACGATGTCGCCTGATCACGGCCGATCGAAAGGTCGATACCCCATCCGGGCGTCCCGCGTTCGACGCCCAGCCCGAGAAAGCTGAGGGCGGCTTCAGCGATGACCGCGACGGCGAAGACGCTGCTCAAGCCCACCAGAATGAAAGGCATGATGTTTGGCACGACATGGCGAATGAGGAGATGCATCTCGCTCGCGCCGGTGGCACGCGCGGCAAGCACGTAGTCTTTCTGTTTCTCGACGAGGGCCACGGCCCGCATCAACCGCGATCCCCCAAACAGCGCGCCGATCGCGATTACAACGACCGCTGCCGTTAGCCCGGGTCCGACGGCGGTAATGACCGTCAGCAGGATCGGTAGTTGCGGGAACGCCGTCCATGCCTCGCCCGAGCGCTGGATCGCATAGTCGACCCAGCGACCGAAGTAACCGCTCATGATGCCGAGCGCGGTGCCAGGGATGAATCCGAAGATCATCACCATCGCGCCGAACTTCAGCGAGATGCGTGTGCCTTCAAGAATGCGGCTGAGCATGTCCTGGCCGAGATTGTTCGTGCCGAAGGGGTGCTCCGCGCTGGGCGAGAGATGACGCGCCTGCGCATTGAGTTCGCTTGAATCGTATGGGGTGATGTATGGCCCGATCACACCAAGCACGAAGAACGCAACAACGATCACGAGACCGATCAATCCGAGCGGATTGTGAATCCACGGCTTGGAGATCCGCACGAGGAACGGCTTTTCGGCAGGCAGCTCCCACTTGTCGCTGCCATGTCGCGCCGCCGGTGTCGCGAGTGTCGCCATCAGCTGTACCTCACACGCGGATCGACGTAGCCGTACGACAGGTCGACCATGAGGTTGATAAGGACAACAACAGCAGCGGTGTATACCGTGAGGAACTGCACGACGGGCAGATCGCGCGTAAACGCTGACTGGAAGAACCAGCGTCCCAACCCGTCGATGCTGAGAATCTGCTCGGCGATGATCGAGCCGCCGAAGATCGCGACGAACGCTGTGCCGATCGCCGTCACGATCGGCGTTGCCGAGTTGCGCAGCGCGTGACTCAGGACGACCGTGTGGCGGTGCAGACCCTTCGCGTGGGCCGTGCGCACGTAGTCGCTGCGCAACACCTCCAGCATCGTGGTACGCGTCAGGCGCATCAGGCCGGCGGACCCGCCGATGCCGATGATGATCGCCGGCGGCAGGAAGAGCCGCAGATTCGTGATCGGGTCTTCGTAAATCGGCACGTAGCCGCCGACCGGCTGCGAATACCGCCATAAGTACGTCGGTATGACGATGAGCAACGTCAGCAGGAAAAACTCAGGGATCGATGCGCCGAACACGGCGAATAACCGAACGCCGTAGTCGATGATGCCGTTTCGGTAGAGCGCCGACAGGATGCCGAACGACAGACCGAAGATGGCGCTAAAGACGAGGCTGAGGAACACGATCTCGAAGCTTGCCGGGAAACGCCGGATGAACTCTTCGCGGATCGGTTTCTCACTGGTGAAGGTCTTACCGAAGTCGCCCGTGACCATGTCGCCGAGCCACGTGAAGTACTGCTCGTGCTTTGGTTTATCGAGTCCGATCTCGGCGCGGATCTCGGCGAGTTGTTCTTCCGTAGCCCCCTGGCCGGCCATCGCGGCAGCGGGATCCTGTCCGGGCAGCCAGCGCAGCACGAAGAACGCGATCAGCGAGACGCCAAAAAGGATGATCGGCAACCAGGCCAGGCGTCGCAGCGTGTAGCGCAGCATTATCCGTCCTGTCCCACCACGGTGCTTGCTGCGGCCGCGTCACCGTGCGTCATGCCTTGTCCAGCCAGGTTGTGCGGTTGAACAGACCGAGCGAACCGCGTCCCGTGATCGCACCCTTCACGTACGAGTAGCGCCCGCTGTAGTTGATCTTGGAGTGAAGATTCAGCATCGGCGAGTACTCTTTCATGATCACGCGCTGCGCTTCGTAAACCTTCTCGACGCGCGTCTCTTCGTCGAGCTCCTGAGCGGCGGCGAGTACGGCGGTATCGACCTTGGGCTCGCGGTATCCCATGAAGTTTGCCTGGCGATCGCCCTCTGGCCCGAGGTAGAAGCGGAGCGGCAGATCGGGGTCCTCGTACGGCAGATGCTGAAAGGCCGTGAGGCGGAACTGGCTTTGGTTCAGCGTCTGGCTGAACCACTTCACGAGATCCTCCGGCACCAGTTTGATTTTCACATCGCCGCGCGCCAGTTGCGCCTTCAGGATCTCGGAAACCTCGGAATCGCCGGTGCGCGTCGAGTGCTTGAGCTCGATCTCGTCGTCGTAGTCGAAGCCGGCTGCATCGAGCAACTGCTTCGCTTCGGCGATATCGTGGCGGAAGTATTCCTGCAGGTCGGCATCATCTTCGGGAAGCGCGTACCGCCGATGCGCCGGCGGGATCGGGCCCGTCTTCTGGCCGTTACCGTCTTCCATGAGGAGGATGATCTCGTCGCGGTCGATGAGGAGGTTGAACGCCTGACGCACGCGGATGTCCGTAAACGGCGGCTCGAACTTCATCATCAGGTTGTAGTAGTCGCGCGACAGGTCGCTGCCAACGGCAATCTCGTCACCGAGACGCGCGAGCGTGTCGTCGGATTGCTTCTTGCTTGAGAACGTGAACGTATCCAGTTCCTTCGCCACGAACGCGGAGTGCGCCGCGTTTGCATCGGTAATGAAGCGGAAGTCCACGCCATCGAGCAGCGGCTGGCCCTCGACGCGGAAGTTATCGAACCTGCGGAACTTGATGTTCGCGCCGTTGTCGTGGCTATCGAGGATCCAGTGGCTCGATCCGACGGCGTCTCGCAACAACAGGTCATCGTGCCCGGTAAGAATCTCCTCGGGCAAAATCGAACTGGTGATGGGCGAGCCCGCGTTCGACGAGGTGAACACCCACGCCCAGGGGAACTTCTGCGTGATCTTCACCGTCTTGTCGTCGGTCGCGACGACGTCGTCCATCACGTCGTGCAGCCAGCTATAGCCAAACGGCGTCTCGGCACGGAAGCGCTTGTAGCTCGCTGCGACGTCATTCGCTGTCACGGCGCGGCCGTTTGCCGGCTCCTTGTCATGAAACACGGCCTCGCCAAGTTCGGCGATGACGGTGCCGTCTTCGTCGGGCTGCTGCACCTTCGTCGCGAGAAACGGGATTAGTTCGCCGGTGTCCGTCGGCACATACCACATGTGATCGAACACCGTGAAGCCCAGAGTCAGACCCTGGGCGAGTGCGAAAATGCCGGCACCGAACGGGTTCATGCTTGGCAGCGCGTCGGCCTGGCGCACGCGAAGGATGCCACCCGGCTTCCCGGGACCGTCCTGCGTGCCGTCCTGCACGGCGCGCGCCGTCGGGACGCCATCGCCGTTACCACCGCCATTGCCTCCATTATCGTCACCACCCGAACAGCCGACGAGACCGATGGCGGCGAGCGCGCCCGCGCTCACTGCCGTCGTGCCAAGCACGCGTCTGCGCGTGACGCGCCGGTTCGTCCAATAGCGAAGCCCCAGCTCGTTGTCACTCATCGTCCCGCCTCCCGTTGGGCCTTCGCCCGTACGCCCCTCCGCGGGCTTCACTGAATGGAGTTCATTTTGGTCGCGACCACTCGGGGTGTCAACCGTCCGCAACATCTGTGTTAGTCGATACGTCCAGCGCCGCCCGAAGGTTCCGTTACCGTGCGCTTCGAAACCAGCCGTGCCCGCCCTACGGCTCGCTCCATCAATGATGCGCGTCCGTCGGTGCATCAGGCGCCGGCGCCACTAAGCCCAGCCGCCGCCTCAGCAGGTACGCCGCGACGCCGACGCCAACGACCAGCGACACCGCCGCGCCCAGGACGACAAGTTGCACTTCGACGCGCGTGTCGTCATTGTCATCGACCGGCTGCTGAAGTTGTGCCGTAGCGGGGGCCAGCGCCGGCGCGCTCGGTGCGGCGTGCGCGCTCGACGGCGGTGTCGCCACGCCACCGGCCGCAGCGACAGCGAGAACGAGCGCGATGATGAATAGGCGCATGTGCGTCACACCCCACCTGCCTGCCCGGCCAGAGCCGGGGCCGACGATCGGCGCATCCTAGCACAGCAACGCGCCAGCCGGTCAAAACTCCCGGGGCGGGTTCGGCGCCGGCGCGGCGATCTCGTGGATCGAGACCACGTTGAGGGTGTTTGGGAAGTGCACCACCGTCACGAACTTGTCGACGCTCAGCTCGACGTATTGCAGCGGACCAATCCGAAAGACCGTGCGGTCGACCGACATGTAGTAGCTGTTCCACGCGATAATGAGGTCCGCGCGCGTCCACTTCCGCACGACCACGCCATCGGTCTCGGCCAGGGGCGCATGCAGATCGCGGTAGTGCTGGACGACTTGATACGCCAGCAGCAATCCGACGACGCCAACGACGGAGAACGTCACATACGACGCGCCGCCGGATCCCCGCGACGCAATATAGTAGAGCGCCAGCACATCAAGCCCCAGCAACGCGGCATACACCGCGAGGCCGCGAACGAGCGATTTGCGCGCCGCAGCCTCTGGATCTCCCCGTGGATCTTCCATAGTCGCTATTCGGCGGGCGGTCTCGGCAACAGCAGCGTGTCGCCGACGTCAATCAGCGGAGCATCGAAATCAAGCCCGTTGAGGGTGGCGATCGCCTGCGCGAACGCGAACGAATCGTCTCCGGCCGGGAGGTTCGCTTCGGCGATGCTGATCAGCGTGTCGCCGTCCTGGACGATGTACTCCCCGAACGGACTGGCGGTAGCCGAGGGCTCGGGCGTGGGTGTGCTGGGCGTCGATGTTGCGCGTGGCGTCGCCGGAGCGGCCGATGGCGTCGCATCGCCGCGCGACTCCGTCGGCACGGTGCGCCCGACGAAAATCGGCGATGCGCTGTTCGTCTCGCCGGGCGGGCGCACGAGCAAGAACACAGCCACAGCCGTGCCGACGAGCATGGTCAGCAGCGCGCCCCGGTAGAGGTTGAAGGATGGCAGCGCGCTCGCGGGGCGCAGACAATCGGCGCAGTACTGCGCGTTGCCGTGTTCATCGCAGTACGGCTGTGCGCAACGCTTGCAGGCGTTGACGGCGGAGTGTTCGCAGGAGTAGCAATTCACGGGCGTACTATATCAGCCAATCGCCGCGCGACGTGCATATCGCACCGCCATGCACGCCGCGGGGCGGTTGTTGCCTTCCGACGTTAATGTTGGTTTCTACGCCAGGTCGACCGTCGCGCCGGCTTCCGTCAGCTTCGCCTTTACGGCTTCGGCTTCCGCCTTGGCGATGCCTTCCTTCACGTTCACGGGCGCGCTCTCGACGAGGTCCTTCGCTTCTTTCAGGCCCAGCGTCGTTACTTCACGCACAGCCTTGATGACGTTGATCTTGTTCGCGCCGGCCTCCTTGAGGATAACGGTGAACTCCGTCTGCTCCTCTTCGGCGACTGCCGCGGCCGCGCCGCCGCCACCACCGGGCGATGGCGCCATCATCATCGCCGGCGCCGCCGCGGTGATGCCGAACTCATCCTCGATCTTCTTGTTGAGATCGCGGAGCTCGATGATCGTCATTTCCTTGATGATGTCGAACGCTTCTGCTACCTTCGGCATGTTTCCTCCTTGGCCCTCGGGCTGATTACTTGATTACGCCGCTTCCAGTTCGAGTTGAGCCGCGCGCGCATCGATGAGGCGCGCGAAGCCCGTCATGCTGTCGTTGATCAGGTTTGCGAATGTCTGCACCGGCGAGACGAAGGCGCTGACCAGCTTGCCGATCAGTTCGTCGCGGCTGGGCAGCGTCGCCAGTTCGGCGATGATGCTGCCGGCGACGATCGAGCCGTCCATGTACACCTTGCGCGGGGCGAACGCGTTGCGCGCCGTCCGCGCGTAGTCGGCGATCGCCTTCGCTGGCGCGACGATCTCGCCGTACCCGAAGACCACCATCGTCGGCCCTTCGACGATCTCGCCCGCGATTTCCATGCCGGCCTGCGTGGCGGCGATCTGGAACAGCCGGTTCTTGACGACGCGGACCTCGACGCCTGCCGGCCGCAGCGCGCGCCGCAAGTTCGTCACGTCGCGTACGGTCAGGCCGCGGTACTCGGCGCCGATGACGATGCTGGAACGCTCGACCAGATCCTTGAGTTCAGCGACCGTCGCTTCCTTCGCTGCTGTTGGCAAGTTCGCCCCTCCAATCAAAAAGGCCGCAAATGAAAAGGCCCTGTCCAAAGACAGGGCACACGCGCGAGCACGCCCGCTAGGGCGCTTAAGGCTCAGTTTCACGTATTTGTGCCTCGGCAGGCTTTGATTAAGCTCCCGAAGGAGCGCCTGCTGTCTTTAGCAGTGGGAGTGTAGCGGCCGTAGCCGGAAGCGGCAAACCTCGATGGTGTACCCATCTCCTGGCAGCGGCAATTCGGAAGGTGGCTGCGGAGCTTCAGCTCCGCCCAGACGTCCGACCGCCACCAAACGCCTCGACACCGTGCCGACGCGCGATTCGCACGCGTTCGACACGCTTCACATCTATTTCATCCCGTGGATACACCTACACAAGCCGCGGCGCCACCAGCCGATCGAGCCACAACTTCGCACCGTGCTGCTCGAAGAGCGCGGCGGCGTGAGCGATGTGCGCTTGCGCAGCCCTGGCGTGGCCGCGCGCCGTCGCGACATCGGCCAGTCCGACGTGACACAAACCCGCATCGATCCAGAGACGCTCGCGCTCGCACCACTCGGTGCCCTCGCGATACACGCGATCGGCGTCGTCGATGTGGCCCAGGCGCAACGCGACGGCGCCGCGCGCCGGCGCCATCGCACGGCCTTGCAGCGTCGCGTACTTGGCGTTCGTGGGCCTTCCCTGGCGATTCTGCTGAAACGCCTTGTGCAGCGCCTGCCATAGCTCGTCATTGCCGAGCGCGATGATGCAGTCCCACAGCGCCGGCGCCTCGTCTGCGAGATCGTCGTCATCGCGCGAGATTTCGAACCACGCTTGCATCTCTTGACGCGCGGAATCCTCGTTGCCGGCGTGATACAGCACGCCGGCGGCGGCCGCGTGCGTCTGCGACATGCCGGTCGGCGCCTTGCCCGCGCGTTCCGGATCGACCATCTGGCGACGAGCCTCGGCCGTGTCACCGCGGAGTTCGACGATCCACATCCGGTACAGATCGGCGCGAAAGTCGACGTTGTTCGGCAACTCGTCGAGCAGCGCCAGGCAGGCGTCGAATTCGCAGCGCGCGAACAGCACACCAGCCGCGTCCGTGACGCCGAGCGACTCAGTGAATTTCATGTGCACGCTGCGTGCATAGGCGATCGTCTCGTGCGCGAAGGCCAGGCCCTCATCGAGGCGGCCGGCGACGAGCGTTGCGAAACCGGCGCCGCGCAATGCGCTGGCGGCTTGTTCGTACTGCTTCATCCGGGCCAGCGTCTCGTGGCCCTTGCGATGGAGCGCGATCCCGCCGTCGGTGTCGCCTTCGTCGTACCTGCGCCAACCGTCGTCGATGATGCGGTTCGCCAGCAGGTCTTCGAAGCCGTGCTCCTCAGCGATCGCCATGCTCTCGTTGAACTTCGCCATGAAGTCGTCCTCAAACCAGCGGAGCCGCATCAGCAGTTGCGCGCGCAGATACGGATCGCCGTCCGGGCCGAGCGCTTCGAGCGCCTCCTCGGCCATCGCTTTGTGGCGTTCTGGTGGCCCCCAGATGCGCAGCACCTCGACGGTCGCGCGCGCCATACCGGTGGCGTCGCCGCGCGTGCTGCAGAGCGTGATCGCGCGACGCAACGTCCGCCAGGCAGTGCGCGCTTCGGAGAGATTCCAATAGCAGCGCCCAAGCGCCGTCAGCAGCACGCCTTCGTCTTCCTCCGGCGCGTCGCCGTTAGCGACGAGCGAGAGCGCCGTCTCGTATGCGGGGACGGCTTCGTGCCAGAGCGTCGCCTCTTCGGCGCGCTCTCCGGCAGCGCGATGTTCGCGCGCGGTCAGCTGCAGTGTGTCGCTCATAAGGTCATCGTACCGCGAACGCGTTGCTATTGGGCGCGCATTGGAGTGGTGCATACCGGTGGGTGAGCTACGATCAGAGCGTCGCCCACCGAGCCCATCCGGCGGCACAAGGGCATGCATGTGACGACCACCGACGCGCCAGAACTGACGCCCGACGCGGCTCCCAGCGTGCTGCCGGAACTGACGCCGATCGCGCTGCCAGCGAGCGGGCCGGTCCGGACCGCGCGGCGTCTCGTCCGCATCGGCATGTTCGGTTCGCGCTACTTCGCGCCGGTGATTGGCCGGACGGTGATCCGGCGCAAGGGCAACGCGCCCGAAGCGGCGCGACGCATGTTCGAGCGGCTCGGCGCGACGTACATGAAGTTCGGGCAGTTCGCCGCGTCGGCGCCCGGCATCGTCGGCGAAGAGATCGCGGCGGAGTTCCGCTCCTGTCTCGATAGCGGGCGGCCCGTGCCATTCAGCGCCGTGAAACGCACCGTCGAAACCGAGCTCGGCCGCCCGCTCAGCGCGATGTTCTCGCGGTTCAGCGAGACGCCGCTCGCATCGGCATCGATCGCTGTGGTCCACCGCGCGACGCTGCTTGATGGCACGGAAGTGGCCGTGAAGGTGCTGCGGCCGGGCATCGAGCAGACGGTCGCGACGGACATTCGCATGATGGAGTGGTTCGCGCGCTTCATGGCAGCGCGTGGCACCGACGCCGGATACAGCCTCGTCGGCCTGATCGTCAGCCTCCGCGATCAGATCGCCGAAGAGCTCGATCTCCGCAACGAAGCGAAGACGATGGACGTCTTTCGCACGCTGTTCGTCGATTTCGGGCTGATGACGCTTGTCGTGCCGGGCGTACATCCCGCTTACTCTGCCCGGCGCGTACTGACGATGGAGTTCCTCGACGGCTCGGCGATCGACGATATGGCGCACATCGAGCGCCCCGGTGTGGATCCGAAGGCGCTCGTGCGTTCGCTGCTGCACGCGTGGGTGTTGACCGGACTGCGCGTCGGTGCCTTCCATGCCGATATCCACGCCGGCAACCTGCTGCTGCTCAAGGACGGCCGCCTCGGCATGGTCGACTGGGGCATCGTCGCGCGGCTCGAGGGTCCGACGCAGGCGCTGTTCCGCAACCTCTGCCGCGCGTCCGTCGGGGAAGACGTCTGGCAGGAGATCACCAACGAGATGATCGAAGCGAATGGCGCGAGCTTCTACGCGCTGGGGCTGACGGACGAGCAGATCTACCGGTTCACGCGCGCGTCGTTCGAGCCGGTGCTGACCTTGCCGCTGAGCGAAGTGAGCATGGCCGATCTGTTCCTCACCGGCGACGACGTCGTGGAGCGTGCGACGGGCGAGCGGCCGGGGCATCGATCGCTGCGGGAGAAGATCGGCGCGATGCGCGTCGCCGGCCGCGTGTACCAGAGCGCTGTGAAGTCGCGTTCGTTCGAGAGTTCGACGATGCGGATGGGGTTTCTTTCGAGCAAGCAGCTTGTGTATCTCGAACGGTACGGCCGGATGTACATCCCGGAGGAGACGCTGCTCGGCGACCACGACTTTCTGCGGCGCGCGCTCGCGGACTCGGCGGATCGCACCGGAACGTAGAGGTTCACCGCAAAGGCGCAAAGAGCGCGAAGGACCGCAAAGGTCTGTAGGGGTTTTCATGACCAGCATGGAACGACGTGTCCGCATTGATGCTCCGTCCGAGCGCGTGTGGGCCGTGCTGATCGACGTCGAACGCTGGCCGGCGTGGACCGCGTCGGTTAAGAAGCTTGAGCGCATCGACGACGGGCGGCTGGCGCTGGGGAGCCGCGCGCGTCTCTGGCTGAAGGGCGCGCTCGGCGGTTCGAACTGGACCGTGACGAGCTTCGGGGGGGCCGCGCGTTTACGTGGGAAAGTCGCGCTCTTCCGGGGTTCGTCAGCGTCGGTGACCACGAACTGACGCCCGACGGAGCGGGGACAAACGTCGTCCTCCGGGTCACGTACAAGGGAGCACTAGCTCCGGTCATGGCGCGGCTGCTAGGGCGAGTATCCCGCGAGAACTTGCGGCTCGAAGCGGCGGGGCTGAAGCGCGCATCCGAAGCGCAATGATGCGTGGCGATCAAGCGCAGCATCTGCCGTATACTCGCCGCATGAAACGACAACTGCCCCGCCTCGCCATCGCGATCGCCACCATGCTGCTGATCCCTCTCGTCGCGCTTGGCGCCGCGTGCGGCGGCGACGACGACCCACCGGCGCAACCGACGCTTTCCGCGGCTGCCGCGGAAACGGCGCTCGAAGCGCTCGTGCTGAAGGCCAGCGACATCGGTGACGACTACACGCAGGACACGGCAAACTTCCAGACCAACGAGCAGGCGGCGCTCGCCCGTCCCGATACCGACAACGCACGCACGCAGTTCGAAGAGTGGGGACAAGTGCTGTCGTACAACGTGCAGTACGCCGCCCCACCAACCGCCGATCTGATCTTCAATGCGAAGACGGCGCGCATGATGAACACGGTTACGCTGTTCCGCACGCCAGAGGGCGCGACGGAATCGCTCACGTTCCTGCGCGATCTGCCGACCGAGACGATCGAGACGCTGCTCGATGAAGACGACGGCTCGACGCAACTAAGCGACACGATCGTCACGAAGGACATCGAGTTCGTGGCGAAGGGCGATGAATCGTTTGCCTGGCGCGTCACCGGCAAGGCGACGCTCCCCGACGGATTCGTCGTCAACTACGTCGCCGACGTGGTGTACGTGCGGAGCGGCAGCACGACCGGCAACGTCATCACCGTCGCGCTCGGCCAACCGCCGGACCGCACCGAACTCGAAGGCCTCGTCGACTTGTTCCTCACGAGGGCCGCGGCCAGCGCGTCGTGATCGTCGACGCGCATGCGCACGCGTTTCCGCCGTCGGTGCGCGAACGGCGCGAGTCGCTGCTGCGGACGGAGCCGGCGTTCGCTACGATCTACACCAACCCGTCCGCGAAGATAGCCACCGCCGAGGACGTACTCGCCTCGATGGACGAAGCCGGCGTCGACCGCGCTATTGTCTGCAACTTCGCCTGGCACGATGAAGCGCTGATCGATGAGACGAACGAGTACCTGATCGATGCCGCATCGCGCTCGGCCGGGCGGCTGATCCCGTTCGTGTCGGTGTCGCTGGCCGGCGCCGGCAAGCACGGCGGCCCTGACGTCGAAGAAGCCGTCGGCGCGGCGAAGCGGGACACGCGCTCGAAGATCCGCACGCTGTCGTCGGCGGGCGCGCGCGGTATCGGCGAGCTGCGACCGGCGGACAGCGGCTACAACCTGGGCAACAGCGACGAGGCGGACCTCCTGTCGTGGGCGGCGGCCGCGTTCGACCTGCCGCTGCTCGTCCACACCAGCGAACCGGTCGGACACGCCTACGCCGGCAAGGAGGGCCTGCCGATCGAGCAGCTCTACGAGTTCGCGCGCTCGGCGCCGGGCGTCACGATCATCGCCGCGCACTGGGGCGGCGGGCTGCCGTTTTACGCGCTGATGCCCGAAGTCCGCGACGCGCTGTCACAGGTCTACTTCGACACGTCGGCGGGGCATCTTCTCTACGATCCGGCGATCTACCGGCATGTCATCGACCTCGTCGGCGCGAAGAGGATCCTCTGGGGCAGCGACTTCCCACTCACGACGCACGCCCACGCGCTCGCCCGCACGCGCGACGCCGGTCTCAGCGACACGGAACTCGCCGCGATCACCGGCGGCAACATCGCGTCGCTGTTGGGCATCTAGCGATGCAGAACCCAGAACCCGCAACCTAGAACCTACCGTGAGTACACGCGCCATGCCCGACGCCACGACCGTCCGCCTGTTCGTTGCGATCGAACTGCCGGACGACGTACGCGATGCGCTCGCCGCGCTGATCGCCGATCTCCAGCGCACGGGCGTGAAGGACGGTCTGCGCTGGGTACGGCCGGAGAGCATCCACATTACGTTGAAGTTCCTCGGCGCGACGGATGCGGCGCGCGTGCCGGCGATCGAAGCCGCGCTGCGTGACGCGCTCGTGGGCGCGCCGGCGTTCTCGTTGCAACCGGCGGGCGTGGGTTCGTTCG
>CAZRHH010000037.1:0-29708 GCA_964599885.1 uncultured Dehalococcoidia bacterium | reverse complement strand
GGCGAGAACGCGCCGCTCTCGATGTGGTCGAACCGCTGGTCGACGATGCCCGTCGCGCGCTATCCGAAGCTGCGGCTGCCGTTGCCCGACGATCGTGCCTGGCTCGACCGCATGCCGGGCTCGACGGTGCCTGTGATCCGTCAGCCGTTCGTGCAGGGCGACCGGCTGCCGTACTGGGCGCTCGGCCCGTTCAGCGGCAACCACCTCTACGACCTGCACAACGACCCGTCGGAAGACGAGAACCGCGCCGGCGAACGCACCGAGCGCGAAGCCGCGGACCGGCTGCGCTCCGCGCTGATCGAGATCGAGGCCCCGGACGATCAGCTCGCGCGGCTGGGGCTTAGCTAGTTCACCGCAAAGACGCAGAGAGCGCAGAGGGACGCAAAGGTTTCGGTCTTGTTCTGGTCCGCAGATTGCGCCCGCAGAATTGAAGGAGCCTAACCGTTTGGTTTCATTCCGCAAGCAGGACCGCGAGCGCGTTGCGAACGGCGAGATCACGGTGACGTTCCGGCTGTGGACGTCGGCGAAGGTGAAGGCCGGCAAGACGTATCAGACCGGCTTCGGCGAGGTCGCGATCGAGGACGTGTCGGTCATGCCGGCAGCGCTCGTGTCCGAAGACGATGTCGATCGTTCAGGGTGCGGCAGCGTCGAGGCGATCTGGGCGCTCGCCGGCGACCACACGAAGTCGCACATCGGCCCTGACACGCTGCTTTACCGCGTGCAGTTCCGCTTCATCGCAGAGCGATCGCACCCGTAGGACGCTGTGTTGGCTAGACTAAGGCCATGAAGTCGGCAGACCGCAGACGCTACGAAGACCGCATCATGAGCGACCCGGCCATCCTCTCAGGAAAGCCCGTCGTTTGCGGCACCCGCGTGCCGGTGGAGATGGTGCTGCGGTACTTGGCAGAAGACCTCGACGTTGACGCCATTCTCGCTGCGTTTCCGCGATTGACACGCGAAGACGTGCAAGCATGCGTGGCCTACGCGGAAATGTCATAGCTCAAACGGACGCGCACCGCGTCGTGCGCCTCCGAGCGTTCTCGTATTTCGCCGCCGCGCATCTTACGGGTACCAAACTGTCGAACTGGTCTTTTCACTGGAGTTTGCAAACGGGCCGAGTGTGGTGACCTTAACGCGGTAACAGTACCCGTGTAGGACCGGGCTGAAGGGGGCGATCGTAACCGCCTGACCAGTCCCCGACAAAGGTGCGTTGAGGGGCTGGCTAAACGTGCTCCAACCCGTCGACCCGCTGCACGTGTTGACCTTGCGCTGGAGTTTGATTCCGAAACCGTTCTCGAACGCGGAGTTATCGGTGTAACCGTAGGCCGCATACGGAGGGGCAATAAACAAACTAGTGGCGGATTTCGGGACGACGGAAAGCGTTCCTACGGATTTCGTATTGTTGCCTTCGTTGCTCTCCGCAACCTGCCCCGCATAATCCACGGTCGCGAGGATGGTTCCGCCAGCGAAGTTCGCAGTGACTGGGCTTGTTATGCATGACTGGGTCGCGGCGACAGGGAGGCCAGAGTTGAATGCGCACACGCCTTGTGGATAGGGCCGCGCCGAACCGTTGAACTTGAGTTGCACCGCGAAGGCGCCAGCAGCAGAGGTTCCTTGGTTCCTGACCTCAACTAGGAAGCTCGGGCTCGCTCCCTCTGATGGACTACTATTTCCTGGCGCGGCCGTGACAATCAGATCGGGCGCGTAGGAACTGTAGTACTGGAAAATACACCGGATCCCTGACAAGGTGTAGTCGGCTATCGGCTTCACGTTGCACGGAGGCGACGTGCTTCCTTCCTCGGTTGTACCAGGACCGATTTGGAAAGGTTCGTCAAGAACGTACCCTCCCTCCATCAGGGGAAAGTTGTCGTAGTACGGCGGAAGGACGTCATGGTGATCCAATAACAGAACATGGCCGATTTCATGTGCGATGACATGGACATCGCGGTCATCAATCCCCTGCGACGGGAGGTTTGCATCGAAATAGACCTCTGCCCACTGCCAAACACCATTCACGTTCAGGCTGGTGCAGGGAGGATTGTTGTTGCTAAAGTCCTCATCGCATTTGTAAGTCACGCCGCCATTGGGCCTCAGAGCACCCAATGGATCCTGAAACGGCATGGCAGTCTTGTAAAATACGAACGTTTCTTCCGCGTGCGAACTCGTGGAAAAGAATTGCGGCCCGGGAGCGTTGTTCCACGCATTCTCGGCTTGGCCAATGAAGTAATCCCAATAGAGTGGGTTGTTCGTCTGCCTGACGCTTCGCAGGTAGAGCGGATCTCACGTGCCTGCGTGAGGCACGTACCAGTCGTAGCAGCTCACGTACCCATGTGAGCCAACGCAGTCGCCTGGCTGAGTATATTGCCAACCTTGTGGATGCCCCGCGCTCGCGGGTTGTGCGATGGCAACCAGCGCCCCGCAAAGCGCAGCGAGCGCGAGAGCGGCCAAGAGAAGTAGCGGCGGTGTCGGTTTCATTGAACGGCACCCTTCAGCTCGGCGCGCACTTCATCTACCGCCACGCCTGCCGCGGTGGAGGAGAACGCAAAACCGCGGCGAGACACGACGACTCCATCCTCTACAAGCAGTGCCTCGTGTGGCCGCTGCCGGAGCGTGCCCGGGAATGAGTCGTCGTCATCCAGCAAGAGAATCGCGGTTTCGCCCACGCTGAGGTACAGTTCATCTGGCGCGAGACCCAAGACCCATTCACCGGATTGTGTTTTCTCTGGGCCGCCTGCTAACCCGATATCCAGATCGGTGCGAGGATCGCCTTGTAGCGTCTCCATCACCCGCAGCTTTATTCGTAGGTATCCATCGTTCTCGTCTATGTAGGCGCCTTCAGATTGGACGAATACGATGACATCCGCTGCTTTCGCCGCCTCCGCCAAATCCCTGCTGTAAATGTTCGTGATCGATTGGATTTCGGCTCGCGGTAGCGCGTCAAGCGAAGCTCCTGATCGGCCGAACTCGATCGCGTTCGCTCGGATCTGGATTACCGATTCGGCTACGGCGGTGCCATGAACCGACTCTCGTTGTTCGTCCGTCAGCCCGATGTCGGTCGTGCCGAGGGGATCCGATCCAGAGGTCACCGCCCGCACGACCAGAAAGGACAGAACGGCTACCAAGACGGACTGGAAGCGTCAGTGCGAGCCGTCTGCTTGACATAGGAGACCTTCCTTGAGCTACCCGGCGCGTAACAAAACCGTTCAGTACATACCTGCGCGTATAGTGCTCTCCATTCCCGTGCTTGTTCAAGCGCCGTCGGGTGACGGGAGAGGCGCACCGGTTGGTGCGCCTCTCTTTCGCGTTTCTGCGTTGAATCGCCGGACTAGAGCTTAAGCTCGCCCGCCACTAGCTCGCGGTGGTAGTCGGCGTCGCCCCAGGCGAGTTCGGATGCCTTCTGGCGGCGGAAGTAGAGCTGCACCTTGTAGTCCTTCGTGAAGCCGATGCCGCCGTGGATCTGTTGGCCGTGCGCGACGACGCGCCGCGTCGCCTCGCTGCACCACGCCTTCGCCATGTGCACGTTGAGGTCGGCGTCGGACTCGTTCTGGTCGACGGACCACGCCGCGCGGTACATGATGAAGCGCGCGCCGTCGACGTCCGTCACCATGTCGGCGGCCTTGTGCTGGATCGCCTGGAACGAGCCGATCGGCCGCCCGAACTGGATGCGGTCCTTCGCGTACTGGACGCTGATCTCGAAGTCCATCTGCGCGAGACCGACGAGATACGCGCACTCGATGACGGTCGCCTTGCGCTGGATCTTCTGGAACGCCGCCCAGCCGCCGGGGATGATGTTGTCCTTCGAGACTTTGACGCTCTCGAACTTCACTTCGGCCTGCTTGTCGGCGGCGATCGTCTTGAGCTGCGTCTGGCTGATGCCAGATGCCTTCGCATCGACGATGACGAGCTGGATGCCGTCCTCACCCTTGCTGCCGGGCGTGCGGCCAACGACGGTGAAGTAGTCGGCGACATTAGCGTCGCGGATGAAGAGCTTCGTGCCGTTCAGCACGACGTTGCCGCCGTCTTCCTTCACTTCGAGCGCGATGCCCTCGGCGTCGAAGCGCGCCGATGGCTCGGTGAAAGCCAGCGTCCAGATGTTGTTTCCGCTGGCGATCTGCGGCAGATACTGCGTCTTCTGCGCGTCGGTGCCTGCTTCGAGCAGCGGCAGCGTGCCGCCGACGACCGTCGAGATGAATGGCCCGGGCACGAGCGCGCGGCCGAACTCTTCGATCAGCACGATCAAGTCGAGATACGAGAAGCCCGCGCCGCCGAAGTTCTCCGGCACGAGCAAACCCTGCCAGCCCTGCTCGGCCATCTTCTTCCAGAGGTCGGGCGAGTAGCCGCGCTCGTCGTCTTCCATCTCGCGGACGAGCGATTCGGGGCATTCCTTCTCGAGGAAGTCCCGCGCGCTGTTCTTCAACAGCTCTTGTTCTTCAGACAGTCCCAGGTCCATGTGCTTCTCCCTTTCGTCTGTTCGCCTGAGGTTATGTGCTGGTCTCCACTAGCGCCAGCTTCACCCGGCTTCTTGATTGCTTGCCCTGTTGACCTCGCCCCGGCGAGGGAATCTCCGGTTGTTCGTAGCGCCTACGCCAGCTTGTCCGGCGTGTGCGGCTTGTTGGCGTCCGGTTCGCTTTCTGCGAGCTCGGCCTGCTCCTGGTGGTGCAGGATCCGCGCCCACGCCGGCCAGATCAGGAAGATCATGGCGCAGATGACGGCGGGCCAGGCGCCCCACGTCAGGTACTCCGTCCGAAGCGCGTCACTTTTGCTGAGTTCATGGCCCTCAAGACAGGCGATCGCCAGCGCCTTGATATCGCTCTGCTTCACGTCTTCCTCGTCGATGCCCTGCTCATCGGCGATGTCCTCGCGGAAGTTTTCGCAGTCGTTGTGCGTCGCGCCCGTGGGGATTGTGCCGGTGGCGTCGAGCGCCAAACCGGCGCCGGCGGCGACGGCGTAGATGCCGGCGGCGATCAAAAGCGCGATGAAGACTCGTTGTAGGTTGATCATTCTTTCTCCGACCTATCCGCTTCTTTCTGCGGCGCTTCGCGCCCTCCGTGTCTGTGGTGTGAACCGCGGAACCGTCATCACCCTCTCGGCAGCCCCAGTCCCCTTTGCGCGATCACCCCGCGCTGTATTTCCGACGTGCCGCCCGCCAGCGTCGATCCTACAGCGATCCGATACCACGCCTCGAAGCGGCCGGCGACCGGCGCGTGCGCCGAGCCTTCGCTGAGCATGCCATACAACCCCGCCGCCTTCACGGCCGTCTTGGCGATGCGCTGCGCCAATTCCGAGCCGAAGAGCTTGGTGATCGATGCCTCGTTGCTCGGAATGAGGCCCTTCGCCTGCATCGTCGCAACGCGGTACGAAAGCACGATCGAGATCTCCGTCTCGACGTAGCGCTCGACGATCTCGTGGCGCACGCTCTGCCAGCCGTGGCTGCGCGGCGCGTCCGCGCGCACGTGCTCGATGAGCCGTTGCACCATCGTCTGCAGCCCGACGCCGTTGATGATGCCGGAGCGCTCGAAGTCTAGCGTGGTCGTCGCGACGTACCAGCCGCGGTTGAGTTCGCCGAGCATGTCGCCTTTTGGCACGCGCACGTTGTCGAAGAAGACTTCGTTGAAGCTCGGCGTCTGCGCCATGTTCATCAGCGGGCGGACGCTGACACCGGGCGACTTCATATCGAGCAGGAAGTAGCTGATGCCCTTGTGCTTCGGGACATCGGCGTCGGTGCGGGCGAGCAGCATCATACGGTCCGAGCGGTGCGCACCCGATGTCCAGATCTTCTGTCCGTTGATGATGTAGTCGTCGCCATCCTGCACGGCGCGCGTCTGCAGCGACGCGAGGTCGGAGCCGCTGCCGGGTTCGCTGAAGCCCTGGCACCAGAACGACTCGCCGGAGAGGATCGCCGAGAGATGTGTGCGCTTCTGCTCTTCCGTGCCGTGAACGATGATCGTCGGGCCCGCGAGGCCGATGGCGAGGAAGTTTGGGCGAGGCGCATTCGCGCGCGCCATCTCCTCGTTGAAGATGAACTGCTGCATGACGCCGAGTCCGGCGCCGCCGTACTCCTTCGGCCACGCCGGCGCGACCCAGCCGCGCTTCGAGAGCGTGCGCAGCCAGTCCCGCTCGCGCTCGTCCTCACCAATCCCGACGCCGAGCAGCGCATCGTCCGACGCGCGCAAATCCGCCGGCATGTCGGTCGCGATGAACTGACGCACCTCTTGGCGGAATTTTGCGTCGTCGGGGGAGTCTGAAAAGTCCACTTTTTCTTCTTTGCGTCCCTCTGCGGCCTTAGCGCCTTTGCGGTGAACCGCCTATTGGCGTGGCAACCCCAGCCCCCGCTGGGCGATGATGTTGCGTTGGATCTCCGACGTGCCACCAGCGATCGCGTTGCCGACGGACGCGACGTATGACTTGGAGAAGCGGCCGCGCAGCTTCGCCCACGGACCCTCGCCCCAAAGGCCGCCGTACATGCCCATGATGCTCATGCCGATGCGCGTCTGCCGCGCGATGTACTCGCTGCTGAATACCTTGATGATCGAAGCCTCGTAGTTGGGCACCAGGCCGCGCGACTGCATGCTCACGACCCGGTACGACAACATCCGCGCCATGTCGACATCGATCCACAGATCGGCGATCGCGTGGCGCACCTGCGGGTTATCCCAAAGCAGCGTGCCGTTACCGGCGCTCTCGGTCTTCGCGAAGCGCGTCAGTTCTTCGAGCGAACGCTTCGCCTGCGATGTGCCGCCGATCGACGAGCGCTCGAAGTCGAGCGTCGTGGTGGCGATGTACCAGCCGCGGTTCAGCTCGCCGAGCAGACCGGAGCGAGGCACGCGCACGTTCTCGAAGAACACTTCGTTGAAGCCCGCGCCGCCGGCCATGTTGATCAGTGGGCGCACCGTGATGCCGGGCGTCTTCATATCGAGCAGGAAGTAGCTGATGCCGCGGTGTTTCGGCGCCTCCGGGTCCGTGCGTGCCAGCACGAACATCCAGTCGGCGTAATGCGCCTGGCTCGTCCAGATCTTCTGGCCGTTGATGATGAAGTCATCGCCATCGATCACCGCGCGCGTCTGCAGCGACGCGAGGTCGGAGCCGCTGTTCGGCTCGCTGTATCCCTGACACCAGACCACATCGCCGGACGTGATGCCGGGCAGGTGCTGCTGCTTCTGCTCGTCGGTGCCGTAGAGGATGATCGTCGGGCCGAGATAGCCGACGGCGGCGGTGTTGACGATCGGCGCACGCGCGTAGCCCATCTCCTCGTTGAAGATCACCTGATCCCAGTGACTCATGTCGAGCCCGCCGTACTGCTGCGGCCACGCCGGCGCGATCCACTTCTTCGGCGCCAGCTTCTTCAGAAACGTGCGCCCGAATTCGTACGACTCGTCGTCGATCGCGTTGTCGGCGCCGTCCCAGTCCGCAGGCAGCGCGTCCTTGAGGAACGAAGTGACTTCGCTTCGAAACGCCTCTTGCTCTGGTGTAAACGCGAAACGCAACGATGGCTCCTATGTCCACAGAGCTCTTGCTGTTCGTTCGCCGCTAATCGCGCGGCAATCCGAGGCCACGCTGCGCGATGATGTTGCGCTGGATCTCCGACGTGCCGCCTTCGATCGTGAACGCGGCGGCGCGCAAGTACGTCGCCGCCCAGCGGCCGCGCGTCGGGGCGGTGTCGCCGGAAAGCTGGCCGTAGAGACCGAGAATGTGCACGGCCGTCTTCGCGATGCGCTGGTTCAACTCCGTCGAGAAGAGCTTAAGCGACGACGCCTCGTAGTTTGGGATGAGGCCGCGCGACTGCATGCTGGCGACGCGGTACGAGAGCATCCGCGCCACTTCGGTCTCGACCATGCGGTCCGCGAGCTCGTAGCGGAGCATCGGGTTCGTGCGCAGCGTGCTCGTCGGATCGCCGGCGTGCTCCTTCGCGTACTCGATCAGTTCTTCGACGTGCTGCTTCATGCCGGTGGCGGAGCCGATGCTCGAGCGCTCGAAGTCGAGCGTCGTGACGGCGGCGTACCAGCCGCGGTTCTCCTCGCCGATCACGTTCTCTTTCGGGATGCGCACGTTGTCGAAGAAGACTTCGTTGAACTCGTGGCTGTTGCCGAGGTTGTAGAGCGGACGCACTTCGACGCCCGGCGCCTTCATGTCGAGAATGAAGTACGTGATGCCGCGGTGCTTCGGCGCGTCGGGATCGGTGCGCGTCAACAGGATCATGTACTTCGCCATGTGCGCGAGCGTCGTCCAGATCTTCTGGCCGTTGATCACGTAGTCGTCACCGTCGCGGACGGCGCGCGTCTGCAGAGCGGCGAGGTCGGACCCGGCGCCGGGTTCGCTGTACCCCTGGCACCAGATGTCTTCGCCGCGCAGCATGCCGGGCAGGTACGTCTCTTTCTGCTGGTCCGTGCCGTGCACGATCAGCGTCGGGCCGGCCATGCCGAGACCAATGATCATGTGCAGCGGCCGCGGCGCCTTGTTGAGCGCCATCTCCTCATTGAAGATGAACTGCTCCGTGTTGGTCATACTGGCGCCGCCGTACTCCTTGGGCCACGCCGGCGCGATCCAGCCCATCTTGCCAAGTTTCTTGAACCAGGCCTGGTTCGCCTCCCAGCCGCTGACGAGCGCTTCCTGGCTCGTCTGCCCCGGCTTCGGCTTGGGGGCTTCGGCCTGGATGAACTTGCGGATCTCCGCGCGAAACGCGGCTTCTTCTGTGGTGTCGTTGAAATCCATCGGGTTTCAATACTCCTTGCTGCGATTAGACGACTGGTGTCTGGTGTTTGGTATCTGGTTAATAAGCATCACGTGTGCGCCCATACTGGATTAGGCGCGTCAACTGCTTGCCGATGATCTGGTACTCGTTCAGGAATTTCTGTCCCTCAGCGTCTTCGACGTAGCCAAGGACGCGCGCCGTCGCGATGTGCACTTCCATTTCGTTTGCCGATCCCATCGCAAGCGAGAGATATCTGGAAAACTCCTTCGGCGTTGTACGACGAGCGTATCCTTCAGCAATGTTCGACGGCACCGATTTGCATGCTCGTCGCATCTGGTCAGCGAGATCACGGCGTTCGTGGTCCGGCAAACCCTTCGCCAGTTCGTAGACCGGCTTCATCATCGCAAACCCGCGCCGGTACACCTCCAACTGTTCGAATCCGCTAAACGCTTTGTTGCTCAACCGGACATCCATTCCAGTTGTTCGTACAACCCGTACGGTCTCGCTGCATGACTTCCATCCGGCGCCCCACCAGACACCAGCCACCAAACACCAGTCCACCATTGGCGGTTCTAGTCGCGTGGGAGCCCCAGTCCCCTCTGCGCAATAATGTTGCGCTGGATCTCCGACGTGCCGCCGGCGATCGTCGACGAAAGCGACGTCATGTACGAGCTCTCGTAGCGGCCCTTCATCGGCGCGTCTTCGCCGTACAGCTGGCCGTAGAGACCAAGCACCTTCATGCCGGTGCGGGCGATGCGCTGGTTGAGCTCGGACGCGAAGAGCTTCGTCATCGACGCTTCGTGGTTGGGGATCATGCCCTTCGCCTGCATCGTCACGACGCGGTACGACATCATCCGCGCGACGGTCGCTTCCACGTAGCGCTCGGCGAGTTCCGCTTTCACGGACGGAAGCTGGCCCGTGCGGCTCTTGCCGTCCGCTTCGTTCGCCTTCGCGTACTTCACGAGGCCATCGAGCTGCAGGCGGATGCCGACGGCGCTGCCGATGCTCGAGCGCTCGAAGTCGAGCGTCGTCGTGCCGACGTACCAGCCGCGGTTCAGTTCGCCGATGATGTTCTTTGCCGGCACGCGCACGTCCTGGAAGAAGACTTCGCTGAACATGTCCTGGTTGGCGAGATTGGTCAGCGGCCGCACTTCGACCCCCGGCGACTTCATGTCGAGCAAGAAGTAGCTGATGCCCTTGTGCTTCGGCGCGTCGGGATCGGTGCGCGCCATCATGAACATCCAGTGCGCGTACTGGGCGCCCGAAGTCCAGATCTTCTGGCCGTTGATCACGTAGTCGTCGCCGTCCTTCACCGCGCGCGTCTGGAGCGAAGCGAGGTCGGACCCGGAGCCCGGCTCGCTGAATCCCTGGCACCACTGCACCTCGCCGGAGAGGATGCGGGCGAGATGCTCCTTCTTCTGGTCATCGTTGCCGTGCGTGATGATCGTCGGGCCGACCATCGACACGCCCATGCCACCGACCGGCGGCACGCGGTTCTGGGCGAACTCTTCGTTCATGATGAATTGCTGCATCACCGTAAGGCTGGCGCCGCCGTACTCTTTCGGCCACGCCGGCGCGATCCATCCGCGTGATGCGAGCTTGTCGCGCACACCCTTGAGGCGTTCGAACGCGCCACGGTACATGCCGCGCTCCATCACGTCGCCATCCTTCGCGCTCGAAGGCAACTCATCCTTGATGAACGCCTTCACCTCGGTGCGAAACGCGGCTTCTTCTGTACTATCCTGAAAGTTCACTTCTAGCCTCCTGTCGTTCTCCGTGCCTCAGTGGCTCTGTGGTTCCATGGATTTCACCACAGAGCTACAGAGTCACAGAGATCAATTGCTCTTGATCATGCGCGAGGCATTCCGAGGCCGCGACTCGCGATGATGTTCCTTTGGATCTCCGACGTGCCGCCGCCGACGGTGCTCGTCGTCGCGTACAGGTACGCGCTTTCGACTCGGCCGTTGAGCTGGACGTGCTCGCTGCCGCGCTTGAGTTGGCCGTACATGCCGAGCGCTTTCATCGCGGTGCCGGCGATGCGGATGTCGAGCTCCGACGAGAACAGCTTGGCGATCGATGACTCCTTATTCGGCACGAGGCCGCGGTTCTGCATCGAGATCACCTGCACCGACAGCATCTGCTCGACTTCGGCCTCGATGGCGCGGTCGGCGATCTCGTTGCGCAGGCTCTTGTTTCCGGTGACGAAGCCCTCGTCGGCGTTGTCGCGCACGAAGTCGGCGAGATCGCGCACCTGTAGCCCGTGCGACACGCTCGTGGCAATACCGGAGCGCTCGAAGTCGAGCGTCGTCGTGCCGACGTACCAGCCGCGGTTCTCTTCGCCGATCAGGTTGTCTTTCGGCACGCGGACGTTATCGAAGAAGACTTCGTTGAAATCGTGATTGCCGGCCATGTTGACGAGCGGCCGGATCTCGATCCCCGGCGACTTCATGTCGAGGATGAAGTAGCTAATGCCCTTGTGCTTCGACGCGTCGGGATCCGTGCGCGCGAGCAGGATCATGTAGTGCGAAACGTGGGCACCCGACGTCCAGATCTTCTGGCCGTTGATGATGTAGTCGTCGCCGTCCTTCACCGCCTTCGTCTGGATGGACGCAAGGTCGGAGCCGGCGCCGGGCTCGCTGAAGCCCTGACACCAGACAGCATCGCCGCGGACGATGTCGGGCAGATATTTCTGCTTCTGCTCGTCGTTGCCGTAGAGGATGATCGTCGGGCCGGCCCAGCCGGTGCCGATGCCGTAGTTGCCGCCCTTCGGCGCGCCGACCGATGCCATCTCCCGGTTGAAGATGAACTGCTCCATGACGGTCATGCCGGCGCCGCCGTACTCCGTCGGCCAGGCGGGCGCGATCCAGCCCTTGTCGGCGAGTTTCTTCGCCCAGACGGCGTTGAGTTGGCGGTATTCGTCGGTGCTCATGCGGATGTCGTCCCAGCCGCCGCCGCCGAACATGGCGCCGAAGCCGCGGCGCCGAATGCCGGCGGGGCACTCGGCGGCGATGAAGGTCCGCACTTCTTCGCGAAAGGTGGATTCTGCGGTCGTGTCGTGAAAGTCCATGCTTGGCTCGTTTCCCGAACGTTGGCTCCGGACAGACGGAGCATTTTCCTCGAAACCTTACGTTAACGTCAACTGCTTGGTCATCCGACGCCGCCGATGCCTGCGGGTGCGCGGTGCGGGGAGCTCTCGGGCGTGACGTAAGGAGCGGGGACGCCGCCCGTCTTCTTGACTGCGTCCAGGTACACCCGACCCCACAGGTCGGCCCGGGCGCGGTCGACTTCGCCCTTGAATCCGAGCAGATGCATCATGTCCAGCGTCATGCCGATGCCGAGAAACTGCCAGGCGATCATGCGCGTGTCGACATCGCGACGGACGATGGCACGCGCTTTCCCTTCGTCGAGCGTCTCCGCTACGAACCGGACGAACGCCTCGAAGTTGTCGTGAAGGGCAAGCTGGATGTCCGGATCGTCAGCTTCGGAGAGCGCGCGGAATTGCAGTTTCAGGTTCGCCGAGTGGCTTTCGAGGTGGTCGTAGTAATAGACGCCGATCGCCCAGAGCGTCTCAATCGGGTCTTCGTAGTCGCAGGCGATCTCCTCCCAGATCTCGAGGAGGCGCGGACCGGTGGCGCGGATCGTGGCGACGAACAGATCCTTCTTGCCGGTGAAGTGGCGGTACAGCGCGGGTTCGGAGATGCCGGCCGCCCGCGCAAGATCGGCCGTGCCGACCTTCGCGTAGCTCTGCGAGGCGAACACAGCGCGCGCGCTCTCGATGATCTGGCGGCGGCGCTTGTCCGCCGGGAGGCGGCGTGCTCGTGGCTGAACCATCCCTGCGTCCTTGTTAGTGAGCGCTCACTAGTGAGCTCGCAGCAGATCCTACGATCGTGGAGGGCCATTGTCAAATACGCTTACGGGGCTGCTGGATGCGCCAGTTCAAACTGACCCACTACCCGCAGGTCTGAAACGTTGACCGGGCGGGGAATCCGCACTAATGTAGCTCCTACTGATGTACCTTAAATTGCTCGTAGCGCTCATAGTCGGGATCGTCATACTCGCCAGCGGCGGTGGAACTGACCGCGTTGAGGCGAGCCACGCCTCCTGCACCGTCGCTCGAGTCATTGATGGGGACACATTCGATTGCACGGATGGCGCACGAATCAGGCTACTACAGGTCGGCGCTCTCGACCTGCGGGAGTGCGGAGGTACGTGGGCCAAGGACGCGCTTGCAAACATCTTTCTCCCGGTAGGTAGGGAGGTTCGCCTCGTGTATGACGTTGAGCAAACCGATCGTTTTGGCCGACATCTTGCCTCGCCGATCTGGAGGGGGAACGACGGCCAAGACTACAACCTTTCGATAGTCATGGTGTACGTGGGCTTGGCCAAGGCCGAGGCGCAAGGCAACAACGCCAAACTTCTTGATTGGGCCAATGCCGCCGAGACATGGGCGCGGGTTGCTAGCTGGAACATGTGGTCGTCCGGGGGGCCGTACTCCGCTGACTGCGCACCGGTCACTACAGCATGGCCGTGTTCATCGTGTCCCGTCGAAAGAAAGATTTATGGGATGAAGGTGCGTGGAACTGCCGACTTCATTGAACGCACACGAGGAGCTCTCGATGTGCTTGCACAGTCTCCGTCGTACCTCCACTTCGTCCTAGAGCACATCGATGCGGTAGTTCTAATCCCAAGGGACTCACGTGTCGATCTACTCCAGAAGGAGTATCGCACGACGAGACTGGTTGCGTTCACAGACGAGGACGGATTTCCAAAGAATGAAGCCGTCCACTGGTATGCCTCATCCTTCATCCACGAGGCTCAGCACGTAGAGCAACTCTGGATTGGCGCTCCGAGCTTCGGAGCTGGCGCGGAGAATGACGCGGATCGCAAACGGCTGGAATACATGGAAAACGCGAGCGCGCCACAATCGCAGATCGAGTGGGTTGGGTCTCTCATTGAGTGTCGCAACGCTGGCGGATGCAATACATGGGACGACCCGCACGAGTACTAGAGCACCGCAGCGGTCGACCGTAGTTCGGCACCGCGCCCGGCTCAATGCGTCTGTCGGTAGGCTCGAGCGCTAACCCCCATTGACAACGCGCTAGAGGCGTCGCAGCAACGAACCCCGGAGGCCTACTGCACTTGAGGGCGACGACCGGCAATCACCACCGCGGCGCTATTCCCGCCGGGCATTCTCGCGCATCAACTGGTCGAACGCCGACCAGCCGATGATGTAGCCGCGCTTCTTGTTGGCCGGGCGCCAGACCAGCGCGCCCTTGCTGATCTGCAACAGGCCAAGCCGCTCGTCGTCGCTGTACACGGCAAACTCGATATCGGCGTTGCCCAGCGTGCGCTCCGGGATCGTGAAGCGGACATCGTGCTTCGCCATCAAAACACCTCAGACTGCGCGCGTCCACGCGGATCTGTCCGTCGGCACGGACTGTACCACGCGAGATCGCTGGCCGTTTCACTCCACTGCCGCGGCTAAGATCCATATGCCATGCCATCAGGCGGCGCACCGTAGGGAAGCACAAGGCCGGTGCTCGATTGCACCGGCCCTGTTGGGTTCGTTGACGTTGCGCGTCGCGCTAGTCCTGGAAGGGGACAGCGGGTGCGACAGGCGGTTGCGGCTGGAAGGGCACCTGGCACGTCGAGCCATCACGGCCGAAGACCTTCTGGATGTCCTTGATGTCGATGTCGAGGTCTTGCAGCGCCGGTTCCAGGTCGTAGAAGCGGTTGTACAGGTTGCTGCCGAACTCCGACGCGTAGCGGAAGGCGATCGCCTGCTGGTCTTGCACATCGACGATGCAGTTAAGGTCCAAGTCGCCCTCAAGCATGCGCACCGTCACGGCCAGGTTGCCGCAGACCGGGGTCAGGCCGCCGCCGATCGAACCCACCACCGGGTGGCCGAACACATCGACCAGCTCGCAGCCGTTGTCCTTGATGATCGTCACGACACCGTTGTCGTTTCCTGGGATCAGGTCGTTTTTCAGATCCTCGTGCGGGATCAGGTTGAGCCGCGCGATGTCCATGTCGCCCAGCGGACCAGGTGGTGTCGGACCGTTCGTGTTGCAACCGAAGCGAATGAAGTTCTCCGTGACGACGGTAAAGCTACAGGTAGCCGGCGCGCGGTTCCCGCCTTCGCCATCGTTGACACCATCGGCGCCGCCCGGATGCGGATTGATCGGACCCGGGTTGAAGACAACATCACTCGGGTTGATCGACGCGATCACGAAGTTGTCGTACTCCACGACGAATTCGTACGCACCCAGCCCGTCGATGATGCTGTCGCCGTTGAAGTCGCCCGTGGTGACGTTCGTGGCGTATTCGAACACGATCAGGTTGCCTTCACCAGGGCCCGAGCACGGGCCGGTGACGCAGATCCAGAGGTTCGCCGCCGGAATCGCCAGGTCGACGTTGTTCTCGTTCCCTTCCGGCACTTTCACGACGGCCGGACCACCCGTGGCGCTCGGTATCGGCGTAACCGTATCACCGGCGACGATTGTTAGCGTCGGCGTGTTGGTCGGCGTCACCGGCGTCATTGTTGTCGTGGGCGTCACCGTGGGCGTGTTCGTATTCGTCGGTGTCACCGGCGTCGCAGTGCCGCTCGCGGTCGCCGTCGGCGTTGGCGTGTCGGTTGGCGTCGGCGTATTCGTGGGCGTGTCCGTCGGCGTCACTGGCGTGTTCGTCGCCGTGGGCGTCGGAGTATTCGTGGGTGTATCTGTCGGCGTGTTCGTCGGCGTCACCGGCGTATTCGTCGCCGTGGGCGTCGGCGTATTCGTTGGCGTATCTGTCGGCGTGTTCGTCGGCGTCACCGGCGTATTCGTCGCCGTGGGCGTCGGTGTGTTCGTGGGGGTGTTCGTCGGCGTCACCGGCGTATTCGTCGCCGTGGGCGTCGGCGTATTCGTTGGGGTGTCCGTCGGCGTTGCCGTCGCCGTGTTGGTAGGCGTGTCCGTTGCAGTCGGCACCGGCGTGTTGGTCGGCGTCACGGGCGTGTTGGTTGGCGTCGGCGTCGTGGTATCCGTCGGCGTGCTCGTCGGTGTGTTCGTGGGCGTGTCCGTGGCCGTCGGCACCGGCGTGTTCGTCGGCGTCACGGGCGTGTTTGTCGGCGTCGCCGTGGGTGTATTCGTCGGCGTGTTGGTCGGCGTCACGGGCGTGTTGGTCGGCGTCGCCGTGCTGGTATTGGTCGGCGTGTTGGTCGGCGTCACGGGCGTGCTGGTCGGCGTCGGCGTGGATGTCTTCGTCGAGGTCACACTCGGCGTTACGGGCGTCACCGACGGCGTGAACGGCGTGTTGGTGGCCGTCGGGGTTACCGGCGTGTTGGTTGGCGTCGGCGTAATCGTCGCGGTCGGCGCGAGAATATCCACGCCCACGCAGGCCGGCCCGGCGCTCGGGTGCGAGTTCGGATCGAGAACCGCGTCGGTTGCCACACTGGCGCAGTTCTGCGTGTCGTCGGCGGCGCCGATTGCGGTGAAGGTGAGCGTGATCGTGCGTGTCTTAGCGCCCTCCCACACCTGCGGATCGACGTCGGACGGCGAGTGTGTCAGGTTCGTCCATGTGAGCGTGCCCGAGCCCGTCGTCGTCGGCGCAGGAACAGAGCTAACGAACTGCAGCTTCGTCGGATCGAACGTGTCGGTGACGTCCACCCCCTGTAGTTCGGCGGTGCCGCCGTTCGTAACGGTGATGCTATAGGTGACGGACGCGCCGATGTTCGTCTGCGACCCGCTGGTGCGCGTCTTGGAGATCGTGATCTGGCAGATGTCTTCGGCGATCGCTTCGAAGATTTCGCTCACGTCGTCGGGGTTGCCGGGGAAGTAGCCGCCGGGCGACGCCATCGCGCTGTTCAGCGCGGCGTCGTCGGCGCCGCCCAGGTCGTAGCCGATCACGTACACGAACGTGCCCGCGGTCTTCGTCTGCGTCGCCCAGTAGAGAGCGTAGGCGTCCACGCCGTCGCCGCTGAACGTGATATTCACGTTCATGTCGCCGTTACGCAGTACCACGAGTTCGTCGGTGTGTCCGGTGGTGAAGGTGTTGACGAGATTCTGGTTGAACGCACCGTCGCCGTTGGAGTCCATGTACAACGTGCCGTCGATGATCCGGATGTTCGGTGTTACGCCGGGGTGCTGAATGGCATACGCCGGCGCAAAGTTATAGTCGTCGCTTGGGCCGAGGTCGCCGTCCGTCAGTGACCCTTCGGACATCTCGTCGGCGTTGAGCATCTGACGACGGTTTGTCTCGCTGCCCACCTGAAGCAGCCCGTTGACGACGATAAAGTCCGCCACGGCGTCGCCAGTGGGATAGTCGACACTTAGGTCATCGCCGTTGTCGCGGAAGCCGTTATCGTTGACGTCGATAAAGAGGTCGTTCTGCAGACCGCTGAGGTCGACGTCCTGCGGCTGGTTGGCGCTGCCATCGGTGAGGAGCAGCATGTAGTCGTTCGTGTCCGGCTCGGCATCGGTGTCCGGGGGGTTTTCCAGTTGCAACTGGCCCAGCTGGATTGCGAGCGCGATGTTCGTGTTGCCGCTCGCGGTGTACGCGTTGATGTCGCTGATAATCGCCGCCGCATTCGTACCCAGTGTGTCGTCTGTATCGGCGATGCCGTCGTGCAGGCCGATGAGCGCCATCTGGTGGGGACTCAGATCGTTGTCGGGCGGGTTGCCCGAGAAGGCGTTGACGAATCCGACGGCCGCGTCTTGCGCGTTCTCAATCTTCATGGCGGTGTCGTCCATGCTGCCGGAGTGGTCGAAAACGATCGATACATCTGTCGGTACCGAGCATTCAAGGGGCTCACTCTCGGCGTAGGCGTAGTTGGCGAGGCCGCCACCACCGCCTGCGGGGAGGACCAGTGCCGCCACGGCGACGGCGGAAACGATGGCAGCACAAGCGAGGGCTTGAACCACGCGGCGCGGACGGACCAGCGAGCCGGCGGTTCTCAGGAGCGACATACAAGTTCCCCAGAATTCGCGTGAACAGAGGTCAGCATCGGGCAGCCCTCGGCGAACGCGAGTATCCCAACCCTGCGGTTGGGTATGGTGGTCTACTCTGTAAACAGGCGGGGAACCTGAGCGCGATAGTAATGCGGACGTTGCAGAAGTGTCAAGGGCTTTGACCGCCAAATGCTCGTTATCTGACTTTTCGACGCGAATTGGTTGTCACCTCCACCGGCGGCGGTCGTGGCGGACGGCTGACATACCGTTGGGCGTAGGGCTCGAATCGGCTGCCTGCTATCCTTGTCAAACTTTATGGCTACGACACCGACGACCGCACCCCTGCGCCTGCCGTTCGGCCTCCGGCTTCCCGATTCTGTCTCGGTGCTGGCGGAGCGTGACTATCGCGTCGTCTGGTCAGGCCAGGCCGTCTCAATGGTGGGCACGTGGATGCAGATGGTGGCGCAGGGCCTGGTCGTGCTCCAGCTCTGGGATTCGGCCTTCGCGCTCGGCACGGTGAACTTCGCGAACGCGCTGCCAAGCCTGTTCGTGATGCTGTTCGGCGGCGTGCTGGCCGACCGCGCCGACAAGCGGCGCATCCTCATCGCGACACAGATCGTCATGTGCGTGCTGGCCGTCGCCGTCGGCCTGCTGATTGTCACCGACCAGGTGCAGTTCTGGATGATCATCGTTGCCACGGTGCTGCTCGGCGTGGCATTTGGGTACGACATGCCGGCGTACCAAGCCTTCCTGCCGGAACTGGTGCCGCCCGAGAAGATCAGCCAAGTCGTTGCGCTGAACTCCTCGACGTTTCACGGCTCGCGGATGATCGGGCCGGCGCTGGCGGGGGCGGTGATCAAGGCGTTCGGGCTGGGGACGGCGTACTTTCTGAATGCGGCCAGCTTCGTCGCGGTGATTCTCAGCCTGCTGGTCGTGCGGCATCGGCCGCCTCCGACACCCACCGGCCCGCGCCCGTCAGCGATGTCCGATCTGAGGGCCGGCTTCCGGCACGCGCGCAGCCGGACGAACCTCCAGGTGTTGCTCGGCATGACCGCGCTCAACACGACGTTCCTGTTCCCGACGATGGCGATTCTCTCGCCGTTTTACGTCAAGAATGTGCTCCACTTGGGTCCCGGTTTCCTCGGACTGTTCTGGGGCATGTCGGGCGTCGGCTCGCTGCTCGGCGCGATGGCGCTGATCTGGTGGCCGACGCAGGCGAGGGCGGCGCGCATCTGGGCCGGCGCGCTCGTCGGCCCGATCGGCCTGATCATCATGGCGCTGACGCGCGAGCCAGCCGTGGCGCTGCTGACGGCGGGCATCGTGTCGGCGGCGTTCTCGTCGCAGCTCGGACTGTTTCAGTCGATGATCCAGGAGTCGACGCCGCGCGATTTCCGCGGCCGCGTAATGTCGCTGCACGGCATCACCTTCAACTCGACAATGCCGATCGCCGGCATCGCCTCAGCCGGCTTCGCCGAACTGGCAGGATTGCCCGCGGTGATGGTGGTGTCGTCGCTCGCGTACCTGTTCTTCGGCGTACTCATCCTGCGCTTCGCCGGCGGCGGCATCGAAAACGTCGTCCGCGAATCGAAGATGGAGTTCGACGCAGTCGCCGCTGCGGGGTAGGGGGCGACCGCTGGTCTGCGATGATCTCAAAAAGAGGTACAAAATGTACCCGTTCTGTGATTGACAACACCCTTGACAGTCGAGCAGAATCGCGCCACGTCGAACCACGGCGCGCATCGGTTCCCCGCTCATTGCACGACCACGCGTAGTTCGCGCGCCTTGGTACAGCGCGTGTCGGTTGTTGTGCGTTGGTCAATGGGGGAGCGTCCAGATGGCCCTTCGGATCGTCGCGCGGCCAATGATCCTGGTCTTTGCGTGCGTTTTGCTCGTACTCGTCTCCGACGGCAACGCACCAGTTGGATCGGCCATCTCAGGCGAGGTCATCATCGACAACGGGACGCCGGGATTTTCGACATCCGGCGGGTTTCTTACATCTGGTTCCGGTGGCCACAACAACTCAAGCTACCTCTACACGAGTAACGCGACCTGTTGCGATGAAGCAAGCGTCACTTGGACTCCCAACTTGGCGGCCACGCGCTACTACCGAATCACGCCGTACACTCCGCCGAACCACGCCGACACTGCGAGTGCGCTCTACCGCGTGCAGCACCTGGAAGGCAATACAACGGTGCCCGTTAACCAGCAGCCACTGGTCAACTTTCAGCACCCGCTGGGCGTGTACCGCCTTCCTGCGGGAACGGGGGGAGACGTACGTCTCGGAGATGCCACCGGTGAGGCCTACTTGAGTACCGAGATCGGGTTCGATGCCATGCGGTTTCAGCCCTGGTGCGTGTACCAGAACGAGGCGCAATTGCGCGACGATCCGCAGCCTGAGTGTCGCGGCACGTTCCTCTTCGATCCTGGCGTCGGTGCGTACATGACCCGAAGCCAGTTGCTGGCGAACGCGTCGTATTTTCAGAGTCATGGCTGGAGCATGAACTTCCTCTGGTACGCCCCTCAAACGACGACGACCATCTCAACGTCTAACCGCGTTCGTTGGTCAGGATGCGAGTTCAATACCCCCGTGCACACGAATGCCACTTGCAACACTGCCGTGTCGTTCTCGCCGGCTACCAGTACGGTGCCATTTGGAACTACGGACGGAACCTTCACCCAGGCCGTTACGCTGAACACATGGGAATTCGGCGGAGCGTTCATCGCGCGCGTCTGCGCGAATTTTACTGAAGCCAAGTCGACGCCCGTTCCGACCATCTCTGGCTACAAATTCAACGACCTGAACGGAAATGGGACGTGGCAGCAGGAAAGCGAACCGCCGATTCAGGGATGGCCGATCACGCTCACTGATCCTGACGGAGGTGTCTACCCAACTCAGTTCACCGGAACCGACGGTTCGTACCAGTTCTCCGTTACGACCCGCCCGGGCAACTACTCGATCCAGGAAGGTACTCAAGCCGGTTGGTCCGCGACTACAAGCGAGACAACCGTGGTCAACATCCCGGAGGGAGCGGGTAGCACGAACTTCGGTGACAACAACTTTGGGAACCAAGCGTGGACGCCCACCAGCACCGCAACCCATACGCCCACGAACACGCCGACGGAGACCAACACACCCACGAGCACACCGACAGAAACCAGCACGCCAACGAACACGCCGACAGAGACCAGCACGCCAACGAGTACGCCCACCGAGACCAGCACGGCAACGAGTACGCCCACGGAGACCAACACGCCAACGTTCACAGCCACTTCGACCAGCACGCCAGTGACGCCGAGCAGTACCGCGACGAGCACTGCGACGCCCACCGCGACTGGCACGGCGACGTCGCTTCCCAACACCGCCACTCCGACGGCCACCAGCAGCAGCACGCTGGTACCCCAAACGAACACACCAACATCGACACCGGCGGCCAGCGCTACGCCCACTGAGACGCCAGTTCCACCTACGACCGGCCCGACGCCGTCTGGTCCCGCCGTCATCAAGATCCCCGAAGGCAACGCCAACAACGTCGATCTCGACATCCCGGCGGCGAACCTGTGGATCTGCGTGACCGGGCCGTGCGCGGGCCCCGGCGAAGGCAACCTGATCGTGTTCGAGTACGCGACGAGCGTCACGACGGGCGAGTTCAATGGCGATACGGTGGCCGACGGCCTCGGCGCCTACGAGTTCCTGGTGGAGTACGACAACTTCGTCATCGCTTCCGTGAACCCGTCCGACATCGTCTTCAACCCCGGTCCGATCACCCCGTTCCCGGGCGGCGCCGATGGCGTCGCCGACGGCGAGGGCGCGGCCCGCGCACCGGCGAACTGCGCGTTCAGCATCACGACGGAGAATTTCGTGCGCTTCGGCTGCACGACGAACGGCCCGGCACCCGGCCCGACGGGCGACATGGATATCGCACGCCTTAACCTGATCCCGCACGAGGACTTGAAGAACGACCTGATCCCAGGAAACGACAACGGAGTCGTCACGATCATCAAGGACAACGGCTGTGAACTGGTCGACGTCTTCGGTCACCCGGTAGCCGGATCGATCGTGGGCGGGTTGACGCCGGCGTGCGGAAACCTGGCCATCACCGTTCGCATGCTCGAGGGGGACCTGGATCTCGATTGCGATGTCGACGTGCAAGACCAGCAGGCGATCGCGTTCCGGTACGCATCGGAGTTCGGCAGCAACATGTACGACCGCTTCTACGATCTGGAGCCGGCGCTGCAGGACTTGGACGTCGACATCAAGGACATCCAGAAGGTATTCGGACGCGACGGCTCGACCTGCCAGGTGCCCTTCCAGCCACAGCCGCCGCTCGCACCCGCCGTGCCGTTCGCGGACTGAGCGCCGCGGTTCCGAACCAGACGCGAATGCCCGCGAGGAATCGCCGGCATTCTAGTGTTTCTATGGGTGCGGTCGGGGGCGACGACCCTGCGACGTATTATTAAGAAGCGGATTGGTGGAGCCGAGGGGGCTCGAACCCCTGACCTGTCGCCGCGGCGACCGCTCCACCTATCCGGCCGGCGTCATGAGGCGGCGGAGTTCCTCGCGTCCTCGTCCCGTCTTGAGATAGCGTTCGCGCCTGCGGGCTGACAGGCGATCCGGCTGCTCCTCCTTGTACACTAGGTCATACGGGCCCGTGTAACGCGTATAGGTCGATGCATGCGCCGCGTGTTCTTTCAGGCGTCGCTCGATATTGTTCGTGGATCCCGTGTAGAGGCGACCGTTACTTAGGCTGCGGAGGACGTACACACACCAAGCGTCGTCCATTTCAATACCAAACGTCGAGTGAGATGGTTGGTGGAGCCGAGGGGGCTCGAACCCCTGACCTGTCGCCGCGGCGACCGCTCCACCTATCCGGCCGGCGTCATGAGGCGGCGGAGTTCCTCGCGTCCTCGTCCCGTCTTGAGATAGCGTTCGCGCCTGCGGGCTGACAGGCGATCCGGCTGCTCCTCCTTGTACACTAGGTCATACGGGCCCGTGTAACGCGTATAGGTCGATGCATGCGCCGCGTGTTCTTTCAGGCGTCGCTCGATATTGTTCGTGGATCCCGTGTAGAGGCGACCGTTACTTAGGCTGCGGAGGACGTACACACACCAAGCGTCGTCCATTTCAATACCAAACGTCGAGTGAGATGGTTGGTGGAGCCGAGGGGGCTCGAACCCCTGACCTCAACACTGCCAGTGTTGCGCTCTCCCAACTGAGCTACGGCCCCACGTTCGGGAAGTTCTGCATGCTAACAAGCCCCCCGGAGGCGGGCAACCGCGCAGGAGCGAAGCGCCCGCTGGGGAGATCGGACGGCGCGCGCGTCTGACTCGCGTTCCGCTCACCATTCCACGTTCTACCCGCGTGCCATACGATGTGAACATCGCCGAGGCGCTCGTCGCCGGCACAACCAGGTATCACGCCACCGAGGCAACATGGCCACAGAAACCGACTCCGGTACGACGATCTACGGCGGGTTCGCCGACCTGCTGAAACCCGAGAGTCCGTGGATCATCGGCGGTTTCCCCGGCTGGGAGTTCCGCGAACCGGGCGCCATCGTCGTCGTGCAGAACGGGCGGCTGCGCGTCGGCGTCATGCCGCTGACGCGCGGACATGGCGCCGTGCAGATTCTCGATAACGCCAAGCACATGTACTTCTCACGCGAGACGTTCGTAGTGCCGTCCGGCGGAAAGATCAGCGTCGAGTGGGAAATGCGCGCCCAGAAGTTCAACGGCGTGCCGGACGACTTCTACGACGGTTTCGTCTCGCTCAACCTGCTCGACTTCGCGACGGGCATTGCGGTCGATATCTTCGCCTCGAACGAGTGCTACGCGACGGTCTACGCGCGGTTGCCGTTCCCCGGCTCGCCCGTACCGGACGACAGCGCGCAACGATACTTCGGCCTGTTCGACGAGCGCCCGCTGCCGAACGGCCAGCAGCAGATGCATCGGTACAAGATCACGTATGACCAGGGCGCGGCCGAACTGTTCTTCTACGTCGAGGGCGCACTCGTGAATCACGAAGTCAACGTCCCGAAGATGGAGTCGTTCATCGCGGCGCTCGGCGTGATGACGGAGAAAGACATCGTCAACGGCGAGAGCGCATCGTGCCACGGGCAGGGCATCGCCGCCGAGTGGAGCCCGCTGACAATCAAGCGCGTCGAAGCGGACGCGACGAACGCGACGCCGAAAACGTAAGAGCGGAGCACACGATGACCCGTGCGCTCCGCATAATCGGTCGATAGTCAGGGGGGAGCCGCTGCTATCTTCCGACTTCACCCTCACTCTATCGAGCGCACGATCAACCCTCCGGTACAGCGCCCCGACGCGCCGCGTTTCGGTTGTGTAACAGCCGCACGCAGCACGCAAACCACGTCCCATTTCCCACTTCCCACGGGCCCGAATCAGTGTTCTTCATCGATTACAGAATCCAGCAGGATGGCGACGCGGCGGTTCAGGATCGCGTGCTCCGGCTGCGTCAGCCCGGGGTCGGCGTCGAGCATGCGGGACGATTCTGCGCGTGTTGATTCGATGAGTTTTACGTCGGTGAGCTTCGCCACTTTGAGGCCGGGGAGGCCCGACTGCTTCGTGCCGAAGAACTGGCCGGGGCCGCGAATCTCCATGTCCGCTTCCGCAAGCTTGAAGCCGTCCGTTGTCTGCTCCATCAACTCGAGGCGGCGCTGCGCTTCCTCGCTCGGCTCTTCGCTGAGCAGCAGGCAGTAGCTCTGCTCGGCGCCCCGACCGACGCGCCCGCGGAACTGGTGCAACTGCGCAAGACCGAAGCGATCGGCGCCCTCGATCAGCATGACGCTCGCGTTCGGAATGTCGATACCCACTTCGATCACGGCGGTGGAGACGAGAATGTCGCACTCGCCGGCGCGGAAGCGGCGCATCACTGCATCTTTCTGCTTCGCCGACATCCGGCCATGCAGCAGTTCGAGCCGCAGATCCGGGTAGATCTGGCGCCGCAGCCGCTCGTACTCCGCCGTCGCCGACTTCACAGCCAGCGTCTCCGATTCCTCGACCAGCGGGCAGATGACGAACGCCTGCCGCCCCTGCTCGATCTGCGTGCGCACGAAGCGCTCGGCGTCGGAGCGTTCGTCCGGGCCGACCCACGTCGTCTTGATCGGCTGGCGTCCCGGCGGCAGTTCGTCGACGACGGAGATGTCGAGATCACCGTACAGCGTCAGCGCGAGGGTGCGCGGGATCGGCGTCGCCGTCATCACCAGCATGTGTGGCGTGTGCGCGCCCTGCGAACCCTTCTCGCGCAACGCCGCGCGCTGCATCACGCCGAAGCGGTGCTGCTCATCGACGACGGCGATGCCCAGATCGTTGAAGCGCACGCCACCCTGGATCAGCGCGTGCGTCCCGCAGGCAATATCGATCTCGCCGCGTTCGAGCATGTCGTAGAGTTCGCGCCGCTCCTTCGACTTCGCGGCGCCCGTCAGCAGCGCGATCGTCAGCGGCCGGTCGAGAAACGGCGGATGCGCGGTGACGACGTTCCCATCGCTGCCGTTGGCGCTGAAGAGCTGCTTCAGCGTCTGAAAGTGCTGCTCGGCGAGGATCTCGGTCGGCGCCATCATCACCGCCTGACGTCCGTTCTCTACTGCGGCGGTAAGCGCTGCGGCGGCGATCACCGTCTTGCCGCTGCCGACGTCGCCCTGCACCAGGCGGCTCATCGGCACGGGGCGGCGCGCGTCGTTGAGCACGTCGAACATCACGCGCTCCTGCGCGTTGGTCAGCGTGAACGGCAGCGATGCTTTGAAGGCGCGCTCGGCAGGCGCTGAAAGCGGCATCGGCTCCGCCGGCGCGGACTTCTGGAACATGCGGCGGCGCAGCAGCATCGTCAGCTGGATCGGCAGCAGCTCCTCGAACGCAAGACGCTTGCGCGCGGCCTCGAGCGCGGCGCGGTCCGTCGGATAGTGCATCTGCGCGACGGCGTCCGCGATCGGCATCAGCTTGAGGCGCGCGCTCAGTTCGTCGGGCAGCGGATCCGTCAACTTGTCGCCGAAGCGGTCGAGCGCCTCGCGCAGGACGCCGCGGACCGTCCGGTTCTGCAGGCCCGCAGTCAGCGGATAGATCGGCACGAGACGGCCCGTGTGCAGCAGGTCGGGGCTCCACAACTCCCACTCCGGGTTGTCGAACTCGGGGCGCCCTTCCCGCTGCCCGACGCGGCCTGCGACGACGATCTCGGCGTTGACCGGAAGTTGGCGCGCGATCCACGGCTGGTTGAACCAGATGCACTTCATCATCCCCGACGAATCGCCGATCGTTGCTTCGGTCGCCTTCATGCGAAAGCCGATCTGCCGTTCGCGCGCGCTCCACACTTGCGCCTTCACCGTTTGTTCGCGCCCCAACTCGAGTTGCGCGACCGGCACCGGATCGCCGTAGTCGACGTGACGGCGCGGGAACATCAGCAGCAGATCGCGCATCGTGTGGACGTTCAGCTTGTCGAACTTCACCGCCAGCCCGAACGTGACGCGCTTGAGCGCGTGAATCGGCGCCTCGACGCCGAGACCTTCGAGTTCTCCCGGCGAAAATTGCTTAGCGAATGGTTGCGCCGTGAGTTTGGGCTGCGTGGAAGCGCGTGGCTTCGTGGCGCGGGTCGCAGGCGTGGCGCCCGCCGCCTGTCGCGGTTTCGTCTCAGAGGGCGCTGCGTCGGGCTCAGGCGCCGTACTCGTGCGGGTGGCCGCGGTGCGTGCGGCTGCGGCCTCAGAGCCGCCTGCCGGCCCGTTGCCGTTGCCATTCGCCTGGGCCTTGATGGCAGCGAGCGTCGCCTCAATCCACTGCTTGCGCCGGGCCGGCGTCAGCGAGCGGTAGCCGCCGATGGGCAGCGCCTGCAGTTGCGCGTACACGTCGCCGCTGAGCTGCGGCCCCTCGTGCGTGGCGATGTTGCGGAGGAAGACGTCGAGCCCGGCGGTCACCGCGCGATCGCTGAAGCGCTTGGCGCGCTCCAACTCAAGGACTTTCCGAAGACGGTCCTCGGTCATGGTGAATGCCAGAAGTAGCCTCGCCCGGCGGCGCCGGATCTAGCGCATACGTTCGACTCCAGCGTATGGCCGACGCGATTCGCGGTCAAGGGCGAACGCACATATCACATCACATTTGTTGGCACCACCGTGGCCCGCCTCCAGTCGGATTGGCCGTCCGGGAGAATCTACGGGAGGGACTACAAGTCGTTCTTCATGTATCATGGCATGTAACATTTTCTCGCACAGAGAGGTGACAAGTCGCATCTTGCCGGTGGCGCGAGCGCGTGAAGAACAGGAGGTGCTGAGCGCCGCCCGTGCGATGGTTCACGTCTCGGACGCACTCGATGCAGTACCAGATGCACCTCTTACCGAAGCGTTCATCGCGGCGATCCATCGAGTGATGACGGCGGGCATCGACTACGAGCACAACACGCCCGGCGTGTATCGCGGCCATGCAGTGAGTGCCGGCACATATGTGCCGCCGCGAACGCACGATGAGGTGACGTCGCTGATGGCGCAGTTCGCCCGCTGGCTGCACGGACCGGCCGCTGCCGAGATGCCGCCGGCCGTCAGGGCAATCGCCGCCCACTTCTATTTTGTGAGCATCCACCCGTTCGGCGACGGGAACGGACGCACCGCGCGGGCGATTGAGAGCTTCCTGCTGTACCAGGCGAAGATCAACGCCCTCGGTTTCTACTCGCTGTCAAACTTCTACTACCAGCATCGGGATGCATACATCGCGGGGCTTGATGAGGCGCGCTTCCGCACCGGCGGCGATCTTACGCCCTTCATCGTTTTTTCGCTGCAGGGGCTCGTCGACGAACTCAACGCTGTGCACGAGGAGGTGCTGCTCGAGATGTCCGTCATCGCGTTTCGTGATTTCGCGCAACAAGAACTGCTTCGCACGCGGCGCTACCGGACGAAGGCGGGCGAGCGGATGTACGAGCTCGTCACCGGGTTGCTCGAACCAATTCCGCTCGCGACGATCGTGGCTGGCCGCCACCCTCTCAGCACGCCGTACCGGCAGTTGAGCGCGATGACGTTGCGGCGCGACGTGGCGTTCTTGCGGGATCTCAAGTTGATCGTCGTTGAGAACGGCTCCGTTCGCGCAAACGTCGCGCTGATGAATCACGCCTGACAGCAAAACTTGCACGTCATGCTGTATCAGCCAACACTTCGCTCGACGCACCAGGGAGAGTTGAAGGACGGCACCGCATGCTTCTTGAAAACAAGGTCGCGATTATCACCGGCGGCGGGCGCGGGATCGGGCGTGGCGTCGCGCTGCGGTACGCGCGCGAGGGCGCGAAGCTCGTACTGGTCGACATCCAGCAGCCGCACCTCGACGAGACGGCGGCTGAACTCGATGCCAGCGGCACCGGCGTCGAGTACATCACGCAGCAGGCCGACGTCAGCTCCAGCGCCGACGTTCAGCGCTTCTTCGACGCGACGATCGAGCGCTTCGGGCGGCTCGATGTGCTCGTCAACAACGCCGGTATCGGTAACCCGCCCGTCCCGATCATCAACATGCCGGAGGAGGCGTGGGACCGGACGTTGGCGGTCAATCTCAAGTCGGTATTTCTGTGCTCGAAGGCGGCGGCGCTGCAGTTCATCAAGCAGGGCGGCGGCGGGCGAATCATCAGCGTCGCCTCGCAGGCAGGCAAGACGGGTTACGCGTACCTGACGCCATACTGTGCGTCGAAGGCGGGGGTCGTGCTGTTCACGCAGGCGTTCGCGAAGGAAGTCGGCGCGCACCAGATCAACGTCAACTGCGTCTGCCCGGGCACGATCGACACGCCGCTCTTGCGCGGCGCCGGCAGTGGCATGGAAGGCAACGCTGATCTGTTCGAGAAGCTCATCGGCAACGTACTGCCGTCGATCCCGCTCGGCCGCATCGGATATCCCGAAGACGTCGCCAAGGTGATCACGTTTCTCGCCAGCGATGACGCCGACTACATGACCGGCCAGGCGATCAACATCTCCGGCGGCCAGGAAATGCACTGAGATGGGGCGCTGGGAAGTGGGACATGGGAAGTGGGGCGCGCGGAACAGTGCACTCCGCGTTTCACGACGACTGGAGGATGGAGTAGCAGCGATGAACGCCCGACCGGCAACTTCGAGCTTCTAGCCTCCAGCGTCCAGTCTCCGCTTCGACGCGCCCGCGAGCTTCGAATACAGCCGCTCCATCCGCGCCATCTGCGTCTCGTTCAGGCCGCGCTCTTCGACGATCGCGCGGTTGAGGTCGGCGGCGCGTCGGCGTAGCGGCGCGTCATCCAGCGCGCGGCGGATAGCAGCGGCGATTGCATCGGGCTGATGAGGCGGCACGAGCAGGCCGTTGACGCCGTCCGTGATCAGCTCGTGTTGCGAAGGTAGATCGGAGACGATCGGAAACGCGCCCGCCGCCATCGCTTGGAGCAGCGCTACGGATGTCGCATCCGATGATGGCACCGAGACGAAGATCTCCGCATCGGCGAGCGCGTCGCGAAACGCCGCGCGATCGAGCGTGCCGGTGAAGTCGATCCCCCCCGCGACGCCAGCAGCCTGCGTGCGCAGCTCGTTCGTCGACGATCCGGAGTGCGCGATCACGAGGCGGGCGTTTGGGTGGGCAGAGGCGACGGCGGCGTACGCGTCGATGATCGCATCAACGTTATACAGCCGCTCGTGCGCGCGCGTGCTGAGAATGACGGGCGCGCGCGAAGCGTCCGAGGCGCGGCGATTGACCGAAGCCGCCGCTCGCTCGAGGTCGTACCGATCGGCGCCGAGCGTGATTACTTCGACCTTCGCGCGCGGCACGCCAAGCTTCGCGACGCGATCCGCCATGTAGGCGTTGTTCGACGTCACCAAATCTGCGCGGCGCAGCGTCCAGCGCGCGATCATGCCGGAAAGCGGATCGCGCCGCGGTTCGACGAGTACGTCAGACCCCCACGCCGTCACGATGTACGGATGGAAACCCGCGAGCGCGCCGTAGAAGCCGTGTTCGACGACGAAGTGCGCGTGTAGCACGTCGGGCGCGATCTCGTGGACGATGCGCGCCAGCCCCGCGCGGCGATAGCGCACCGCGTGGACGATGCGCATCGCGCTGCGTGGCACCGGCAACGAGCGGCCGGCGCGCCTCGACGCCGTTCCGGCGCC
>CAZRHH010000036.1:0-30073 GCA_964599885.1 uncultured Dehalococcoidia bacterium | reverse complement strand
CGCTGGCGGCGGGCGGCGCGGCGGTGCTGGTGACGTATCTGCGCACGGCTGACGCATCGCACGCCGGGACGCCGGAACGCTATCGCCAGAATCGCGCGCAGTCGGCGGGCGCGATCGTCGGCGCGATCAGCGCGTCGGGCGGCCGGGCGCTGGCGGTCGAAGCGGATCTATCGGACGCTGCGGCGCCCGCCATGCTCTTCGACGAAGCGGAGCGCGCATTCGGCCCGGTCGACATTCTGGTTAACAACGCGACGGGGTGGCGGCAGGACACATTCAAGCCGCCGACGACGGATCGGCTCGGGCGTCCGATGCAGCCGGTGACGGCCGCCTCGTTCGACGCGCAGTTTGCAATCGACGCGCGTGCCAGCGCGTTGCTAATCGCCGAATTCGCGCGCCGTCACGTCGAGCGCGGCGCCACGTGGGGACGCATCATCGGCCTCACGTCCGGTGGCGCGTTAGGTTTTCCCGAAGAAGTGTCGTACGGTGCGGCGAAGGCTGCACTCGAGAATTACACGATGTCCGCGGCGTTCGAACTCGCGAACTACGGCATCACCGCGAACATGGTGTATCCGCCGGTGACGGATACCGGCTGGGTAACCGGCGCCGTGCGCGAGTTCGTCGCGTCCAGCAGCGAGCACTTCCACGTCGCGTCGCCGGAGGATGTTGCCGAAGTGACCGCGTACCTTGCGTCGGATGCGGCGCGGCTGGTCACGGCGAATGTGGTTCGTTTGCGTTGACGGTGTTTGGTTGGCACGACCGGGGCCCGGCAAGCGGGGCCCCTACCAGGGTTCAAAGTCACGGTGTCGGAGCGCGAATGCCTATCGCGCGAGCATCTCTTTGAGCCGCTGTTTCACGCCTGGCCACTCTTTGAAGAGGATGCTGTACCACACGGTGTCGCGCTGGACGCCGTGCTGCGTGCGCTGGTACTTCCGGAACGTGCCCTCTTCGGTGGCGCCGATACGCAGGATCGCGTTGCGCGACTTCGTGTTCCGCGTGTCGGTCTTCAGCTCGACGCGCATGCAGCCAAGATCTTCGAAGCAGTGGCGCAGCAGCAGGTACTTGCACTCCGTATTGACGGGCGAGCGTTGCGCGCGCGTCGTCAGCCACGTCCAGCCGATCTCGACGCGCGAATCGGCGGCACTGATGGCGAGGAATCGCGTGCTGCCGATCACCTCACCGGTGGCGGGATCGATCGTCGCGAAGGGGAGTTGTGTGCCGCCCGCCTGCTGCGCGAACGCCTGCGCGATCCAGTGCTCGTAGTCCGCGTGCGTGCGGGGCATGACCGGCAGCCATTGCCAGATCGACTCATCCACCCCGGCGGCGATGATGCCATCGAGATGCCGCGCTTCAAGCGGCTCCAACCGAACGTGCTGGCCCTCCAGAATGACCGGCTGCACGTCGATCCGGTCGTTCGGCTGAGCGATCATTCCGCGATGCCGAGCTGCTCGCGGTAGTCCTGGTCGACGCGCTGGAGAATGCCGGCTTCGACGTAGCGGTCGAACGGCAGCTTCAGCGCCATCGAGATCAGCGAGCCGGGAATCGGCATCGCCGGCTTGTCACCGATGATGCCGCTCTCGCTCATCTGCGCGATCTGCTCCGGCGTGTACCCGAGTTCCGTCAGCACCTCTTCATTGTGCTCGCCGAGCGTCGGCGCGTGGCGGCGGGCGCCGGTATCGAAGCGCCGAAAGCGCGCCGCGACGTGCCGCTGCACCGGCCGCTTGCCGAGGTGCGGCTGATCGATGATGTCGAATCGCTGGCGGGCAGCGAAATGCGGATCGAGCAGCGCGTCGCGGCCGTCCAGCACGGCTGCCGCCTTGACGCCGGCAGCCTGCAAGGTGTGCATCACCTCGTAGTGGTCACGCTGCGATGTCCATTCCGTGATCGCCGCGTCGAGCGCGTCGTGGTGTTCGTGGCGCGCGAGCAGCGTGTTGAAGCGCTCGTCCTGCAGCCACGCGTCGTTGCCCGTAATGTGTGCGAGACGCTCGAACTCGTCGTCGTTGCCGCACGAAATGACTGCCCAGCGATCGTCGCCCGCGCAACGATAACACCCTTGCGGCGCGGCGTACTCGCTACGGTCGCCGATCCGCTCCTTGAGCCGGCCCGTCATCTGCTGTTCGAGGATCGCGCTGCCCATGATCGGCATCGCCGCTTCCTGCTCTGACAGATCGATGTACTGGCCCTTGCCGGTGCGGCGGCGATAGTGCAGCGCTGTCAGCACCGCGCCGGCGCCCACAAAGCCCGAGTACGGATCGGTGAACGACAGGCCAGAGCGCATCGGCGGCCCGCCCGCGTATCCGGTGATCGACGAGATGCCCGACGCCGGCTCCAGCCCCATGCCATATGCCCCGAAGTCCCGCATCGAGCCGTTCTGGCCGTAGCCGGAGAGCGAGATCATGATGATGTCCGGCTTGATCTTCTTCAGGTCGTCGTAGCTCAGGCCGAAGTTGCTCATGACACGCGGGGTGAAGCTTTCGGCGACGACATCGGCGCCGGCGATCAGCTTCTTCACGATCTCCAGACCTTCGGGCTTGGCGAGATCGAGCATCACTTCGCGCTTGTTGACGTTGCGGATGACGAAGTACGACGCGCGGTGCCAGGGGTGATCCTGGCCGTCGTTCTCGGTGAGGATCAGGTTTCGCGTGACATCGAGGCGCGTCGGCGATTCGAAGCGGATCACGTCGGCGCCGAGGTCGGCGAGGATGCGCGTACAGGTCGGGCCCGCGAAGACGTGCGACAGGTCAACGACGCGCACGCCCTCGAGCGGGCGGGTTCTCCCGTTGTCGGTCGTGGCGCTCATAGCACCCCCCGATCGCTGAGAATCGTGAGGTCGCCCTTCTCGTAGCCGAGTTCGTCGACGAGGACGGCTACGTTCGCGTCGCCGCGCGCGGGCGCCGGTGTTTGCGTCAGGGGCGTCGCGGACATTTTGAACGGCGCGCCGGGCAGTGTGACGTTGCCCGCCGCTGGGTGCTTCATCTTCTGGAAAAAGCCGCGCTCGGCGAGATGCTCGTCGCCGAGCAGCGCCGCGGCATCGGGGACGTAGGCAAATGGCATGCGCAGCGCCTGTGCCGTCATGACGATTTCAAGCGTCGTATGCGTGGACATGTACGGCTCCATCAGGGCGTCCCACTCTTGCCAGCGCAGCATCCGCTCGCCCGCCTTCGTGAACAGCTCGTGCGTGTTGAGTTCCACGTCTTCGAGCAGCAGCGCCATCGGCGAGATCACGCCGGGGGCAAGCGGCGAAGGAAAACCGCTGGCGCCGGGAATCATCACGAGATAGCCGTCCGCGCAGGCGACGATGTCGTTGGGATAGCCAAAGATGTGCCGCGAGTAATAGCGACGGCGGATCGCGCCGCCGAAGCCGTACATCGCCGCGTTGTACTCGTCCGCTGCGGCGACGCTGTCGGCCATCGACACATCGACGTGATCGCCGCCGCCCGCGCGCTCGCGGTTCGTCAGCGCGGCGAGGATGCCGAGCCAGAGCTGCACGCCGCCCAGGTATTCGCCGGGCTCGCCGCCGGTCGTCAGCGGCTCGCGGTCGGGCTCGCCCGTGTTGTACATCAGCGTACTCATCGCCATCGCCGTCAGGCTGTTGCCGTCGTAATCGGAATACGGGCCGTCGGCGCCGAACGGCGACACTTGCGCGACGATCAGCTCCGGAAACTCGTCCTTCAGATCGTCGTATGTGAGACCCCACGACGCGAGCGTTGACGTACGCTCGCCGCAGACGAACACGTCGGCGTTCGCAAGCATCTTCTTCAGCACGACCTGCCCCGACGTCACCGAAACGTCAAGCGTCACGCTACGCTTGCTGGTGTTGAGGTGAAGGTACAATCCGGAGCGCTCCGGATCGGGCACGTCGTTGGGAAACGGCCCCAGCCGGCGCGAATAATCGCCGCCCGGCGGTTCGACTTTCGTGACGCTGGCGCCGGAATCGGCGAGCAGCTTCGTCGCGTACGGGCCGGCGATACCCTGCGAGATATCGACGACGCGCACGCCCTCAAGCGCGCGTTCTGGCATGGACAAACTCCCATCCTGCGTTCGGTAGGGAGAGCATACGGGCGTGCGGTGGCGCGATCAATGAGGTTCAATCGGACGCTACGTTTTCAGCACGCCGGTAGGGGCGCACCCATGTGTGCGCCCCGGTATCGCGCGCCCGACCGTCGGTTTTACGTCTACGCCTCGAGCAGCCGCCGGGTTGTCGTCTCAGCCGAGCCGTTGCCGTTGCCGTTCGCGCGGGCGACGGCGGGCTCCGGGTGCTCCTTCGCCGTTTCCAGCGCATCGGCGAGCTGCGCAAACGCCACCAGCATGTTCGTCTTCGCGTTCAGCGTCATACTCAGGCCGTTCAGCAGCCCGAATACGCGGCCGACGAGCAGCAGCTCGGGCGGCACGGCGGTCAGCGGATTGTTGCGCAGCACCTTCGTCACGTCTTCGTACGATTCCTGGAAGACCTCGCCCTCGGCCCAGCCGGCGCCGGACGCGTGCATCTGCTTCGCGACGCGCCCGACATACGCATCGCCGAGTTGCTCGTAGCCTTCGGCGTCGTCCCTCTTGGTGCGGAAGCCGAGGTCGCGAAACGCCTGCCCCATCAACACGTTGTTGTCCGACAGCAGCGAACGGGTGAAGCGGATGAGCACTTCCTGAAACGCCGGTGGCAGCAGCTTCGCCTGGCCGAAGTCGATCAGCACAAGCTTCGGACCGGGCAGCACCATCAGGTTGCCCGGGTGGGGATCCGCGTGGAAGAAGCCATGATTGACGATCATCTCCGCGAACGCGAAGACGAGGATCTTCGCCACGTCCGCCGGGTCGACGCCCATGCGCGCGAGACCTTCGGCGTCGGTCACCTTGACACCGTCGATGTACTCCATCGTCAGCACGCGGCGGCTGGAGTACTCCCAGTAGATGTCCGGCACCACCACGTCCTCGACGTCCTTAAAGTCGGCGGCGACACGCTCGGCATTGTGACCCTCGTTGATGAAGTCCAGCTCGAGCGGGATGTTCTTCCGCATCTCCTCGGCGACGAACCGGTAGTCCATCGAGCGATCGAGCCGGTTCAGCACACCGATGAAGAACGTCAGGTTGCGCAGGTCGATGTCGATGATGCGTTCGATGCCCGGGTACTGCGCCTTCACGGCGCAGACGCGTCCGTCCTTCAGCACGGCGCGGTGTACCTGCGCCAGCGACGCCGAGGCAACTGGCTCTTCCGCGAACTCGATGAACATTTCTTCGAGCGGACGGCCCAACTCGCGCTCGATATGCGCCTTGATGACGTGAAACGGCTCCGGCGGCACCTCATCCTGGAGCCGCGACAGCACTTCCGTGTACGCCTCGGGCAGCACGTCGGGACGCGTGCCGAGGAACTGCCCGGTCTTGATCAGCAGTCCCTGGTTGCGGAGCGCTGTCTCGTAGAACTTGTTGGCTGCCCACCAGTGGTGCCGCTCGCGCCGCGGCTCGCCCCATGCGGCGCCCTTACGTTTCTCGCGGAAGCTGATCACCTTATATCCGGCGAACACGCGCGCGAGCATGCGGCCGACGTTGGTGAAGCGGCGGGCGCGGCTGCGCGGCGGGCGCGAACGCTTTCGCTCGCCGTACGCGGCGGGTGTGGGTCGCTGCTGTGTCATGAGGCGTCCTCAGAATGAATGTGGTTCAGTACTTTATGGTACTAAGCCAGCGGTCTGGGCACTAGGGATTGGGTTTGGGTAAGTTCGCGCCGCGCCGTGTGTCTTCGTTCCCGGGTCCTGGTTACCAGCCGTCGAGCCATCACTCGCTGCGGACACCATCCGGATCGCTCGTGTAGCGTTTGGAGCAGGTGCAGCCGGTGGCCGTCGCGCAACCCTTGCAGCAGTGCATCGTATCGCCCATCTCGTAGCCGCCGCCGGTGTCGTCCGGCCACTCGTCGCGCGGCATGCCACAGGTGGGGCAGCGCTCGATGGGATCACGGTCGGCGGGGTTCATGCCGGCCCGGTCAGGCGTCGGGTCGGGGTGTCCGGGCTGGTCGGTGAGGGCGCGCTTTGGTTGTTCGTTCATGCGTCGAGTCTATGTCTCGAGACGGCACCTGCCGCGGCGCGCCGCGGCGCTGCGGCGTATCAACGTGCTTGCAATGCCAGCGATTCCGGCGGATAGCGCGAAGGCCGGTCACACCGGCCTTCGTTCGCATCTTGCTCCGATCTAGTCCCCAACCGTATGCCCCAGAGGCGCAGGCTATTCAGCCCCGACGCCCGGTCACGTTCACGCGACCGACACTGATGCCTGAGTCGTGCGGGGCAGCCGCACGAACGTCGCTCTGACTTGCACTGGGTAGCGGCGCTCTGCTGAATCCGTGCTGCGGCTCTGGGTACGAGCGTCGGTCAGCTTCATCGGTGGCTTGGCGGCCATCATCGGGGTCTCCTTGTGGGTGGTGTGGCGGGACCTGTCTGGTAGTGACAGTATCCACAGCCGCCGTGACGCGCGTATTTCCTGACGATGAACGTCAGGTTGCGTCCGCATATCAAATTGACAAACGAGACTCAGGCGCGCTTCGGGGCAGCTCCAACCTACGCCGCGATCGCGTCCCGCACGCAGTTGCGGCCGCCCTGCTTTGCCCGGTAGAGCGCGGCATCGCCGGCGGCGATCAGTCCGTCTGCGTCGGCGGCGTCATCCGGGAACAACGCGACGCCAACGCTGATGCTGGCCGAGCAGCCCGCCGCCGCATCGCGCAGGCGCTCCCCGAGCCGGTGCCCGTCCTCTCGGCCCGTTTCCGGCGCCAGCACGATGAATTCATCGCCGCCGTAGCGCGCGACCACGTCCCCGCCGCGCATCACCGATTGCAGCGCCGCGGCCACGGCAATCAGCTTGTCGTCACCAGCCGGGTGGTGGCGAGGGCGCCTGTCGCCGACAACCCGAAGTAGGCCGCGAGGATGAGCCAACGCAGCACCACCATGCCGCGGCGAAACGCCCGGTCGGCGATGCTCTTCCCCGGTGCTGCAGCTGCCTGAGCTATCTGCCCTCTTTCTATGTGAGTTGTTATCGGTAGAGGCGATGCGGCAGAAAAGCCGAAGAGTTCAGATTCGCCAGCAGATTGTCGTGGGATGGTTGGGTTGGCGGCGGTTAGGCCGCGGCGGTGGTCGCGCGGACGCAATTGCGTCCGGCGGCCTTGGCGCCGTACAGCGCCGCATCGGCCGCACTGACGAGTGAGTCCTGCGTGTCGGCGTCTTCCGGAAACATCGCCACGCCAATGCTCACGCTGGCGCCGCACTCGACCGCAGCGATGCGCAGGCGCTCGGCCAGCGCCAGGGCGGCATCGCGCGGTGCATGCGGCGCGACCACGATGAACTCGTCGCCACCGTACCGCGCCACCATATCGCCCGCCCGCAGGGAGGCCTGCATCGCCTGCGCTACGTCGCGCAGCTTGTCGTCGCCGGCCGGGTGGCCGCGCTCGTCGTTGATCTCCTTGAAGTGGTCAACGTCGATCAGCATCAGCGCGAGCGGCACCTGATTGCCGATCGCTTCGTCGAGACGAACCGGGTATGCGTGATGAAAGAAGCGCCGGTTCGGCAACCCGGTCAGCGAGTCCGTGACCGCGACGGCTTCGATCACCGCGCGCAGCCGTTGTTCGCCACCGGCGAGTACAGCGGCGTTGAAGCCCATGAACGCCAGCAGCACCGCCACGACCGAGACGTAAGACCACGAGACGTCGTACCCCAGATAGGCGGTCGCCACGGCGAACGCGAGATAGTTCGCGCAGACCCAGGCGACGTACGGCAGCATCTGCTTGCGGCTGAGGATGTGCGCGAGCGACACGATCGACAGGAAGTAGAGCGACCAGACGGGGTTGCGCACGTCGTGGATGGCGACGAGCGCGACAGTGATCGTCACGATGTCGAAATGTCGGATGAAGACTTCGAGCAACGGACCCTCGCGGTTGCGCGAGAACAGCAGCGCGGTGTGCATGACGTCGTACGCAAAGAACAACGATGCGCTGACGATCAGCGCCGTGGTGCTGACATCGAGCAGCCCTGCCTGACCAAACCCGACGTAGACGACGAGCAGCAACCAGCGGAGCGCCAGGATGCTCACCCGAAATTTCTGGTCGGCGATCGTCAGATCTGGGATGGTCGGCTCGGCGGTCAGGCTGCCCCCTCGAAGCGCACGCTGGCTTCCACGCGTAGTTATCGGCGGCAGAAACAGAAGATTGGAGCGTTCTGAGCGCCACTTTCGTACCGACGCCCAAGTTTGTGGCTTCCCCGCCGTGAATCACGGCGATACCGTGCCCGCACGCACCCGCTGAAGCTACGGAGGGCGACATGCCGAGCCTCGTCGAAACCACCGGCAACGAGTACATCGCCGCCACCAATGCCCACTCACCCGCGGGCGCCTCCAGCCGCGGATTCCACGAACACGACGCTCGCCTGGGCGATCGCAGCGCTTCGGCACTCGCCGCCCGCATGGACGCCGTCCGCGGCTTTCTCGGCCGAATCGAGGCGGTCGATCGCGCCGCGCTCAGCGGCGAGGAGCCGTACGAGATCGACCTCCTCGAGCGCCGCATGAAGTGGGAACTGACGGACTACGAGCATGTCCGCTCGTGGCAGCGCGGCCCCGGCGGCTATCTGGCGACGATCGGCAGTGGTTGCAACGGCCTCGTCATCCGCGACTTCGCGCCGCTCGACGACCGGCTGCGCTCGCTGACATCACGACTGCAAGCCGCGCCGGGGCTGCTCGATGAAGCACGCAAGAACCTGACCGATCCGTCGCGCTTCCACGTCGAGACGGCGATCGAGGCAGCGGCGGGCATGCGCGCGCTGTTCCTGCGCGATCTGCCGGCCGCTGCGAGCGGCTCCGCGGATACCAAACTCCGCAGCGAATTCGACGCCGCCAATGACGCCGCGCTCGCCGCCGTCGATGACTTCGCGGCGTGGCTGAAGAACGATCTGCTGCCGCGCGCCAGCGAAGACTTCGCCTGGGGCGCCGAGACGATGCGCAAGCTCCTCAGCGAGACCGACTCGATCGACGAGCCGCTCGACGTGCTGATCATGCGCGGCGAAGAAGACCTGCGCGCGCACCAGGAGCTGCTGAAGGAAGTGGCGGCGAAGATCGACGCGAACGCCTCGCCCGGCGAGGTCGTCGACGCCGTCTCGCGCGAGCACAACGCGCCGGAGCAACTGCTGCCCGACGTCGAGGCGCTGCTCGAAGATCTACGCCAGTTCAGCATCGACGCGAAGCTCTGCACTATGCCGACGGACGTCCGCATCGCCGTCACCGAAACGCCCGGCTTCGCGCGCATGACGACGCAGGCGGCGTGCAGCACGCCCGGTCCGTTCGAGTCCGTAGCGAAGGAGGCGTACTACTACGTCACACCGCCGGACAGCGCCTGGCCGGCCGAGCGCATCGAGTCGTACATGAAGTTCTTTAACCGCTACAGCGTCGCGGGCGTCAGCGCGCACGAGGCGTATCCAGGTCACTACGTGCATCTGACGTACCTGCATCGCGCTAAGAGCCGCATCGGCCGCTTCTTGCTGTCGATTACGCCGATCGAGGGCTGGGCGCACTACGTCGAGCAGGTGATGATCGAAGCGGGCTACGGCGGCGGCGAGCCGAAGTTCCACCTGATGCAGATCCGCGAGGCGCTGCTGCGGCTGGCGCGCTATCGCTGCGCCTTCGGGCTGCACGCCGAAGGCTGGACGATTCCGCAGGCGGTCGAGTTCTTCGTGCGCGAAGGCTTCACGACGCAGATCATCGCTGAGCGGGAGACGCGGCGCGGCGTCATCGGCCCGAACTACTACGCGTACACGATGGGCAAGCACCAGATCCTCGCGCTGCGCGACAAGCTCCGCGCCCGCGACGGCGCGTCGTTCGACCAGCGGCGGTTCCACGACGACTTCATGCAACTGCCGTATCCCGTGGCGACGATCGAGAAGATGATGCTCGCGCCCGCGTGAGGTTCAACGCAGAGACGCGGAGGGCGCAGAGGAGCGCAAAGAGAGGAGAATCCGGGGGAGGCGGTTCAGTTGTCTACAAATTGTAGACAACCGAAGCGGTCGGAAGGTCGGCGGCACCACGGTAGGGGCGCACCCACGTGTGCGCCCCGGTATCGCAAGGCGAGCCACCAACCAGCGACCGCGCTCACACGCCCCGCAAGATCGCGCCCCACATCGGCGCTCGCTACGCTGCCCGCATGGACTCAGGCATCATCGGATTTCAGCGGTCCGGGAAGACGACGATCTTCAACGCCGTCACCAAAGGCGACGCGGCGACGGGGTCGTACGGCTCGGGCGTGCAGCCGAACATCGGCGTCGTCAAGGTGCCGGACGAACGGCTGGACAAGCTGGCGAAGATCTTCAACCCGAAGAAGTTCACGCTCGCCGACATCCGCTACATCGACTTTCCGGGCGAGGCGTTCAGTGGCGGCAACGGGCCGTCGCCGCAGTTTCTGGCGCAGCTCTCGCGCTCGGACGCGCTGATCCACGTCGTCCGCGCGTTCGAGGACGAGACGGTGCCGCATCCGCAACACACCGTCGACGCGATGCGCGATGCCGCGGCGATGGACCTCGAACTGGCGTTTGCCGACGCGGCGTTCATCGAGAAGCGGCTCGAACGCATCGAGGTGTCGATGCGATCCGTGAAGGTGGCCGAGCGCGACGTCGCCGAACGCGAGGTGACGCTGCTGGAGCGCCTGAAAGCCGGCCTTGAACGCGACACCCCGCTCCGCGCGCAGCCGATGGATGCCGAAGAGCGGCGCATGCTCGTCAACTACCAATTCCTGACCGACAAGCCGCTGCTGCTCGTCGTCAACATCGACGAGGGGCGCGTCACCGAGACCGAGGCGATCGAGGCGGAGTTCGGCGCGCGCTTCGCGGGCGAGCGGCGCGCCGTCGCGGCGATCAGCGGCAAGATCGAGCAAGAGCTGGCGCAGATGTCGGACGCGGACGCGGTGGAGTTTCGCGGCGATCTCGGCATCAAGGAGGCGGGGCTCGACCGGATGATCCGCATGTCGTACGCGCTTACCGGGCTCATCTCGTTCTTCACGATCGGCGAAGACGAATGCCGTGCGTGGAACGTCACACGCGGCTCGACGGCGCCCGTCGCGGCCGGCAAGATTCACACCGACCTCGAGCGCGGCTTCATCCGCGCCGAAGTCGTGCGCGCCGACGAACTTCTCGCCGATGGCTCGATGGCCGAAGCGCGCAAGCACGGCCATCTCCGGCAAGAGGGGAAGACGTACGTCGTCGAAGACGGCGACTGCCTGAATATTCTGTTCAACGTCTAACGCTTTTCTGTTCACCGCAAAGGCACAAAGAGCGCGAAGGAGCGCAAAGGCTTTTTTCACCACAGAGGGCACAGCGGCGCGGAGAGCTAGGATTACTTAGAGGTTTACGTTGGCAGATTACGACGACGAGTGGTATGCGGCGTGGCGGCAGCGGATGATCGATGGCGGCGGCAACATCATCGTCGCGATGGGGATGCGGCCGACGGAAGAGGACGCCGAGCACGTCATCATGGAGATGCCGATCAGCGGCAACGTGCGCCAGGGCACCGGCGTGTTCGCCGCCGGCGCGCTGATGCAGCTTGCGGACGTCGGCGCGACGGCACTCATCGGCCATGCGTCGGAATCGACGCCCGAGAGCCCGGCGCCGTTCCCGCTGTCGGTGCAGATTAGCATGAACTTGATGCGCAACACCGATCGCGGCAAGGCGGTCTCCGAATCGCGCTTCGCGCACCGCGGCCGGACGATGATGGTCGTCGAGTCGCGCGTCACTGACGAAGATGGTCGGCTGCTGTGTACCGTCACTAGTACGCATCTGGTCGTCGCGCGCTGAGGTTAAGACTCACCGCAAAGACGCAAAGGGCGCGAAGGAGCGCAAAGGTGTTTCGGATTCACCACAGAGGCACAGAGGCACAGAGGCACAGAGGATTTCTTGATAGGAACCACGAATGCAGACAGATGAACACAGATGGTCGTGAGTAAGAATGATGATGGAACTCTGGGCACAATGACTGAGCTGAAATCGTTCGACCGGGTGGCGCATGTGTACGACGAGACGCGCGGACTACCGCCCGACGTCGAACGCGAGATCGGCGACGGCATCGCGCGAATCGTGCGCGAGATCGCGGCGGAACCGCGGCTGCTGGAAGTCGGCATCGGCACGGGGCGCATCGCCGTGCCGGTGGCGGCAAACGGCGTGCGCGTCACCGGCGTCGATATCTCGGCGGCGATGCTGGCGCGGTTGCGCGAAAAGCGCCGTGACATCGACGTGATGTTCGCCGAGGCGTCGCGGCTGCCGCTGCGTCCCGCCTCGTTCGATGCATCGCTGTTCGTCCACATCTTGCATCTCGTGCCGGACGCCGAAGCGACGATTCGCGCGACGCTCGCGGTGGTGCGGCCCGGCGGCGTGATGCTGCTGGCCGGCGACGACCGCATCAACACGCTCCGAGACGAGGCCGACGCAATCATCGCGCGGGAGACGGCCGCGCTCGGTGGCGCCATCCCGCATCGCGACTACCCACACAACGCGGCGTGGGTGACGTTCCGCGCCGTTATGTCGGAAGCCGGGGTCACCCTCGAGACGGTAACGCTCGCCGAGTGGACGAGCCTAACGCAGGCGCGCCGGATGCTCGAACGCCTTGCCCGCCGCGACTACTCCAGCTCCTGGAGCATCACGGACGAGATCCTGCCGAAGCTGCTCGAGCGCGTGACGCCGCAGATCGAAACGCTGTACGGCGGCCTCGACCGCGATGTGGGCTTCGAACGCTCGTTCAGAATGCTGGTGGCGCGGCTAGCGTAACGGATCCGGGCGCTCGATTCGGCACGTCAAGCCGCCGCGCTTCAGCTTTACGTATTCAGCTTGACGGCATTATGGGGCCGCTCGTACAATTCGGGCACAACTGAATAGAACTCATCGAGAGTGGTGGAGGGATCGGCCCTTTGAAGCCCGGCAACCCGTTCCCGACGGGTGCCAAATCCGACTCGCAGCGCGAGAGAGATGAGAGAACGAGCTTCTCTACCACCATAGCGTAGAGAAGTTTTTTGTTGCCTAACCAGACTCAACCCCAGCTTCAACCGATCGAGTGGCTGCCGGCCACCGGCACCTTCGCGCGCGTGGCAGCCGTGCGATGACGCACGCAACGCTCGGCGTCATCGGCGGCTCCGGCTTTTACGAGATCGACGGCCTGACTGACGTCGCGCCGGTCGAAGTCGATACGCCGTTCGGCGCCCCGTCCGACAGCATCATGCTCGGCACGCTCGGTGACGTTCGGATGGCGTTCCTGCCGCGGCACGGCATCGGCCACCGGCTGCTGCCGGCCGAGGTGCCGTACCTGGCGAACATCTGGGCGCTGGCGTCGCTCGGCGTCGAGCGCATCATCGCCGTCAGCGCCGTCGGCAGCCTGCGCGAGACGATCGCGCCGATGCACATGGTCGTTCCGGCGCAGCTCATCGACCGCACAAACAGCGCGCGGCCGTCAACGTTCTTCGGCCGCGGCGTCGTCGCGCACATCTCGTTCGAAGCACCGTTCTGCCGGTCGCTCAGCGCGCCCTTGCACGCCGCGGCGACGCGCGCCGGCGTTGAGACGCACGATGGCGGTACGCTCGTTGTCATCGAAGGCCCCGCGTTCTCGACGCGCGCCGAGTCTGAGCTGTACCGCGCGTGGGACGCCGACATCATCGGTATGACCGCACTCCCCGAAGCGAAGCTCGCCCGCGAAGCCGGCATCTGTTACGCCGCGCTGGCCTGCGTCACCGACTACGACACATGGCACGACGATCACGGCGCGGTCACGGCGGACATGATCATACGGAACCTGCGTGAGAATACCCGCAATGCCCGCCGTATCGTCGCCGACGTGGCGCTCGCACTGCCGGCGACGCGCGCCTGCACATGCGCGTCGGCGCTCGATACGGCGATCGTCACGTCGCGTTCGCTCGTGCCGGCGGAGCGGCTGCGCGAACTCGCGCCCATCCTGCGCGACCGCGCCGAGATCCAGGTGGCAGCGCGATGACGGTTATCGAGCGCAAAGCAGCGGGCGAGCGACCGGGCGAATACCACATTCAGCTGCTGCGCGACCGCTCGGAGATTCGCACGCTGCTCGAGCAGCGGCGCCCGTACGCGGCGTACGCGCTCGGCCAGCTTGAACCATCGCTGTTCCGGCAGTCCGAGTGGTGGATGGCGCAGGGGCCGTCCGGCGAAGCGATGATCCTGCACTCCCGCGGCGGTCTCGGCAACGCCACATTCGCCATCGGCGGCAGCGAAGCGCTCGAAGCGCTGCTCCGCGTCCATCCGGGTGCGAGGCACACGTTCCTGACCTGCGAGGTGCATCACATCGATGTCCTCACGCGCTACTTTGAACTTGAACAGCGCCAGACGATGATCCGCATGGAAATGACGCCCGAGAATTTCGTCCCGGCTCCCGAGCTGTACGGCGTGCGCAGGCTGATTGGACGCGACGTGCGCGAGATCAACAACCTCTACCGCACCGATGGCGTGCCGTCGTTCTACAGTTCGCGCCAGATCGAGGATTCCGTATACTTCGGCGCCGAGCGCGAAGGACGGCTCGTCGCTGTGGCCGGCACGCACGTCATCTCCGCCGAGAGCGGCATCGCCGTCATCGGCAACGTGTACACGCACCCACGGTATCGCGGCCAGCATCTCGCGCAGTCCGTCACAAGCGGCGTCGCCGAAAAGTTGCTGCGGACGTGCAGCGAAGTCGTCCTCAGCGTCGACCCGACGAACGCATCCGCCGTCCGCGCCTACGAGCGCCTCGGCTTCAGCGAAGTCGCCCGCCTGATCGAGGGCGCCGCCGTGCGCCGCGACTCAACCGGCGCGATTACGGCCGCACGAAGAATCGCCGCGCGCCTGCGAGGCCGCGGTGTCGGAGGAGAGATCGTTCACGTGGAGTGATCCACATAGATGTAGCTGCGGAGCCGAGGCGCCGCCAGCACCAGAAAGTGCTCCGCCCGCATACGAGAACACAGCAGCAATTAAAGCCACGAACGGAAGGACCAGAATGACCACCGAAACACTGCCACTGCACGATGTGAAAGATCTGCGGCTCGCCGAAGAGGGCGTTCGCAGGATCGAATGGGCGGCGCGCGAAATGCCCGTCACGAACCAGATTCGCGAGCGCTTCCTGAAGGAGAAGCCGCTCAAGGGCGTGCGTGTCGGCGCCTGCCTGCACGTCACTACCGAGACGGCGAACCTGATGCTCGCGCTGCGTGACGGCGGCGCCGAGATCGCGCTCTGTGCCTCGAATCCGCTCAGCACGCAGGATGACGTCGCGGCCGCGCTCGTCGCCGAGTACGGGATCTCGACATTCGCCATCAAGGGCGAGGACAACGACACGTACTACAAGCACATCGACGCGGTGCTCGACAGCAAGGCGCAACTGACGATGGACGATGGCGCGGACATCGTGGCGCGGCTTCACAAGGACCGCACCGACCTGCTCGAACACATCATCGGCGGCACCGAAGAAACGACGACCGGCGTCGTTCGCCTGCGCGCGCTCGCGAAGGAGAAGAAGCTCAAGTACCCGATCATCGCCGTCAACGAGGCGAACACAAAGCACATGTTCGACAACCGCTACGGCACCGGCCAAAGCACGCTCGACGGCATCACGCGCGCGACGAACATCCTCTGGGCGGGCAAGAACGTCGTCATCGCCGGCTACGGCTGGTGCGGGCGCGGCGTCGCGTCGCGCGCGCGCGGCATGGGCGCGCAGGTGATCGTCACGGAAGTCGATCCGCTTCCCGCGCTCGAGGCGGTGATGGACGGCTTCCGCGTGATGCCGATGGCCGACGCCGCGAAGGTCGGCGACTTCTTCATCACGTTGACCGGCGACCTCAACGTGATCGACCGCCACCACATGGAGGCGATGAAGGACGGCGCGATCCTGGCGAACTCCGGTCACTTCAACGACGAGATCAACCTCAAGGCGCTCGAATCGATGTCGGAGGGACGGCGCCAGGTGCGGCCGTTCGTCGAAGAGTTCGTGCAGGGCGATGGCCGCAAGCTCTTCGTGCTGGGCGAGGGCCGCCTGATTAACCTCGCCGCCGCCGAGGGTCACCCGGCGTCGGTGATGGACATGAGCTTCGCCAACCAGGCGCTCAGCGCGGAGCACATTGTGCAGGACGAAGGCAAGATGGAGATCGCCGTCTACCCCGTGCCGCACGAGATCGACGCCGAGATCGCCCGCCTCAAGCTCGCTGCAATGGGCATCGGCATCGACACCCTCACCGACGAACAGACGAAGTACCTCACCTCGTGGGAATCAGGCACGTAAACGTGCAGGAAGCGGGAAACGGGATGCGGGAAGCGGGATGACGCCGATTGGAAACGGGATGCGAGAAACGGGAAGCGGGATGACGCAAACAGAGAGCGCGACAAGCGATGCCACGGTTCCGGCGGCTTCGCGCCGCGCGATCCAATCCTACCGGGATATCGAGGCGTATCAGCGCTCGATGAGACTTCTGGCGCCGCTCCATGCGCTCGTCCGGCGGCTTCCTGCGGACGAACGCTGGGAGCTCGCAAGTCAAATGCGGCGCGCGGCGAAGTCCATTCCGGCGAACATCGCCGAGGGATACGGCAAGAAACGATCCCCGAATAATTTCAAGTCGTTCCTAGATATCGCTCTCGGTTCGGCGAATGAGACGATCGTACATCTCGAGATCGCCGTCGCCGTTGGTTACGTCCAGCAGACCGAGATTACTGAACTCGTGGATGAATACGAGATCGTAGCAAAGCAGCTATTCCGGCTCGTCCAGAGCTGGCGAGATTTCAGCACGGATTCGAGGTAGCGCGGACAACGCGGTACGACGGGCGATCCCGTTTCCCGCTTCCCGCTTCCCGCTTCCCATTTCGGAGGAGGAACGAAGTGACGACGACATTCATGAGCTCGCCGAGCTTGCTGCTCACCAGCGAATCGGTGACCGAAGGCCATCCTGACAAGATGTGCGATCAGATCAGCGATTCGATCCTCGACGCGATCCTCAAGGAGGATCCGATGGGACGCGTCGCCTGCGAGACGGCCGTGACGACGGGACTCGTCGTCGTCATGGGCGAGATTACGACGACGACGTACGCGGACATTCCGACGATCGTCCGCGACACCGTGCGGGACATCGGCTACACCAACGCGCACTACGGTTTCGACTACGAGACGTGCGGCGTGATGGTGACGATCAAGGAGCAATCGTCGGACATCAAGCAGGGCGTGGACCACGCGCTCGAATCACGCGAGGGCGCCGGCATGGGCGACGATCTCGACACGGGCGCCGGCGACCAGGGCATGATGATGGGCTTCGCCTGCAACGAGACGCCGGAATACATGCCGCTGACGATCTCGCTCGCGCACAAGCTGTGCCGCCAACTTACGCACCTGCGCAAGAGCGGCGCGCTCCCGTACCTGCGTCCCGACGGCAAATCGCAGGTGACGGTCGAATACGAGTACGGGCGTCCGAAGCGCATCGACACGGTCGTCATCTCGACGCAGCACGATCCGGATATCACAGCAGAGGCGTTGCGCGCCGACGTCATCGAGCAGGTGATCAAGCCGATCCTGCCGCCGGAGTTGGTGAAGGACGCCCCCCGCATGTTCATCAACCCGACGGGCCGCTTCGTCATCGGCGGCCCGATGGGTGACGCAGGCGTCACCGGCCGCAAGATCATCGTCGACACGTACGGCGGCATCGCACGGCACGGCGGCGGCGCGTTCAGCGGCAAGGATCCGACCAAGGTCGACCGATCGGGCGCATACGCCGCGCGCTACGTCGCGAAGAACATCGTCGCTGCCGGACTCGCGGACCGGTGCGAGTTCCAGCTTTCGTACGCGATCGGCGTCGCACACCCGACGTCGATCGCCGTCGAGACGTTCGGCACGGCCCGCATCGACGACGAACGTATCCTCGAACTCATTAACGCGCACTTCGACCTCCGCCCGGCGGCGATCATCCGCGACCTGAATCTCAGGCGCCCGATCTACCGCGCGACGGCGGCGTACGGCCACTTCGGCCGCGACGACATCGACGCGCCCTGGGAGCGCACCGACAAGGCGGACGCGCTGCGTGCAGCAGCCGGCGCGATGGCAGAGCCGGAGGGCGCGCTCGGCGGGTAGCGAGTGGGGTGTCGGAGGTCAGACGTCGGAGGTCGGGACAGCCTTGATCCACAAGCAGCACGACGTAAGGCCGGAGTCGCTCTCCGGCCTTCGCGCTAACTGGTCTCGGCGATGATCCGGGCGGCGTGCTGAATGTGATCTTCGTCGTGGATACGCTGGAACACGCTCCACTGCAAACAGTCGAGTGGGCCGAAGAACGGGTGCTCCGGCGTCACCGTGAGATCGGGTGACTCGGGCACGTCGCGGATGGTTTCGAGCATCTGCTCGTTTGTCGCGCGAAGGCGCTCTACGAGTGCGGCGAACGGCTGGCCTTCATCCGGAATCGTCATGCCGATGCCGCCGGGAGGCACACGCGGCGGTGGTTGCTCGCCTCGCGCGGCGTGGTGGATGGCCCTGGCGACGTATTCCTCGGTGGCGATGACGTGCAGCGTCAGTTCGCGCACGCACCACTCGCCGTCGGCGGGAGGACGGCGGTTCGCCGCGTCGTCTGAAAGCGCGCCGATGGCTTCGAGGTATCGTTGCTGGTTCGCGGCCACCATATCGACGATGGCGCCGCGCGATTTCGTCGCCTGGTGCCGGATGTAGCCGCCGACGCGCTGGATGACGTCTTCACTCACCATGCCGAATCGTACATCGGCACGGCCCACAGCGAAAGACTAGTTCAAAGCTAGCGACGTGGCGGCATGAACTGCTTGATGTAGTTGTACCCCCACCACATGATCCCGCAGAACAGGATGATCCAGGCGACTTCCCCAAAACTCATAACCGATTCGCTCCTCAGGTATCCTGTTGGTGCCTGACTCCACCCTACAGCCGATACGCAGGCGCGCCTAGCGTGCGGCGTCAAGCTGGCGGAGATCGCTCAGCGGCATTGTCAAGCAGTTGTCAGCGCGGGTACGACGGGGCTAGACTGGGCCTCCAACGAACGCCCGCCACGCAACGCAGCGAGGTGCAACATGGTCGTGCAATCGTCCATCATCAGCGAACTCAAGGCGTCCAAAGCGCGGGGCGTCGAGTACCTTCTCGGACAGCAACGTGTAGATGGCGCCGTCGGAACGCCCGAGCGCGACGGGCTCGGCCCGTACTACAAAGCGCTGTGGGCGTTCGCCGCCGCGGGCGAGTCAGACGCGGGCAATCGTCTGGCGACGTGGCTCGTCAACAACGTGCTTACGGCCGAAGGCGACTTTGCGGGGCCGATGCGCGGCACCATGCACGACAACAACTACGCCTATCCGAACGCCTGGCTGCTCGCCGGCGCCCAAAAGCTCGGGCGCTTCGACCTGACGTCGCGCGGCATGCCGTTCCTGCTTGCACTGCAAGACGAGGCCACCGGCGGCTTCAAGATGCAGCCTGCTCGCGATGATTCGATCCAGGACGTGCTGAACGCCGCGCAGTCCGGCAACGCTTGCCTGCTGACGGGCCACATCGACGCCCCGCAGCGCGTGGCTGGGTTCCTGCGGATGATGTGGGACGCGCAGCCGACGCCCGAGAGCGAGTTCTTTATCGTCTACAAGCCGGGCGCGGGGCTGCGCACGGAGTACCCCGAGAACCGCCAGTACCTCCACTCGATCCTGGTCGACAAGCCGCGCCAGCCGTACTTCAACCTCGGCATGGCGCCGGCGTTTCTCGTGCGGCTCGCACAGGCCGATGGCGACGACGCACACATCGAGCTCGGCAAGCGGTACATCGAACTGGCATTCCACGTGCTCGACGAGATGTACGAGACGGCGCAGGTCGGCAAGGTGGGCTGGGGCGCTGCCCTGCTCTACAGCGCCACCGGCGAGGATCGCTACCGGTCGCTGGCCGAACGCGTCGGCGAGGCGATGATCGCGCAGCAGACGGACAGCGGCGGCTGGGACAACACCGGCGGCTACGTGAACGACGCCATCCGCGCCGAAGTGACGTCAGAGTTTATCGTCCTCGTCGACGAGATGATCGGCGCGCTGGCGACGCGGTAAGGGCGAAGAACACGTTGACGCGCCGCCCGCCGCGCCGATAGAGTAACGGCGCAATGACTAACATTCGGAAGCTGCGCAGCTAAGTCCGCCCGGAGCATCAATCCCTCTCCGGCGGACGCTGCCGGATCGGTGCAACCCCGGTCCGCCATCGCACCCACTGTCACGGACCTGTACGAAACATGCCCGCTGACGGCTGCGATTGCCGCGCTTCTTTGACGTACCGCACGCCCGACGTCTCCATCCGCGCCTTCGCGCCGCCTGCCGGCCCGAGGACGCCATGCGCCGCCAACACCCATCTCGCCCGCAACCGTCCCGGCCGCATCGCCCCGCGCGGATCGACCGTTCCAGCCGCGAGGTGCGCTCACAGCATTTCCTGCGCGACGCTGCTCTCGCGGCGAGCATCGCCCGCGCGTTGCCGCTGCGGACTGGCGCGCTCGTCGTCGAGCCGGGAGCCGGCCGCGGCATCATCACGCTCGCGCTCGCCGATCGCGGCTTCCGCGTCATCGCAGTCGAGAAGGACGTGCGGCTGTTCCGCGCGCTGCGGACGCGCTTCATCGGCCGCGCGAACGTCGAGTGCCACCATGCCGACTTCCTCGACTCGTGCTGCCCCGCGAACCGTACGCCGTCGTCTCGAACGTGCCGTTCGCGATCAGCGCCCTGCTCATGCGCAAGCTGCTCGCCGCATCGCCGCCGCCGGATGCGGCGCTGCTCATCCTGCAGCGAGAGGCCGCCGAGAAGTTCGCCGGCGTGCCGCTGGAATCGTTGTTCTCGTTGCTCAACAAGCCGTCGTTCGCGATGTCCGTCGTGCATCACTTCGCGCGCGACGACTTCACGCCGCCACCGCCCGTCGACGCCGTGCTGCTCCGCATCGATCGTCGCAATACGCCGCTGATCGGTGATGCATCGCGCCACGCGTACAAGCGCTTCGTCACAGCCTGCTGGCGCAGCGGCGCCCCCGACGTGCGTCACGCGCTGCGCCCGCACATCACCGCACGCCAGATGCTGCGCCTCGCGCGCGATCTCGGCTTCTCGCCGCGCCAACGCCCATCCGAGCTGACGTTCCAGCAATGGGCGGGACTGTTTCGCTTCTACGAGCTCTCATGCATGGGAAGACGGTCGCACATCGCGAGTTTCACGGCGCTTGAGAAGATGCAGCGTGGGGGATGGATATTGAAGGCGAGCCGCTCGCCGTCGTTTCTCGGCGCAGTCGTCTCAACTGCGCCTTCCATCCTCCATCCTCCATCTTCCAGTGCTCGTGAAACGCACGGCAGGGCGGCTACCACGAGCCCCAGTACAGCGGATTCGTCATCGCGTGGACGACTTCGCCGCGATCCGGCCGGCCGCGGTACCCGCGCACCTCGCACCGCAGATAGTCGTCGCCTTCGATGCGCACGTCGAACTCGCCGTCGTATTCCTCGACATCCGGCGTGATCTCCTTCACGAGACCGCCCTTGCCGAAGAAGCGCAGATGCTTGCCATCCGGCCCACGGTACGTCACGTGGACGCGCATCGTCGTGCCGGCAAGCGCGTCGATGACATCGCCGGGCAGCGCTTCGAAGACGCCGTCGCCGTCCGCATCGCCACGCATCTCGATGAACGGCCCGTTCGGCGCTTCCGAGATGAACACGTGCCCGCGCTCGACCGCTTCGAGTACCGCGCGTTGCGTCAGCGGGCCTTCGACGTAGACCCACGTACACGGCTCGCCCGGCCCGTTCGGCTGGGTCATCTTCGCCGGCGGCACGCAATGCGAATCGCTGCCGCCGACAGCCACCATGCGCTCGCCGCGCTTCAAATGCTCCTCCCAACGGAGCAGCGCCGGTTCGTTGAACCAACGCCACGGCGCGTTCCACACTTCGACCGCCTGATAGCTGCGTACGCCGTCGTGCTTCCAGGGGATCGGCGAGTCGGGATGATTGATCGAGAACATCGACCCGCGCCGGTTCGCGTCTTCGACCAGCGCACGCACCTTCTCGTCGTCGGTGCCGCGAAAGTCGATCCAGTCGTCGAGCCCCCAGACGTTCGCGTGCCCGCTGTACATCGTGATCTCTTCGCCCGGGATCAGCAGCGGCGCGCGGTCGTTGAGGCGCGCCAGTTCGTCCCAATGGCTGATCGTGTTGTGATCGGTCAGCGCGAAGTACTCGAGCCCAACGCGCCGCGTGTACTCGACGATCTCCTCGACCGTATTCGCGCCGTCGCTGTGCTCGCTGTGTGCGTGGAGATCGCCGCGGTACCAGCGTCCGCCGCTCGCACCACCACCGCCCGAAGCGCGCGCGATCGCTTCCGGTACGGGCACGCCGGGCACACGCGGCGCTTCCACCACCTCATCCGTCACCAGCGTGTCGATGTCGACGTCGATGTTGACGCGATACCGCACGACGTCATCATCGATCTTCGAACAGCCGAAGATGATGTTCCACTCGCCGGCCTGCAGCGGCCCGCGCAGATACCCCGGCGTCGCCGCCTCGCGATCGATGAAGAAGCCCGTGCGCGCGCCGCCGCTCCAGCCGCGAAAACCGCCGCGCAGGAAGTCTGCGCCGCGCGTATCGAACACGCCGATGTCGATGTTGTTGCCGGCGTGCGTCTCCTGCGCGCCGGTCACCTGGTTGTCGTAGAAGTAGCTCACTTCGAGCCGCCGCGCGCCGGCCGGCAGCTCGAACGGCAGGTAGACGTACTGCTCGCGTTGCTGCTGCGGCGTCACGACGCCCTCGAGCCGGATCTTGTGCCGCATGGCGCAAGTATAGGGAGACAAGAACCCACAACCTAGAACCTAAAACCTAAAACCTAATCGCGGATCCAGGTTCTGGGTTTTCAGGTTCCAGGTTCTGGTCTCCCGCTATGCTGCAAGATGGAACTCACCCAACCTCAGATCGACGCGTTTCTCGACGAGCGCCACACGCTGGTGCTGGCGACGCTGCGCCGCAACGGCACACCGCACCTCACGACGGTTTGGTACCGCTGGAACGGCGCCGCGTTCTGGATCGCGACGAACCGCGACCGCGTGAAATATCGCCACATCACTCGCGACCCGCGCGTCACCGTCCTCGTCGATGCACCCTCGCGCGAAACGTCCGTCAGCGCCGGCGGCATAGCGGAGATCGTCGCTACCGATGCCGCCGCGTACGACGGCGCCCTCGCGATCGTCAGCCGTTACGTCGACAACGCGCCCGCGTATCTCGCCGAGCGCGCCACCGAGCCGCGCGTGCTGCTACGCATCGTCCCGCAGCGCATCACATCGTGGGCGCTCGCGTGAGCGGGCGAGCGCGGCGGTTTGCTCCGCCCCCAGCGTCCGTTATCGTGCGATGACGCAGATCCTTGGCGCTGGAGCACAGAACACGATGCCCGAACTTCCACTCAGTGATCCCGTCGTCGCCGGCCTGCTCGGCGGGCCAAACCTGGCGCGACTTTCGTACATCGGCCTCAACGGCAGGCCGCACGTCGTCCCGATTTGGTGCGCGTACGTCGAGGGAGAGTTCATCATGGTCACCGGACCGAAGGCGGACAAGGTGCGAGCTCTCGAAGCAAACGGCGCCGTCGCGATGACGATCGACTCCAGCACACCGCCGTATCACGTCCTGCTCATCGATGGCGACGCGATGGTCGAATCGACCGACGGCATGGCGCCCGAATATCCGCAGATCGTCGAACGCTACCTGGGCGCCGCCGCCGATGCCTATCTCGCACCGATGCGCGCCCGCGTCAAGTCGCAGCGCCGCATCCGTGTGCGCGTGCGTTCGTGGCGCGTGGTCGACTTCGTCAAGCGCTTCCCGAAGAGTCTGAGATGAACGAGACCGAAGAACTGCTGCGCGCCGCGCTTACAAAGATCCCGTCCGGCCTGGCCGAGCACGTGCTGCGCGTCGCCGATGAGGCGCGCAGGCTCGCCGATGCGCATCACGTCGATCGCGACGCCGCGCGTATCGCCGCGCTCGCACACGACCTGCTGCGTGCGCACAGCAGCGAACGCCTGCTGCGGCTCTGCGAGGAACAAGGGTACGCCGCCGATCCGGTCGACCTGATGGAGCCGATCCTGTTGCACGGGCCGCTCGCCGTGCAGATCCTCCGCGAGCAATACCACGTGCTGGACGCCGACGTGCTCGGCGCGGTCGCCTATCACACGACCGCGCATGCGGGGATGACGCGGCTGCAGAAGCTGATCTTCGTCTGCGACAAGATCGAGCCGCACAAGATGGGAGGCCGGCCGCCAGTGATGCGCGTCGGCGATCTCGCGGAGACAGACCTGGATGCCGCGATGCTGGCGTATCTTGACTACCACGTCGCGCTCGCCCTCGAACGCAACTGGGCGTTGCACCCCAACACCGTCGCAGCCCGCAACGAACTGCTCGCCGCCCGCCGCAGCATCGGCGCGAAGTAGCCTCGCTAGCGAACGACGATGATCTGGTCGGCGGCCGAGAGCGGCGCGAGTACCTCACCCGGGCGCCCGTGGATCTGACGGATGTTCGCCGGCGTCGCGGGCAACTCGAACGACTCGAACGTTTCGTTGCCCGGATCGAAGCGCACCAGCGTGTTGGCGCCAAAGTCGCTCAGCCACACCATGTCCGCGTCATCGACATAGACGGCATACGTCTGCGGCGCCGCGCCCGGAAGCTTCCACATGCGCCATTGCTCGTTCGCGGGATCGTAGACGGACACCTGCCCGCTGTTCCACTCGCTCACCCACACGTTGCCCGTGCTGTCGGACCAGACGCGACGCGCGCCCTGCCCCGCGGTCGGCGGCTCGATCACCATCGCCTCACCGGTGGCGGTATCGATCCGCGCGATGTGGTTGCCGGCAAGCGACGCGTAGTACACATCGCCGCCCGGCGTTGTCGTGATGCCGTACGGCCCGCGGCCACGCGGCGCGTCGTACACGGCGACGGCGCCCGTCGCTGGATCGACGCTGCCGTAGACGCCCGACTGCCCCGTGAACCAGAGCGTGCCGTCGTTGCCGAACGTCGCCGTGTTGAGGTTCGCGCCGCCACGGTCCGCCGGCAGCGGAAACAGCGTCAACTCGTCCGTCGCCGCATCGACGCGTACGATCGCGTTCAGCCCGCTGTCTGTGATCCACGCGTTGCCATCCGGCCCGAGGATCACGCCGTGCGGCGCCGAACCCGCTCCCAGCGCGATGTGTCGCGTCGCGCCCGTCTCCGGATCCAGCACGCCGAGCTCGCCCGTCGCCTGCGCCGTGTACCAGATCGACCCATCCGGCGCCGGCGCGACGTCATGCGGCGCCGAGCCTGCCGGCACCGGATATGCGCGTAGTGTCGGCGCAACGGCCGTCGTCGCCTCCGGCGCGGGCGTACTCGCGGCGGGCGCCGTCGCTTGCACCGTTCGTTCGGCTGTCGGTTCGAGTGTCTTGTCGGCAGCGTCGTCATCGCCGCCACACGCCGCCGCGATCACCAATGCCCCGGCAAGCGCCGGAACGAACAACAGACGGAGTGACGCGTACGTTGGCATGTGAACCTCGCAAAGGCTGGACACTGATTGTACGCCGTTCTCAGCCGGCGAGATGTTTCGGCGGTATTCCGCGAACGAAGAAGCGCGCCACACCGGCGCGCTCCTGAACAGCTACTAACGACCCACCACCAGCGTCCCTACGCGACCGGCGTGACTTCACGCCGCTCGGTCCGGTTCAGCGGAATGCTCGCTTCGACGTCGTGCGGATACTCAAGCCCTCGCGCGAGCTTGTGGACGCGCGTGTTCTTGAGCGTGAACGCTTCGACGATCAGATCGATCGCCGGAACTTCGTCGAAGCCCTTGCAAGAGAAAATGTCGACCCAAACTTGCTGGTGATTGGGGAACGTGTGGACTGCGACGTGGCTCTCGGCGATGATCACGAAGCCCGAGACGCCCCAGTCTTCTGGCTTGTCGCCGTGATATTCGAACACGTGTGGAACCGATATCTTCGTCATCCCGATTTCGTCCGGGTAGCGGTCGAGAAGGTTGCGGACGAGCTCTTCATTGCCGAGCTGCGCGGGGTTTCCGCCGAACCCATCGATCGTAATGTGCATTCTTCATTCCTTCCATAGACCCCGCCTGCGCGAGGAAGAATGCCCGGGCGAAACCCGGGTCGCTAGGTGAAGCCGGTTGCCGGTTTACAACTGTCCATCCAATTCCCTCACTTCGTTCTGCGACCGTGCATATCGTTGACGCAACGCAAAAGGCCCCCGGCAGAACCGCCATTTGCGGATGCTGCCAGCCAGGCCCCGGGTCGTCTCACTACTGAGCGCTGTAGCCTACTGTATGCACGCGGTCCCATCGGACACGCCGGAGCATGGTAACAGCGCCACACCCCCTTCGCAATGATCGAAACGATCGCTGGACAACAGCGCCTTGGCACCAAAGCGACTCGCGTTCCCTGCCCGCCCAAACATCGATCCGCAAATCGTACTCGTCCACCCACTCCCGCCCCGTGTCCAGAACGAATATCGATCAAGCTCCCCCTCTCCAAGAATTTGGAGAGGGGCCGGGGGGTGAGGCCGCGCGGTGAAACGCACCCCAGCCTCAAACTCCACCCGCGGACGCAACAGCCCATCGTTCACGCGCTGTTAACGCGGGCGCCCCACTCCCGAATGCCCTACGCACCGCCGGCTGCTATCATGTATGGGCTCTATGCGTCCGATATGTGATGTGAATAGTTCGAGTCGGTCTTCGCCTCTATTCTACGCCGCCAACCGCAAGGAGAGCGCCCCGAATGAGCAAAATTGGCACCGGACTCAAAGGCGTCGTACTCGACGAAACCCGCATCGCGCTCGTCGATGGTGACGAGGGCAAACTCGTCTATCGCGGCTACAACATCCACGATCTCGCCCAGCATGCCACGTTCGAGGAGACGTCGTATCTGCTCCTCTATGGCGTGTTGCCGACGCGCGCCCAACTCACCGCCTTCGAACGCGACCTCACGTCAGCGCGCGCGATCCCCGAACCGGTGATCGAGATCATCGACACCGTCAAGGCCGCGCACCCGATGGATATCCTGCGCACGGCCGTCTCGGCCGTCGCCGCGCTTGATGAGACCAGCGACGAGGCGTCGGTCGAAGTCGCGCTGCCCGTCGGCAAGCGGCTGATCGCCCAGGTAGCAACGATCGTCGCCACGATGCACCGGCTTCGCAGCGGCCTCGATCCCGTCGCGCCGCGCGAGGATCTCTCGCACGCCGCGAACTTCCTCTACATGATGTTTGGCCGCGAGCCCGAACCCGAGCACGCAAAGATCATCGATCTCGATCTCGTCCTGCACGCCGAACACAGCTCCAACGCCTCGACGTTCGCCGCACGCGTCGCCGGCGGTACGGCAGCCGACATCGGCTCCGCGATCGTCGCCGCAATCGCCACGCTCAAGGGCCCGCTCCACGGTGGCGCCGCCGAAGCCGTACAGAAGACCGTCGAAGAGATCGGCGACCCGGAGCGCGCGATCGAATACATCAAGGACAAGATCGAAGCCGGCGACAAGGTGATGGGCTTCGGTCACCGCGTCTACAAGACGGACGACCCGCGCGGCCGCGAACTGCGCGACGTCGCCCGCGATCTCGGCCACAAAATGGGCAACGACCGCTGGTTCCAGATCCTGCAAGAGATCGAACGCGCGATGGAGCCGTACCGCGCGAGGGGGATCTACCCGAACGTCGACTTCTACGCCGGCGCGGTCTACTCGCTGCTCGGCATCCCGGACGAGCAGTTCATCCCGATGTTCGCCGTCGGCCGCATGCCCGGCTGGGTCGGCCACGTCCTCGAGCAGTACGAAGACAACGTCCTCATCCGCCCCCTCCTCGAATACACCGGCCCCCGCCACCTCCGTTATGTGCCGATCGCCGATCGCGGGTAGTGGCGAATACGACGAACCTACGCCGAGTGAACGCACGAAGCTCCACAAGGAGCTCGCGAACGACCCAACGCTGCCCGCCCGAATGGCTGAGGTGTCGTTAGTCACGCGCGGTTTCTGCGGTACGGCGACCGCGGGGCCTGAAGGCCCGCGTTACGATGGCGAATTGCCCTCGCGGCGCGCGTTACTCATCTGAGTGCTGCTTCCGTCAGAACGGCTTGAACTCGGGGAGCCAGACCATCACCGGAATCAGAAACAGCACGACCAGCGTCAGGACGATCGGCACGTTGTCGTTGAGCAACTCCTGCAGTTCGGCCGTCATCGCGCCCCTCTTCTTCGACTTGAGCGATTCGATCTCGACGCGATTGAGCGCGTGGCCGAGCAGCGGGATGCAGATGAACAGCACGAGCAGGTAGAGCAGCTCGAGCGCGAGCAGCCAGCCGGTCGTGAAGAAGTTGTAGCCGGCGTCTGCCGCCAGAAAGATGCCCGTCGCGCCGACTGCGATGCTGCCGGGAAGCAGCAGCGCTTTGTGGCCGGTTGTCGCGTCTTCGAAGGCGATGAGCTGGTGGTCGAGATCATCTTCGCGCCAGCCGCGCCAGAGCGCGACCATCACGGCGCCGAGGCCGCCCATCATCCAGAACAGCGACAGGATGTGCAACGCGGCAAGTATCTGGACGCTTGTCACGAACCGGCGGCGCCACGCTCGGTCGCGTACGCGCCCGCTGCGGGCACGCGCTCGCGTTCGTTCGTGAGCAGGCCGCCATCGAGGCCGGCGCGCAGTGTCTTGGCCGCGGCGATGAACTCGCGGAACATCGGATGCGGGCGGTCGGGGCGCGAGCGGAACTCCGGGTGAAACTGCGAGCCCATCATGAAGGGGTGGTCGACGATCTCCGAGATCTCGACGAGACTGCCATCGGGCGACGTGCCGCTGGCGATCAATCCCGCCTCGGCGAGCTGCTCACGGTACGCGTTGTTGAACTCGTACCGGTGGCGGTGGCGCTCGATCACGTCGCTGACGCCGTACGCGGCCGCGGCCTTCGTGCCCGGAATCAGCGTGCACGGATAGCCGCCGAGCCGCATCGTGCCGCCCTTGTCTTCGATGCCAAGCTGCTCGCTGAGCATGCTGATCACCGGATGCGGCGCCTGCTGGTTGAACTCGGTGGAGTTCGCGCCGACGAGGCCGAGGATGTGACGCGCGTACTCTATCACCATGATCTGCATGCCGAGGCAGACGCCCAGATACGGGATGCGATTCTCGCGGGCGTAACGCGCCGCTTCGAGCTTGCCTTCGATGCCGCGCTCGCCGAAGCCGGGGCAGACGAGAATGCCATCGACGCCATCGAGCAGCGAACCGACGGGCTCCTGCTCGAGGCGCTCGGAATGCACCCAGCGCAGCTCGACGGCGACCTGGTGAGCGATGCCGGCGTGGATCAGCGCTTCCTTGATTGAAAGGTAGGCATCGTGAAGCTCGACGTACTTACCCACCACGGCGATGGTCACGGTGCCGCGCGGGTTCTCGAGCCGCTCGACCATCTGCCGCCACGGTTCGAGATCGCGCGGCGATGCATCGATCTGCATCAGCTCGATGACGACGTCGCCGAGATTCTCGTCCTGCAGGACGATCGGCACCTGGTAGATGCTGTCCATCGTCGGCAGCGAGATGACGGCGCGCTCCTGCACGTCGCAGAAGAGGGCGATCTTCCGGCGGATCTCGGTGGTCACTTCGTGGTCGGCGCGGCAGAGGATGACGTCAGGCTGGACGCCGGCGGCGCGGAGCTCGCGGACGCTGTGCTGCGTCGGCTTCGTCTTCAGTTCGTTGGTGGAGCCGACGTGCGGCAAGAACGTGACGTGAATCGAGAGCGTGTCTTCGGGGCGCTCTTCGCGGCGAATCTGGCGGATCGCTTCGAGGAACGGCTGGCCTTCGATGTCACCGACGGTGCCGCCGACTTCGACGATCACCACCTGGGCGCCGGTGTCGCGGCCGATCGCGCGGACGCGTCCCTTGATCTCGTTGGTGACGTGCGGGATCGCCTGGATGGTGCCCCCGAGGAACTCGCCCTTGCGCTCTTTGGCGATGACGGACTGGTAGATCTGGCCGGTCGTGACGCTGCTGAGCTTCGTCAGCTCTTCGTCGATGAAGCGTTCGTAGTGACCGAGGTCGAGGTCGGTTTCGGCGCCGTCGCTCGTGACGAAGACTTCGCCGTGCTGATAGGGCGACATGGTG
>CAZRHH010000035.1:0-30132 GCA_964599885.1 uncultured Dehalococcoidia bacterium | reverse complement strand
ACCGTGCGCAGGGCGTCGATGTCGAGGCCGGAGTCGGTCTCATCCATGATGGCGAGCTTGGGATCGAGGATGCCCATCTGCAGCACTTCGGCGCGCTTCTTCTCGCCGCCGGAGAATCCTTCATTGACATAACGCCGAGCGAACTGCTCGTCGACCTTGAGGAGCTTCATGGTGGCGAAGAGCTTCTCGCGGAACTCGCGGATCGGCACGTCTTCGCCGCGGACGGCCTTCATCGCCTGACGCAGGAAGTTCACCATCGTGACGCCGGGGATGCCGGTCGGGTACTGGAAGGCGAGGAAGATGCCGAGACGCGCGCGGGCGTCCGTCGTCAGCGGCAGGATGTCGGTGCCTTCGAACTGCACCGTGCCGGCGGTGACGGCGTAGCGCGGGTGGCCCATGAGGGCGTTCGCGAGCGTGCTCTTGCCAGAGCCGTTCGGGCCCATGATCGCGTGTACTTCGCCGCGATTCACCTTCAGGTCGACGCCGTTGAGGATCTGCTTGCCCTCGACGCTGACCGTAAGGCCCTTGATGTCCAGAAGTGTTTCGGCTGCCATTCGGTTCCTTCCCTGTTCCCGACGCTGTTTTGCGTCCGATGTGTTGCTCGTTTCAGTCTCGCTGATTCACTGTGTTATGTCGTCTTATGCCGTCGCGCGGCGCTGCCGGCGGCGCGGTTTCGATGCTTTCATGTCGAGGGGCGCCGGCTGTTGTTCGCGGACGACGTATTCGCAGATGCTGTGGCCGCCGATCATCGTCGTCACCTGCTCGACGGGAGCACCGACGAGGAGCTCGACCGTCTTGTGGTCGGCGTGGCAGGGGGCGTCGGAGGCTTCGGCGGCCTTCCGGTAGGGGCAGGTGGTGTTCATCAGGTGGTAGCCGTCGGCTTCCTGGCGCCAGTGGTCGACGATGCCTTCGTCCTTGAGGGCGACGCTGGTCTGGGCGACGCGCTCCCGGAGGGTGGCGCCGGTGACTTCGGGGCGATGAGCGCCGGCGACATCTTCGGCAACGCCATCGAAGACCTGTTCGAGGACGGCCGTGCCTGCGCCATCTGGGAGGGCCGCGAGCGTGCGGACCATGCGGTTGACGAGGCGCGGATAGTGGGCGCTGAGCTCTTCGGCGCGCTCCGTGAGCTTATAGATGTAGGAGGGGCGGCCGAGGCTGTGGCGCTGGATGCTGACATCGACGAGGCCTTCGGCGCGCATGACTTCGAGATGGCGGCGGATGTTGGCCGCGTTCATCCCGAGGGCGCCGGCCAGATCGGCGACCGTAGCTTCGCCGCGGGCGGCCAGCAGCTCTCGCATGGTGTCGCGTGTGGTTTTCATCACGATTGATCGTAGCGAGGGGAGGGCGTTATATCAAGGGTTTTGCGGGTTAAAATGCAGTTATGGCGGTTAATGTTTGGTTGGTGGGTCGCTGGTGGCTAGAGATTGGGGATTGGGATGGGCTGGGTTTCAACAGAGGCGCCGAGGATGGGGAGGGCGCAACGGTTTCTTAGGGGGAGAAACGGGCAACCACAGAGGCACGGAGGCGCAGAGGTTTTGGGGTGCGTTCAAAGGGTGGTGCCCTCTGCGCTTTTGCGCCGGATCGGCGGCACATCAATACTGCCACCGTCGCGCAGCACGGAGCGCGAACTGAACCCCCCCACTCTCGCTTCCCAACTCCCGTAGCCCAGAACGGAGCGACATGGACACCTACAACATCATCACCACCAAGCGCGACACCCGCTCCTTCACCGACCAGCCGATCAGCGACGACGCCGTCCGCCGCATCCTCCAGGCCGGACGCATGGCGGGCAGTTCGAAGAACTCGCAGCCATGCCGCTTCATCGCTATCGACGAGCCCACCATGAAGACGGATATCGCGAAGTGCGGGGACTTCGCGGCGTGGATCCCGACGTCGCCGCTGATCGTCGCCGTGGCGGTGTTGCTCGATGCGCCGCGCGGCGAATACGACGCCGGGCGCGCATCGCAGAACATGATGCTCGCCGCCTGGGCTGAACAGATAGGCTCGTGCCCGATTACGATGCACCACGTCGACTGCGCCCGCGACACGCTCGGCCTGCCGTCAGACTTTCGGGTGGCGATCGTCGTGGCGTTTGGGTATCGCGCGAAGGCGCAGAAGTCGGTGCCGGAGGCGGCGCGGCTGCCGTGGGATGAGTACGTGCGCCGGAACCGGTGGTAGGGTTCTGTCGCGCCCGGCTAGCCGGGATCTTCGAGGGCACCCTGTTCGGGCTGAGGTTTGCGCTGGCGTCGTCCGCGCTTTAGCGGTCGCCTCCGCGCCTTCTTCTTTTCGTCGAGGTAGGGTTCGCATTGCTGCCCCTCAATAGAGCGAATCTCGACATGGATGTCGTCCCGCGTTCGCATTCTTAACCTCTGAGCGACATCCATGATTTCGACCTTGCCTTCGTTGACTTCTAACCAAGGCGACCACTCGGGGTAGTGAAACAAGAACTTCCCTATCGCGCGCTCGACCGGCTGCTCCGGCCCGCCGCCGATCCGTATGACACGGCCACCATGGTCTCGCAGTTCCGCGGCGATCCTCACGCGGGTTGTGGTCGAAAGTAGTCGAATGAGACAAGCACGCGATCCAATGACGTAGCTTTCGACAGGACGCTTTCATCCGGTTGCCCATCCTGATCGTAGTCTTGCGCGCGCGCGATATCCCACCCTAACTGCCGCAGCATCCGCACGAATTGGATCGGAGCTTGGATATCAGCGAAAAACTTCACGCGGCAATTGGCGGAGCATCCAAGAATCGCTCGAATGAAACCGCCATCTTGATCTGATCGAGGCTCAAGCTAGGGAATGACTCTAGGATGTCTTCGAGAGATGCTTAGCCTTTGGCTAAGCTTGTAGATGACACCAGTTTCTACCTTCGCGAATCGGACGCACGGTTGTCCGTCGCAGACTCGCGGATCAATCTCAACAACCTCGGCGAACCTCGTTGGCACGAGAAGTCCATCGGCTCTAGTCTTCATTACCTCGAACTCTTCGCCGAACAGGCCTTCCATGAGTGTTTGTCCACCCATGTTCGCAACGGTGGTAGGCCAGTCATCATCAGTGATAAGACAAACACGGCCGCTATCAAGGAACACTCTGGCAGCAGCCCATGCGGGCCCTGGCGGTCCGCAGCGATCGACGATGTGTTTCACGGATCGAACGGCGAGTTCAAGGGGCATTCCATGATCGTCGCGCAGCATTCTGATCACGCGTAGGTAGATCAATTCGTCGAAGGCGTAACCGGTCGTTGCTTGCCATCCTCGCCGAGCATGACAAGCGTCGGATAAACGATCTTTTCGCGTCGCCATGCATCGATTCGGTGAATCGGAACTCGAGCCAGACGCGCGGCGTCTGCCCGCGAATAGAATCCTTTGTGGGTTATCGACTCTTCGTGCTGTTTGTGCGCCCGGCGGCTGCGATGAGCGACGGTTGCCATGGTTCACTCCGCTCGCGCTGAACCGTTAAGACGGTGGGCCTATTACTCATGAGTATGAGGGGCGTAACACCCATCCGCATAGTAGCACAAACGTTCTAGGAAGTCGTCACTCCGTCAGCCGCCGGTACAGCGTCGGCAGCCGCTGCGGTAGCTGCTCGATGTCGGCGACCACTTCGTAGCCCATGTCTTCGCACATCTGGCCGAGGTAGTCGTGGCCTTCCTTGTCGACGGTCAGCGCGAACGGCGTGATGCCCTTGCGGCGCGCTTCGAGTAGCGCCTGCTTCGTATCGTGGATCGCGTATTCCTTCTCCGTGCGGTCGCGGCCGTAGCCGTGGTCCTGCGGCCGTCCGTCTGACACCAGCATCATGATCTTTACTTTGGCGTCGTACGCGTCCAGCTTCGCGACGGCGTGCCGGATCGCCGGCCCCATGCGGGTCGAGCGGATCGGCGCCACCTTGTCGATGCGCTTCTTCACCTTGTCCGAGAACTTCTCGTCGAGATCCTTGATCACGTAGAACTCGACGTTGTCGCGCCCGTAGCCGCTGAACCCGTAGATGCCATATGCGTCGCCGATCGTCTCTAGCGCCTTGATGAACAGCACCGTGCTTTCCTTCTCGAGATCGATGATGCGTTTCGGCGGCGCGATGGCCTGCTGCGCGCGACGCTGCGCCAGCCACTGGAAGTACTTGCGCGGGTCGTCGTCGAAGCCGTCGTCGTCCATGTACTTCTGCTTGCGCTTCTCGATCTCCTCGTCCGTGGACGCGCTCATGTCGAGCAAGAACGCCACTGCGACATCGCGCTCGACCTTGTTGCGCCGCCAGTAGATCTTGTCCGTGAAACTGTGCCCTGCCTTCCGCTCGATCGCGTATTCGATCACCGCATCGAGGTCGAACTCCTCGCCATCAAGCAGTTTCTTGATTTTGCGGAACATCTCCGGCTTCAGCAGCTCGAACTGCTTTCGCGTCTCGTTGACCAGCGCCGCGTGCTCCCGCAGCGTGTCCTCGAAGTACGCGTCCGTGCCCTCTTCGAGCGGGCGCTCCTGCACGCGGCACCAGCGCGGCTTGTAGTCCGCCGCGCGAAAGTCCCACTCGTCGTAGTAGAACGACTTGATCTCGACCGGCAGCTCCTCGTCGTCCTCACCCTCGCCGTCGGCCGCCGGCTGCCCGTCCTTGATCTCGGAGTTCTGATCGCCGATCGGCGTGCCGGACTCCTTCTCGAGATTCGACAGAAACAGCCCGATCGTCGACGCCAGATCGCCCTCCGCCATCGCGCCGACGGTGATCTCGACGCTCTTTTCGAGCATCTCCTTCAGTTGTTCCTGCGTCAGCGGCGACAGCGTGCCGTCCTGGCTCACCTCGCCGTCCTTCAGCCGCAGCCGCATCAGCAGTTGCACCAACTCCGGCTTGAAGTCGCCGCGAAAGTCCACCTGGTCCGGACTCTCGTAATCGACCTCCGCGCCTTCGGGCATCGCGCCCGGCTGATCGCCGCCCGCCGCGGCGGGTTGCATCATCTGCTGCATCGATTCTTCGGTGACGGACTCCCAGTCGATGTCTTCGAGTTCGCTGGCAGGGATGTTCGGCACGCTGTTGACGATGTCGTACAGCTCGAGCGTCACCTCCGCCGCGTCCTCGACCGTCGCAGCGCGCTCTTTCACGACGAACAGCGCTTTGATCGCATTCGCCAGGATCGCGCGAAACGGCGCCGGCCAGATCATCGTGTGGGCGCCGTCGAGACTCGCCCGGATCAGATTCTCGACCAGCGCCTGGCGCAGCGGCATCTCGCTCGGCAGCGCGCGTTGATCTAGCTCGTTCTCCTGCGTCCGTGTCCACGCCTTGCGAATGCCGCCGTACTCGCGCCGTACCAGAGTGTCGATCCGCATGTCCTCCGCAACGGCGAACAGATCCGACGCCAGCAGCCGGTCGCCGAACAGATCGAAGAAGCGCTCCATCTCCGTCAGATAGCCGCGCTCGCGTACCACCTGCGTGCCGGCTTCGAGCCGGGCGCGCTCGCGTTCGTCGCGCGTCGTCTCGCGCACCGCGCCCGCCCGCGCGAAGCGGAAGAAAAAGCTGCCGAACTCCAGATGCGCCGCCTGGTGCGTTGCGAAGACCTTGTATACCGAGAAGTTCTTGTCGCGTTCGACGAACTCTTCGACGAACTCGGGCAGGTAGACCGTCGTACCTTCGGTGCTCGGCCGGTTCTCACTCACCCAGCCGATGCCCTTCTCGGCGAGATATGACACCGGGTGAATCGAAACGTTCGTGCCCGTCAGCGCCTTGCAGTAGAGCCGCAGCACCTCGCCGACGCGCGACAGATCGACACGCGACGAAAGTTGCAGCAGCACTTCCTCGCCCTTGCCGGACTCCAGCCGGAAGTACGCCTCGCCGCCCTCGACGCTCTGGTGCAGGATGCGCTGCCCCGCCTCGTGCCACCCCACAAGCTCCGTCACGCGGATGCGCTTCAGCACCTCCGGCGATGACTTCAAAAACTCCATCGCCGCCACAGGCGACGCGGCCGCCAGCTCCTCGGACATCGTCAGCAAGTCGTGATGGCTATTCTTCGGCACCGACGCCAGCGCCATCGCGCTCTCGGAGAACAGCGCGTAGGCGTGACGCCCGCTGCGTCGCGCCACGTCCGCCGCCAGCACGAGAAACCGGCTGCGTGCCGTCTCATCGATCGGCTCCAGCAAACCCGGCGCCCGCTCGAAGCAGATCCGCACGTCCGCCCACGACGCATCCCCGACCGCCGTCGCCAGCGTCAGAAACGGCGCCCGATCCGCCTTCGACAGCCCGCGAAACAGCGCCGGCCCCGCATCCAAACACGCGCCCGCCAGCTCGTACGACCGCTCGGCGACGTTCTCGATCAGCGCCACCAGCCGCGCCATCTCGCCCAGCGTCAGCGATGCGAGCAGCCCAGGACTGGCGCCGAAGTACACCGAAGCCAGCGAGATCGACTTCCAGTGCCCCTTATAGAGCCGCTGACCCAGTGACGCCCATTCGGTGATCTGATGTTCGTTGAGATACTTCGCGCTGGCCGGGCTCGCGCGCAAAAACGCTCCCGCCACGACCGACGAATACTCCGCCAGGTCGCGCCCCGCGTGCGCCCAGTGCCGGAAGGCCGACGACGGCAGAATCCGCAGCACCTCGCCGGAAACGCGGAAGTAGTCGACCGCCGCCTCCCACGCGCGCAGAGAGTGCCCGGCCAGCTCGACGCCCTCCTCCGCCCACGTCCGGAAGTCCGCTTCCGAAAGCACAGGCTGAAGCTCCGCCGCGGCGGCGCGATACTCCGCCGCCAGCGAAGGCGAATGTACGACGAGCTTGCGCTCGATCTCATCGAGAAACGATTGGTCAATGGCCACGAACGAGTATAGCGAGGTGGTTTTCGAGGCACGAACGATGCCGGTGGCGGGGCTCAGTAGGCGTCGCGAAGAATCTCGTTCAGCGCTTGTGTATCGAGAGCGAGTCCCGCGGCCAGCGGGACGACGATGACGGCGACCGCCGCAGCCAACAGCCTCGTGTCGCCGCGTAAATCGGAGAGCCGCTCGAACCGACGTCGGCCGCCTCCGAGCACCGCTGCCGCGACCGCCGTGAATACGATGAGATACGCGAAGATAGTCGCTGCCCGCCGCGCATCGCCGGTAGCGCCATCGAAGCCCGCGACGGCGATCCCAAACGCGAACAACAGTCCGAGCGCGTAGAACGGCAGCGACACCACGGCACCAATGCGACGCGACGGCCGCACCAACGTGCGATCCGCGAATGAGTACAGCGGCGCCACCAGCACGCCGAACAGGAGAAAGATCGCCGAGAACATCGCTACGTTCACCGTCACAGCGCCGAACGTCGAAAAGTCGAAGTTGTCGCCCTCAATCACGCCCCAGCCCAACGTCCCGAGCAGAAACACGCCGAACACGAGCCCCCGCCAGGCGCCCGCATCGGCGAACCATCGCCGCGTCGCCGCGTAGATCAGCCCGCCGAGAATGCCGACGGCGATGCCTCCGAACACGATCAACGCGAGCGTTCCGTCCAGCGTGATCTTTCCGACTGCCTCCTCCGCCTCCGTCAACCTGCCCTGCTCAGACTCGGTCGCCATCAGTCCGGTCACGCGCATCGCCAGGCGCCCGCCAAGCCCGCCCGCAATTGCGCCGGCGACGGCGCCCGCCAACGTTGCCGCTGCGACCGCGTGAGCCAGCGCCCCAATCCGCGCCACGAATGACATCTTCAGCATCCCTTCTGTGTGCTCGTTTGGGCGCACGTCCGAAAACGGAGGAGTCCCCTAAGGAACTCCTCCGCTCTCATAGCGCCGCTTCGGTGAACCTGGCGCGCCAGCTAGCGCCGCTCGATCACGCCACACGCAAAGCGGCCGCCCGCGTCGCCCGTAGCCAGCGTCGCCGTATCCGGATCCGGCTCGTAGCGGTCCGTCGGGATGTTGGCGTAATTGTCGCGGCCCGCGTGCAGAATGAACGCCGCGCCGTCGGCATCGAACAGCGCACCCAGCGCGAAGCGGTCCGTTGCGAACTCCGCTTCGGCCTCGCCGTCCGCGTCGATGAACAGGGACGGCAGGTCGCCTGCGTGATCCGAATGCACCGCGCCCGCCGGGTTGTAGTGTCCGCCCGCCGTCGTAAACGGCGAGACGCACACACCCGTCGTGTGTACGTGGAAGCCGTGGAACCCTGGCGTCACTGAGCCTTCGACTTCCAGCTTCATTTCCACGACGTCGCCGCGCTGCCGCAGCTTGACCTCGCCGATCTCTTCGCCCGCGGCCGTGCGCAGCGTCGCCTCCGCCCGCCGGTTCTCCCGCGTCGCGCTGCCGCCGGCCTCACCCCCGGCCGTAACCAGCGCCATCGCCGCCACTATCGCGGCGCCCGCCGCCAACACGATCCATGCCATTTTCATCGCGTCTCCCTTTCCGGCGGTACCCCGCCTTTCACCACAATGTGCGCGCTGCCTTCGCAACCAGATCCAGCCGTGCGACGGAGCCGTCCGCCAACGGATAGATAGTATTGCTATCTATATGCCTGAGTCAACGTCCCGCGGCCCGAAACGCAGCGAGGTGCGTTACGTCCGCAGCTCAAACACCACCGGCGTGCCGGTCCCGAACCACTCGTCGTGGGTCCGCAGCAGCTTTCCGCGCGTCGGGACATCCCAGACGAAGTTCGCGTAGTCTGCGTAGTCGTACCATCCCGCCACCGGACGATAGATCTCCGCCGCGCGCGCCCGTTCGCCGGCATCGGTCAACACGCGCGCGGTCGCGTCGTGCGTTCGGCGCCCCAGCTTGATGCGCACCTGTGGGTTCTCGCGCACGTTGTGGATCCATGCCGTCCGCTTGCCGAGCAGCGCCACCGCGTACGCACGGTTCCCGTCGCGGACGACGCGCATCGCTCGTGCCCGCCGCTTGCCGGTCTTGCGCCCGGTCGTCGTGACCAGCGCCAGGCCGCTCGGCGTTGGCAGCAGCTTCCACCACGTCGTGTTCGTCACGTGCCCGACCCTGTGAAACCACTTCGATGTTCCGAACGGATTCGCCATCGCTGTTACTCTCCAGTTCCCGTCACGCGCTGCGCACGAACGTGAACGCGCTGCCGTCGTCGCAGATTCTGCCGTCCTGTTCTGCGCCGCACTCCCGGCACACCACGACGACATCCTCCACAAACTCACCCAGACGCCGCGTCCAGTGCCCCGCTCGGTCCACCTCGTACGTCCGCGTCAGCATGTGTGCCGCGGACAGTACGCCGCCGCATCGCACGCAGGCGCCTGCCGGACCTTGCTGCAATGCGGAATCATTCACGAGTCGAAGATAGAGCGTGAGGCATGCCTTGGCATCGCGATAACGCCTCAGTTCACGCACCCGGACGGCCCGTCAATCGCGGTGATGTGACACGGAATATGTAGGCTGGTCTACGCTTGGCCCCGACGCCCCAGACCGTGCTCGAACGCGTACGCCGCCGCCTCGACGCGTCCGCGCGCGCCGATCTTCGCGTAGATGTTCGCGATGTGACGTTGCGCCGTCGCCAGGCTGACGTCGAGTTCGCCGGCGATCTCCTTACCGGTGCTGCCCGCGGCCAGCAACCGCAGCACTTGCGTTTCGCGCTCCGTCAACGGTGCGGCGGCCGGCTTCGCGACGACCGCCGCCGGATCGGACGCCATGAACTGGCGGATCGCCGCCGTCACCAGCTCCGGATTCTCCAGGAACGGCGCCTGCGACGAACCCTCGATCACGCACAGCCGTGCTGACGGGATGAGCGTGGCCAACTCGCGCGCTTCCGTCACGCCCGAGAACGTCGCGCCTCGCCGTGTCATCACCAGCGTCGGCGTCCGGATCGTCCGGGCTTCGTCCGAGACATCGATGGCGCTGCCTTCCCGCATCATCTGCAACATGCCGTCCTTCGAGATCGAGTCGCGCGTCAACTGTGCGTACCGCGCGCCCGTATCGCTGTCCGGCCATCCGAACGCTGCTTGCGCGAATACGTCTGTGAACATCGTCCAGTTCTGGCGTACCAATTCGGCCAGCGCCACCACTTCAGGCCGTCCGACGAACCGCGCGCCGTCCGCGTACGCGCCCCACAGCATCAGATGCGTCACACGCTCCGGATGCCGCGCCGTAAACGCGATCGACGCGGGACTGCCGCCGATCGATCCCCAGATCGCGAAGCGATCCAATCCGTAGTGTTCGACGACCGCCTCGAAGTCGCGGATCTGAGCCTCAAGGGTGAAGTCCACTCGATCGCGATCCGAGAGCCCCATCCCGCGGCAGTCGTACCGGACGACGCGCGCCTCTTCCGCCAGCTCGCGTATCCAGGCGCCCACCGTCGGAATATGCATCTCCTGCTGCACGTGCGACCAGGGCGGTGTCGCCGCGATCATCAGCGGCGTGCCGGCGCCGATTGCGAAGCTCGCCAGCCGCACGCCATCAGACGTCGTCACGTACTCGATGTGAGGTTCCATACGGCGTATGGTAACGCCGGGCGGCGCTGCGACCATGACGGCGTCAAGCGTTTGGACCGGCATCACACCGGGAAGCCGCCCAACGCCACGGCGAGAATCACCGCCATGATGACGATCGTCAGTCCCGCCACCCACAGAGCTCGCACATTCATTCCGCCTCCGTGAACCTGGTGCTCTCTAAGACACCACTCGCATCATCATCACCCCGCCAACGACGACCGCGATGATCATGCCGGCTAATCCCAACACCGCAGGAAAACTCATGCTGTCGCCTCCCTCGCTTCGGCAGACTCACCAGACCAGACATCAGCGACCAACCCTACGCCGCAGCCGGCGCCACCGGCGGCGCCGCCACCCGCGGCTCCGGCTTCCCGATCAAAAGCCACAAGCCCGCGATTAGCAACCACAACGCACTCGTGAGCACGCCCGCTACGAAGCCCAGCCATCCCATGTCATCCGCGCCAAACAGAGCTGCGATCAGCGCCGCAACGATGAGCGCGCCTCCCATCACAGGGATACCAACGAGCCACCGCGGCACAAGCGCTTCTCTGCCGACAAGAATTGCCAGCGCCCACGTTCCAAGCATCAGCGCTATGAACGCCGAGGTTGCAACCTCCTGCGACGCCACGCCAAAGCCGCGCGCCGTCACAAGCAGTTGCTCCTGCCGCGCTCCGCTCGACGCGACGTACTCGTCCGCAAGCGCGACGAACGTCATCTGCATTGCGTTCGCCGCAAGTACGAGGATTCCCGCCGTGCAGACCCCAAACGCCGCCATCGCCGCCAACGTCCCCGATCGTTCCTTGAGCGTCGCGTACAGCGCCGCTGCTCCGCCGATCAGCGCAACCCCAGTCAGGACCCGGAACACGGCATTAAAGCTGTCTGCCGTGTCGCTAATGTTCGCGAGTCGACGCAACTCCCCGTCGAACCCCTCAACGCTCGTGTCATACCCGCTGATCGACGCCGTGATCATCATCAGTACCACCAACCCCAGCAGCACGCCGCCCACCACACGTTCGAACGGAATACGAATGTCCATCTGCGGTCCCTCCACGTTGACTCTCCACAGCAAGTCCGCGGGCACACCCCGCGTCACTCTGCTGAATATGTCCGCCGCGACCTCGATCGCCGATCGGCCGGCGCTGACGCCATCCGCATGCTGCTCCCAGACGTCCGAGGCGATCTCCGCTCGCCGCGCATCGCGCACGCTCGAAGCCAGGCCCAGCGTGTAGGCGGCGACCCAGCCGCGCGCCGCCCGCCCCGCCACTGCCGGAAATCCGCTCATGACGGCGCCAGCCCGCGCTCGATGGCCTTCGTCCGCGCTGTAGTAGAGGCCGGGACGCCCGCCGCCGCGGCAGCCGTCGCTCCTTCTGCGGTGATTCGATACAACCGACGGCGAGGCCGTTCCTCCCCCGCCGCAAGCTCCGGATCCTCCCAGCGAGACGCCAGCAGCCCCGCCTTCTCGAGCCGCTCCAGCGCTCGATACAGCGTCCCGTGCGCCGTGAGCTGCCGCGTATCGCCCTGCTCGCGGATCTCCCGCGCGATGGCGTACCCGTAGAACTCCGCGGCGTCCGACCGCAGCAGCCCGAGCCCCGCCTGCAGAATGCTGACCTCGATCGAAAAGAGCGCCCCTGGCTTGCGTTTCATGCCGCGATTATGCCCCCGCTCCAACGCGAAGTCAATAGGCAGATATATGCTCATTGACGGACGACGGACACAAGACGGTTGCGGTCAGGCCTCGGCGCGGGTCCTGCGCATCGTTCGGACGAACGTCGCTCGTGGTCTAGCCCTTCGCGTTCGGGGCGAGGGCGCGGAGCATGTCTATGGATTGTTGGGCGCGTTCTTTGGGGTCGGCGGTGGTGGGCATGAAGTTGAGGATGGGGGTGGTGACGCCGTTGTCGACGTAGGCCTGGATTTTCTGTCGGCAGGTTTCGGCGTTGCCGTGGACGAGCAGATCGTCGATGACGGGGCGGGGGATGGCGGCCGTGGCGGCTTTGCGATCGCCGGCGTTCCAGGCGTCCCACATCGGCGCGAGATCGCCGCCTCGGCCGAGCCACGCGTGGAACTGCGCGTAGACCGGGACGTTGAGGTAGGCGGCGATCGAGCGCCGGCCGAGGAAGTCGATGAAGCGATCGTCTTCGGACATGCAAACGAAGATGCGAGCGACGACGTCGAGCGCGGCGGGGTCGCGGCCGGCGTCGGCGGCGCCTTTGCGGGCGGCGGCGACGACTTTCGGGACGTCGGTGGCGCTGAGCCAGTTGATGATGACGCCGTCGGCTTGGGCGCCGGCGAGTCGGAGCATGCGTTCCCGCAGCGCGGCGATGTAGAGCGCCGGCGCGGGCGCGAGTTGGCGCGACATGCGGAAGCCGTCCATCGCGACGGTGGTGCTTTGTTCGGTGGTTTTTTCGCCGCCGAAGACGCGTTTGAGGATGGCGGCGACGTCGCGGACTTTTCGGTAGGGGACGTCGAACTTCACGCCGTTCCATCGTTCGACGATGACGGAGGAACCGGCGCCGATGCCGAATGCGAAGCGGCCGGGGGCGGCTTCGGCGACGCCCATCGCGCTGATCGCGAGCGTTGCGGGCGAGCGCGTGTAGACGTTGGCGATCGCCGTGCCGAGGCGCATGGTGTCGGTGCAGGCGGCCGCGTAGGCGAGCGGCGTGAAGCAGTCGATGCCATCGACCTCGAACGACCAGGCGTCGGTGTAGCCGAGAGCTTCGGCCTCGCGCAGAGCGTCGCGGTGCTGGGCGAGTGGCATGCCGTCGAACGGGAAGGTGAAGCCGTGGCGTTGCATGTTGGGGATTGTGGCGGAGCGCGGCGGTTATGGGTAGTCGGTGGAGGTTGGAGGTTAGTCGGGTTCATGTGGTGGGATGGCGTTTGTTCGCGTGCGACGGCCGCGCAGGCTGGAGAGCCCGCGCTACGGCGGGGTGATCGTGGTGCGCGGCTGCGGGATGGTGCGGCGGTGAGCGCTCGGTGACACGGTCTGAAAGACCGTGCCACGGGGTGGGTGTGGTTCTATCGCGCGATGGCTTCGGGCGGAAACTGCGTCCAGTCGGCGGAGAACTCGTCGAGCGTGTCCTTGCGCTGGGCGAAGCTGTACCAGAGCCCTTCCGTCTGGAGTGCGCTCATCTGGTAGCGCTCCCACATGCGCGGATCCTTCAGCAACAGTTGGGCGCCAACGACCCAGGGCTTCGTTTCGACTTGCGCGCGCGTGAGCGGGGTCGGGGCAAACGCGCCGACGACAAGGATCTCGGGACGGCGTTCATCGAGTACGTAGTCGAGGTTGTACTTCTCATGCCCCGCGACGCCGCTCCCGAAATTCTCGACATCGGTATGAGCGATGGTTTCATCGTTCAGGCCGAGCATATCCAGCGCGGGGAGTTGTGCGTAGTACGGCGTTGCGCCCGCGGCGATCACGCCGATTGTGTATGTGGCGGGCACGCGATCTCGCAGCAAGAGGCCTGCGTCGCGGTTGTGCTGATCCAGGCTGCGGCCAGCGTCGCGTGCTGGATCAGTCGACGATTGGGCGAGCAGCAAGGCTAGCAGCGCCGCCGCCGTCAGTGAGACGGCAACGAGTTGCCGCGACGTGGCGATCGAGCGTGAGAGCACACGCGCACCGCCGACGACGCCAGCCAACGACAGCAGGGGCACAACGGGTGCGATGAAGCGCCCGTGCTGGAACAGATCCCCGCCTTCCAGCAACACCATGGCGAGCCACGTGGCGACCACAGCGAAGATGTAGGTGGCATCGCGAGCGATGCTTCGCGCTCTATCGCCGGCCAGCGCCAGCGCGCCGATAACGAGCGGCAGGAGACCGTACGCGCCACCAAAGCGTTGGACGTATACGAGGCCGCGCGTGAGCGATTCCCGATTCGATCCGACTTTCGCGTAGAAGGTGTTCGGCAACGGGTAGCCGTAGTACCACCAGCGCCAGGCGAAGTATGGGACGTAGATCGCGGCGAAGAGCGCGGCCCAGATCGCCATACGGCGCAGGGCGGCGCTGTCGCGCCGGAGCCACGCGTCACCGAAGCCGTATGCGGCGGTGAGCGCAACGATGCCGACGAGTTCCGGCCGTGTCATCGCGCCGGCGGTGAAGGCGAGCGCGGAGAACGGGAAACGCCCCGTCCGCTGCTCGATGATGAACAGGTAGACGGCGCTGGTGAGCAGCGCCATCGCCAGCGGCGTTTCGAGACCACCGAAGGCCCACGCCGCCACCGAGCCGTTGAGGCCGATGACCAGCAGTGTGACGGCCAGCACTGCCGGGTTTGCGATGATGCCGGCGTCGTCGTCCTCAGCCCAGAGCGACCAAATACGCCAGACGATCAGCAGGCAGGCGAACGACGCGATGTATGCGAGCACGAGCGACGCCACGACGAGATCCATGCCGGCGAGGTGCGTCCCGGCGAGCAGCACCATCCACAAAAAGTTGGTGTAGCCCTCGACACGCTCGCCGGCGTTCCAGACCGGACCGACGCCATCGGCAAGGTTGCGCGCGTAACGGAATGTGATGGTAGGCGTCGTCGTGGTAGACGCGGGCGTGGACACCGGCGTTGAGGAAAAAGACCGCGAAGCCGCCGGCGATCGCCGCCGTCGTCGCGTATGTGCGGTCACGCAGGCGCGAGGCAGCGGCCACTGACGCGGCGCTGACCGCGCCGGCAATCAGCAGGAAGGCCAGGAACGGCATAGGACTCCAACTTCCCGGAAAGTGGGCGAGGCCGTGAAATGTACCACGCGGGTGAGCGCTCGGTGACACGGTCTGAACGACCGTGCCACGGGTTCATGTGGTGTGGTGGCTGTGTCTGCGCATACGGGGACCGCGCGGGCTGAAAGCCCGCGCCACGGTGGGGGGATGGTGGGCGTGGTTGTCGGAGCGGGCAGGCGTTTACTTCGCGACAGTGTCTCGGTGATCGATGGTAGCGCTGGCGGGCCAGAGTGACACGGTCTGAAAGACCGTGCCACGGGGCTCACGTGGGTGATGGTTGTGTCTTCCATACGGCGAACGCACGGGCTGAAAGCCCGCGCTAGGGTGGGGTGTTGGGGCGAGACGTGCTTATGCGGGGGTGTAGGCGGGGTCGAGATCGAAGGTTACGTGAAGCTCCTTCGGGCCGCCGGGGCGCATGAGTTCGCCGGCGACGGATTCGACGATGGTGACGGCTTTGACGTGGCGCAGGAGGATGTTGATGGCGATCTCGCCTTCGAGGCGGGCGAGCGGGGCGCCGAGGCAGTAGTGGATGCCCATGCCGAAGCCGACGTGGCGGTTGGGGTCGCGGTCGATGCGGAACTCGTCGGGGTTGTCGAATTGCGATTCGTCGCGGTTGGCGGATGCCATGAGCGGGATGACACGGGCGCCGGCGGGGATCGTCACGCCGGATAGCTCGACATCGCGCGTCGCTTTGCGGAAGGTGCCGGGGAAGGGCGCGTAGAAGCGCAGCACTTCTTCGCACGCGCTCGGGATGAGGTGCGGGTTTTCGCGGAGGCGCGTCATCTCGTCCGGGAACTCGGAGAAGGCGCGGACGGCGTTGACTATCAGGCCGGTCGTCGTCTCGTTGCCGGCGACGAGCAGCACGCGGCAGATGACGAGCAGATCGCTGTTGCTGAGATGTCCGTCCTCGGTCTCGGCGTGGATCAGTTCGCTGAGCAAATTATCTTCGCGGTGCTCGCGCAGTTTGCGGATCTGCGTCATGAAGTAGGCGTCGAACTCGACGTTGATCTCGGCGACGCCGCTCTGGTCGCCGGAGAGCACCATCGCGCCGACGTTCTCGATGATCGCGTCGGACCAGCGCTTGAACGTCGCCATGTCGCCGTCCTGCACGCCGAGCATGTTGGCGATGACCATGACGGGCAGCGGATAGGCGAGTTCGGCGACGATATCGGCGGTGTCCTTCGCGCACATGCTGGCGATCATCGCCTCGCAGTTTTCGGTGATCGTGTCGCGTTGCAGCGCGATGACGCGCGGCGTGAACGCCTTGGAGATAAGGCCGCGCATGCGGGTGTGGATCGGCGGGTCGTCGAAGAGGATGCTGGGGGAGCGGACCTCGTCGTCGGCGGGCTCTACGCCGACCTGCGACGAGAAGGTCTCGGGATCGCGCAGCACGCGGACGACGTCGTCGTACTTCGTGACGAGCCAGAGGCCGAGCGGGCCGAACTGCATGACGGGTGCGTTGGCGCGCATGCCGGCGAAGACGGGGTAGGGGTTTTCCTGGACGGCGGGGTTATCGAAGAAGCTGAGGCTTTCCTCGAGGGGGGTTTCGGGTCCGGCGGCGGGTTCGGTGGTCATGAGTTGACTCCGTTAGGTTCCGGCGAATATTTCAGTGATACCAAGATAATCCTGCGATTTGGATGGTGTCAATGGGGTGGGGGTGTGGTTTTCGTAACGGAGGTGGGTTCCCATCGCAGAGTCGCGGAGGGTGCAGGGATTTTTCTTTCACCACAGAGGCACAGAGGCGCAGAGGGGGTTTTTCTTTGTCCACCGATGACACAGATGGGCACAGATTTTTTCGTGTGGCTTTCGAGGCTTTGTTCGGCGGGAGCGATGCATTCGCGCAACCGTTTGCTGGGGTGCGGTTACAATCGAAGGTGAGGCGAACCTGAACGAGGAGTGTGGATCTGGTGGCGGAAGAAGAGGCGCGGCCGGCGCTGGACATGATGAATTACGGGATGTACGTCGTCGGGTCGCGGGGGCCGATGGGGCGGAACGTAATGGCGGCGCACTGGCTGATGCAGGTGTCGTTCAAGCCTCGGATGGTGGCGCTATCGATCGAGAACGACGCGCGGACGCTGGCGAATATTCGCGAGACGCGGGTGTTCAGCGTGAACGTGATGGGCGAGGAGAGCACGGCGCTGGTGGCGTCGTTTTTGCAGCCGGCGGACCCGTCGAAGGTGATCGGGCGGGCGCCGAACGGGACGCAGTATATCGACAAGCTGGCGGGGGTGCCGCACGTGGCGATGGCGACGGGGTGTCCGGTGCTGCGTGATGCGCTGGCGTGGTTCGAGTGTGAGGTCGAGGGCGGCTTGCCGGTGGGGGATCACACGCTGGTGGTGGCTCGGATCACGGATGGCGGTCAGATCAATAGTGGTGTGCCGTTGCGGGATGATGATCTGGGGTGGACGTACTCGGGGTGAAGTCTAGACTAAGTCGCCTTTCGGCTTAGGTGCCCGATCGGGGCGTCCAAAATGCGAGGCCGAAGCGCTGCGCAATCAGACTTGCCTCGAACTTGTAGCGCTCCAGTAGTGTCTGCATCAGGCGGTCGTGGGCATCACCGCTTGATAGGTGCCGAAGATCCCCGTACGTCGCCGTCATACGCAAGAGCTGCCCCCACTCACCCAACACGCCTGCCCACTCGAGAAATGCTTCATGCGCCTCCGCCAGATCCGCGTGAACTCGTAAACCCCGCGCGAGCGCAACGACCTCGCCGTATTGTTCTCCAACCGACAACAGGCTCGCATTCCAGCGTTGTGTTTGAACGACTCGCGAGTCACGTCGGCTCGCAGCCATAAGCGATCTTTCGGTCTCAGCCGCCGCGTCGAACGACTGTAGCACCGGGTTTACTTCGTTCGCATACAACGACCAGTCTTCGATCCGTAACGCTTGAGCGCGGGTGCGCACATCTTTTTGTTCGCTCAGTCGCCGCTTCCAGCCGGCCAAGTCTCGTTCGAGTTCGTCATTCGCCCAGTTGAGTTCTTGCATCTTCCGGGTGGCGTTCGCCCCAGGAGACAGATCGGGGTGATATTTGCGCGCCAACGCTTTGTACGACGCCCGCACAACCTCGATCTCGACGTCGATCGCGAGTCCGAGAATGTGAAATGGGTTCTCCCCGGATGGGGAGGCGCCCTCAGGCGCGCGCAGGGGCTTGCCACACTCAGTGCAAAAACTCGCGCTATTCTCAACGATGGTTCGGCAGGCCAAGCATTGCATACCGCTCTTTACCACAGCGGCTCGCGGATAATCCACCGTGAGTAGCTGATGGTCGTCGTCCGGTCCGACGCGAGTCTAGCGCGCAGCAGCGGTTGCGGCGACCGCGGTTGGTAGTACGATCTTGCGCGGGTTGACGACGTGGCGGTCGAGGAAGAGCGCCATCGTGGTGGCGCAGTGGCGGCCGAAGCCGGGGAGCGCGTCGAAGGCGTGCGGGAGGCCTTCGAAGACGTGGAGTTCGGACGGCACGCCGGCGTCGACGAGCGCGCGGTACATGTAGAAGCTCGACTCGTCGGGGACGGTCGCATCGTTATTGCCGGTGATCAGCATCGTCGGCGGGTACTGGGCGCCGGCGTGCGTGACGGGGCTGGCGGCGGTGAGCGTTGCGTCGGTCGCATCCTTTCCGAGGACGAACTTCACGGTGTCGGTGAGCACGACGCCGGGGCGGCCGAGGATCGCCGGCGCGTAGAAGGCGATGCACGCGGCGACTTCGGTGCTGACGCCGGGGCTGCCGCCACCGCCCTCGAACTCGGCGATGTCGCGCGTACCGGCGAGCATCAGCGCGAGGTGGGCGCCGGCGCTGTTGCCGGAGACAGCGATCTTGGTGGGGTCGATGCCGAGGCGTTCGCTGTTGGCGCGCATCCAGCGCATCGCTGTCTTGACGTCGTGGATCTGCGCCGGCCACTTCGCTTCGCCGGCGAGACGATATTCAGTGGCGACGCAGGTGTAGCCGATGCGGCCGAGCAGGATGCCGTAGCCGCGGAGCTGTTTGCGATCGCCGTTGACCCAGCCGCCACCGTGCACGAGCAGCACACCAACGCCGTTCGCGGTGCCGGGCGGCGGCGTGAAGATGTCGACGTTCAGAACGCGCCTGCCGCCGGTGCCGCAAACTACGCCCTCTTCGATCGTCACTCTGCCGGTCTGCGCCTCTGCCATGATCCGCTCCTTTGTGCCGATAGCTGGTATTGAACCTTCGCGCCGCTGTCGCCAGCGCGCAAGGTGTAGCTTCGCGATCGGGTGTCTGTGGGGGCGTCCGTCAACTAGCGATAACCGGGGTCGCTGCATAGAATACGGTTCCTCGACACCCCCGAGAGAAAGAGGACAGCGACATGGCCCGGAAGAACGGCAGCCGCGCGCAGGACCTTCCCGCAGCGACGTACATGTTCAGCCTTCAGGCGAGCTACCCGAACAAGCCCGGGATGCTCGCGAAGATCGCCGAGGCGGTCGGCGAGTGCGGCGGAAGCATCGGCGATATTGACGTGATCCGGTCGTCGGAATCGACGATCGTGCGGGAGATCAGCGTATCCGCGCGGGACAGCGAACATGCCCAGGAGATCGTCGCGCACGTCAAGAAGAAGAAGGGCGTGTCGATCAAGAGCGTCACCGACCGCGTGTTCCTGAGCCATCGCGGCGGCAAGATCGAGATTCGCAACAAGGTGCCGGTGACGAGCCGGCGCGATCTGTCGGTGGTGTACACGCCGGGTGTGGCGCGGGTGTGCCTGGCGATCGACAAGGATCCGGAGGCGGCGTACTCGATGACGATCAAGGGCAACACGGTTGCGGTGGTCAGCGACGGCACGGCGATCCTGGGGCTCGGTGATCTAGGGCCGAAGGCGGCGATGCCGGTGATGGAGGGCAAGGCGATGCTCTTCAAGGCGTTCGGCGGCGTCGATGCGTGGCCGATCTGCGTCGACACGAAGGACCAGGACGAGATCGTCGAACTGGTGAAGCATATTGCGCCGGGGTTCGGCGGCATCAATCTCGAGGACATCTCGGCGCCGAGGTGCTTTTACATCGAAGAGCGGCTGAAGAGAGAGCTGGACATTCCGGTATTCCACGACGATCAGCACGGGACGGCTGTGGTCGTGCTGGCGGCGGTGCTGAACGCCGCGCGCATCGTCCACAAGAACGTCGATGATCTGAAGGTCGTCGTGATGGGCGTCGGCGCGGCGGGCGTGGCGTGCTCGAAGATCCTGATGTCGGCGGGCGTACACAACATCATCGGCGTCGACCGGACGGGGATCATCCACAAGGGCCGGACCGAGGGCATGAACTTCATGAAGGAGTGGTTCGCCGACAACACGAACCTCGAAGGCGTCAGCGGATCCGTCAGCGATGCGATGGAAGGCGCCGATCTGTTTCTCGGGTTGGCCGGGCCGAACATGATCACCGTCGACGACGTGAAGAAGATGAACCGCGATCCCATCGTCATGGCGATGGCCAATCCCGACCCGGAGATCCGGCCGGAACTGGCGGCGCCGCATGTCGCGGTGATGGCGACGGGGCGCTCGGACTTTCCGAACCAGATCAACAACGTGCTGTGCTTCCCGGGGCTATTCCGCGGCGTGCTGGATGTGCGGGCGCGGGACATCAACGAGGAGATGAAGCTGGCGGCGGCGCAGGCGATTGCGGCGGCGGTGAGCAAGAGCGAGCTGAGCGCGGAGTACATCATCCCGAGCGTGTTTCATCCGACGGTGTTCAAGAACGTCGCGCGGGATGTGGCGGCGGCGGCGATCGCGAGCGGTGTGGCTGACAAGGAGAAGCGGGCTACGCCGGCGTTTTTCTAGTCTTTCCAGCGGGGGACGGTTCACCGCAAAGGCGCAAAGAGGCAGAGGACGCAGAGGGTTTTTCTTATCCACAGATGACACAGATGGGCACGGATTTTTTGGGGGGACGGCTGGGGCCGTCTCCTTCTTGTTTTCACGGAGGCGCGGACGCGCGGAGGTTTCTTGGATGAGGCGATTGAGGTCGTGCTTGCGTTTCAGGCTTTGGAGCCGACCGACGAGGCGGAGCTGAAGCTCCGCGGCTACATCCCGTGTAGCCGCAATTCGCGACTGAGGTGCGTGCGACGTCGAATGTGGGTCGCCGACGCTGTCACTTGGTGTTCTGGTGAGCGGCGCGCTTGCGGTATTCGCGCTGGATGAAGGCGGGGGCGTAGGGGAGGAATTGCTGCTGACGTTCGGGCGGCATGGCGAAGTAGCTGCCGAGCACGGTGCCGGTGCAGTTGCTTGCGCTGCACGCGCAGGGCCACGAGCTGCCGTCGAATACGTTGAGGCGGTAGTCGATGGTGATCTCGTCGCCGGCGCGGATGGGTTTCCAGGCGAAGACCTTGACGCCGCTGCGCATGGCGTTGGGGTCGCATGAGTGGCTGAGGGAACAGCCGGGCGGGAGCAGCACGGCGAAGCGATCCCAGCCGAGTTCGCAGATGTGCATCTGGTCTTCCGGCGAGAGCGTCGCGATGCCGCTCGCGTCGACGATGCGGGCATGGCGGCGACGAAAGATGAACTTGCGGCGTTTGAACCCGCGGCGGGCGAAGACGCCGTTGCCTTTCGGGGGAGCGGTGCGGACTTCGACGTCGGTGATCATGTTCTTTGTACGTCCGTAACAGCCGCATGGTCGTGGTCGCGCCTGCGATCAGCCGTCGATGTTGGCTTTCCAGCCGAGCCAAACCATGGCGACGATTGCGACGACGATGAGGAGGCCGGGGAAGAACATGGCTTCGCCGAAGTTCGTCCAGCGCTCAGACGTGGTGGCGGTTTCGCGGCTGATCGCGCGCCATGCGGCGTAGCCGGCGGCGGCGAGTGCGCCGAGCGCGAGGCCGGCGGCGGCGAGGATGATGTCGAGGCGGCGGCTGGGCCGCTGGTGTTCCACGGGCGCAATGTAGCAGCGTTCGTTTTCGCGCACACGCTTGACAACGCCGCCGATGGGGGTAGAGAGTAGGCGCGTTAGCGAATATGGAGGGAACCATGACTGTGGCAATGATGCCAGCGGAGTCGTCCGGGCACCCGGTGCAGGTTTCGGTGCCGTATCCGGAGCAGTTGTCGCGTGGGCTGATCTTTGTGAAGTGGCTGCTCGCGATACCGCACTTCATCATCCTGTACTTTCTGAACCTGGCGTTCATGCTCGTTACGCTCGTGGCGTTCTTCGCCATTCTGATCACGGCGAGCTATCCGGAAGGGTTGTTCAAGTTCGCGGTTGGGATCCGTCGCTGGTACATGAATGTGTACGCGTACACGTTTCTGCTGCGCGATGAGTATCCGCCGTTCTCGCTCGACGAAGGGCAGTATCCGGTCGTGTTCACCGCCGAGCGGGCGGAGCCGATGAACCGGTTCTTGCCGCTGATCAAGTGGCTGCTGGTGCTCCCGAGTCTGATCGTCGTGACGGTGCTCATGATCGTCGCGCTTCTCGTGACGATCATCGCGTGGTTCGCGATCTTGTTCACGGGGAAGTATCCCGAAGGGATGTTCAACTTCGTCGTGGGGACGCTGCGGTGGTACGAGCGCGCGACCCTGTACGCGTACCTCATCACGGACGTGTACCCGCCGTTCAGTCTCGATCCATAGACCGGGCTGAGACACAAGCGCGCGGAGGCGTTGTGGTACCCCCGGCAGGACTCGAACCTGCGCACATGGTTTAGGAAACCACTGCTCTATCCTCTGAGCTACGGGGGCGCGTTTTCGGGTGCAGGATATCGGAAGTCGGAGGTCGGGCGGGTGCGGCGAACATCGCCGGCTCGGCAGCCCGACGGCTGACTCGGTGTGCGACTTCGACGATGGAATCAGGACTGGTCGTACCAGTCAAGGACACGCAGCGCGCGCAGCGTGTTCCATCGGCTTGGCCGATCGTCGCCGTCCTCGAGCGGAAAGTGGACCTTGCCGGGATGCGTGTTCTCCAGCAGCCAGGCGCCATCGGGCTGCTGTTTGGATCGGAGCACGTCGATCGCTTGGTCTATCCGCGAGTCCGGCACATCGCCGGCCAAGCGGAAGTATTCGAGGGCGCGCAGCACATCGTAGTGCCAGCGGATCGGGAACGAGCATTGCAGCCAGGCCGGGTTGACGACTTCGCCGGTGCTCTTACGCCGGGTCAGCTTTCGTTCGAGGAGGTACTCCTCACCCCGGCGTCGAGCCGTGATGCATTCCGCAGAACCGCCGGTTTCGCGCTCGTACGCCAACAGTCCTTCCAGGACGTTGATCGTGGTAGCGAACGACGAGCGGACGGAACCATTCTCCACTTCGCAGTTCCACCCACCGTCCGCGAGCTGCTCACCAAGCAGGCGGGTGACGACGCCATCGACATCTTGATCAAAGTAGGCGCCGAGTGTGACGGTCCTGCCATTGATGCACGGCTCGACCTCGCCGCTGAAGAACGGCTGTCCGGCGTGCTCCCAACGGCAGCGGTCGCTCACGAGCGCCACCGCCCGGCGCACTCCGTCAGCGTGCGGGTCGACCCCGAAGTCATGCAGCAGCTGGAGTGTCGGGAGCGTGGCGGTCCAGGGCTGGCCCTGGTTCTCGTCGCGCCAGTTGAAGCTTTTTGCCGGGAAGCATGCGCCGCCGGCCCACTGGCCGTCTTCGCCCTGTAACGCCAGCAGTCTGGCGCCCCAACCCTCGGTGGCCACCCGCGCGCGCTCCGCCTCGACGACTTCGGACGGCGCATGGACGAGATCGCGCAAGACTTGCCAGCGGATGGCAGGGTCCGAATCGAGCAGCCAGTCCAGTACGGTCATCGGGTGGAGTCTAGCGCGCTGCCACGGCGAGGGTCGACGGCGGTCGGAGTGCAGCGAACGTGCTTACTGGGGTCACGCGAACCACTGCTCTATCCTCTGAGCTACGGGGGCGCGTTTTCGGGTGCAGGATATCGGACGGCGGACGGCGGGGCATTGCGCGTTACGGCAGTACGCCATCTTCGAGATCGGTGATCATGTCGAGCAGGTCGGCGGCCTCCCATGCTTTATTTCGCGGCCCGCCGGACAGTGGGGCGAGTACGCCCGCCTGCTGCAGGTGCTGGACTGCGTTCACGATCGCCGGGCGCGTTCGGCTGGTCGCCGCGATGGCGGCGGTGAGCGTGAGTACGGGGTAGGCCGGCAGCGCGTCGATGATCGCCCAGGCGGCGGCGTCGGACCGCGGCGGCGACGGGATCGCGCCGAGTTGCTGGCGCCAGCGCTGCTGTAGTTCGTCGATGCGGAGCCTGTAGGTTGTTGCCAGCCGCGCGGCGCCGGCGGCGGCGTCGGCGAAGATCGCGAGCCAACCGCCGACATCGCCTTCGCGAAAGAGCGTGAGTCCGCGGATGTACGAATCGCGGTGCCGGGCCAGCATGACGCTGATCGGTGGCACGTACCACTGCGCGAGGCCCGACCGGCGGAGCATCACCTGGACGAGCGCGCGGCCGGTGCGGCCGTTGCCATCGGCGAACGGGTGCAGGGTTTCGAACTGCGCGTGCGCGATCGCTGCCTGGACGAGCGGCGAGAGCGAGTCGTCGTTGCAGAAGTCGCACAGGTCGAGGAGAAGGTCGCCGAGCAGCTCGGGCGGTGGCGGGACGAAGTCGGCGCCACAGGGGTTGTAGTCGTTGCCGCCGATCCAGTTTTGCACCGTGCGAACGTTGCCTGCGATCTTCGGCGCGACGTCCTTCATCAGCGTGGTGTGTATGTCCTGGAGATCGGCGGTGGTGATCGGGCGATCGGACGCGCGCTCAATCGCGAACTGCATGGCGTCGATGCTGGCGAGAATCTCGGCCGCCTGCGAGCCGATCGAGCGTCCGGTCTCTTGTTTGACCTCGGCGCGCGCGAGCGATCGGGCATCGACCTGCAGTCCTTCTACTTTCGATGAGGCGATCGATTCGGTCCTGAGCAGCAGGCGGGCAAGCGACGCAAGGTGCGGCGACGAAGCTGCGTTGAGCGCGGAAATGCTGGTCTCCGCCTCCGAGATGGCGGCCTGGAGGGTGCCGGGGATGCTCGGATCCAGCGCGCGGATGGGATTCGGGATGAAGGTGTCGTAGGCGCAGGCCTTTCGGTAGCGCTTGGGCGCGTACAGATGAGGGTCGTGGCCCCAGACTTGGCGCACGTACGTTCCGCCCACCGTGCCCTCGCTTCCTGCTATCCAACGGACCGCAAACGATAGAATATGGACGATCCTATCAGAATTGAGGGGAAAATGAAAGGATATTTGCTATCCTTTCATTTGTTACGTGTGAGTGAAAGGTTTTGCAGGCGTTCGGGGAGCTACGCTTCGCCGGCTTCGGCGATGACTTCTTCGGCCAGCGCTACGTCTGCGGCGTCGCGGACGTTGGTGTCGTCTTCGGCGGCGAAGTAGAGCCAGATGCCTTGTGTGGTGCCGCTGTTGGTGTCGGGGACGGCGGTGACGAGACGCCAGCCACCGCTGGCCTGGCGGTCACATTCGTGGTCCATCATTTCGGTGACGGTGCGGCGGTCGTCGGTGGAGTCGATGGTGACGTAGATGACGCGGTAGTCGGTGGACATGGGTGCATGATAGAGGCGGGAAGGTTCACCGCAAAGACGCAAAGGAACGCAGAGGGCGCGAAGGAGCAGAAGGAGAGAGAAGCGGAGGCCAAAGGTAGAGAACAGAGAGCAGAGAACAGAGAACAAGCGGCAGTGAGCAGTGAAGAGCAGAGGGCAGAGCGGGATCGTGTTCGGAGTGCGCGCGGGGGGCGGCTTATACTATGGGTTGGATGGTTGTGGTGTGAGGTGATTCGTGCAGGCGACTCGGCAAGAGATTTTGGATTTGCTGCGACGGCGGCATCAGGCGACGGTGAAAGAGCTTGGGGCGGAGCTGTCGCTGACGGCGACGGGCATCCGGCAGCACTTGATGTTGCTGGAGCGCGACGGGCTGGTGGAGTCGCACGAAGAGCGCGGGCACGTCGGGCGGCCGGCGCTGGTGTACCGTCTGAGCGCGAGCGGCGATGGCCTGTATCCGAAGCGGTACGACGAACTGGCGCTGGCGCTGATCGAGGAGTCGCGCAGTCTGTTGGGGCCGCAGGCGTTGCAGCAGTTGATGCGCCGCGTCGCGGGGCGGTTTGCGGAGCCGTTCATGCCGCGGCTCGAGGGCAAGCCGTTGCCGGAGCGCGTCGCGGAGGTGGGCCTGATCTTGCAGGAGCGCGGGAACGTCGCGGGGACGTCGTCCGAGGACGGTGAGTATTTTGTGCGGCAGGACACGTGTCCGTTCTGGAAGGTGGCGACGCAGAATAGCGCGGTGTGCGCGCTGGACGTGCAATTCATCAGGCAGCTTGTGGGGGCGGATGCGCGGCTGACGACGAGTTTGCTGCGAGGGGATGACTTCTGCACGTTTCGGGTGAAGCCGGAGTAGGGGCTGGCGCCCAAGAACCTACAACCTACAACCTTACTCGTGTCTGGGGAGATCGCGTTCGGCCTTGGCACTCATACGAAAGCGGGCTCCCGAAACAGAATGCCGCCCACTTCCACTGGCACGCGGTATCGAAACAGTTCAACTCGTTTTGGCACGGTCCAAGCTGGCTAGGATCCTCGCACCACAACCCGAACGGATCCGTGAACCGCACCGGATTACCGAGAACGTAGCCGTAGCGATCCGTGCCGTCGATGGTAAAGGGATCCGCCGAGGTGAAGCGCCCGAGGCCGGACTTGCCGCTGAAGCTTTCGACGAAGCACTTTACTCTCACACTGCAGTGCGTGTACCGCGCAACGCAACCGCAAGAAAGACAACAACGCCTGCGGCCAGCATACCGATGCTTCGGAGTGTTAGCGACGCGGGGACAAAGATCACAAGTACTAGGAAAAGGTCCAGTACGATTTGGCCCGACCTAGTGGCAGAACCCACCCGGCGCGCTATGAGCACACACACCGTTCGAATCAGCCCCCAGCACAACAGAATCGCCGCGAGCATCGCCGGCTCGCCCGTCACCAGCGAACTCCACCAGCCTCAAGGACTTCGCGATTGAAGAACCAGGCAGCGAAGAACGAGAACAGGGTGCCTGCGAAGATAAGACCGACCGTCATTATGCTGATAAGGGCATCCGTTCCAGTTGCCGCGAACACAGATCCCGCTACAAGGCCGAAAACGCAACCCAATCCGAGCGCTAGATACCTTAGTCGTAGTCGCATATTCAGTCCATGCATCCGTCGAGCGAGTATGCTATTGCCGCGCCCGCGGCAGCGTCTCCGGCGACGGGAACCGGCCCGAGGGCAAGTGCGTTAAGTGACAGGATGAGTCCGTTCATGTCACCGGTCGCCGCGTCTAGGCTGACGCCGACGACAAAGATGACGCGCGTGCTCTGGTGGCCGGTTCTTCCGAAGGGCTCGGTGGCGATCATCCTGCGCTCCGCGGACTACGATTCCGCGAGGGTCGGCCGACCCAAGCACGAACCCGTCGAGGATAGCACTTGCGCAGCGTCCATCGGTGATGCCCGATGGTCAAAGCCGCCAATGTTCAAACTGACCTACTACCGCATCGTTGATGGCATGGTTCTGCGGCGGGGGCATAGCACAGAGAGTGCGGAAACGTGGATACGCCAGTGCCTACACAGTGCTGCGGCGGCGAACGCGCGGGCTGAAAGCCCGCGCTACGGTGGGGTGTGTACCGTGCCGCACGCGACGTGCCTAGCCGGGCTACTCATGTTTGGCGAGATCGCGTTTGCCTTTGGCGGAGGCGAGCGCGGCATGGTTGAGGATGTTGCGGGACATGGATGCGTCTTCGAGTTTTGAGCGCTTGCTGTAGATGTCGGCGCGGAGTTCGTGGGCCGGGGTTGATGCGGGATCGGCGAGGACGGCGTATTCGATGAGGTGGCAGGCGAGGCGGAGGTTGCCTTCGTCGCGGAGGGCTGACGCGCGTTCGAGGACGCGGTCGAGGCCGCCGCTGAGTTCGATCCATGCGCGCGCTTGTTCTTCGCGCGGCGCTGGCAGCAGGTTGTCGGGTTCGCCGTCCCACCAGCCGCCGTAAAGGCGCCAGATGTTGCGCAGGATGAACTGCGGGTGGTCGTACACGGGGCGAAGGTACGGCTTGTCGAGCAGATGCTGCGGCATGACGACTTCATGCAGGACGCGATCGAGTGTCGTGCCGGTGTTCATCAGAGCGAGCACCTGCGCTTCAAGCGACTCGAGCAGTTCGGCGGTGTCGCCGAGCGCCATCGCGATGCGGTCGGCGCCGAAGATCGGCATGCCGTGGCCGGGGAGCATCGCTTCGGCGCCGAGCGATGCCATCTCACGCAACGCTGCGGCCCATTCGCCGGCGAAGCGTTGTACCTTCTGCGGGTTGCCGGCGTTCGGCGCGGCCCAGATGAAGAGATCGCCGGGGGCGAGCAGTTTGCGTTCTGGCACCCACGTCCACGTCGCGTCTTCGGTCTCGCCGCGCGCGTGGTGGAGTTCGAACGTGAGGTTGCCACTGCGGAACGTCATGCGGTCGTGGTACTCGACGTCGGGGTAGCGGTACTCGGCTTGCCACTGGAAACGCTCGACCGGAAACGCAAACTGGCGGACGTTGATGGCGCCGTTCCAGCCGAGCGTCTTCTTGTAGCGGTCGAACGCGCTGCTGACGTTGGCGTGCGCGTAGACGAGCGGGCGCGGGAGTTTGCGGTCGTCGGCGTCGCGCTCGAAGGGGCCGACGCCGGCGATGTGATCGATGTGGTGGTGCGAGAAGACGGCGGCGGCAAGACGCGTGTCGGGGCGCCAGCGGCGGACGGCTTCGTGGAGGGGGTTGGCGTCGTTGAAGGCGCCGGTGTCGAGCATGACGAGCGCGTCGCCGGTGTCGATCGTGTTGGCGCTGGCGAATCCTTTATAGAAGAGGACGCCGTCGAGAATCTCGTCGCCTTCGGGATAGCGGGCAGTGACGGGGTGCGCTTCGGAGGAGTCGAGGGTGCCGGTCCAGAGTTGTTCGGCGAGGGCGCGGATGTCTGGCATGAGATGCTCCGGTCCGTTGTAGTAGGTTGGTGATCGCTGGTCGCTGGTCGCTCGTGATCGTGACTGGGAAGATAGCGTGTAGAGTCGTTAGCGTGAATACGGCATGGGGCACAGGATTCCGTCTTTCGCACGGGTGCGGGCTATGAGCAACGACGATCAGCGAATGCAGCTCATCGAGGACAACGTGCCCGCGTTCTTGCTGGAGATGGGGCGCGTGGGAGGCGGTGACGAGCGGCAGGATGCGGAGATCATGTGGACCGTGGGGGGATCGCCGCTGGCGTATCACAACGCCGTCGTGCGGTGCGACGCGGATTCGTCTCGCGCTGACTCGCTGATCGAAGCATGGGCGTCGGAACTACAACGACGCGGGTTGTCGGGGTCGTGGCACGTTTCGGCGTCGATGCGTCCGGTGGATCTCGTGGAGCGCATGGTCGCGCGTGGGTTCGAGGACGGCGGCGACGAGCCCGGCATGATCGCCGACCTCGCCGTGGTGCCGCTCGATCTGCCGATGCCGCCGGAGTTCGCGATTGGACGCGTGGTCGACGACGCGGGGATGGGGGCGTACGAGGGAGTACTCGCCGCGGACTTTGGTGAGGGGCCGAAGGAAGCGGCGTGGGTAGCGGACGTCTTTCGGCGCATCGGCTATAACGACGACGTTCCGTGGCGTCACTACGTAGGGCGTTTGGGTGGCGAGCCAGTGTCGACGGTGACAATGTTCCTCACGCCCGGTGTCGCTGGCATCTATTTTGTGTGTACGGCGTCCGCCGCACGGAAGCGCGGGATCGGCGGTGCGACGACGTTGCATGCGATGCGCAACGGGCGCGCGATGGGGTGCGCGCACGCGGTGCTGGGATCGTCGCCGATGGGATACGGCGTGTACCGCCGTCTTGGCTTCGAGGAAGTGTGCCGGTACCGCATCATGGAGTGGCGTTCTCGATCGGATGGACAGCGATGAAACATGCGACAGCGGTGGCGCTGGATGCGCTGGAGCCGCTGCTCGGCGAGCTGCGAAAGATCGACGCGCTGACGGAGAAGAAGCGCGGCGTGTTCTACCGGAAGTCGTCGGCGTTCTTGCATTTCCACGAGGACCCGGCGGGGTTCTTCGCGGACCTGCGGGTCGGGCCGGGCTGGGTGCGGCTGGCGGCGAACACGGCGATGGCGCAGCGGCTCAGGGGTCAGAAGACCCGTCTCCG
>CAZRHH010000034.1:0-30808 GCA_964599885.1 uncultured Dehalococcoidia bacterium | reverse complement strand
GCGACACCGACCGAGGTGCCTGTCGACACGGCGACACCGACCGAGGTGCCTGTCGACACGGCGACACCGACCGAGGTGTCCGCTGACACGGCGACGCCGACGGAAGTAGCCGGCGACACAGCGACACCGACCGAGGTGCCCGTTGACACGGCGACACCGACCGAGGTGCCCGTTGACACCGCGACACCAACGGAAGTGCCCGTCGACACAGCGACACCGACCGAGGTGCCCGTTGACACGGCCACACCGACCGAGGTGCCCGTTGACACCGCGACACCAACCGCCACCGCGACGGTAACCGCCGTCGTGCAGACGGAACCGTCTGAGATCGGCGACACTGAGCTACAGGTGAACGGCACCGGATCATTGCTCCCGGGGGACTTCATCGTCATCAACGCCGGCCAGCCGAACGAGGAGATCGCGCAGATCGCCAGCTTCGGCTCGATCATCGTGACCCAGCCCCTTGAGTGCGCGCACGCAATCGGCTCCACCATCGAACTGGCCCCACCCGGTACCACCGCCAACGACATCGGCTGCCCGCTGAACGACCCGACGGCGACAGCTACTGCCACAACGGCGCCGCCAACGAGCACCAGGACGGCCACGCCGACCGTCAGTGCGACGGCAGTGCCTGGCGATGTGTGCGACGCCGCTGATGTGAACGGCGACGGCAAGGTGAACGTCAAGGACATCGTCGCTACCGCGAAGCAGCTAGGCCGGCGCGGCCCCGCCAACCCGCAGTACGATGTGAACGACGATGGGAGAGTGAACGTCAAGGATCTGTTGACGGTCGTTGGCTGCTTCCTCATCGAACGGTTCGGTCCGCGCCGCTAACCCCGCGACGCGCTAACGAGCACGCACCAGGCGGCCATCCCGGAAGGGGTGGCCGCTTTGGCGTGCCGCTGGCCTGTACGATCGGTTCCTGTCGCTTCACGAGCGGAATGGCGCCAGCACGCCCGCGTGCGCTTCGGGCGGCGTCGTATCCTCCCAATTGGCTTCGAATCAGGTTCACATTCGCCCGCCTGCGGCACCTATCCGGCCGTAGGTGCGCGCCCCCCTCTCTGAGCCACGCGTCCAGTCCGCCAACAGGCCGCGCCCCGGGCTGCCGATATTCGTAAGGCAACGGCATCGGCGTGCGGACGCGCGCCCAGGCTGCCCACGAACCAGTGGCTCGCGGACGCGAAGGAGACGCAAGCGATGCTCATCTTGACCCGCAAAGTAGATCAGGGAATCGTCATCTCCGGCAACATCCTCGTGCGCGTGCTCGGCGTCGAGCGCGACCGCGTGAAGATTGGCATCAGCGCGCCCGGCGAAGTCACCGTGCTGCGGCAGGAGCTGTGGACCGAAGGCTCCGGCGACCGCCCATTCGAAAAGAAGAACGCCAGCGGCAACGGCGCGCCCAACGGCTCGACCGCCGCTTCTGCCTGATCACCCGCCTCAGCCTCGCCTACGAAGGACTGCCCAATGGGCGGTCCTTCGTCCGTTATGCGCGCGGAGCGAACAACGCCAGCCGCGGGATCGCGTTCCCGTGTTCCCACGTGTGTTGAAACGTCTTCGTCGCGACGAACGCCGGCGAATGCATCGTGCCGCCGTGCTGCGGTCCGCTGAACAGCGGCGTGATCGGCGCGTTGAAGCGCACAGCATCGATCGCTGCCACGGCGGCGATCTCGCGATCGCGCACCGTCCGTAGCCGCTCCAGCAACGACGCGATCGGCGCGGACGACAGCTTCTGCGCGTCCGGAAGGAATATTTGCTCGAGATCTGACCGGATCGCGCCGACGCCATCGCTGCCGGCGGCGAGCGCTTCGATCAGCGGCCCGCCGATGCACTCCTCGTACACCACCATGTGGGCAATGTTCATCGCGACGCTCCAGGCGTCGGCCGCGTACCACGCGGGGTTTTCGTGCGTGAACGCTGGCGGCGCCAGCAGCGCGAACGACTCGATCGTCGCCAGCGAGTCGCCCAACCGCGTCAGCGTCTCGTCCTTTACGAATATCGCGTCCATCTAACGCTCCTCAGACACCGCACACCAGACACCAGTCGTCACGCCCAGCGGATCGGCCGATCCTACAGCGCGTCCGCCAGCGCGCGGAGTACGTCGGGCTGGTGCAGCGTGACAGTGCCTGCGTCGAGCGAAATCACGCCGCGGGTTTTGAGCCGCGCCAGGTGCTTGTTCACGCTCTCCCGCGTGACGCCGAGCGCCGCCGCCATCTCGCTCTGGTGTACGCGTGCGCGGGCGCCAACCACCGGCGCGTCGTCCCCGGTTGCGGCGGCGAGTTCGTGCCAAAGCCGCCGCGCAACGCGCGCTTCGACCGGCAGAAGTGCCAGCTCGCCGACCTTGTCCGTCGCCTCGCGCAGCCGCGTCGCAAGCTGCACCAGCACCGCCCACGCGGCCGCCGGATGCTCCGCAAGCCACGTCCGGAACTGCTGCCTCGATATACGGAGCGCCGTAACGTCGCCGGCTGCGGCCGCGCTGGCGCTGCGCTCCCGGCCATCGAGCAGCGACATCTCACCCAGCACCTCGCCGGTCCCGCGATTGGCGACGACGATCTCGCCGCCGTCGCCCCCTTCGAGAAACACCTTCACCTTGCCGCTAACGATGACGTAGACGCAGTCGCCGGGGTCGCCGTAGGTGAACAACATCCGGCCGGCCGCGAACGAGCAGCGGTCGGCGTTGTCGATGAGGCCGCGCAGGTCGTCGGGCGCGACCTGACCGAGGAGGGGCGAACGGGCGAACAGCGTCGCATTCATGCGGACATGATAGTGCCGCTGTGAACGCGTTCATAGCGCCGGCGTCCGGGCAGCACCGATACTGCTGGCATCAAGTAGGCGTGTTCGCCGAGACAGCTTCATTCAGAAAGGAAAAAGCAGATGACAACGCAGCAGATTGACCAGACAAAGGCAGAAGAATTCGGCGGCAAGATCGTTGGCATTATCAACGGCGCGTCACTCGGGCTGATGCTCAGCATCGGCCACCGGACGGGACTCTTCGACACGATCGCGACGCTGCCGCCATCGACCAGCGAACGCATCGCCGAGGTCGCCGGCCTGAACGAGCGCTACGTCCGCGAATGGCTTGGCGCCATGACGACGGGCGGCATCGTCGAACACGACGCGATCGGCGCCACATACACGCTGCCGCCGGAGCACGCAGCATCGTTGACGCGCGCGGCGGGACCCGGCAACCTGGCGAGCATCACGCAGTACTTCGCGTTGATGGGGAATGTGGAGGACGGCATCGTCGATGCGTTTCAGCGCGGCGGCGGCGTCCCGTACTCCGCCTACCCGAAGTTCCAGGAGCTGATGCGCGAAGAAAGCGCCGCCATCTTCGACGCGACGCTGATCGACGTGCAGTTGCCGATGGTCGAGGGGCTCGTCGAGCGGCTCGAAGCGGGCATCGATGTCGCGGACGTCGGCTGCGGCGCGGGACACGCGATCAACATCATGGCGGAGCGGTACCCGAACAGCCGCTTCACCGGTTACGACTTTTCGGAGGAAGGCATCGCGCGTGGCCGTGCCGAAGCGGCGGCGCTCGGCCTGAAGAACGCCCGCTTTGAAGTGAAGGACGCCGCGAAGCTCGGCACGCCGGCGCAGTTCGACTTCATCACGACGTTCGATTCGGTACACGACCAGGCGCACCCCGCGAGCATGCTGCAGGGCATCAGCGATGCGCTGCGGCCGGGCGGTGCGTACCTGTGCGTGGACATCGCCGCGGACAGCACGCACGCCGGCAACATGGAGCATCCGCTGGCGCCGTTCCTCTACACGATCTCGACGATGCACTGCATGACGGTATCGCTCGCGCTCGGCGGCGACGGCCTGGGCACGGCGTGGGGGCAGCAGGTGGCGATGCAGATGCTCCGCGACGCCGGCTTCAAGGACGTCGGCGTATCGCAAGTGCAGGGCGACGTCTTCAACAACTACTACGTCGCCCGGAAGTAGGGCGTCGGAAGTCAGAAGTCGGAAGTCAGAAGTCGAGGCCGGACACATCGTCCGGCCTCTTTCTCTTTCATTCGACCGCGCGTAGTTCATCGCAGAGACGCCAAGCGCGCAGGAGAAACGCAAAGAGTCGGAGGAGCGACTATCCTCGTAGGGACAGGTCTTCAGACCTGTCCGCCCACGCGTCAAACGTCAAACAACTCGGGCGAGTGGTGCTTCGTAGCGGAGGAGCTTTAGCTCCGTCGAACCGTCGGCCGGAGGCGTCTGCCTGGCACAACAAGAAACGCGCCGCAGCGCGTTCGTCCCAATCACCAATCCCCAAACCACTAATGGCAGTTTCGAAAACTATTCGCCAGTCCCCAACTCCGGGTAATCGAAATCGTCGACCTTGATCGCTTCCACCTGCTTCACCTGCGGAAACCTGTCCTGCACGATGCGCTCGATGCCGAGCTTCATCGTCACCATGCTCATCGGGCAGCCGTGGCACGATCCGGCGAGCTGCAGGCGCAGGCGCCCCTCATCCGGCAGCCACTCGACGAGATTCAGCTCGCCGCCGTGCGAATGCACATACGGCCGCATCTCATCGAGACAGGCGTCCAGTTCGACGAGGAACGCTTCGTGTTCGGTTGTGGTGGTGTCGGTGGTCATGCTGCGTTCAGGGTAGCACGGGGGGTTGGTGGAGGTTAGAGGTGGGAGGTTGGTCGGTTTAGGCGCACGTTGGCTCGACTTCTGGCGTTGTGCCCGGTGCTCGCACGGTCAGCTCGACCTTCGCTGCAATGGTCAGTAGGGGTTCTGTGTCGATGTCGATCCGCTCAACTGACCGCGGCGTGCCGGAGGATTCGAAATCGTTCAGGACATCGTCCAGTAGGCGACTCTCAGCAGCGACTGGTTCGACATAGCCACAAGGAGTCGAATAGCCCTCGAATTTGCTTACCTCAGCTCCGTCGTTCGTGGCGATCAGACTTATCGCGATGATCACTGAAGTGATTACCGAAGTGGCCAAAACCGCGATGGCGATCCAACGTCTCATGACGCATCCCCGATCTGTGAAGAGCCAGCGGCCATCATCATCCCCCAACCGCCACGTACTGCACACCCAGCGCCTCGATCGCCGTGCGTTCGAGCACGCCGCGCCCGTCGAGCACCGCACGCAGCCCGAGGAAGCGCGTCAAGTCGAGCGCGGCGTACTCTTCGTGCCACGCCTGCACCACCAGCGCGTCCGCCGGCAGCGGAAACGCCGGCGGCGGCTCGACGCCGTGCGCGCGCACTTCGTCGTCGCTGTACAGCGGGTCGTGGACGTAGACGGTCGCGCCGGTCGCCGCGGCGACCGCTGCCAGCAACAGCGCGCTCGAATGACGCGACTCCTTCACGCCGGCGCGATACGCCAATCCCAGCACGACGACCGTCGCGCCCTCGAGCGTGCCGAGCGCCGCCGCGAGCTTCGCCACGGCGTGATGCGCCATGCCGTCGTTGATCCGCCGCGCCGCGCCGATCAGTTCGGTGCCGTCGTCGGCGAGAAAGTATGGGTACACCGGAATGCAGTGGCCGCCGACACCGACGCCCGGGGTGTGGATGTGCGAGTACGGCTGCGAGTTCGCCGCCTCGATCGCCTGCCGCACGTCGACGCCGAGACGGTCGGCGACGCGCGCGAACTCGTTGGCCAGCGCGATGTTGACGTCGCGGTACGTCGTTTCGGCCAGCTTCGAGAACTCCGCCGTCTCCGCGTCGCGCACGGCCATCACGTCGGCGTCGAGCAGCGCGCTGTAGAAGTCGACGGCGCGCGCCGTGCTGTGCGGGTCGATGCCGCCGACGATCTTCGGATAGCGCTGCAAATCGCGCAGCGCCGTGCCCGATGATACGCGCTCGGGTGAGAACGCCAGCGAGAAGTCGCTGCCCGGCATCATCCCGGTCGCCGCGGCGACTGCCGCGCCGACGCGGTTGCGCGTCGTCCCCACCGGCACGGTTGTCTCGACGATCACCAGCACGCCACGCTTCAGATGCGGCGCAATCGACGCCACCGCCGCATCGAGCAGCGTGAAGTCCGCCTGCTGCGTCGCGTCGATGTCTACCGGCACGATCAGGATCACGACATCGGCGTCGGCGACCGCATCGCGCGCGTCCGTCGTCGCCCGCAGCGCCCCGCTGACGATCTGGCCGGGAATCAGCACATCGAGCCCCGGCTCGGCCGGTAACGGATTGCGCTTGTCATTCAGCATCGCCACCCGCTCGGCGTTGACGTCGTAGCCGACGACCCGCGCGCCCTTCGACGCAAACTGCACCGTCAGCGGCACGCCGATCTTCCCGAGGCCGACGACGGTGACGTTCATTGTGCGATGGTCGCTGAATCGCTGGTCGCTGGTCGCTGGTCGGGGTACGACACGGGCTGAAAGCCCGTGCCACTAGAGAGAAAAAACCTCTGTGCCTCTGTGCCTCTGTGGTGAGCCAAAGAGGAGAAAACCTTTGCGCTCCTTCGCGACCTTTGCGCCTTTGCGGTGAACCGTCGCGCGCTAAACAACAAGCGACACTCCCTCGCCCGCGCGCGCGGACGCGACGAGCGCTTCCGACGCGGCGATCGCCGCCAGCGCGTCGTCTGGCGTGACGGCCGGTGCTGTACCATCGCGCACCGCCGCCACGAACGCTTCCAGTTCGACGCGCAACGGTTCACGCTTTTCGATCTTCAGCTTCTGCACCGGTCCCTCGCTGACGCCCTTGAGGTGGCGCGCCGCCCAGTCGGCAGGCTGGCCCGCGGGCGCGGCGTCGTTCTCGTAGAACGTCAGCTCGCGCGCCAAATAGTCGACAACGAACATGCCGCGCTCGCCGAGCACCGACAGCTCGCGGATCTTCGTCGGCGTCAGCCAGTTGATGTCGAGCACGCCGATCGTGCCGTTGGCGAAACGCAGCATGCCGATCAGCATGTCCTCGTGCTCGGTGTTGATGCGCTGCTCCGTCTCCGCATGCACGCGCGTGATCTCGCTGTCGAGCAGGAAGCGCATCACGTCGATGTCGTGCGGCGCCAGGTCGAGCACGACGCCGACATCACGCACGCGATCCGGAAACGGCCCGACGCGCCGCGCGTGTACCTGGAACACACGCCCGAGCTCGCCCGCCTGCAAGCGCCGCTTCAGCTCGATCACGGCCGGGTTGAAACGTTCGATGTGCCCCGCCGTCATCAGCACGCCCGCCGCCGCGGCGAGATCGCGCAGCCGCCGCCCTTCGTCGAGCGTCGCCGCGAGCGGCTTCTCGATCAGCAACGGCACGCCGCGTTCGATGACGTGCGCGCCGACATCGAGATGCAGCCGCGTCGGCACGGCGATCGTCAGCAGATCGATGCGCTCTTCATCGAGCATGCGGCGGTAGTCGGTATAGCCGCGCAGCGTGCGCCCGCGCGTCGCCTGTTCGACGCGCGACTCATCGTTATCGACGACCGCGGCCAGTTCAACGCCCGCCATCTCGCCAAACACGCGCGCGTGGTTCGCGCCCATCGCGCCAAGCCCAATGACGGCTGCTCGTAGTGTCATGGCGTGATTCTATCGTGCTGGCGGGGCGGGAACTGAAAAATAGGAACTGGGGCGGCTCGTCGCGGGCGACCAGTTGCCAACCCACCCCACCGAGAACTCTGTGCCTCTGTGCCTCTGTGGTGAACCGGGAACGCCCAAACACCAGACACCAAACACCAGACCACAGACACCAGACACCAGCCGCTAGTCGTCGCCCTCTTCCCCGGTTAGCGAGGGCACCGTCGCCAGGATCCGCGACATCTCCGTCGCGTCGAAGGCGCGCATCGTCGTGCTGGAGACGTTGCCGGCGCTGACGACGTTCAGCATCGCGCCCATCATCGTCTCCTCCGACGGCGCCTCGACGATCGCCACCATGTCGTAGGAGCCCTGCGTCCAGAACACCTCGCGGATCGTGAAGCCGGCCGCGGCGTTCTGCTGGCGCACCTTGCCCGCGCGCTTGACGCTGTCACGGATGTTCTTCACGCCATCCGGCGTGAACTTGTAGAGCACGACGTACGTGGCCATCGGCACCTCCTTCGGTGATGCGTAGTCTCTCACGATGGGATACTGGAAGCTAGAGGCTGGACGCTGGAAAGGCGGCCACGCTCCGGCCAGCGAACCCTCGTAGGGATGGGCTTTAGACCTGTCCGCCCGTGCACCGAATCGCACCCGCACCGGCGTCGCCGGCGCTCCATCCTCCAACCTCCATCCTCCGGTCCTCGATTTGGCGCCCGCACACACGTAAACTCACAGCATGCCCAACCTCACGTCCATCGAGCGCGACGGCAACGTCGTGGTGCTGCGTTTGCTGCGCGCGGACAAGCACAACGCGTTCAACCGCGCGATGTCCGTCGAAGTGCGTGAGGCGTTCGACGCGTTCGAGGCCGACGACGATGTGCACGCCGTCGTACTGACGGGCAGCGGCAAAGCGTTCAGCGCCGGCGCCGACATGAACGAAGCCGTCGCGGCGATCGACGAGAACGGCCGCAACGATGGCATGGCCGCGTCGATCGTCCGTATCGCGCGGTTTCCGAAGCCCCTTCTGGCCTGCGTGAACGGCTTCGCGTACGGCGGCGGCGCGCTGCTCGCGATTACCTGCGACATTCGCATCGCGTCGGAGACGGCGGCGTTCCGCTTCCCCGGCGCGGCGTACGGACTCGTCGTCGGCGGCGCGCAACTGCCGCGGATCGTCGGCCCCGCGTTCGCGAAGGAGTTGTTGTTCACCGGGCGCGTCGTTGATGCGACGGAAGCGCTCCGCATCGGCCTCGTCAACCACGTCGTGCCCGCCGCCGAAGCCGAAGTGGCGACGCTTGATATGGCGCGCCAGATCGCCGCCAACTCCCCGCAAGCGCTGCGCGCGACCAAAGCCACCGTCGACCGCGCGAACGAGACCGACGATCGCCAGACAATCGAGAACGCCGCGAACGTCACGCTGCGACAGTCGCCGGAGCATCACGCGCGCTTCCGCGATGCCGCCGCGCGAGTGGTGGGTGGATCGGCGGCAGAGCCTCCAAACTAAGACCGGTGTCTGGTCGGCGCGGCAAGCAGGCGTTCCATCCTCTATCCTCGATTTTCCAGTGTTCGACGATAGAAGCAGCGCAGCGATTCCGCGTGTAACATACAGCGATGACCACCGAACAGCCGCCGCCCTGGCTCAGCGCCACAACTGACGCCCCTGATGATGCGCCGCTCGCGTACAACTGGGAACACGCGCAGTCGCTCCGCGCGAAGGCGATGGAGTGGAGTCCCTGGCAGACGCGCAAGACGCCCGACACAAACGTCGAGCCGATCATGCTGACGGGCGGCATCCCCGACCCGCCGTCGCTGCCGATTGAAGCGTTGATCGCCGCGAACGAGCGCGTGCTGCGTCGCGACGGCATCGACGCGATGCAGTACGGCGGGCCGCAGGGGCCATCGGTGCTGCGGACGTGGCTGGCGAACGACATCAACCGCCGCGAGGGCACAAACCTCGGCCCGGAGAACTTCGTGCTGACGTGCGGATCGTCCGGCGCGCTCGAGAATCTCTGCGAAGCGCTGCTCGATCCCGGCGACGCGGCGATCGTCGAACGGCCGACGTTTGCCGGCAGCACGCGCATGATCAAGTCGTGTCTGCCCGAGATCGCCGGCGTACGCCTCGACGACGATGGCATCGACTGCGGCGAACTCGAAGCAACGATCGAGCGGCTGAAGGCCGACGGCAAGCGACCGAAACTGCTGTACACAATCGCCAACTTCCACAATCCCGCCGCATCGACGCTCAGCCGCGAACGGCGGCTGCGCGTCATCGAGATCTGCCGCCGCGAGAACATCCTCATCGCGCAGGACGACGCGTACGGCGCGATCAGCTTCGAAGGCGACCCCGTGCCGTCGCTGTTCACGCTGGCGGGTGGCGACGGCGCCGTGCTGCTCGGCACGTTCAGCAAGACGCTTGCGACGGGCCTGCGCATCGGCTGGATCATGGGCGCCAAACAGATCATCGACGCGATCACGCGCGTCCGCTTCGACATGGGCGTGTCGCCGTGGACGACGCGTGTCGTCGCCGAGTTCTGCGAATCGGGCGCCTTCGACGAACATCTCGTGCGCGTCACGGAGATCTACCGTCGCAAACGCGACATCATGCTCGCCGCGCTCGACGAACGCTGCGTCAAACACGCGCGATGGAGCGTGCCCGCGGGCGGCTTCTTCCTCTGGCTCGAACTCTCCGAGAACATCGATCCGTCGCGGCTGTTCGATACGGCGTGGGAAGAGGGCGTCGGCTACGTCGGTGGCCGCGCGTTCTTCGACGACGCCAGCGGCAGCAATTTCGTCCGCCTCTGTTACAGCAACGTCGCCGAAGACGAGATCGCCGAAGCGATCATGCGCTTCGGCCGCGCGCTCGAACGCGCCGTACGGTAGTGGGAGGCGAGCCAGCTTGACGCCGGAGACGCGGGCCGAGATCAGGCTTGCGGCGGGTCGGGCGCAGTCATAGGCTTTCGTTATGGACGGTGAAGCGACACGTGATCCCGGCCAATCACCCGCGTGGGAGTACGTGAAGCACACGCCAGCGCCGGCGCTGCGGCCGCACGTCCTCTCGTACGAGGGCTACGCGGAGCGCGCCGATACCGTTGTCTACGACCGCCGCATGCCCGCCGGCGCCGTGCCGATGATCATCGGGTTCGGCGCGTCGATGCGTTCCGCCGGCCCCGGCACGCGCGGCGCGGCGAAGTTCGAGCAGGCCTTCGTCGCCGGGCTGCACGACACGCACACGACCAGCGAATGGAGCGGCCGTTCGCGCGGTGTCCAGGTGAACATGACACCGATCGGCGCCCATCTCCTGCTCGGCCTGCCGATGGACAGTATCACCGACCGCGTCGTCGCTCTCGACGACGTGTTCGGCGCGGCAGGCCGCGATCTCGTCGAACGCCTGCAGCACGCGACGTCATGGGGCGCGCGCTTCGACGCGGTGGACGCCGTCCTGACGGAGCGCATGGCGAAGTCGCGCGTCCGTCCGACAGAAGGGGCGGCGTGGGCGTGGCAGCGGCTTAACGCGACGCAAGGCCGGACGAACATCGCGTCGCTGGCCTCGGATCTCGGCTGCAGCCGGAAGCACCTGGTTGCGCAGTTCCGCGAGCAGATCGGCCTGCCGCCGAAGATGGTCGCGCGCATCCTGCGCTTCACACGCGCGCGCGCCCTCGCTGAGTCCCCGGCCCCCGCGTCCTGGACGGAGATCGCACAGCGCGCCGGCTACTACGACCAGGCGCACCTGATCCGCGATTTCACCGAGTTTGCCGGCATCTCGCCCGGCGCGTACAGGCCGGGCCGCACGCCCGACGGCCGCCTCGCGGACCCGCGACTGGACGCATCTTCTGGCCCGTTCAGCGGGTAACTTTCGTACAATACGGCCTCTCGCCTCGTCGCTATCCTGCGTGAAAACGCACGCAGCGAAAGGAACGGCTATGTCTGACAACGCCCCCACGATCTACCCCGCGCTCTCCTACAACGCCGCCGCCGCCGCGCTTGAGTGGCTCGTCGAAGCGTTCGGCTTCGGCGTCGTGGCGGACTACCGCAACGACGATGGCACGCTCGGCCACGGTGAGTTGAGCTTCGGCACCGGCATGATCATGCTCGGCCAGGCCAAGCCCGAACTCGGCTGGATCAGCCCGCGCGATCTGCCGGCCGTCGCGCAGACGATCTACGCCTACGTCGCTGATCCCGACGCCCACTGTAAGCGCGCGAAGGCCGCCGGTGCGAAGATCATCCGTGAGCCGTACGACACCGATTACGGCTCGCGCGAGTACAGCGCTCTCGATCCCGAAGGCCACACTTGGAGCTTCGGCACGTACCGCCCGGTCCCGGCGATGCAAGACCCGGTGGCGCAATCAGCGAAGGGGTAACGGCATGACGCTAACCGATCCTCCACACGTGACGGCGTATCTTTGCGCGAAAGGCGCCGCAAACGCGATCGACTTCTACAAGAAAGCGTTCGGCGCCGTCGAGCTGTCGCGCATGCAGGGCGAGGACGGCAACATCGGCCACGCCGAGATCACGATCGGCGCCACGACGATCATGCTGGCCGACGAGTTCCCCGAGATGAACGTGTACTCGCCGCTGACGCTCAAAGGCAGCTCCGTCTCGTTCGTGATCGATGGCCCCGACTGCGACGCGGCATTTCAGCGTGCGATCGACGCCGGCGCCACGGTCGAGCGCCCGATGCGCGACGAGCCATACGGACGTGGCGGCTGGCTCGTCGATCCGTTCGGCCACCGCTGGTCGATCATGACGTCGAACCCAAACTTCGATCCGGCGAGCATGCCGTGATCGTGAGTTGCGGCCGGAACGAGACAAGATGGATGTAGCTGCGGAGCTTTAGCTCCGCCTCCGTGCCGGCACCACGCCACGAGACCGACAGTCCACCAACAGAAAGCAACGACGCATGCCAGCACATCTCTATTACTTCACCATCCCGGCGGGCGACATCGATCGCGCGAAAGCCTTCTTCGGCGACGCGCTCGGCTGGGAGTTCGGCCCGGACGGCGGCCACATCACGAACAGCGAGCCCGCCGGTGGCCTCAGCGATGGCGCGGCAGGCTCGCCTCCCCGGCTGTACTTTCACGTCGATGACGTCGCCGCGTCCGTCGCGAAGGTACGCGCACTCGGCGGGCAAGCGCAGGACGTGCAAGAAGGCCCCTCCGGATGGTGGTCCGACTGCACCGACGACCAGGGCACGAAATTCTGCGTCGGCAAGCTGCGCGAGGGGTTCGGATGAAGCGGGGCGGCGCGATCGACAAGCTGCGCGCGATCTGCCTGGCGCTGCCGGAGGCCGAGGAGAAGCCGTTCGGCGGCCACACGTCGCCGTGCTTTCGCGTGCGCGACAAGATCTTCGTCATGGTCGCCGAGGATCAGCAGACGATGTCCTGCAAGGCGCCGCCCGGCGCGCAGGGCGTGCTCGTCGGCGCGGAGCCCGATCGCTTCTTCGTGCCCAGGTACACGGGAAAGAACGGCTGGATCGGCATGCACCTGAAGGGCGCGCTGGACTGGGAACACATCGCCGACCTCGTCCGCGACAGCTATCGCATGACCGCCCCGAAAAAGCTGCTCGCGCTAATGCCGTAGTTTCTGGTGTCTGGTGCGACGAGTCCATCAGAACGCCAGCGCGTCGCGGAGCCAGCCGATGACGTCGGCGGTGACCTCGTCGCGGTTCGTTTCGTTGAGCATTTCGTGCCGGCCGCCGGCGTAGTAAAGCGTATCGATGCGACGCACCCCCGCGTCGCGCCAGCGTTGTTCGAGCAGCCGCAGCCCGGCCAGCTTGCGGTTAATCGGATCCGCATCGCCCGCCATTAGCAGGACCGGCAGATACGCCCGGATCCGTCGTAGGCGCTCCGGATCGGCGAGCACCGCGGGATCGGCGCGGCCGCCGCGCGGCGGACGCATGTCGAACCCGCAGAACGGGTCGGCGATGTACTTGTCGACCTCCGACTCGTCGCGGCTCAGCCAGTCGAACGCTGTGCGCGACGGCGAGAACGCGGCGTTCAGATCGACGACGGGCGGCGCTTCGCCGTCGCGCGGCACATCGCGGGCCGTAGATCCGGACAGCACGAGCGCGTCGATGTCCTGCGAACCCTCCGGCGCATACTGCTGCGCCGCCATCGAGCCCATGCTGTGGCCGAAGAGCGCCAGCCGCAGCCCCGGATGCGCCTCGCGCGCGATGGCGATGAGCTGGCCGATGTCAGCGGCCAGCGCGTTCCATCCGCCGTCGCCGAAGTCCGCGCGCCGCTCAAGTCCCGCCGTCGCACCGTGTCCTCGATGGTCCGCTGCCCAGACATCGATCCGCGCCGCGTTCAGCGCGCGGGCGAAGCGCTCGTATCGCAGCGCGTGCTCCGCCGCGCCGTGCGCGATGACGACCACCGCGCGTGGATCGTCAGCGCGCCAGATGTACGACGTGATCTCCATGCCATCGGCGGCGGACAAGAACTGAAACGTACGATCGGGCATGCTTGACGTCTCCTGCCAGGGCGTTGCGATTCGAACGAGCGTAACCGCTCTCGACGCCGTCGCGCCATCGACGCCCCGCGGCGTTGCGGGCGCCTCCGTGCGCGGTATCGTGCAGCAGCCAGCACAGTCACATCCGGAGTACGCAGATGCAGGCCCAACGACTCGAACAACTCCTCGCTTCCGGCGGCATAGCGCTCCCGCCGGGAAGCGACGTCGAAGTCACTGGCGGCGATCCGGTACTCGCCGCGCGCTTTCCGATCGGCGAGACCGCAGCGGCCGCGCTCGTCGCCTGCGGCGCACAGGCGGCCCACCTCTGGTCGACACGCGGCGGCACGCAGCAGACCGTGCGCGTCGATGTCCGCGCGGCCGCTGCGTCGCTGAACAGCTTCCTGTTCGTGCGCGTCGACGGTCAGGCGTACGCGCGGCTCAACGCGAACAATCCCGCCGTCGCGCTGTACCGCTGTCGCGACGGGCGCTGGATCCATCTGCACGGCGGCTTCCCGCACCTGAAAGCCGGCACGCTCGCCGTCCTCGATTGCGCCGACGACGCCGCATCGATCGCCGCCGCCGTCGCGACGTGGGACGCGCAGGGGCTCGAAGATGCGCTTGCGGCGCGCGGCATGTGCGGCGCGATGGCACGCACGGCCGGCGAATGGCGCGCGCACCCGCAGGCGAAAGCGCTCGCGCCGCTGCCGGTGGTTGAAGTGATCAAGACCGATGACAGCGCGCCGCAAACGCTCGATCCGGCGCCACGGCCATTGTCTGGCGTCCGTGTGCTGGAGCTGACGCGGATCCTCGCCGGACCGGCCTGCGGCCGCGCGCTCGCCGAACACGGCGCCGACGTGCTGCGCATCACGTCGCCGCACCTGCCGACACTCGATCTGTTTGATATCGACACCGGCCACGGCAAACGCTCCGCGCACCTCGATCTTGAAACGCCGGACGACGCAGCGCGACTGCGCGCGCTGATCGCCGAGGCCGACGTCTTCATCGACGGCTACCGCCAGGGCGCGCTCACCCGTCGCGGCTTCGGCGAAGGCGAGGTGCGCGCGGTGCGCCCGGGCATCATCCACGTCGCGATCAATTGCTATGGGCACGCCGGACCGTGGGCGACGCGGCCCGGCTGGGAGCAGCTCGCGCAGACCGTCACCGGCATCGCCGCCGCGCAGGGCGATCCGGAGCAGCCGCGCCTCGTACCCGCGGCGGCATGCGACTACACGACCGGCTACCTCGCGGCGTACGGCGTAATTAGCGCGCTGGCACGCCGCGCCAGCGAAGGCGGCAGTTGGCGCGTCCGTGCATCGCTCTGCCAGACGGCGATGTGGATCGAGCGCCAGGGCGCGACGTGCGATCCCGTCCTCGCCGCCGGGGTCGGCGATGTGCGCGACCTCATGACGGAATCCGCCACGCCGTATGGCACGGTCGCCCACCTGCGGCCCGCGGTGGAACTCTCCGCCACCCCTGCGCGCTGGGACCTGCCGACGGCGCCCCTCGGTTCAAACACCGCGGACTGGACCGGCAGCTGAAGCGGCAAACCCGCCCGGCTCGGAAACATAAGGAAACGCTCATCGAGCGCTCATCGACGCCTCATCGCGCGACGCGACGATGAAGCATGAACGAAGCACACGCACGCCTCCTCGCACTCGAAGATTCATCGCTCTCGGCGATGCCCGCCATGCTGGGCCGCGAAGCCGGCGACATCCTGGCCGCCGCGCTACAGCCGCTGGGCGGTTCCGTCGCGAGCGCGCGCCCGACGCAGGTCACCTGGCGACCGGGCCGTTCACTATCCGTCGTCTACGAGGCACGCGTCGGCTGGCAGGACGGCCGTAAGGGCTCGTCCGAGCGTGTCGTCGCCGTCACCGGACGCGAACTGCCGGCGCCTGCGACCGTCGTCGGCCGCGATGATGCGCGCGTTGCCGTGTGGCGCATGGCGGCGGACCCGCTGCTCCCAGGGCTCGCCCCCATGCTCGATCCGGCGCGCGCGCGTACGCTGCTCGACTCCATCGACGCGCCCGAAGGCGTCGTCTACCCGCAGTTGCGCTCGTACCGGCCCGGACGTCGCGCCGTCGTCGAACTCAATCTCAAGACGCTACGGACGTACGCGAAAATCGTGCGCCCGGACGAAGTGCCATCGCTGCAGGCGCGACATCAACTCATGTCAGAACATCTGCCGGTGCCCGTGAGCCACGGCTGGTCCCAGGAAGCGGGACTGGTCGTGCTCCAGGGGCTGCCCGGCGCAACGTTGCGCGACTGCTTCGCCGACCGCCGGGCCACCCTGGCCGATCCCGCGCAGCTCGCCGCGCTGCTCGACCGCATACCCGACCCCGGTGACGGACGGCGCGCGATGAGCGTTGTGTCGATGGCGCTCGGTCACGCGGACTTGCTCCGGCGCATCATGCCAGAGCTTGGCTCGCGGCTCGACGCGATCGTCGCCGCTGTTTCGCGCGTCGAACCGGCGCGCGAGGTCGTGCCGGTACACGGCGACTTTCACGAGGCGCAACTGCTCGTCAGCGGCGGCGCCGTCAGCGGCCTGCTCGATCTCGACACAGTGGCGCTCGGCGAGCGCGCCGACGACTGGGCAACGCTGCTCGGGCATCTGGCGACGTGGGAAGAATCAGTGCCGCCATCGGCGCGCGCGCACGTGCGCAACTTCGCCCGCAGCGTCGTCGCTATCGCCGACGAGCAGTCGGGCGATCCGGCGGCGCTGCGCCTGCGCGTCGCGGCGATCGTGCTCGGCATGGCAACAGGCCCGTTCCGCGTGCAGAGTCCCGATTGGCCGCAGGGCACGCGCCGGCGCGTCACGCTCGCCGAACGCTGGATCGAAAGCGCGCGCGCCATCGCCGTGAAGAGCGGCCCGGCTCATAAGAGAAGCCTCACGCCACTCTCAGCGTCGTCTCACAGCGAGCCGGCATGATGACAGTACGACCAGCAAACAACGCAGCCAATGCAGAACAAAGGAGTTCAACATGCAGGTGAAACGACCATGGACGATCATAGGAGGGGCGACCGCGGCGGTTGCGGTCGGCGTGGCGGGGATTGGCCTCACCAACAACGATAACGGCGGGGATGACCTGCTCGGCCCGATCTCGTTGAAGGACCGCATCTCCGTCAGTGAGACGCACACGCCGGACAGGCCGGAGTTCGACATCGTGCCGAGGCCGGTGCTTGGCGCCGACTCGAACGACTCGCCGTTCGATGGCATGGGCGGCGTTGCCGGCTCGAACGACTCTCCGTCCGCCGCGGCGTGGGACAACCTGGCCGGTACGGGTGACACCGCCGACAGCTTCAACACGCCGAACGACGCGTTCGACAGCACGGCCGATAGCCCGGCGCAGTTCGCACCGCCGCCGCCCCCGCCGGTGTACGACTCGTTCGATAGCCCGAACTACGTCGCGCCCGCGCCGGCCGCCGCGCCTGTCTTCGACAGTCCGAACAACTCGGGTGGTGGCAGCTTCGACTCCGCCGATGGCTCCTGACCCAAGCGGAACAACAACAGAGGGCGGTCGCAACGCGCGGCCGCCCTCTCTCCGCGCGCGGAGTCGCGCCCAGCATTGCGGTACGCTTCCCACGACGATGTACCGCGGCGACAACCCGCCGGCCGCCAACGACCGGCCCCGCCGCTAAATGAGTACGCACGCCATGTCAACGTTAGCCACGTCCGAGCAGACGGCTCCCACCGCGCGGCGGGGATTCCCGGGATTGCGCCGGCGCTTCATCCTCAGCACGCGTGTCCAAATCCTCGGCTGGTACCTGACGTTGCTGGCGGTCGCGATCTTCTTCGGGTTGCTGATCCAGCGCGGCGTGCTGCTGAACCAGCTCGACGGGGACGTCGATCAGCAACTGCGGCAAGAAGTGCAGGAACTCAACCAGCTCTCCGAAGGGCGCAATCCGGCGACGGGCCGGCCGTTCGGCAACGACATCGGCGCCATCTTCGGGACGTTCCTCAGCCGCAACATTCCCAGCGAGGGCGAAGTCCTCTTCACGCTGGTGAACGGTAGGCCGTTCGCCGCTACGGTCGCGCCGGTGCAGCTCCTCGATGATCCGGCGTTCGTCGCCGAGTTAGTCGCCCTCGAAGATACGACGCGTTCCGAGATCGATACGTCGGCCGGGCGCGTGCGCTACATGGCGGTGCCCGTACGGGCTGAAGACGGGATGCGAGGCGTGTTCGTCGTCGCGATTTTTCTTGAAGGCCGGCGCGACGGCGTCGATCGCGTGATCCGCGATGGCGCGCTGGCTTTCGGTTCGATGTTCCTCGTGGCTTCCGTACTCGCCTGGTTCGCTGCCGGCAGGGTGTTGCGTCCCGTGAGCCTGCTCACCACCGCCGCCCGCACGATCACGGACGAAGACTGGTCCGAGCGCATCGCTGTGCAAGGAAACGACGAGATCGCCGAACTGACGCGCACCTTCAACGACATGCTCGATCGGCTGGAAGCCGCGTTCGCCACGCAACGCCGCTTCATCGATGATGCCGGTCACGAATTGCGCACGCCGATCACGATCATCCGCGGCCATCTCGAACTGCTCAGTACCGACCCGGCCGAGCGCGATGACACGATCCGCATCGTCACCGACGAACTCGACCGCATGGCGCGCATGGTCGACGAGCTGTTGGTGCTCGCGAAGTCGGATCAGCCGGACTTCCTCAACCTGCACCCCATCGATGTCGCCGAACTGACGCGGGACGTGGCAGCGAAGGCGTCCGCCCTGGCCGATCGTCAATGGACGGTCGAGCACGCGGCCGAGGTGGTCATGATCGCCGACGGGCAGCGCCTGACCCAGGCGATGATGAACCTCGCGCGCAACGCCGTCGAGCATACGGCCGTCGGCACGCCGATCCGGCTCGGCAGCCGTGCGGTCGATGGCGACGTACGGTTGTGGGTCACCGACACGGGCGAGGGCATCGCCGCGGCGGACCGTGAACGCATCTTCGATCGCTTTAGCCGCGGCCACGCCGGCCGCCGCAGCACCGACGGCGCCGGGCTCGGCCTCGCGATCGTTGACGTGATCGCGGCGGCGCACGGCGGACGCATCGAACTCGAATCGGCGGTGGGTCTCGGCTCGACGTTCATGCTCGTGCTGCCGGCTGATGGTCCGCCGCGAGACGACGCGTGAACAGAATCTTGCTGGCCGAGGATGAACCGCGCATCGCGTCCTTTATCGAGAAGGGGCTGCGCGCCAGCGGCTTCACGGCACTCGTCGTCGAGAACGGGCGCGATGCCGCTTCGGCGGCGCAAGATCAGGACTTCGACCTGCTGATCCTCGACCTTGGGTTGCCCGTCATGGACGGCCACCAGGTGCTGCGCGAGATCCGCGCGCGCGGCGAACGGATGCCGGTGATCATCCTCACGGCGCGGCAGGGCATGGATGACACCGTTGCCGGGCTCGATGGTGGCGCGGACGACTACATTACGAAACCGTTCCGCTTCGAAGAACTGCTCGCGCGCATCCGCGCTGCTGCGCGATACCGGCCGCACCGAAACGATGACGCTCGAAGCCGGCGGCGTCATGCTCGATCTGCGTGGCAGGCGCGCGACGGTGGACCGGCAGCCGGTCGAGCTTTCGGCGCGCGAGTTCATCCTCGCGGAGACGCTCTTTCGGCATCCGGGGCAGGTGCTGTCACGCGAGCAGCTGCTCTCGAGCGTCTGGGGCTACGACTTCGACCCCGGCTCCAACGTCGTCGATGTGTACGTCGGCTACCTGCGCAAGAAGCTCGGCGCCAACCTCATCGAAACGGTGCGTGGCATGGGCTACCGCCTCGTCGCCCCACCCGCCGCCGATGCCGCACCCACGCCCTGACTCCCCCACGCCGAAGTCCACAAACCGCCCTCGTAAGCCGTCGCCGCAAACTGCCACCGTAGCGCGGGCTTTCAGCCCGCGCGGGCGTCGCGTTAGCGCGCACGAAAAGCGTCGTCTCGCCCTACGGCACATCCTTCCAATCTGTGTCATCTGTGGAAAAAACCCTCAGCGCCTCTGTGCCTCTGTGGTGAAAACGAACCACCGTCAGCGCCGCCGCGGATGCAGCGAACGCAGCCGCAGCAGATCGCGCGCGACTTCGAACGCCTGCTGCGGGCGCACGCGCAGCCGCGAACCCTCGACGTGGCGCCAGCTCACCGGCACGGACACGATCTCGTACCCCAGCGCGCGTGCGATGTACAGCACCTCGGCATCGAAGATCCAGCCGTGCAACTGCTGCTCGCGAAAGATCGCCTGCGCCGCGTCGCGCTCGAAGCCCTTCATTGGGCACTGCGTGTCGTCGATGTCCGGCAGCACGCGCATCGTCTTGCGCATCAGCGTGAACAGCTTGCCGGCGAGGCGCCGTTGCGGCGGCTGGCTCGCGCGCATGTCGCTGCCATCCGGCTGCACGCGGCTGCCGATGACGACCGCCGCCCCGGCGCGTAGGCGTTCAAGCAGACGCGTCGACTCTTCCGGCGGCGTCGCCAGATCGGCGTCGAGAAAGAACACGTACGCGCCGCGCGCGTCGAGGCAGCCGGTGCGGATCGCAGCGCCCTTGCCGCGATTGCGCGCGTGCTGCAGCAGCCGCACGCGGACTTTCGGCGGACCGCCCTCGATCCGCTCGCGCACGATCGACGCCGTCGCGTCGCTGCTCCCGTCGTCGACGGCGACTAGTTCGCTCTCGAAATCCTGCGCCGCGAGAAACGCGATCACCCGATCGAGGCTCGCCGGCAGCCGCGCCTGCTCGTTGTACGCCGGCACGACGATGGTGACGAACGGGCGCTGGTCGCTGGTCGTCGGTCGCGTTTCGATCGACGGCTCGGCGATCGTCATGAGGCCTCGCTCGGCGTTCCGGAGTCATCCGCCGCTTCTGCGTCCGGCGCGCGCTTGCGGCGGCGCACGACGTCCGGCGCTATCAGCGGCTTGTCCACCAGCTCGGCGATCGCCTGCCCCACCTCACGCGCGTCGGCCAGCCCTTCGCGCACCATCGAACGCGCGACCACGGTGTCGCCCACCTTCAGACGCTTGCCGCTCACCTTCACCAGCACGATCTCGAACTGCGCCAGATCCTGCTGCTGCCCGCGCTGCCGCTCATACGTCGTCTCTTCGATGCGCACCTGCTCGATCTTCCAGAACGGCACCAGTTCCGTCGTCCCCACGCCCATGCCGAGAAACCCCTGCTGCCAGAGCCCCGACTGCTTCTCGCGCTCGAACACGACGTTCGTTCCCGCAATCGTATACACGAAGCCGATACCGGCAAGCGGAATACTCACTACTGCCACGACGAGCAGCAGCATCGCCAGCGCAAACGGCATCGCATCGAGCCAGAGAAGTATCGACACCGCCGCGCCCACTCCCAGGACCAGCCAGACCAGCGGAAACAGCGCCGCCGCGAGCGCGGGCCGCACGTTGATCCGGTCGGGTTCGATGAATGCGACGCGCCGGTTCAGATAGACGATGCGCTTCGCAGCCGGGGGACCGGAGGTGGGTACGGGGGGCTCGTTCATGCCTGCTGAGTATATGGTCACGAGGGGTTAGACGTTGGAGGTTGGTCGGTCGCCGCGCGGACTCCGCCAACCTCTAACCTCCAACTTCCGTTGACCAACCGCGCGCGGCATACTCCCCAAACTATGAGCGTATCATCAGCCGAAACATTCACCGCCGACGCGAACTTCCGGCTTTCCACCGCCGTCTACGTGCAGCGCGAGGGGCAAATCCTCATCCTCCAGCGCGCGATGGGCGAGGCGGTGGGCGGCTGGTACCTGCCGGGCGGCGCCGTCGAAGCCGGCGAGAACATCGAAGACGCCGCGCGCCGCGAGATGGTGGAAGAGTGCGGCCTCACACCGTCGGGCGCGCTGACGATCGTCGGTGTCACGAACATGCACGTCTACGGCGCCGAGTCGTTGCAGGTCGTCTACGCGTGCGACTGCCCGGACGGTGACGTCGTGCTGAGCGACGAACACTCCGGCGCGCGCTGGATCGATCCGGCCGAGTACCGGGCGCGCTACTTCAGCGACGACGTGATCGCCAACGTCGCGGCGCGGTCGTCGCGCTTCGGCGAGATTATGACCGGCATCCGCGCCAATCTCGACAGGTACATCGCCATGCGCGCGCACGAACTGCTCGATCGCCAACTCCGCACGATGCGCCTGACCGCCGAAGTCTTCGTGATGCGCGGCGAGGAGATGCTCGTGCTCAAACGCGGCGCCGGTATCGGCGAAGGCGTCTGGTACCTCCCCGGCGGTATCGTCGATCCGGGCGAGGATCCGCGCCACGCCGCGATCCGCGAGACGTTCGAGGAGTCCGGCCTGCGCCTCGACCACGCGGAACTCGTCCGCGTCTGGGGCTATCCCGCCCAGAACGGCGTCGACGCGTTTCACGCGACGTACGTCGCCCGCGCGCCCGACGGCGACGTGACGCTGAGCAGCGAACACACCGCGTACCGCTGGATCACGCCGCAAGCCTACGCCGAGCGCTACTGCTCCGAGAGCGTCGTCGCCGCCGCCCCCGAATGGTCGCGCTGGCTCCGCGAAGTCCGCGCGAATTGCGCTTCTGCGGCGAAATGGGCAACAACCGTCACGTAACGGGCACTTGTTCTCCGTTCTTCGCTCTCTATTTCCTCCCTCCCTTTGCGCTCCTCTGCGCCTTTGCGGTGAATCGGATCTATGGATCCTGCTCGCTTCCCGCTTCCACGCGCTCGCGGTACCATCGCCGCGATGAAGTCCGTCGACATGATCATCCCCGTCTACAACGAAGAACGCGTGCTCGCCGCCAGCGTCGAACAACTCTGCGCGTGGGCCGGCGAACACCTCCCGTACAAGTGGCGCGTCGTCGTCGCCGACAACGCCTCGACCGATGGCACGCTCGCCGTCGCGCAGCAACTCGCCGCGGCGCACCCGGACGAAGTCGGCTACGTGCATCTCGACCAGAAAGGCCGCGGCCGCGCCCTCAAGCGCGCCTTCCTCGAAAGCCCCGCCGACGCGATGTGCTACATGGACGTCGATCTCTCGACCGACCTGGCGATGATCATCCCGCTGCTCAACGCCGTGCTCGAAGACGGCTACGACATCGCCTACGGCTCGCGCATGACGCGGGGCGCCGACATCGAGCGTTCGCTGAAGCGCGAGATCAACTCGCGGGGCTACATCGCCTTCATCAAACTGCTCTTCTGGACGAAGTTCTCCGATGCCCAGTGCGGCTTCAAGGCGATCACGCGCGACGCGGCCCAGGCGCTGCTGCCGAAGGTCCGCGACGGCGAGTGGTTCTTCGATACTGAGCTGATGATCCTCGCCGAACGGAGCGGCCGCAAACTGAAAGGCGTCCCCGTCCGCTGGGTCGAAGACCGCGACACCCGTGTCAAGTTCCCGCAGGACATCATCAAGATGGGCGGCAACCTCGTGAAGCTGCGCTTCCGCCGCTGAACCTCGTTCGGGTTGAACCACAGAGGCACAGAGGCGCAGAGGATTCTTCTTCGTTGTGGCACGGGCTTTCAGCCCGTGTCACCGGGGGGCGACCTAACACCAGACACCAAGCACCAGTCGCCGATCATCTGCTGGGCACCCGCTTTCGGCCGGTGTCACACGTTGGGCAAACAGACGCTAAACCGCTGAACCGGCGCATCACGCCCGCCCCGCGCGACCAAACACCAGACACCAGTCGCCCATGCATAGCGCGTGACCGCTTCCCACGATACAATCGCGCCCGAACGAAGCAGCAGCGGAGGAGCATCGACCGTGGCCGAGTTTGTGCGCGTCGCCCGGCTGTCCGATATCCCCACCGGCACCATGATCGGCGTCAAGGCCCGCGGCAAGGAGATCCTCGTCGCCAACATCGATGGCGACGCCTACGCGATCAGCGACCGCTGCACGCACCTGCGCTATCGGCTACATAACGGCACGCTCGACGGCACGACGGTCACCTGCGCCGGTCACGGCTCCAAGTTCGATGTCACCGACGGCGGCGTCTGCAACTGGGTGACGCACCCCGCCTGGTACAAACTCCTCATGGACGCCACGTTCCCCGGCTTCCTCAAGCGCAGCGTCAACAGCTACCCCACCCGCGTCGAAGGCGACGACGTCTACGTCGAGGTGTAGCGCCTTTGCTTCTACGCTTGTTCCGCATTCGAACAACGGAGAATAGAGGTAAGTGACTGGACGGCGGCCAGTTGATCACCTCGCCTCCTGACTCCCATTTCTGACCTCCGGCTTCCCACACCCTCCCTTTGCGTTCCTCGGCGTCCTTTGCGCCTTTGCGGTGAACCGTCCCCCCGCTTGACAGCCTGAGATCACGCCCCCTACACTCGCCAGAGCTTCCGGCAGGCCTGCGCGCGGCCACCGGAAGGCGCGGGGCAGAGCGGACCAGGGGAGGCGCGGACACTGTTAAGCGGTATCGAGCAGGCGCTGCTCGACTTCATCGATGCCACGTACGACGCGATCGGCTGGCCCGGCGTCATCTTCCTGATGGCGCTCGAAACCGTCGTCTTCCCTATCCCCAGCGAAATCGTCATGCCGCTCGCCGGCTGGAAGCTGATCGCCGATGAGGGCCTCGGCTGGTACTGGGTGATCGGCGCCGGCATCTTCGGCGCCATCGGCAGCACGCTCGGCGCCGTCGGCATCTACTACATCTCGAAGCTCGGTGGCCGCCCGTTCGTCAACAAGTACGGCAAGTGGGTGCTGATCTCGCGCGGCGACCTCGACCAGGCCGATCGCTTCTTCAAGCGCTGGGGCAACTGGGCCGTCTTCTTCGGGCGGATGGTGCCGCTCGTGCGCTCGCTGGTCAGCGTGCCGGCGGGCCTCGTGGCCATGTCAATCTGGCAATTCACGTTGTATACGTTTCTCGGTTCGTTCGTCTGGGCTACCGGACTTGCGTACGGCGGGTATAAACTGGGCGAGAATTACGAGGATCTCCGCGAGTGGATGACGCCGGTCGAGTATCCGGTGTACGCCATCGTCGGGATCGCGGTGGTCTGGTACGTCTACCGGCACATCCGCAGCGTCATGAACGAAGGCGACGACGGCACTGAGGCCGAAAGTCGCGTCTGACGTGCGTACACAACGACATAGCTCCGGTCCCTTGGCGGGGTGTGCCGGCGCGAACGAATATAGGCTCGAACGAGGCCCCCTGGGGCAAGGAGTGAACGGCCTATGCTAATCGTCCGCGTTCTCGCCGTGCTCGCCAAACCGGCGCTTGCGGGCGGCATCGTGACCGCCGCCGCAACCGGTGGCTACTTCGCCATCGACAACATCGGCGGCGACGACGCTACCGCGTTCCAGCGTGTGCAGGCCGGCGGGCAGCAGCTTCTGATCAGCGAGTTCGGCCGCTTCGCCGACACGATCGTCGCCATCGACCCCAGCGACATCGCCGGCTCCCGCGCCGAAATCGCCACGATCGACCACGCCGACGAGTTCGGCGTCTTCGCCGCGCTCGCACCCGACGGCAGCGCCATCGCCTACACGGCGCTCGCGCCCGATACCGAAGATCCGTCCCCCGCTTCGCCCGCCATCGCCGGCATCGTCGACGCCGGCGGCGATGTGACGTTGCTCGCGACCGACATCGACCTGCTGATCGCGCCCGTCTGGTCGCCGGATAGCGCGTCGATCGTCGTGCGCAAGAACGTCGCGGTCGAAGACAGCGCCGGCACGTTCGAACTGCTGCTGCTCGGCCGCGACGGCACGCGCGCGACGCTCACGTCGTGGCGCAGCGCGTCGGTGTTTCCGATCGCCTTCGCGCCGGACGGCTCCAAGCTCTACTTCGCGACGCTGAACGAAACCGGCAGCGATCTCTACAGCGTCGCGCCCGACGGCTCCGCCGAAACGCTGATCGCGCACCTCAGCGACGAGATCGCCCGCGACTGGAAGCTCTCCCCCGACGGCACGACGCTCGCCTACTCCGTCGCCGAAAGCGGCGCGACGCCCGGCGTCGTCACGATGACGCTCGATCTCGCGACCGCCGCCGCATCTGTCGCGATCGAGAGCGACGCGCCGCGCGCCGAGTTCAACCCAACCTGGCGCGACGACGGCGAACTCACCGTGGCCGCGATCAAGCCCGAAGGCGGCGGCGACGCGGTTGCCGTCGATGCGTCGGGCGCGACGAACGCGCTCACCGAAAACGACGACAGCATCGATCTGCCGCTCGCCTGGTCGCCCGACGGCGCGACGCTCGCCGTGCGCAGTGTCGATGGCGCGACGACGTTCGAGGCCGGCGAGAGCTATGTCGATCTGATCGCGAGCGATGGTTCGCGCGAGCGCGTGTCGGACGAGGCGGATGTGCTGATCGTGGGGTGGCTGGAATGAGCATCGCAACGCGCTTCGTCCGCTTGTACGCCCGCCGCCTCATCTGGGCGACGACGATCGCAGCACTCGCGCTCTCGGCGACGCTGATCCCGCGCGGGCAACGCGCCGATGTCGCGGAAGCGTGCGCCTTCGTCACACCGCCGACGACGTACGAGACGACGGAAGACCGCAAGCTCTACATGCAGGCGATGGAACTTGCCGGCTACGACATGCTGTTTCCGGCTGACCCATTCTTCTCGCAGCGCCACATCGAGACGGGGTTGCGCGGCAACCGCGTCGCCTCACCCGTCTACGTGCCGCCAACGCTGCTCAAAGCGATTAGCTGGATCGAGAGCGTCGCGACGCAGGGCGCGCCCGGCCTGCCGTTCGGCGCTATCGGCCCCTCGCTGGTGTCGTTCGACTGCGGCCACGGTATCGGCCAGGTAACCAGCGGCATGACTGCGCCGGTCGGCGAGAACGGCCAGCCGTCCGACGAGCAGGCGCTCGTCGCTACGCACTTCGCGTACAACATTGGCCGCGCGTCGGCGATCCTCATCGACAAGTGGAACTCGGCGCCGGATTCGCGCCCGATCGCCGGCATCGATACGAACAGCGATCCGAAGATCATCGAAAACTGGTACTACGCGATCTGGAGCTACAACGGCTTCACCGGCCCCGGCGCCAACCGCAGCAACCACCCGATGGACCCGATCTACGCCGCGTGGCCACGCACGCCGTACAGCTGCGGCGCCGCGAACGATGGCCTCAGCCACAACCGCAGCCTGCACCCGTACCAGGAACTCGTCTACGGCTGCATGGCGCATCCACCCACAGTGCAGAACAACGAGTTGTGGCGCCCGCTCGAAGCGACGCTGCCTGATCTCAACAACCCGTATTGGCGCACGCCGCTCGAACTCGCCAACTTTCAGTTTCCGTACAACCAGATGGACATCCCCACGCCCAAGCCCCAGCACGAGGATCCCACCAACCGCCCATCCGATAACGATCGCCGCGCCGTCCTCGGTGCGCCGCGGCTGTCCGTCGACCGGCCGATCCTGCTCGTGAACGTACGCCCGAACCGCTCGGCGACGCCCGCCGAAGTGCGGATTAGCAACACCGGTAGCGGCATCGTCCCCTGGCGTGTCAGCGCGAACAAATCGTGGATCACCGTATCGCTCCAAGCCGGCGTCGCCGTCGGGCCCGACCTGCCGTGCCTCCCGGCCTCTCCGTGCGATCGCACGTCGACGCTGAAGATCTCCGTCGACCCGCGCAAGATCGTCGGCAGCGACGCCGCCGTCGTGACGATCGAGGGTCTCGGCGAGGGCGACGCGCGCCAGGAGATCGCCGTCTTCATCCGCGTCAACGTCGCCATCGGCATCCCGGGGACGACACGGAACTGAGATGGGCTTGACGTGGCAGAACGCTAGTTCTAAAATGGGCCAGGATCTCTGACGAGGAAGCTAGCTTCGCCCCCCACCTTTATCAGACGATGCCGTTCATCCAAAGGGCGGTCTGCCTCTACTCCAACGCCATTTCGTGGAACGGAATAGAGCTATACGGCGTCTCCGCTGGAGCGGAGACTGCGCAACAGATACTTGTCCTTCACGGAGAAACGGCGCGCGCTGTCGTTGATAAGTGGTTTGTTTTGGGGACGGCTCGTATCAAGGTGGAAGGAACAAGCCCCGGAGTAATTGGAATCGCGGAACCGATGGAAGAGTCCTATGTGGTGAGGACGTTACCGGAGTCGCCGCGTGGGACGTCCGCGGCCGCACACTGTTGGCCGCGGCTTGCGCGAACTACCCAGCCATTCACACGCTCCTCGACCTAGCGACGCGTGCTGGCTTCATGAGCGAGCAGACGAAGGGGGAGGTCGAGCATTGGCGGGCTGACGCTATGCGGTTCCTGGCGTTACCAAACTGGGCCTACGAGTCTCCGGTGGCGCAACCCTCCCATCTCGCTGTGGTGCTCCGGGATTTGAACTCCTTCAGGTTGCGCGTCGAAGATTATCGTCGCGACTTCCTTAACGCGTTGAAACTGGATCTTCCCGACTGGATTGCAGTCAATGCTGCGGGAGTTTCACAGATAGATACAGGGTGGACTGAGGGGCCGCACACACAGAATCAACGGGGGAACTGGGATCGCGCCTACGCCGCGTTCAGGAGTTGCTCGTCCGAATTGAGTAGCGTTCAAACCGAGCTGGAGACGTACGTTCAACAATCAGAATCGCGGTCCATACGAGAACGATGGATGCGCCTTACCGAACCCTTACGATAGAGAGTTCGCACTGATATCGTGAGACATCCGCGGACGTCAACATCACCGATTCATAGCCTCGGGCTTCATCTCCAAAGCCTGAGCGCGCAACGCGATTCATCGCTTTACGCCCCTGCAACATCTGCGCGCCGAAATACACGCTCTGGGCGTGATCCCGCTGCGTCGAACGCCCGAATCACTGGCATCGGCGATAGGGCGCGACCGCGCCCACGGTGCACGGCCATCGGAATGCATGGTCCGTGGAAATTGGAATGGAGAAGGTTTATGGCGGATATCTTGAAACGAGGACGGATTCTCGGTGTCGGCGTGCTGATCGTCGCGCTGGCGGCGTCTGGGGCGGCGTGCGGTGATGACGACGACGGCGATGATGCGACCGGCGGCAACACGCCCGCAGCAATGGCGACCACGCCAGCAGGCGACACGACGCCCGAAGGTGACTCGACCCCGGCCGAGGGCGGCGATGACGAAGAAGTACTCGGCGAGACGCCCGGCTGGGCCGGTGGCGCCACCGGCACCGTCTTCTACACGCAGGACTTCTTCTGCAACGACGGCGACTGCGAGACCGGCAACGACGGCACCAACCCCGATGGCGTGAGCGAACCCGTACCGACGGTGTGGGTACTCGTGCCGCTCTTCACGGAAACCGACGGTATCGAACTGCATTGCGAGACCGCCGGTGAGTGCGTCGCGCACCCGAGCGAAATCAACGTCAGTTCGATCGGTCTGGGCGACGTGATCCCGCTGCCGCCGCACAGCCACATTATCGATCCGGAAGAGCCGGGTTTCTCGGCTGCGGGCGAGACTCCCTGGGATGTTGTGGTCGTCGGCATCAACACGCGCGAAGCGTGGGACAAGGTCGAAGCCGGCAAGTCGCTCGCAGCCTTGCGCGCGGTGCAGGCCGAGGGCGAAGCCAGCGCGACTGGCGACGTCCCGACGGACCTCCTCCTCTTCTTCGGCGTGCGTTCGTAGTCCGAACATCGTGCCCCGGGCGGAGCAAGAACGCTCCGCCCGGCCGCACGGCAGCGCGAGAAGCGGGCCAGCCAATGTGGTTGGCGGCCACGGTAGGGGCGCACCCACGTGTGCGCCCCGGTATCCCGCGCAACCCGCACAACCACAGCCACCGAATAATCTCCACCAGACACCAGACACCAGACACCAGACACCAGACACCAGACACCAGACACCAGACACCAACCGCCCGATTCCATCATCAAGGATCAACCCACATGACGATGCAAGCCCCCACCGCCGCAACGACGCTACAGCGCGATGACCGCCGCAGCCGCACCATGCGTCTGCGCGACATGCAGCTCCCGCTCTCCGTCCTCGCGACAACGGCCGGCGCGATCGCCGTCATCGTCGGTTCGTACACCGCGTGGGCGACGTTCTACGCCGGCCTCGTCCAGCGCAACGGCGTCTCCGGTCACGGCAAATACTTCATCGCGCTCGCCGCCGCGTCCGTACTCGCATCGATCATCTCAACTCGCGCCGGCCTGCACGCCGTTCGCTGGCTCGTGCCCGCCGCCGGCGCCGCCATCGCGCTCGTCGCCGCCCGCGATCTGCGCAATCTCTACGCGCTGCAGGACGACCCGGCCGCGGCCTGGTACGTCGTCGGCCGCGGCGACGGCCTGTGCATCATCGTTACCGGCGCGCTCCTGATCATCGCATCGTTCCTCGCCGCGCCGGCGCTCCCGATCGTCCGCCGCGCGCATATCGCCGCCGCTGCCGTTGCCGTCACGGCGATCGCCGGCGTCGGCATGCTCATCGCCGGCTTCTACGGCGAGTACTATCTCCATTTCGCCGGCGCGCACGCCCACAACCACACCAGCCCGTTCAATAGCGCCCACATCCTCACCGCCGCCGGCGCCTCGCTGCTCTTCGTCGTCTTCACCGCCGCCATCTACCGCCTGCGCAGCACGCGCCACGAAAATCGCGCATAACCCTCCCCAATCCCCAATCCCCAATCCCCAATCCCCAATCCCCAGTCCCCAGCCCCCACGAAACACCAGACACCAAAGTCGTCAAACCAGCACGCTTGATCACCCACGATCCATCCCCTACACTCACTTAGCACTCCCTCTCCACGAGTGCCAGAATCACGGCTTCAACTGGTCCACCCAGAATCAACACACACAAGGATGAGGTAGATATGGCCAAGCAGCTTCTCTTCGAGGAAGACGCCCGTCACGCCCTGATGCGCGGCATCGATGCCCTGGCGGACGCCGTCAAGATCACCCTCGGCCCCAAGGGCCGCAACGTCGTGCTGGACAAGAAGTTCGGCGCCCCCACCATCACCAACGACGGCGTCACCATCGCCAAAGACATCGACCTCGACGAGCCCTTCGACAACATCGGCGCCCAGCTCGCCAAGGAGATCTCCTCCAAGACCAACGACATCGCTGG
>CAZRHH010000033.1:0-30954 GCA_964599885.1 uncultured Dehalococcoidia bacterium | reverse complement strand
TCAGGCGGCTGGCTTCGCCGAGGCGGCGCAGCGTCTGCTGTCGCATCCGCTGCTTCTATGAGATGAGTGAGTGATCTGGGGACACCCCAGTCCCCGGCAGGCGCGGCGCCCTGCACCCGCTTTTCGGTTCTCGCCTGAGTTGAACTCGCAGCATTCAGACGATGGGCTCCGCCGGTGCGACGCAGCGTCTGCTTTCGCATCCGCTGCTTTCTTGAGTTGAGGGATTGATCTGGGGACACCCCAGTCCCCGGCAGGCGCTGCGCCCTGCACCCGCTTCGCGTTTCGCGCCTCCGGTCTCACCGGCGTCCCCAATCCTCAGTCCCCATTCCTAACCGCCGCTGCACCCGCTTTCGGCTCTCGCTTCTCGCTTCTCGCTTCCCGTCTCCCGCTTCTCGCGTCCCGCTTCGTCCGCCGGTAAACTCCCGCATCCCGGACACGCGCGCGCCACGAAATACAGGCAGGAGAGCCGGTTGAAGCTCGAAACCTGGGAGAAGAATCTGTACGCCGTCTGGGTGTCGCAGTTTCTTGCGCTGATGGGCGCCAATCTCGTCTTCCCGTTCATCCCGTTCTTCGTCCAGGATCTTGGCATCGAGTCCGACTCCGACGCCGCGCTCTGGTCGGGCGTGCTGGCGACAGCGACCGGCGTCATGCTCTTCATTTCGTCGCCGCTGTGGGGTTCGCTGGCCGACCGATTCGGGCGCAAGAACATGCTGTTGCGCGCCTACGCCGGCGCCTTCGTCACGATCACGGCGCAGGCGTTCGTGCAGAACGTCTGGCAATTGCTCGTGCTGCGGGGGCTGCAGGGCGCCTTCGTCGGCACCATCCCGGCGGCGTCGGCGCTAATCGCCGGCGGCACACCGGCGCGGCGGATGGCGTACGCGCTCGGCCTCGTGCAGATGGCCGTGTTTACCTCGCAGACCGTCGGGCCCGTCGTCGGCGGGTTGATGGCGCAGGCCGTCGGCTTCCGGACGACGTTTGCGCTCGGCGGGCTGATGTACGTCGTCTCGTTCGTGCTCTGCTTCGTCTTTGTGAAGGAAGACTTCGTGCGGCCGGCGCCGGGTTCGCGGCCGTCGTACATCCAGAACCTGCGCACCGTGATGCGCGTGCCGGCGATGCTGCTGCTGATCACGGTGATGTTTCTCGTCAGTTCGGCGGCGGTGTTCGTGCGTCCGGTCGTGCCGCTGCTCGTCGCCGGCTTCACCGACGCCAGCGTCGAGACGAAGTCGGGCCTCGTCTTCGCCGCCGTCGCGCTGACCAGCGCCATCGCGGCCGTCGTCTCGGGCCGGCTCGCCGAGCGCACGGGCTACAAGAAGGCGCTCGTCGTCGCGACGCTCGGCGCGGGGCTGGCGTACATTCCCGTGGCGGCGGCGAACAATCTGCTGCCGCTGATGGTGCTGATGGCCCTCGTCGGCGTCTTCAGCGGCGCGATGATCCCGATGGTCAACGCGCTGATCGGCGCCAACGCCCCGGAGGGCAAGCACGGCTCGGCCTTTGGGCTCGTCGGCAGCGCGCAGGCGTTGAGCTTCGCCGTCGCGCCGCTGCTTGGCGGTCTGACGGCGCAGCAGCTCGGTATCCATGCCGGCTTCCCGATCGTGGGGGCGCTGCTAGTCGCCGTCGCCGCGCTGGTGTTCTTCACGGTGCAGGAACCGGCCGCGTTTGAAGATGAGCCGGTCGTTGGTCCGGTGGAGGTTGGACGTTAGTTGTTGGTAGACGCTAGGGCGCGATGTCCCGCTCGAACACGGCGCAGCCTTCGCCGCCGCCGGCGGCCGAGTAGCACGTGCCGGCGTCATCGACCATCGTCTGGAACGTGAAGGCGGTGAGGATCAGGCCCAAGACGCAGACGAGCGCGATGCCCCCGGCGACCGCTCGTTGAACGCGTGCACTGACACGGTACGCCGGTTCGGGATGGATGCGATCGAGCAACGGGGCGAGGATCAGGCCGTTGATGAAGAAGAGCGCGGCGAACATCGCCAGGACCAGCACGACCGGCTCGAAGATCTGAAAGTCGACGTTCGCCGGATCGAACAGCGGTTGCCCGATCGTGACCAGCGTGATCGCGCCAAACGTCAGTCCGCGCCACGACGGCGACACCCATAGCCAGCGTCGCAGCCCGAGGTACAGCAGCCCACCGAACACGCCGACGATCGTGCCGAGCACCAACAGGCTCATCGTGCCGCCGAGCGAGATCTCGCCGACGATGGCGCTGGAGTCCGTCAGGACGCCACGGCGGTCATCGTTCAGCAGCGTGATGATGCGCATGACGACCCGCGACCCGATGCCTGCCGAGATGAACCCGGCGAGCGCCCCCGCGACGATCGCTCCGCGCACCGGCGCCGAACCGCGCACGAGCGTCCGCCACAGCGACCGCGGCGATGTGGCCTCGGGCGCGCCCGATGCGCGCTCCCCGTCGTACTCGATCGCGCTGCCAGGCAGATTCACCGTCACTCCTTGAACCGCGCCTAGTCTGGGTTCGTCGCAAGTGTACGCCTTCCCGCTTTCCGACTCCCGCTTCCCGCCTTCGTACGGCGCCCGTAGGCCAAGCGTCGGCCTCGCGTCCGGTGGCCCTTCGCAGATACGACGATGATCGCTGCGGAGGTGCCGTCATGGACGTTCGCAGAAGCCCGCTTGGTGTGTTGATCATGGTGCCGGTGATCGCCGGTTTCGGGCTGTATGCGTTCACGACGCAGGACGCCGTCGTCGACCCCAACGCCACGCCGACGACGACCGCTACCGCCGACGCCAGCGCGACGGCAACGATCGACGCCGACATGCTGACGGCGATCGCCGCCGACCGCGCCGCCCTCGACTCAGAAGCAACCGCGTGGGCGTCGATGCCCACCGCCACGGCGATACCGCCGACGCCGGCGCCGATGGCCCAGCGCGGCGACTTCCGCGAGGGCGCGGTCGTCACCGTCAACGCCGGCGAGGGTGACTGCCTCAACGCGCGCAACCAGCCGTCGCTGCAGAACGAGTACGTCATCGTCCAAAATTGCCTGCCGCACGGTTTCGAGGGGTACATCACCGGCGAAGCGATCGAGGCGGACGGCTACTGGTGGTGGTATCTAGCCGGCACGGGCTGGGTGGCCGAGGACTATCTCGTCGTCATCGGCGAGCGCGATCTTCGAACCGCGGCGCCGGCGCTGGCTGATCTCGCCGACCGCATCGCGTTCTTCCGCGACGGCGACATCTGGGTGATGAACGCGGACGCCAGCGACCAGCGCATGGTGGAGGACACGCCGGTCGAGCCGGACAGCTATCTCCAGCAAGATCTGCGCTGGTCGCCCGACGGCACGATGCTGTCGTACAACGTCTCGCGTACCGTCGACGGGGGCGAGCCACAAACGTTCCGCACGACCACCGACCTCCACGTCCTCGACGTGCCTGCCGATGGCCTGGCCACGTCGCGCGTCTTCGAGAACGCGTTTGGCGGTGGCTGGTCGCCAGACAGCACGCGCACCGGCATCATCGCTGAGCCGGCGCTGTGGGACATGGGCAGCGGCGCTGCGGGCGTGCCGGCGTTGCTCGATGTGCGCGACGGCGGGCGGCTTGTCTACGGCAGCCAGCGCGCGAGCCAGCAGGACGCGCCCACGTTCAACCATGACGGCACGCTGCTGCTGCTCACGTACCAGGCGATGGACGGCGGCAGCGTCAGCGGCGAGGCGGCGATCCTCGTCTGGGACCTCGACGGCAACGAAGTACACCGCATCGCGCAGCCCGCCGGCAATGCCTTCTACTCGCGGCCGCGCTGGTCGCCGGTCGCCGACCAGATCGCCTTTCACGTGTCGGAATACGACGAGACGACGCAAGTTTCTTCGCCGCGCTACGTGGTGTACGACATCAGCGCCGGCGCGATCATCGACAGCGTCGCCTCGCCGCGCGCCAGCGAAAAGATCGGCGGCGGCTGCGGGGGTGGCGACATGTGGCGCATGGAGTGGAGCCGGGACGGCCGCCGCCTGCTCTACGACTTCAGCATGGGCGAGACGGGAGCGAACGGCGTCTGGGTGTGGGATGTGGCGATCGGCGATCAGCGCGTCATTCCGGCGGCGCAGGCCGGACCGGCGTCCCCGGCGGCGGGCGGCTGGTTCGCGTTCGCAGCGTCGGGCTCGTACTCCAGCTCCGGACCGTCGAGCTACATCTTCGCCGGCAACGACGGTGGCGGCGCGCCGCTGCTGCTGACCGACGGCTCGCAGCCGGCCTGGTGGTCTGAGTAGGGCGGTGGGAAGTGAGAAGTGAGAGGTGGGGCAGCTCTTTCTAACGCTTGAACGCCTCACCTCCCACTTCCCACCTCTCACAGCATCGCGTTCGCTTCCCGCCTCCAACGTCGCTTGCTATGATCACGGCGTCCCCATCGAGCCTGCCGTTTGGTTCTCGGTTCCAGGTTCTGGGTTCTTCCCGACGACACAGAGGAGACGCCGTTGAGCAAGCTTGCCGACAAGATCCGCCGCACGTCGCGCCCGGAACCGCAGCCGCTCGGCTTCGTCACGGCGCGCGCCACCAAGAACGCCACGCTCGTGCTCGCCGGCATGGCGCCCGATGCGCTGGCCGCCGCCGACCTCGTGCGGAAGGGCGCCGATGTCGTGATCGTTGGCAGCCGCGGCAAGCCGCCCGGCGACGGTGACGCGAAGAGCGTCGGCGCCGAGAGCGTCGGCGGCTGGCTCGCCGGCGGCAGCGACGCGAAGCAGCTCAAGCAGCGCGGCTTCGACTTCGCCGTCTTCGACCCGGACGATACGGCCTCGACGGCCGTGCTCGAAGACGACATCGGCTACGTGCTGCGCCTCCCCGACGGCATGGACGACACAGATCTGCGCACGATCGAGTCGTTCCAGCTCGATGCGATTGACGTCGGCAAGGTCGCGTCGGCGCTGACGGTCCGCAAGCAGATCGACCTGCGCCGCATCTTCGGCCTGACGCGCAAGCCGCTGATGGTGACCGTGCCGGCCGATATCTCCGGCGACCAGCTCCAGGCGTTGCGAGACACGAACGTCAGCATCATCGCCGCCGAGGGCGCCGCCAACGTCGAGCGCCTCCGCGCCACGATCGACGCGCTCCCTCCACGCTCGCGCCGCAAAGACGACGAGCGGCCGACCCCGCTCGTCCCGCGCTCAACCCCCGGCGCCGGTGAGGCGGATGATGACGACGATGGGGAGCACGATCATTAGGGACGGGCGACGCGGCTCGCGCATCCTCTGCGACGTAGGCTAGGCAGCCCTGAGCCATACGTGTTATCGTCAACCCCGGCGGGATCAATTCCAGTCGGGGGGTTAGCATGGCCGAAAAATCCACTATCGAATGGACAGAGTCGACTTGGAATCCGGTCACCGGATGTTCCGAGGTCTCGCCGGGATGTGCACACTGCTACGCGAAGACATTTGCTGAGCGATTCCGCGGCGTGCCGAACCACCCGTACGAGGTTGGCTTCGATCTTACGTTGCGGCCCGAGCGACTAAACCAGCCACTGCTTTGGAAGCGACCGCGACTCGTATTTGTGAATAGCATGAGCGACCTTTTTCACGAGGGTGTGCCAGAGTCGTATATTCGCGACGTTTTCGCAGTCATGGCGACCGCCCATTGGCACACCTTTCAAGTGCTGACGAAACGGAGCGTTCGGCTTGCTGAACTGGGTAGTCGTCTCGATTGGCCACGCAATGTTTGGATGGGTGTGTCGGTAGAGAACCAACGCTTCGTTGAGCGGGTCGATGACCTCCGGCGTGTACCCGCACGCGTACGTTTCCTGTCTTGCGAGCCGCTGCTCGGGCCATTGGACTTAGACTTGGCCGGCATTCAATGGGTGATCGCCGGCGGAGAGAGCGGGCGTGGAGCGCGCCCGATGCACGAGGACTGGGTGCGCGGCGTGCGCGACCAGTGCCTTTCAGCCGATGTACCGTTCTTCTTTAAGCAGTGGGGCGCGTTCGATAGGGTTGGCGTTCGCCGAGGAAAACATGCGAATGGCCGTGCCCTTGATGGTCGGCGCTGGCAGCAATTCCCCGGCAGGCGACGTCATCCAAACTTGATCACCGTTCCCGCCGCGTAGGAGTGCCTCTGCCGGCGGTTGGAGACTTCAATCAACCCGTCGTCCTCCAGCGGAATGAGCACCGGCTTACGAATGTGCGTGGTGAGGAACGCAGTATCAACGATGACGAAGTCTTCGATTGCTTCGATTGTGGTCGTCGAGGCTTTGAATCTTCCCGTTATCTGGGTCTTCAGGCGATGGTAGTTCGGCTCCAACTCGAATAGGGTCGGCTGCGCGTGGTTGGTGAAGTCCGAAAACTGGAACTGACCGGATGGATCTACCGCCCACATAGCCTGCTTGATGACGTTCAACCCCTCTTTGTGGTGGGTGCCAAAAACCAGAAAGTACTCGGTTCGGTTCCCGTGGTCGCGCATCTCGAACGTGCGGACGTATTGCATGCCAGCAGCCTTGAGCTGCGCCACGTAGATGTCCAGCAGGAACTCTCGTCGGGCTTCCCGTTCAAGCGGAATCGCCCGCCTCCAGTCGCGCGAACCAAAAAAGGCATCTAGATAAGGTTCGAACTGCGTAGACTCGAGCCAGCGCGTGACCGGTTCGTACATGAATGACACCAATAACTCGCTACGCTTGTAAGCGGCGAGGCGCCTGATGACGTCATATGGAACGCCCTTTACCCCGAACGGATCGACCATGATGAGCGCAGGAGCCATTTCATTGCCATCGAGCTCGTGAAAAAGTTCCTCCATCACATCAACGAACTCGCCCGCAATGCAGTGTGCTTGGACGTGCGCGGGCTTAGGCAGCGCGGCAACCGTCGTTTCGAGGTGATGGAAGCGAGCCTTGTCGGATTCGACGAAGAGAAATAACAGTTCGCATTTTGATAGGTCGTGCTTGTGGTCGATGGCCGCCCTGAGGGCGATTACGGGCGATCCCGGCTCGCCCTTCGAGTAACTTCCGGGCCCCGCGAACCCGTCAATGAAGACGAGCCGGTTCTGCCACGACGCCATCTTTGGGTACCACGCGCCAAGATACTTCTGGAGGATTGCGTGCTTCGCCTCTGTGTGCGGCGACAAAGGCCAGACAGGATCAACCATTGTTCAGTTTAGCGTCGCCGACCGCTCGCCGCGCCTCGGCATCCGTCAAAGTCCACTTTCCCCCCTTGCCAGCGGCCCGCCTCCGGCACATATACTGTCGCCAGAACGAACGAAACGGCTGCGATCCGGAGTAGTACGCGCATCACGGGCTGAAAGCCCGTGCCACAGTGGCTGGGCTGAGGCCGTGCCACATTGGCGGAGGCGAAAGCCGCTGCCGAACCAGCGAGCCGGCGGCGGTGCGAGCCGGCAGACGATGCGCAGAACTCGCCGGGGAGCCTCGGCGGTGAAGTCTCAACCTCTTGAACGGTGAGGCAAGCCGGCGGCGGGTACGCCCGTTACAGCGAACTGAGCGCGTCCGCGCGTCGAGAGACCAACGGGCGAACCAGGGTGGTACCGCGGATGCCCTCCGTCCCTGACCGGGATGGTGGGCGTTTTTGGTTTTCGAGCGATGGTCGCGCGGGACGCGCACGAGGCACGGTGGAAGGCGCAACGGATGATCGAGACGAGCACACAGCGAACGGTCAGCCGTGAGCGATCTGCCCGTTGTCGCCGAGCGGGACGCAGTCGATGATCGACACGGGCGACCAGTGGGCGATCGTCGGGCGGCTCGCGCTGGCGGCGTTTCTCGGCGCGGTCATCGGCCTCGAACGCGAGTATCGCGGCTACCCCGCGGGCGTGCGGACGATGGCGCTCGTCTGTCTCGGTTCGGCGCTCTACGCCGACATGTCGCGAATCTACGGCGGCAACGACCGCATCGCCGCGCAGATCGTCACGGGCATCGGCTTTCTCGGCGCCGGCTTGATCTTTCGCGAGGGCTTCAGCGTGAAGGGCGTGACGACCGCGGCCACCATCTGGGCCGTGGCGGCGGTGGGCATCGCGATCGCCGTCGAGGGCTACATCATCGCCATCTTCGCATCGCTAATCACGGTGATCCTGCTCGAACTGCGGATGGTGACGAAAAACATTCATCCGCCCATACACGATGAAGACGACGAAGAGCACGTAACGCGCAAAGACGACTGACGACCGTTCGCGAAGGCAGCAAGACCACATTCCGCCGGGAGGTGGACGATGGCAGAACCGACAACGACGACCACGGCGATGAGGCCCGAACAGGCGGAACGCTACGAACCGCGCGCGATCGAGCGCGAGTGGCAGAAGCGCTGGGAAGCGGACAGCCTTTACATGACGCCGGACGACGACCCGCGGCCGAAGTGGTACGCCGTGACGATGTTCCCGTACCCGTCGGGCGACCTCCACATCGGCCACTGGTTCGCGATGACGCCGTCCGACGCGCAGGCACGCTTCAAGCGCATGAACGGCTACAACGTGCTCTTCCCGATGGGCTTCGACTCGTTCGGGCTGCCCGCGGAGAACGCGGCGATCAAGCGGCAGCTTCACCCGGCCGCGTGGACGGCGGCGAACATCGACCACATGCGCACGCAGATGAAACTGATGGGCACGATGTTCGACTGGACGCGCGAGATCATCACGTCGTCGCCGGAGTACTACAAGTGGACGCAGTGGTGGTTCCTGCAGATGCTCGCCCACGACCTCGCGTACAAGCGCATGGCGGCCGTCTGGTGGTGCCCCAAGGACCAGACCGTACTGGCCAACGAGCAGGTGATCGATGGCAAGTGCGAGCGCTGCGACAGCGTCGTTTCGAAGCGCAATCTCGAGCAGTGGTTCTTTCGCATCACGAAGTACGCCGAAGAGTTGCTCGACACGTCGAAGCTCGAATGGCCGGAGCACATTATCGCCATGCAGCGCAACTGGATCGGCCGCAGCGAGGGTGCCGAACTGCGCTTCGGCCTCGACGTCCCCGGCGTGGAGACGAAGGAGATCAGCGTCTTCACGACGCGGCCGGACACCGTCTACGGCGCCACCTTCTTCGTGCTGGCGCCGGAGCATCCGCTCGTCGACCAGATCACGACGCCGGAGCAGCGCGACGCCGTGCGCGCGTACGTGGCGGCGACGGGCCGCGAGAGTGAGATCGAGCGCATGTCGATGGAGCGCGAGAAGACGGGAGTCTTCACGGGCGCCTACGTCACCAATCCGTTCAACGGCAAGCAGGTGCCGGTGTGGATCGCCGACTACGTGCTGATCACGTACGGCACCGGCGCCGTCATGGCCGTCCCGGCGCACGATCAGCGCGACTTCGAGTTCGCACAGAAGTACGGGCGCGACGTCGTGCCGGTGTTCGACCACCCGGACTGGGACGGCGGCGCGCTGACATCGGCGCTGGGCCACGGCGGCTCGATGATCAACTCCGGCCCCTTCGATGGCACACCGGATGCGGACGCGATCGCCGCGGTCGTGAAGTACGCGGAGGAGCAGGGCTACGGACGCGGCACGGTCAACTACCGTATGCGCGACTGGCTGATCTCCCGCCAGCGCATGTGGGGCGCGCCGATCCCCGTCGTCTACTGCGAGAAGGACGGCATGGTGCCCGTGCCGGAGCGCGATCTCCCGGTCGTGCTGCCCGCGGACGCCGAGTACCGGCCGACCGGTGAATCGCCGCTGACGTACCACGAGGGCTTCCTCCACACGACGTGCCCGACGTGCGGCGGCGCGGCGCGCCGCGAGACCGACACGATGGACACGTTCGTCGACTCGTCGTGGTACCAGATGCGTTACATCGACCCGCACAACGACGAGCGCCCGTTCGGCCGCGAGCAGGCGAAGCGCTGGCTGCCGATCGACCAGTACACGGGCGGCTCCGAGCACGCGGTGATGCATCTGCTGTACACGCGCTTCTTCACGAAGGCGGCTCGCGACATGGGCGTCGTCGCCTTCGACGAGCCGATGAAGCGGCTGTTCAACCAGGGCCAGATTCTCGGCCCGGACGGACAGCGCATGAGCAAGTCGCGCGGCAACGTCGTCGCGCCCGACGATCAGGTCGAGAAGTGGGGCGTCGACACGTTCCGCGCGTACTTAATGTTCCTCGGCCCGTGGGATGCCGGCGGCCCGTACGACGCCAGCGGCATCAGCGGCGTCGCGCGCTGGCTCAACCGCGCCTGGAACGTCGTGACCGGCGACGTGACGACGGCCGTTCGCGCGTCCGCGCCGGAAACGCGCGAACTGCGCCGCTGGACACACAAGACGATCGCGAAAGTGACGACGGACATCGATCAGTTCCGCTTCAACACGCTGATCGCCGCGCTGATGGAGTTCACGAACCACCTGACGAAGGTGCGTGAATCGAGCACGCCCGCCGACACGGCAGGGTGGCGCGAAGCCGTCGAATCGCTCGTGCTGATGATGGCGCCCTGCACGCCGCATATCGCCGAAGAGATGTGGGAGCGCATCGGCAAGCCGTACAGCGTCCACACGCAGTCCTGGCCGACGTCGGACGCGTCGCTCGCGATCGAGGAGGAAGTCGAAGTGCCGGTGCAGGTGAACGGCAAGGTGCGCGATCGCATCATGCTGCCGCTCGACGCGCCGGAGGACGCCGCACGCGAGCGCGCGATGGCGAGCGCGGCGGTGGCGCAGCACATTGCCGGCAAGGAGATCGCGCGCGTGATCTACGTGCCGAACCGATTGCTGAATATTGTTGTGAAGGGGTGAGCTGGAGGTTGGACGTTAGAGGTTGGTCTGATGGGGCGTTCGGAAGGATCTGTGATCATTCTGACGTCTCAATCGGTTCTGAGCTGGTGCGGTGTGCTAGCGATACCGGGGCGAACACGTGGGTTCGCCCCTACAGAGCTGACGGAACGAGTGTTCAGTAGGGCATCACGAGAGCGGAGCTGAAGCTCCGCCGCTACGAAGTGGGTCCCCTTTCCGCGATCAGTACGTGATTTGATGCAGTCTGTTCGCGTATACCGCGCACCGGCGGAGACCGTACCCACCCTCATCTCACGCTCCGACCTCCGACACCTGATCTCCGACGTCCTCAGGGCCAGCTACGGCTTCGGCGCCGGGAACTGTGTACGTAGCACGGCGTCGAACGCGCGGTCTGGTAGCACGCCTCTGGCGGCGAGCATGACGCGCGCGGCGACGGTCACGGGGTAGCGCGTTCGCGGGCGCTTTGCGGCGACGGCGCGCTTGATGACGCCAGCGGCGTCTTCCGGTGTACCGGCCGTGCTGCCGGCGTACGACTTGCGGACGCGCTCGGCCACGCCGGCGTTGAACGTTGCGTACGGCGACGCGTCGTTAGCCGGGCCACCGCCCGTGTCAGCGAGATACGTGTCGCCGAACGCCGTCTTGATGCCGCCTGGCTCGATGATCACAACGTCAATGCCGAACCCGCGCACCTCGAAGCGCAGCGCGTCGCTGATCGCTTCGAGCGCGAACTTCGTCGCGTGATAGAAGCCGCCGCCGGGAAACACCAGCTTCCCACCCATCGAGCTGATGTTGATGATGCGCCCGCGGCGGCGCTCGCGCATCGCCGGCAGCACAAGCTGCGTCAGCCGCACGAGACCAAAGACATTCGTCTCGAACTGCCGGCGGACGGCGTCCATTGGTACTTCTTCGATGGCGCCGTCCTGCCCGTAGCCCGCGTTGTTGATCAGCACGCCGACCGCGCCGTGCGCCTGCTCGATCGCGCGCACGGCGGCGACCATCGACTCCTCGTCGCACACGTCGAGCGGCAGCGTTGTCGCCCCCGCCGCGGCAATCTCGGCGAGCGTGTCGACGTTACGCGCGGTCGCGTACACGGTGTAGCCCTTCGCCACGAGACGCAGCGCCGTCGCCCGGCCGATGCCTGTCGAGCAACCGGTGATCAGAATCGGACCCGTGTCACGTATCGTCATGTTGCTTCCCGTTTCCCGCGTCGCGCTCCCATTCGCGGCTAGTCCCACCAGTCGAGCGTCTTGCGCATCGCCTGCTCGAATCCCTCGAAATCCAATGCCTTGCGGACGCCGGCGATCATGTTCGCGTCGGCGCCAACGAGTGTCTGGAGCTTCGGCCCCTCTCGGTAGGCAGCCTCATAGATCGCCTTGGCGACGTCTTGCGGATCCTGCGGCGCGCCGGCGCGCAGCTTGCCGAACGCCTCCTGGAACTTCGCGGCACGCTCGGAGTAGGGCGAGTTGGGCGTGAACGCGGCCGCATCCTTTGCGCGCGAGCCGAAGCCGGTATCGAACGCGCCCGGCTGTATGACGGACACGCGAATGCCGAACGGCGACATCTCGTAGTGCATCGCCTCCGTGATCGCTTCGACGGCGTGCTTCGATGCCGAGTACAGGCCCGCGTACGGTGCCGCCACGAGACCGGCGAGCGATCCGACGTTGATGATCGCCCCGGAGCCGCGCTCGCGCATCAACGGGGCCACGGCGCGGACGACGCGCAGCAGTCCGAAGACGTTGGTGTCGAACTGCCACTTCACTTCTTCGTCGCTCGCCAGCTCGATCGGCGACCGCAGCTCGGCGCCGGCGTTGTTGACGAGCACGTCAATTGATCCCGCCGATGCGATCGCGCTATCGACCGCCTTCGTTACAGACGCGTCGTCGAGCACGTCGAGCGGCAGCACGGTGATTGAGAGCTTCTCCTCGTCGCGCGCGCGTTCGAGTTCGCCGGCTTTGGACATGTTGCGCATCGTTGCGAAGACGTTGTCGCCGTTGCGCGCAAAGAGCAACGCTGAAAGCTGACCGAATCCGCTGCTGCAGCCTGTGATCAATACGTTTGCCATGATTCCTCCAGTCGATGACGTGCGCGGCCGTTCGGTCGCGTCACTCTGCTATCCCTTCCGTGCTTCTGCGGCGAGCGCTGCTATAACTTCGCGATTTGCGGCATGATGTCGCGCTCGATCGTCTCGAACGGCGAAAGCTGCTCCATGCCCATTAGCGCGCCGAGTATCGTCTGCACGCCGACTTCCGCGAACCCGCCCGCGTGCTGCACGAACTGATCCGGCGACATGCCGCCCTCGCCCAAATGGACGCGCGTGATCATCGTCTTCTCGATATCGTCGTAGTTGCGGCCTTCGCGTTCGCAGTGCTCGCGCAGCACGTCGAACTTGTGCTTCACTTCGGCGGGTGAACTCCCGAACACGTTGCAGGCGTCGGCGTAGCGCGCGACGAGGCGCAGCGTCTTCTTCTCGCCGCTGCCGCCGATGAGGATCGGCGGGTGCGGCTTGCTCAACGCTTGCGGCACGTTGAGCGTCTCGGCCAGCTTGATGCGCTTGCCCTCAAACGGGCCGTTGTCGTCGCTCCACATCTGCTTGGCGATCTGCAGCGCGTCTTCGAGATGCTCGTAGCGCTGCTTGAGCGGCGGAAACGGCACACCGAGACCGTCGTGCTCACGTTCGAACCACGCCGCGCCGATGCCGAGGTTCGCGCGCCCGCCCGACAGCACGTCGAGCGTCGTCACCTGCTTCACGAGCACGCCGGGGTTGCGGTACGTCACGCCCGTGACGAGCGCACCGAGGCGGACCTTCGTCGTCTTGCCGGCGAGGTAGCCGAGCGTGGTGTAGGCCTCGAGCATATCCATCTCGGCCGGCCCCACCTGCGGGATCTGGAAGTGATGGTCCATCACCCAGATGGAGCTATAGCCGGCGCCCTCGGCCGCCGAAGCGATCTCGCCGAGTCGGGCGCCGATCTTGTCCGCGCCGCCGGGCCAGGTGAAGTACGGGATCTGCAGACCGAGTTTCATCGTCACGTCCTTTCGCTGTGTGAGCGCCGTATGTGTGGCGTATGTCTGTGCCCGAGCAGCCGAGCGCTACGCGCGCATCGCCGCCCAGATGCATTCTTCCGATGCCGCGACGGCGTCCTCGTCGAAGCGGGGCGCGTCGCCCATGCCCTTCATCAGCCCCACGAACGAGCCGAAGACGATCGCAATCAGCATCGACGGCGGAGCGTCGCGCAGTTCCCCGGCCGCCTGCGCGCGGCGAACGAACGCCTCCGCGGACGCGACGATGTCTTCGCCGATCGCGTGGCAGTCGGCGTCGAGATAGGGCGCATGGTGGTGCATCTCGAGGAAGGCGAAGGCGCGCGGGTGCGTCGTGGCGAAGCGCCAGAAGCCGCGCCACCAGTGCGCGAACTCGTCGCGTGTGCTGAGTCCCGCCGGGCACTCGTCGACGAGCATGCGCTTCAGTTCGCCCTTCCAGCGCCGGTGGACGGCGTTGACGAGCGCCTCCTTGCTCGCGAAGTAGCGGTAGATCGTGCCGGCGCCGACGCCCGCGCGTTCGGCGACCATCGGTACGGGCGTACCGTCGAAGCCGTGCTCGCAGAACAGATCGAGCGCCGCGTCGAGGATCGCTTCGCGCTTGCTTTCGGGGTTGACGGTGCGGGCTGGGGTCTGCGTCTTCATGCGGAATGATTATTCATTCCGCACACAGGCTGTGTCAATAGCCTGACGGAATTCTTTGGCAAGCCCGTCTGGACGCGTCCAAGCGGTCGGCACAGCACGCTGTGCCGCTACGGCCGCGTCGTACGGCAAGCGTCGTGCTGGAGAATCCATTCTCCAGCCTCTACCTTCCAGTGCCGGTAAGCGGAGTTACGCCAAGTTCGAAGAGCCGCCCTTAGCCAGCGTCACTAGCTCGCCGACGATCTCGACGCGGCCGAACGACGGCACGAGGTAGACGCCGTTGACGAGCGGGCGGCAGTCTTCGAGCAGCTCGCGGGCCTGGGCGATGCCCTCAGCCTTACCGTTCTCTCCGGCCAGGCGCATGCGTTCGCGGACGTCGTCCGGGACGAAGACGCCGGGCAGTTCGTTGTGGATGAACTCCGCGTGCTTCGAGCTTTGCAGCGGCATGATGCCGACGAGCAGCGGCACGTCGATCGGACCCAGCCGTTCGAGAAAGCGCTCGAGGATCTGCGCGCTGTAGATCTGCTGCGTCATCAGGCAGTCGGCGCCGGCTTCGAGCTTCCGGCGCACGCGGTCGATCTCCATGTCGAGATCATCAGCCGTCGGGTTCGCCGCGCAGGCAACGAAAAAGTCCGTCGCTTTGCCGATCGAGTTGCCGGCCCAGTCGGTGCCGCCGTTGAGCTGCTTCAGCACCTTGATGAAGCCGATCGAATCGACGTCCCAGACGCCGGTCGCGCGCGCGTAGTCGCCGCTCGTCGGCGGGTCGCCCGTAAGCGCGATGACGTTGCGGATGCCGAGGGCGTGGGCGCCGAGCAGGTCGCTCTGGATCGCCATCAGATTGCGGTCCCGCGACGTGAAGTGAATGATCGGCTCGATGCCGGCGCGCTCTTTCATCAGCACGGCCAGCGCGATCGCGCTCATGCGGACGCGCGCCATCGGGCTATCGCCGATGTTGATGCAATCGGCGCCAAGCCGCTTGAGCAGGATCGCGCCCTCGATCGCCTTGCGCGGGTTCAGCCCCCGCGGCGGATCCAGCTCCACGCTGACGACAAAGTCGCCGTCGCGCAGTTTCTGGCGAAGCGTGCGCGGCTTCGCTTCGGGTACCTCGGTCGCTGTGAGTTCCGGCGCGATCGCGCTCACCGTGATCGCACCGGACGCAGGCGTGATGGATTGCGGCTGGGCGCCGCGGTTCCACTCGCCGGCGAGCGCCTCGCGCATGCGGGCCGTGTGTTCGGGCGTCGTGCCGCAGCAGCCGCCGACGATGTTCGCACCCGCCTCGACGAGCTTGCGTGTGTACTCGGCAAAATAGTCCGGCGTCGACGAGTAGACCATGCGGCCATCAGCAAACTTCGGCAGGCCGGCGTTCGGCATCGCCGAGATGCGGATCGACGTGTTCGCCGACATCTCCGTGACGACTTCGAGCGCCGACTGCGGCCCGAGGCTGCAGTTGACGCCGGCCACATCGGCGCCGAGCGAGCTGGCGACGTTTGCCACTTCATCCGGCGGCTCGCCGCCCATCGTGCGGCCGTCGCGCTGGAACGTCATCTGCGCGACGATCGGCAGGTCGCAGCTCGCCTTGACGGCGGCGATCGCTTCGCGCAGCTCGGCGATGTTCGGGAACGTCTCAAGAATAATCAGGTCGACGCCGCCTTCGAGCAGCGCGTCGATCTGCTCGCGGAAGGCCGCCCGCACGTCGTCCGCGGTCACTTCGCCCGGAACAGCGAGCATGCGGCCCGTCGGCCCGACTGCGCCGGCGACGAACACCGGTTGGCCGCTGATCTCGCGGGCATCACGGGCGAGGCGCGCCGCCTTGAAGTTGATGTCGCGGGCCCGCGCTTCGAGTCCGTGCTGCGCCAGACGGTAGCGGTTCGCGCCGAAGGTGTTGGTTTCGATAATGTCGGCGCCGGCGGCGATGTACTCCTCGTGGACGCGCCGCACGATGTCCGCCTGGTCGAGCACGAGCGCGTCGAGACAGGCCTTCGTGGCGATGCCGCGGGCGTGCAGCGTCGTGCCCATCGCGCCATCGGCGAGCAGCGTGCGTTCTTCGAGCGCGACAATAAACGGGCTCTTCATCGCACAAGTATAGCGAGTGGCCCTGGCTTCAGAGTCCCGTCGTGATGCGCTGCTCTGTGCGCGCGACGACCCTGCTTTTTCGGCAAGCCCAGTTCCCAGTTCCCAGTTCCCGACACGCTGACCGCTACTCTTCCCTCTGCTCCGGCCGGTAGAGATCGTAGTTGGCGCTCTGCGCCGCCGTCGCGCCTTCGTGCGCCGCCGTGACGACCTGGTGCGCGAACTCGCGCGTCACGTCGCCGGCAGCGTAGACGCGCTCGACGTTTGTGTGCTGTTCCGTGTCGACCTTGATGTAGCCCGCGTCATCCATCGCGACGCCGAGCGACTTCGCCAGCAGCGAGTTCGGCCGCGCGCCCTGCTGGTTGAACATGAAGTCAAGTTCGATGCCGCGCCCGTCGTCCAGCTCGACCGCCGTCATCATGCCGTCGCTGCCGCGGAGCGGGCCGATCGTGCCTTCGAGCAGCGGGATGCCGGCTTCGGCGAGCTGCTGCCGCTTTCTGTCGCTGAACTCCGCCTTGCCGTCGGGGCGGTTCGTGATCATGGTCAGTTTGTCGGTGAAATTGAGGAACTGCAGGCACGTCGTCGCCGCTTCATCACTGGCGCCGACGATCGCGACGCGGGCGCCCTGCACTTTGTGGCCGTCGCAGGTGATGCACCAGAACAGCGACTTGCCGAAGTAGTCCTGCGCGTCCTTGTTGTCGAACTCCGGCAGCTTGTCCTTCACGCCCATCGCGAAGATGATCGTCCGGCCGCGCAGATCGTGGCCCTCGCCGAGGGTGCGAAAGTGGCCGTCCTCGCTGCGCACCTCTTCGATCTTGCAGTCGGTGAAGCGCGCACCGAAGCGCTCGGCTTGTTGCTTGCCGAGTGCGCGCAGCTCCTTCGACGCAACGCCGTCCGGGAAGCCGAGGTAGTTCTCATTGATCTCGTGCGTCGTCGAGCGTCCCTCGCCGTGGTCGGTGACCATGACGCTGCGGTGGTACCGCGCGAGATAGATCGCCGCCGATAGCCCCGCCGGGCCGCCGCCGACAATCACGCAGTCATACGTCTCCATGCGCGCATGATGGCGGGCGGCGCGCGGCTGCGATGCGGTACGGGCGTGGGTGAAACGTAACAGTGCGGTTGCGGAATGGGGACTGGGGACTGGGGGGGATCAACGCTGGGGTTGGTGGGTGGCCTGCTATACCGGGGCGAACACGTTGGTTCGCCCCTACCGCGCTGACGGACGCGGATACCTGAGCGAGCGCACCGTGCACTTTGCCGAGCGGCGAGCGATCATCCACCGGCGATGGGCGGGATCAGCTCGACCTGCTCGCCCGCGGCGATCACGCGCTCGACGTCGACCATTTCCTCGCCGACGGCGCAGACCAGCGTGCCCATGAACGCTTCGAGGACCGGGTAGTCCTCGACGATTTGCGCGCGGAGCTGGCCGACGGTCGCGCCGTCGGGCACGAGCACGTCGACCGACGGCGCACCGACGAGACCCTGGAGACCGGCGAAGAGTTTTACGTTGACGGTCATCGTTGCTCCAGACAGTGTGTCTTCGTTGTGGCACTGGAGGCTGGAAGCTAGAGGCTGGATCGAATCGCGCGTCCAGCTTCCAGCCTCTAGCTCCAGTGTTCGTTTTCTACGATGATCCTAACAGCAGTTCGCCGCCGGCTTGAACGCTGACACTGTAGCGCTGTACCACGGCTTCTCGCCGACCTTGCTGCGGCTGTCGACGCGCACGCCGGTGAAGCCGACGCTCTCAAGCCGCGCCAGGTAGTCCGTTTCGAGCAGCGCGCCGGACGCGCAGCCGGCCCACAACGCGAGATCGTCCTTCTCTTCGCCCGAGAGTTCGCGCGAGAGGACGACGTCCGACACGTGGAAGCGGCCGCCGGACTTCAGCACGCGGAACGACTCGCGGAACACGGCGTCTTTATCCGGCGAGAGATTGATCACGCAGTTCGACAGGATGACGTTGACGCTGCTGTCATCGACGGGCATCGCTTCCATCTCGCCGCGCCGGAACTCGACGTTGTCGAGGCCGAGCTTCGCCTTGTTGGCGTTCGCGAGTTCGAGCATGTCCGGCGTCATGTCGAGGCCGATCACGCGGCCGTGCGGCGCCACCTGCTTCGCCGCGAGGAAGCAGTCGAGCCCGGCGCCGGAGCCCAGGTCGAGCACGACGTCGCCGGGGCGCATCGCGGCGATCGCGGTCGGATTGCCGCAGCCGTACGACGCGACGGTGTCGGGCATGCCGCCGATCTCGTCTTCGACGTAGAGCTTCGTGCGCTGGTTGTTCTCGGTCGAGGGGCCGCAACACGACGTTCCCTCCGCGCCGGCGGTAGCCGATACGTCGCGCGCGCGGCCGCCATAGTGTTCCTTCACCGCATCCTTGATCTCGTCCGCTGTTCGGGTCATGACGTTCCTCCTATTCGTGACTACCAATCGGATATTACCGATACGGCGCTCAAAACGAAACGTGCGCTAGCAGCACGCTTCGCTGATCGCGCCGAACTCGCGCTTCAGCCAGTCGATCGCCTCGGGCTCGAGGCAGTAGCAGGTGTTGGGGCCATCGATCGTGCCGCGGACGATGCCGGCGTCCTTGAGCACCTTGAGATGCTCGGACACTGTCGACTGCGCCAGCGGCAGTTCGTCGACGAGGTCGCCGCAGACGCATGCCTGCCGCTGCGCCAGCAGCTTGACGATGCGGAACCGGGCAGGGTGCGCGATCGCCCGCAGCATGGCGACGGTTTTGGCTTCGGCGAGGGTGGTGTCGATGGTCTTCATATCGGAAATATACGATAGGCGGTGGCGGTTGTCAACAACAAGCGAAGTTGGGTAGTGTCCTTCGGCGATCGGCCACTACCGCAGGGTTCAGCTCCAGCGGCGAAAATTATCTCGTCGCGCCCGCCACGCGAACCAGAACGGAACGAGAGGCCACGCCCGCCAGCCCACGGTCAGCAGCCGGCGGAGATCCTCAACCCGCCGTCTCCGCGGCTCGGACGCCCTACGCGAGTGGCGGAGCTTCGCCACCGACCGGAATCCATCCCGCACTTATGGGGTTGCTCCAGGTACTTCCGGCCGCCGGAACGCCTTGGAGCCGTGGGAAACGGGAATGGCTAGCGGCGCTCACCGCCACGATAAATGTGCTCTATCCGAACGCGGATGAGGAGGGGTTGGAGCCGGCTTAGCAGACGATCATAGCCGAGCGACTCTCAGGAAAAATGAGAGGGCCACCGGTTTCCCGATGGCATTCTCGCCCTGCGACCGAAGCCGTCAGGGGTGGTATCACCAACATTGTATCGGCGCAGGACGCCCACTTGTCAAGTCTGCTGACAAGGTTAGGCAGACAGATCGAATGGGGAGCGTATGCGAACTATTGCTTATATAGATGGGTTCAATCTCTTCAGCGGATGTTTGAAGCGTTCGCCCTACAAGTGGTTGGACCTAGACGCGCTGTGCCAAACGCTCTTCCCATCGGACCAAATCAATCTCATCAGGTACTTCACGGCGCCGGTGCTGGCGTTCCCCCATAATCCCGATGCTCCGACCAACCAGGCATTCTACCTTCGCGCCTTAGGAACACTTCCGAATGTCACGATACACAGGGATGGGTGGTTTGCGGCTCGGCCGTCGACTTTGCCGCAGCACCCGATTGTCTATTTGGACGGACCCAACAACCCACCCAAACTGGTCACCGTAATGAGGATGGAAGAGAAACGCACCGACGTTGACATAGCCACTCAGCTACTAGGCGATTGCTTCGATCATGCCTTCGACAAGGCCGTTGTAATCTCCAGCGACACCGATCTTGTGCCACCGATCGACATGATCAGGAAGAAATTTGGCAGGACCGTAGTCGCCGTTAATACCCATCGTTCTCGAAGGATGAGCAAGCATTTGGTTCAGGCAGCAACCGATTACGTTCGAAAAATCAACCCCAGCGTACTTAGGAATTGTCAACTGCCATCGCCGCTGACGGACGCAGCAGGTGCGTTCACGAAGCCGCCAACCTGGTGAAGCCCGGCCAGGCCGGAGAACTGCCGAGTATCAACCGGCGCTCTAGTGTCCCGCCGGTAGCCAGGCGTGCCAGAACGGACCTTCGAGGCAACTGTTCAGGGCATTCACATCCCGAAACCCGCAACGATCCGCTCCGCCGCCTCCCGCGGCGGAAGATCAGAATTATCGATCTCCGAGGCTGTCGCGGCCGGCGATCGGCGAGAACAGTTCGTACATCGCGTGGTAGTCGCGTACGCGCTCGATGTCCGTCAGCTTACCCATCGCTGCGCGGCCCTGCGCCTGCACCCGCTGATCGAGAACGTCGCGGGCGCACGTCAACTGGACGAACCGGATGTGGCCGCCGTGACGCTCGACGACCTCGCAGAGATCGGCGACGATCTGGTCATCGACCGCCGACGCGTAGACGAACGTGAAGATGACATCGACGCCTTCACGCGCCGCCTCTTCGAGCACGAGCAGCCGGATCTGCATCAGAAGCCGGGCGAACGGCTCCTCGCCGAACGTGAACACCGGCCGCACGGCATCGATACTCTGGTGATTGTGAAAGAGCTTGTAGCCCGTCAGCGCGGCCAGTTCCGTCGCGACGGTGAACTTGCCGACGCCCGGCGGCCCGTAGATGAAGATCAGGTTCATGGGCGGAGTGTAGCGGCTGTGTAGGCGCATCGATGTCGCACCGTCGGCCACGCCTAATCCAGGAACTTCCCGATCAGCCAGATGTGCCCGAACGGGTCTTCGACGCCGCCCTGCAGCACCCGCATCGGCGTCACGCTGCCGACGATGACGTGCGTGTGCTTTTCGATCGGGCTCCCCGGCCGCGCGCCCGCCGCGATCGCGCGCTCCCGCACTGCCTCCGGGTCATCGACGAACAGTTCGATCCGGACCGTCGTGTGGCCGACGGCATCCGGCGAGCGCGGGTTGACCGCTGACTCCTGCGCGAGGAACACCTCGGCGCCATCGATCGACAGCCCCGCAACCACCGCCGGTTCGCCGATCCGCCACATCTCCACGGCGCCAAACGCGCGCTCGTAGAAGTCGATCGCCGCGCCCGCATCGCTGACCGCAAGCATCGGCGAGATCCGCGTTTTCACCCCGGATCCACCGCGCGCACCAACTCATACAACTGATACCGCAGCGCGACGATCTCGCGCGCGGCGTTGCGGACGAGTACGACGTACGTTGGCTCGACGTCGGCGTTGTCGAGCATGAACAGCGTGGGGTCGGACGGGTCGGCGGGGAGCATGCGCACGCCTTCCTTCCAGAACCCGCGCTGCGACTGGATGTACAGCCCGCCGCCGCGCGCTTCGATGCGGACGCGGCCGAAGCCGCTGATGATGCGCAGATTCGTGAGCGTGCCCGGCGAGCCCTGGTACAGCCCCGGCGCCGCGGCCAACACCGACGGGTCGAGCGCGCACGCCGCCTCGCGCGCGTCACGCGGCGCGCCCACCAGCGCCGCCGTCAGTGACTGCTCAACCAACTGGAATTCGAGCGACGAGAGGTTGAGGAAGATGATCAGCGCCAGATCGTCGTCCGGCAGGACGCTCAGCATCGTCTGCCAGCCGCCGGGGACGCCGCCGCCGTGCCCGAACATGCGCCGCCCGAACCGCTGCCAGCGATGGAACGCCAGCCCCATGCTGACGAGCCGGTCGTCGGGGCAGTACTGCGGCGCCACCATCGACGCGAACGTCTCCGGCCGGACGATGCCGCCGCCACCGCGCAGCAGCGCCGACGCGTAGCGCGCCATCTCGGGGACCGTCGACTGCACGGCGCCGGCGGCGCGCAGCGAATCGCCGCGGATGTACAGGTGTTTAGGCCCGCGTATGTTGTGGCCGTCGACGGTCTCCTCGTCCGGGATCTTCTGGCCGAAGCGCTCGGCAAACGCGCGCGCGTCGGCGTCGGGCGCGCGGTGATAGCCGGTGCTGAGTTGCGGATGCAGGCGGTCGAGGTTGTCGCTGTCCGTCATGCCGAGTGGCTCGAAGATGCGGCGCCGCAGCACCTCGTCCGCCGGCACGCTTTCGGTGCGCGCCAGGATCTCGCCGAGCAGGCCAAAGCCGTGGTTGGCGTACGCCCACTTCGTGCCGGGCTCGACTTCGATCAGCACGCCCGTCGGGTACGCCTCGGCGACCGACATCGCATCGCCGATGTCGTCGAACAGCACCGCGTCGGCGCTGGTGACGTGCTCCATCGTCGGCGCCTCGCCGATGCCGCCGGTGTGCGTCAGCAGATGCCGCACCGTGACGCCCGCCGCCGGCCCGTGCAGCGGCACGTCGGGCAGCAGCGCGGCGATCCGGTCGTCGAGCGACAGCCGGCCCTCGTCGGCGAGCGCCATGACGCAGAGCGCCGTCATCGTCTTCGTCACGGAGCCGATGCGATGCCGCAGCGCCGGCGACTGCGGCCGCTCGCTCTCGATGTCCGCCAGCCCGAAGCCCTCGGCGAACACCAGCTCGTCGCCCTGCACGACGCCGATCGTCAGTCCCGGCAGATGCCGCTTCTCGACGAGCGATGACGCCGTCTCGCGGATGCGGTCGAAGTCTGTGGATGTGAGTTTCATGTGGCGCCCGTCCTCCGGCGCTTATTCAACGTGCTGCGGCCGTGGAGTGCAACCGCAGCACGCCGCAGACGTCGCGGGCTATCCTGCGTGCATGGAGAAACTGGTACTGCGCGCAAGTCATACCCGGCACCGCAGGCGTAGCAAGCGTGGGCGAGAACGAGCACGCCCTCGCGCTTCTCGCGCCGGAACCGCTGTATCCCGTCCACGTGATCGTCATCCCAAAACGTCACGTACGGTCGCTCGTCGACGCGCTTCCCGATGATCAACTTGCGCTGGCCGGCACACTGACGCTCGTGCGAGAGATGGCGGCCTCAGTAGAGTCCGAGCACCGTGCGAGCGAGGTGTTCACGAACCTCGGCAGGTATCAGCACAACACACATTTGCACTGGCACGTCGTGGTTTACGAGCAGGAGCCGTAACGGACACAGTGAAGGAGCGCCGAAGCGCTCCTCAATCTGCATGTTGCGTGCTTGTGCGAACTAGGCGGCCGCGCCCTCGGCGATGCCGGCGAGTTCGCCCATCTCGTCGATGCCACCCTCGTGCGGCAGCATCAGCGGCTGCTCGTTCGTATTGGCGTCATCGCGGGCGCGGGCGCCGGCCTGCGCGTTGTTGCTGCTGTACAGCCAGGCGATCGGCCCGGCGGCGACGAGCGACAGGAAGCCGGCGACGCGCGCCCCGGTGCCCTCAGCGACGGGAGTGACGGTGTCAGCGGCGCGCAGGTTGAACGGGTCGAGCCAGCGGCTCCATTCGTCCTGGAAGTACTTGGTCCAGAGGTCGGCGTTCGCGACGGTCGATTCTTGCGGGGTCATGTGCTTGTTCTCCAGTGTCCCTTGAGCGTTCCCACGAGCAAAGTCTAGACGGCGTTCGCGACGCCGCGATTAAGCCGCTGTTAACGGCGTGTGAACGGTTGCCGGTGTGATAGTTGGTTCGGCATGTTGACGCTTCTTCTATCATCGGAGCGCCGGGCCGTAACTGAAGGATAGCGGGCGCGCTCCTTAGGCACAATTTTTTCTCGCCAGCGAGCGATGCCGCGGATCGCGGGCAGCCGCCAGCATTGCCCGCCATCCGGGGCGCGGCGGGTCACAGGCCAGCAGGGCGCCCGGCCGCGCCAAGCTAGGCGTCGCGCCGCAGCTTCGCCGGCGCCATCACAACGCTCCCCAGATACGCCCCCAGCGCGATGTGGCTGACGCCCAGCAGCGCGACGATGATGCCGACGCCACTGACGAGATCGCTTACCTTGAACGCCATGTACGACTGGAGCAGCGCCGTCCGGAGCGTCACCGACTGCAGGTACAACTCACGGTTTGGGTCGTCGCGGTCCAGTTCGGCGTATGTCAGGCCGCCCGTAGTCTCGAGCACATGGTCGCGGATTACGTTGGCCTGCGCCTCGGCCTCGCCGGCGCTATCGACCGGGCCCGCCGGCAGCCCCGTGTCTTCGCTGATGTCGATGCGCTCGTCGGCGAGCGTGTCGCGCACATCATCGTGGGCGTTGCGGCCCTCGACGACGAGGTAGGTCCCCGCACCGACGAGGATGATTCCGAGCGCGATTGCGCCAACCCAGCCCCATTTGAGGAACGACTGCATGGCGGACTCCTTTCCACCGGCGTTAGACGTGCCGCTTTGTGCGGTCGTCATCGCCAGCATGCAAGGCTCAGTGTCCGCCATGCGCCTAGACGCTCGCAAGGAGATCGTGTGTATCGATGAATCCCACGAGGCCGCCCGCGCGGTGCGCCTCGCACCGGCCAGCACCGAGCATCAACGTCCATCGACCAGGCGGTTCAGCGCCAGCCGCTCTCCCGGTCGCGCGCCTCGTCCAGCCGGAAGTAGTCGGCCATCATCCGCCCGGGCTCGTCGGCGAAGCGCTCGTCGGTGACGCGCAGGTCGCGGATGCGGTCGAGGCGGAAGTTGCGGAAGTCGTTCCGCAGCTCGCACCAGCCCGTCATCGTCCAGCCCGAACCCCAGAAAAACAGCCCGAGCGGCCGCACCGTGCGCTCCGTGTCCGCTGCGTCGACGCCCGTGTAGGCGAGCCAGACCTTGCGATGCGCGTCGATGGCGCCGCGCGCGGACGCCAGCGCGGCGACGACGTGCTGCGGCACGTGGAAGCCGGGGGCATAGAGCGGCGTGCCATTGAGCCGCGCCTTCAGCCGGTCGGGCAGCGCCGATTCGACGCGGGCCAGCGCGCCCTCGGCCGCCTTCGCCAGCGCCGGGTCGCCCCAACTTGTGACGACGCGCGTGCCCAGTACGAGCGCCTCGATCTCGCCCTCGCTGAACATCAGCGGCGGCAGGTCAAAGCCGCGCCGCATCATGTAGCCGACGCCGGCCTCACCCTCGATAGGCACGCCGGAAATGACGAGATCGCGGATGTCGCGGTAGACCGTCCGCTCCGAGACCTCCAGCTCCTCCGCCAGCGTCGCGCATGTGACGACGCGCCGCCGCCGCAGCAGCTGGATGATCTGGAACAGACGGTCGGCGCGTCGCATCTGCTGCTATTGCTCCTGTTGCTGGGGCTGGAACTCGATGATCTGGCAGATGTTGCCGTCGGGGTCGTTGAACGTCGAGATGACGCCGCCCCAGAACTCGCGTCCCGCCGTCCGGGTGAACGTCACGCCGGCCGCTTCGAGCCGCTTTTGTTCGGTCGCCAGATCGGCGACGAAGAAGTCGAGCATCACGCGCTGCGGCTCCTTGCTCTGCCCCTTCGTGTCGCTGTGACCGTCGATGTCGAGCGTGATCGGACCCGCTTGCAATCCGCCTTCGCCGACGTCCGGGTTCCGCGGCAAGCCGATGACGTCGCGGTAGAACGCGATCATCCGCTCGGGATTCTCACTCGTGATGTTGACCAGGAACGACTGGACTTCCATTTCACACTCCTTCGTTTGTACGCGCCGCGGCCAACGCTCGGCCCCGGCTGCCCGCGCATCGTACGACAGTGCTGCTGACAGCGTAGTGTCATGAGCGCGAATGGGAAACCCGTCACTCCTGACACCGTAGTGGCGGGAAGTTGGCAGGGGCCCGGCGTTTCGCAGGCACGGCACCACCCACGTTCAAAGAGAGCGGAACTGGAGTGTGGCGTGCGCGCGTCTAAAACCCGTCCGGGCAGAACGGCGCGTACTCGGTGCGGAACATCGTGTCCCAGAGCGCTAACGGCGCGTCCGGCGCCGCCTCGGCGCGCCCGTAGCGGACGGCTTGCGTCGGCGACACCTGCCCGAACAGCAACTGCGCCAGCGCCGACACGTCCAGCGTCAGGCTCGGCGATTCCTTCGAACGCGTCATCGTCGCCCCCTCTGCCCCCGCAGCAAGCGCCCAGCGATCGCTGTTCCACGGACACATCTCGTCGCGCAGCTCGAAGACGACGCGCCCCTCGCCGTACGGACGAAGCGGCAACGCGCGCTCAACGTCGATGATGCGGCCGAGCAGCCAATCGGAGAGCGTCGCATGCAGTTCGCGTGGGTCGAGCAGGATGTCGAACGCCGGGTCATCGACTGGCGCCCGCTGCAGCAGCACGCGCGTCGCGAGGTCGAACGTCTTGAAGAAGTCCCACATCGCCCGGTACGCCGACGGCGTCTGCCAGACGCAGTCGCGCACGAGTATCCGCTGGCCCGGGCCGGCGCCGTCGGCCGCCTGCCCCAGGAACTTCGCGGCGTAGGCGACGTAGCCCTGCGGCGTGCCGGATTCCTCGTACACAGCGAGCAGGCTTGGCCCGAAGTCCGGGCCGCCGTCGAAGTTCGGCCCGATCCCCAACACCTGGACATCCCACATCACCGGCGCGCGGTGCAGATAGCCGTTGCGCGGTTGCGAGAACTGGCGATACATCGACTGCAGCAGCGGCAGCTCGTCCCGCGACGCCTCGCGCCAGACGCCGCTCGCCGGCGGCAGCGACGGCACGACGTTGATCAGCTTCGGGTCGATGGCGTATTCGTACCGCGACGAGCAGACGGCATAGCCGTAGCGCTGATAGATCGCCGCGATCGACGCTCCCAGGATGGCGATCGGCTCCATGCGCTGCTCGTAGCGGCGCTGGAAGTCGTACTCCATGATCTTGCGCAGATGGCCGCGCCGCCGGAACGTCGGCAGCGTGCCGACACACGTGACGCCGGCCGCCGGCGCCTTCGCGCCGTTGAGCCGCATCGTGAAGGGGTAGGCGGCATACGTCGTCGCCAGCGTCCCGTCCTCAAACGCGCAGACGGACAACTCCGGCGGCAACAGGTCCGGCCCGCGCCGCTCCGGCGGCTGCTCGCTGCGCGGCACGCCGGTGTAGTTGCCGAAGACGATGGACGGTACGCGGTTGAACGCGTCCGATTCTTCCGGGCGATACGGCCTGATCTCGATCGTCATGTTCCCTCCGCGTCGCTGATGGACAGCGATTGTACCAATTGCCGCACCGCGGCGGCATGCGCAAAGATGCGTTCGCGCAGTGCGTTGGCTCCGCCGGGGCAGCGCAGCGTCTGCTGTCGCATCCGCTGCTTCCTGACATGAAAGATTGATCCGGGAGACACCCCCGCTTCGTTGTTGTAGAGTAGGCTCCGGCAGGCGCTGCGCCCTGCACCCGCCTGATGGCGTCCCCGCACCGACGCGTCGCACACGTGAGCGGAACGAGCAAACGGCAAACGAATTGCCGCGTCGCGGCGCGAGCCGTGGGCTCGGCCATAACTCGGTAGGGGCGGACCCGTGTGTCCGCCCCGGTATCGCGCGGCTACGCCACCAATTTCAGCCTAATCGCCGGCAGGCGCTGCGCCCTGCACCCGCCTTTCGGCGATCGCCGCACGTCAACGCGATTTGCGTCCGTGCTCGTCACCACGGTAGGGGCGCACCAACAACGTGCGCGCCCCGGTATCGCGCGCCGCGCCACCAAATGGCCTTCCCGACTTCCGGCTTCCCGCTTCCCGCCACCTCCCGGCTCCCGCTTCCCGCTTCCCGTCTCCACCTCACCCCCCACTTCTCACTTCCGACCTCCCACAGCCCGGACCAAAAGGGGCGCTCACCTTGCGGCGAGCGCCCTTCCTGCGTTCACGAGCCAGCGCGTCTAACCGACGCTAGTAGTCCATCGGAGGCGCCATCGGCGCGGCCGAGGGGGCCTCCGGGATCTCCGTGACGAGCGTTTCCGTCGTCAGCACCATCGCGGCGATGCTGGCGGCGTTCTCGAGCGCCGAGCGCGTCACCTTCGCCGGGTCGATGATGCCGGCCTTCAGCACGTCGACGTAGACGTCGTCGCGCGCGTCGTAGCCGTACGTCTTCGACTTGTTGTTGCGGATGTTCTCGACGACGACCGAGCCTTCCTGGCCGGCGTTCTCGGCGATGATCCGGATCGGCTCTTCGAGCGCGCGCTCGAGGATCGCCGCGCCGGTGCGCTCGTCGCCCGTCAGCTTCTCCTTCGCGGCGATGACGGCCGGGATCGCCCGCAGCAGCGCGACGCCACCACCGGGCACCACGCCCTCTTCGACCGCGGCGCGCGTCGCCGACAGCGCGTCCTCGACGCGAAGCTTCTTCTCTTTCAGCTCGACTTCGGTGGCCGCGCCAACCTTCACCACCGCGACGCCGCCAGCCAGCTTCGCCAGCCGTTCCTGCAGCTTCTCGCGATCGAATTCCGACGTCGCTTCTTCGGCCTGCGCCTTGATCTGGCGGATCCGGTCCTGGATCGCCTTGTCGGTGCCGTAGCCCTCGATGAACGTCGTCACGTCCTTCGTCGAGGTGACGCGGCGCGCGCGGCCGAGGTCGGCCACCTGCGCGTTGTCGAGCTTCAGGCCCATGTCCTCGGTGATGAACGTGCCGCCGGTGAGGATCGCGATGTCTTCGAGCATCGCCTTGCGGCGGTCGCCGAAGCCCGGCGCCTTGACAACGAGCGCGTTGATCGTGCCGCGCAGCTTGTTGACGACCAGCGTCGCGAGCGCCTCGCCGTCGGCGTCGTCGCAGACGATGACGAAGTTCTTCGTCACCTGCAGCACTTTTTCAAGCACGGGCAGGACGTCGGCGACGGCGGAGATCTTCTTGTCGGTGATCAGGATGTACGGATCATCGAGCGACGCTTCCATGCGCTCGGAGTTGGTGACGAAGTACGGCGAGACGTAGCCGCGGTCGATCGCCATCCCCTCGACGAACTCGGTCTCGAACTTGAGGCCCTTAGACTCTTCGACGGTGATCACGCCGTCCTTGCCGACCTTCTCCATCACCTCGGCGATCATCTCGCCGACCTCGGCGTCACGCGACGAGACCGTGGCGATCTGGGCGATCTGGTTGCGGCTGGTGACGGGCACGGAGAGCTTCTTGAGGTAGGCGACGACGGCCTGGACGCCGACTTCGAGGCCGCGCTTCAGCGCCATCGGGTTGGCGCCGGCGGCGACGTTCTTCATGCCCTCGCGCACCATCGCCTGGCCGAGCACCGTGGCGGTCGTCGTGCCGTCGCCGGCGACGTCGTTCGTCTTGATCGCGATCTCTTTGGCGAGCTGCGCGCCCATGTTCTCGAACGGGTCCCGCAGTTCGATCTCCTTGGCGATCGCGACGCCGTCATCGACGATCGCCGGCGCGCCGAACTTCTTGTCGAGGACGACGGTGCGGCCGCGCGGCCCCAGCGTCACCTTGACGGCTTCGGCGAGCGCGTCGATGCCCGCCTTCAGCGAACGTCGCGCCTCTTCATCGAACACAAGTTGTTTTGCCATGTTTTGTACTGGTCTCCTTCTGGTGGGCTGTGCGGCGCGTTACCCGCGACTCACCGCTGGTTGAATCGTGTTCCAGGCCGCGAGGACGACCGGCGACCAACAACAAGAACTACTGGACTTTCGCGAGTACATCCTTTTCGGCGAGCACGATCAACTCTTCCTGGTCGATCTTGATCTCCTGGCCGGTGTACTTCGCGTAGAGCACGCGGTCGCCCTTCTGGACGTCCATCTGGATGCGCTTGCCGTTGTCGTCGAGCCGGCCCGGGCCGACGGCGATGACGGTGCCCTGCTGCGGCTTCTCTTTCGCCGTGTCGGGGATGACGATGCCGCTCGCCAGCACTTCTTCCTGGACGACGGGCTTGATCACGAGCCGGTCGTGCAGCGGCTGGAGCTTCGTCGACGAGTTGCCGTTGCGGGCGGGCTTCGCCACGAACCGTGCGGCGGGCTTGGACGCGGTCTTACGCTTGGACGCCTTCTTCGGTGCAGCCTTGGCCACCTGGTACCTCCTGTACTTGTCGGGATTGTGAATTGCTTCATTCTGTGGGCTCAGACGCCATCTTAGCACTCAATCCATGAGAGTGCCAGAGGCGGATGGTACCGGGTGCGGCTTCGCGCCGCAAGGAGGCGAGAGGTACACGGTTCCGTGTATGCTGCGGAGATGAAGCAACGCCGCCGGGCGAGCTGGGACGCCGAGTCCGTCCGCGGACTGCGGCGCCATCTCGCCCTGACGCAGGACGGGCTGGCAGACGAACTCGGCGTCCGCCAGCAGACGGTCAGCGAGTGGGAGACCGGCGCCTACCGCCCACGCGGCGCCAGCGAGCGCCTGCTGACGATCGTCGCCGACCGCGCGGGTTTTTCGTACGAGGCGGGCGGTGGCGCGTCCGATGCCGGGACTGCCGCCGACGAGAGCTAGCGACGCGACGGAGCAGCGCTCGTTCGATGCGAAGCTGGAGGCTGGATGCTGGATGCTGGAACGCGATCCCGGGCACGCGAGCGTCGATCCGGGCGGCGTGCGCTCTGGCCGGCCCGGGCAACGCCGTCCGCGCCCGTCTGCGACGAGCGTGCCCCCTACACCTGGCAGCCGCCGGATCGTCCGTCCGCTGGTGCGCTCGGGACGGCGACTCCGCTACGCCGCTTGTTGTCAGGCGCAGGCGAGGCTGCCGTTTCCGTTGCCGCGCCCACTCCCGATCAGTCGTGCAGCGACGAAGCGACAGAAGATCCAGCCTCCAGCCTCCACCGTCCAGCCGCGGTTCACCATGAAAAACTCACCGAAGCGCAGCTCACTGCGCTCTGGCGCGGCCGCCGCTTTCCGGCGGGCGCACTCGTTACGCGCGCCGGCGTACCGGTCACGGTGATCCACCAGGGGCGGCCGGGGCGCGGCCCGGG
>CAZRHH010000032.1:0-30963 GCA_964599885.1 uncultured Dehalococcoidia bacterium | reverse complement strand
CGCGCGCCATGTTGAGGGCGTCCTGGATGGAGATCACGCCCAGTTTCTGGCCGTCGTCGTCGATGACGAGCACTTCCCGGACGCGGATCTTTTCGTTGATGCGAAGGTCTTTAGCGATAACTGCCTCTCGCTATGCGCGATTCTCGATCAGGAGCCCGGTTGGATCGTCATAATATCCGCCACGCGCCTCACGCTGCAACGCGACGGGAGGTAGGCGTCATTCATCGGACTGGACAGCGGTGGCGGCACGGGCCGTTGCCGTCGCATCGCGGGTGACGTGCAGGTGGCCGAGATGGAGCGACGCGTGCTCGATCACGTGCAGGATGGAGTCCCGGACCGAGAGCTCGTACGGTTCGCCTGCCCCCCAGAGCTCGCGCCGCGGCGTCAGGCGCACATCGAGCCGCGCCGGATCGAGCGCTGTGATCGCGGCGGTCAGTTCGGCGGTTTGTGCGCGCAGGCTGGCCGCGAGCGTCGCGCCGTTCGCGCTTTTCACGGCGAACTCCGACGCACGATCCCGGCTGATGTCTTCGCCGGAGACGATGCCGATGATCCACGCCCGCGCGTTTCCCGCGGCGTGCGTGGCGATGACGGCGATGCTGTTCGCGTCGCCGTACGGCGGTCGCCAGTTCAGCGTGCGGGCGTCCAGTTGCTCAACGCAGCGCGCGAGTTCATCGAACCGCGTCTCGATGGAGTGAGCGTAGGAAGCGAGTTCGTTGTTGGGCATCATTCAAAATCCCAGAAGCTATCGATGAGTTCAGGATCGATGTCGAAGACCTGATCGCCCTCGGATGTATGCAGCGGTTCGTCGCGGAGAAACGTCGGTATGTAACCGGCGTCGCGGCCAAAGCCGGCGCGGCGGTTGAAGTCGCGCTCGTCGATCAACGTGCGGCGCGCCAGCGCCATGACGTCGCTTGTCGACCAATCGACGCCGTAGCGCGCGCTGACGAGCGACGCCATGTCGGCTTCGATCGGGTTCGAGAACTGGCAGAGACCCACGGAATCAACGGCGGCCATGACGAGTTGTTCGTGGCGGGACTGCTTGAGCAGCGTCTCGTGCGTCACACCGCGCGCGGTGACGAGGCCGGCGGTGTGGTCGGCGCCCTGCGGTGATGTGGCGTACGTTATGCCCATTGCCTTGAGTGTACGCGGCTCCCACGCGGGCAACCCCTGGCCCTTGATGGCGGGCACGCGATCGATCCCGAAGTGTTGCGCCGTGCGCTCGGTTCCGCTGCCCAGTACGAGGCCGAGCGGCGTGCCACGTCTCACGTCCTCGTCGAGGATGCGTTCGACGCCGCGCCAGTCACCCCACGGCAGTACTCCGGCTTCCATCGCGAGGCCGAGCGCGTTGCCCATCTCGATGGTGTCGAGGCCGATGTCGTCGCAGAGGCGATCCATGCGCGCAACCGCGTCAACGTCATCGATCTCGAGGTTTGAACCGAGGAGGGCAATCGTTTCGAACTCGAGCGCGGAGGTGACGTGAGCGCCGCGGGCGTCGTTGAAGAGAATCGCGCACTTGATGATGCAGCCCGCCATGCAGGGCAGCATCTTCCCACCGCGTTGCTCGCCGAGTTCGGCGATGCGCTGGCCGCCGATCAAGTCGCCGGTGGTCATCGTGCCGAGGCGGTGATTGCGCGTTGGGAGCGAGTGCACGTTGTCGCGGTTGACGAACTTGATGACGCCAGCGGTGCCGGTGCGCGAAAGATTCGCCGTGCGCGGATCGTCGAGGACGACGCGCGAGAAGGCGAGCATCGCTTCGCGGAAGGCAACGGGATCGGCGGCCTCGACGTTCTTTGCGTTGGCGTCGTCGATGACGATCGCCTTGAGGCCTTTCGCGCCCATCAGCGCGCCGAGGCCGCCCCGCGCGGCATGGCGCGTCGGGCGGCCTTCGGGATCGTTAACGGCGATCGACGCTGCGCGCATGCGCATCTCGCCAGCCGGCCCGATGGAAACGACCGCGCGTGTCTTGCCGGTGGCGCCATCGAGGAGGCGCGTGGCGGTCTCGTAGTTGCCGAGGCCGCGGAGATCATCTGCGCGCTCGAAGCGCCAGCCGCCGGCGGCGTCGATGTGGAGCACGCGGAGCTCACCGTCGGCGGGCGCGCCCTCGATGATCACGGCGTGTATCCCGAGCTTGGCAAGCTTGTGGCCGAGGACGCCACCCACGTTCGACTCTTTGAGTCCGTTCATGAGCGGACTCTTCGCGCCGAACGACGTGCGGCCGGAGGTGGTGATGGCGGTGCCGCCGAGCAGTCCTGGGGCGAACACGAGCTTGGCTTCGGAAGAGAGCGGATCGATCTGGGCGTCGACCTCTTCGGAGATGATGCGCGATGTGAGCGCGCGGCCGCCGAGCATGCGCCATGCGTCGGGGACGGGGTGCTCGCTGACGTGCCGGCGCGCCATATCGACGCGGAGGATCTTTGGCATGCTGCTCTCTGCGTAAGCGGGGTTGGTGGCGACATTATGATCGGTCGGGTTGGCTCGGAACAAACGGCGTGGCGTCAAGTGAACTGCACCTGCCGACGGCGGATGGGGATCACCTGCGTCTGGCTCAAATCTGCGGAGGGCAGTTCGTTTCGCAGTTTTCTTGTTTTCCTGCGTTTGCCCGCGTGTACGGTCGTGGATGCTTCGAGAATCCGCCACGCCACAGCAGGGCGAGCGTCCCGCTATCTCCTAGCGCGTGATGTCACGGCGTCGTGGCGCCGGGCGTGTTCTTTGTGTGCGGCGGTCGCGTTATCCTGATTCCGTGAGAATCATCTGGCGGCGGCTGCTGACGAACCCGACCACACACGTCGAATCGGTTGACGGCGACGTCACGCGGCTCAAGGTTGACGGGCTTGTGTGCGACCAGGTGTGTGCGGTGCGCACTCGCGACGCGCTTCGGAAGATCGATGGCGTGCGGGATGTCTCGGTCGATCTGGACAGCGGCGTGGCGACGATCGTCGGGCGGCGGGCGCCAGCGGCGGAGTACGAACGTGCGGTGATGGGCGCCGTTGTCGGCAAACCGGTGCGGCGCCTGATCGAGCGAGTGGCGCGCCGGTTCGGCGCGGAGAGTTCATCGGGCGCTGAACCAGAGGCGCGGCGATGAAGATCGGCGCGCACGTCTCGACCGCGGGCGGGCTGATCACGGCGTTCGATCGCGCCGAAGCGATCGGTGCGGAATGCGTGCAGATTTTCGAATCGGCGCCGCAGCAGTGGGGGACGGCACGGCTCGAGGATGCCCAGGTTGATGCGTTCCGCGAGCGCATGGCGGCGTCCGGTTTGGGGCCGCTGTTCATTCACGGCAAGTACCTGATGAATCTCGCCAGCGCCGACGCAAAGATCCTCAAGACATCGACCAGCACGTTACGCAGCAGCCTGAACATCGCCGGGCGGATCGGTGCGAAGGGCGTGGTCTTTCACACCGGGAGCCACAAGGGCACGGGGTTCGAGTCGGTGCTTGAGCAAGTATGCGCGGCGGCGACGACGGCGCTCACCGAGGCGGACAACGATGCGCTGATGATATTCGAGAACGCGGCGGGTCAGCAGGGTACGATCGGCTCGAAGTTTTCGGATCTCGGCCAGATCCTGAAGCGTGTCGACAATCCGCGGGCGAAGGTGTGCATCGACACATGCCATGCGTTCGCCGCCGGCTACGACTTCAGCAACGCCGAAGGGGTGGCTACGGCGCTGGAAGAGTTGGACCGCGAGATCGGATTCGGGAACATCGCGGCGATGCACTGCAACGATTCGAAGGGCGCTCTTGGATCGGGGCGCGACCTGCATGAGAACATCGGCGAGGGCAACATCGGGCGGGCCGGGTTCGAGGCGCTGCTCGCGCATCCCGCTCTAGCCGACGTGCCGTTCTTGCTGGAGGTGCCGGGCTACAAGATCGACGGCGCCGGCAAGGGTCCCGACAAGCCGAACATCGATCTGATGAAGGAGATCCGCGCGGCGGTTGGCCGGTAGAGGTTGGTCGTTGGCGGTTGGTCGGTCGCGGCCGCTGCCTCGTGATCTCAGAGCCACGCCGGTACCGCCAATGCTTCATCGAGCGGCATGTCGCCGTTGACTTCGAGCAGTGTGAGCAGGCAGCGATACGGGTCGCGGACGGGAACGAGATCCGGCAACGGGGTGACGGATTCGTATCCGCGCCGGAATGCCTGCGCGAATCTCTCGCCGTTATCAGCCTCGATCTGAATCAGTTCCAGCGCTGCCGGCGCAAACGCGCACGCTTCCGTATCGACGACGGCGGTCGGGCCGTTGTCGGCCCACAGATACTGACTGCCACCGGAGTCGATGAGGATGAGCGTCGCCGCTTCTGGCGGAGCGAGCGCGCGCAGATCCGTCGCGCACTTCGCGGCCATGCCGGCTGCATGATCCCCGGCCAGCGGATACGCGGCGGAGAGCCAGTCGATGACGTCAGCGGCGCGCTGGTGAAACTCCGCTACCGGATAGGTGAGACGTCCGGCGGGGCCGCCGCATTCCTCATACGTGCGCTCGTGCGCCCGCGCCAGCATCCGTCCGAAGGCCTCAGCCTGCGCTGGCTGCAGGTCATCGAAGGAGTCGATGTGCGCTCCGGGCAGCAGTTCCATGACGGCGCAGTCGCGGCCTGCGATTGTGCCGGTCCGGAGCACACGCGGCGCGCGAAACACGCCGACGTCGTTGACGCGTTCGTTGATCGCGCTGAGCCAGTGCATGTTGGTGGAATCGATGCCGAAGAGGCGGGTGAGTCCGCCCCAGAATGCGCCACCGTCGCCGCTGCTTGCGGAGACACGCACGATGACGTGCTCGTTCGTGGTGCGGACAATCCAGACGTCGTTGCCGAAGCCGGAGTAGTCGCGGTCGATGTACTCCTGTTCGAGGATCGGCGTGTTGAACAGAGGCTGCAGATCCACGCGTCGTTGTGAACGCTACGCGGCGCCGGTGAGGGCGTTGTCGGGAATGGTCGTGTTGTATTGCTCGGCGAGGAGCGCGAAGAAGGCCTGGACGGCGCGCGGATGCTTGCGGTTCTTGCGGAAGATGAGCGAGATCTGGCGCCGCGGAAGCGATGCGTTGGAGATGGCGACGGGGACGAGCGACCCGAGTTCGAACTCGCGTGCGGTGGACACCTTGGGCAGCAGGGCGATGCCCAGCCCTTCCTCGACCATCTTCTTCGTGGCTTCGATGGTGTCCATGTCCATCAGCGTTTTCGGGACGATGCCGTGCTGGCGAAAGACGCCCTGGATGAGCGCGTTGTAGCTGGAACCCTTGTCGAACAGGATGAGCGGCTCACGGCCGACATCTTCGATCGTCGCGGTGCGCGTGTGCGCGAATCGATGCGCGTGCGCGGCGACGAGCACGAGATCGTCTTCATACAGCGGCACGGTGACGATCTCGGCGTGATGCACCGTGCGTTCGAGCGCGCAGTGCACGTCGTCTGAGAGCACCATCTGCAGGACTTGCTCGGAGCGCCCGGTGTGGACGGAGACTTCGACGCCGGGATACGTCGAGCAATAGTGTTTCAGGAGCTTCGGCAGGACGTACGTGCTGACGGTGAGCGCGGAGCCGAGTTTGAGCGTGCCGATGTCGAGGTTGCGCAGCCCCTCGATGGCGTCGCGACCTTCCTGCAGCGCCTTTAGCGAGCGACGGGCGAAGGGCAGGAACGTCGTGCCCATTTCGGTGAGACGCACGCCGCGGCCGTTGCGTTCGAAGAGGGGTTCGCCGAGGTCGCGTTCGAGCGACTGGATGCGCGCGGTGACGGATGGCTGCGTCAGAAACAGCGAATCGGCCGCTTTGCTGAAGCTGCGGTGGTGCGCTACCTGGACGAATGCTTCGACCTGGCCGAGGTCCACGATGCTGCCTTCGTTGCTGGCTACCTGCCGGCCACACGGTCGACGTATCGGACACGTCTATAGAACGGCTAGTTTGCCATTGATCGTCGCTGTTCGCAAGAGGGGTCCGCCGCGAGGCGCCTGGCCATTCAGTGTGACGCGCCGGCGGCGATTCGCCGCCGTTACGGCGCGACCGCGGCTGCGGGCGTTTCCGTCCAGTCGGCCTGGAAATCGTCGAGTGTGTCTTTGCGCTGGAGGAAGCTGTACCAGAGGTCGCCGTCGAGGAGCGCGCTCATCTGATAGAGCTCCCACGTTCGCGGATCCTTGATCAGCCGATAGAGGGCATCGATGCGGAATGGCGCGACCACCGCGAAGGCCTCGAACACCGCGCGGGGATGGGGTTCCTTGTTGTAGCCGGCAATCGCGATGATCTCAGGCTGCGCCTCTGTCAGAACGTAGTCGATGTTGTATTTCTCGTGCGCCTGCACACCGGCGCCCTGGTGCGCGATCTCGGTGTGGGCGATGGTTTCGTCGTTGAGGCCGAGCATGTCGAGACTGGGCATGCGCGAGTAGTACGGTACGGCGCCGGCGGCGACGATGGCGACGGTGTAGTCATCCGGCGCGCGCGCGTCGAGCAACCTTCCGCCGCGTTCGCCGCTATCGAGTACCGCCCTGAACCCGTCGCGGCGTCCGTCCACGGACGATTGCGCGAGCGCCAGCCCGAACAGCAAGAGGACGACGGCCGATACGGCGGCGAACTGGCGCGGTTCGGCGATGCCGCGGCGCAGGAGCGCTGTCAATCCGGCCACACCGGCGAGCGTGATGATCGGCACGATGGGTGAGAGGAAGCGCCCATGCGCGAACGCATCGCCGCCCTCGATCGCCACGAACAGCAGCCAGACGACGATGATGGCAAGGATGTATAGGGCATCGCGGCGGATGCGCGCGGAGCGTTCAAACGTGAGCGCGAAGACGCCGACGATCAGAGGCAGGAAGCCGTAGTTCTGGGCGTGCCCTTGCACGTATTGAAGCCCGTTGATGATCGTCTGCCTGCTCGACGTGACTTTGACGTAGAAGGTGTTGGGCAGCGGGTAGCCGTAGTACCACCAGCGCCATGCAAAGTACGGTCCGTACGTCGCGGCGAAGAGGGCAGTCCAGAGCGTCATGCGGCGCAGCGCGGCCGAATCGCGCCGAAGCAGCGCGTCGCCGAATCCGTAGGCGGCGGTGAATGCCGCGATGCCGGCCAATTCGGGGCGCGTCATCGCGCCGGCGGTGAAGGCGAGCGCGGACCACGGGAATGAACCGGTGCGTCGCTCGACGAGGAAGAGAAAGACGGCGGCGGTCAGCAGCGCCATGGCGAGCGGCGTTTCGAGTCCGCTGAACGCCCACGCGGCGACCGACCCATTGAGTCCGATGCCGCAGAGAGCGATGACAAGGATCGCTGGATGACCGATGATCCCGGCGCCGTCGTCGCTCGCCCAGAGCGCCCAGATGCGCCATGTGACGAGCAGCGTCGCTAGGAGCGCGACGACGGCGAGCACGTACGTGGCATCGACGAGATCGAAGCCGACGCGATGCATGCCGGCGAGGATGAGCATCCAGAGGAAGTTCGTGTAACCCTCGACGCGCTCCCCGGGATTCCACACGGGCCCCATGCCGTCGGAAAGATTCCGGGAGTAGCGCAGCGTGATGTATGCGTCGTCCGTGTAGAGGCGGGCGTGGATCGCGTTCAGCAGCATCACCGCGGCACCGCCGATCACCGCCAGCGTGACGACGTACGTGCGGCGTTGAAGCCGGATGGCGCCGTAGAGTGAGGCGCCGATGATCGGGCCGGCGAGTGCTGCGAAGAGCAGGAAGGGCAAGTGTCAGGGTCCTCCTGCTCTAGCGTATCGGCGCGAACCTCGTGTTGTGCGGATGGGCGTCACCGGCTGCTCGCTTCGGCTGGGATCTCGGTCCAGTCGGCGGTGAAATCGGCGAGCGTGTCCTTGCGCTGCAGGAAGCTGAACCAGCGGCCGCCGCCGTTCAGCGCGCTCATCTGGTAACGCTCCCACGTGCGCGGGTCTTCGACCAGGCCGTCGAACGCTTCGATGCGGCCGGGAGCGGCGGCGCGCGCTTCGACATCCGCGCGGCTCTCAGGAACTGGCGTGAACAACGACGTCAGAATGATCTCCGGGCGCCTCTCGTCGAGGACGTAATCGAGATTGTATTTCTCATGGCCGGCGAGTCCACGCCCAAAGTTCTCTACTTCGGTGTGCGCGATCGCTTCGTCGTTGAGTCCGAGCATATCCAGCGCGGGAAGCCGTGCATGGTACGGGATTGCGCCGGCGGCGATGACGCCAATCGTGTACGCCGGCGGCACGCGATCTCGCAGCAGCATTCCCGCGTCGCGGCTGCGTCGGTCCGAATCACGGGCGCCCTCGCGCGCCGGATCGGCCGACGACTGCGCGAGCATAAGCGCCAACAGCGCTGCCGCGGCGAGCGCGACGCCGGCGAACTGACGTGGCGCGGCGATGGAGTGCGATAGGAGCCGCGCGCCGCCCGCAACACCTGCCAGCGACAACAACGGCACGATCGGCGCGATGAAGCGGCCGTGCGCGAACACGTCGCCGCCTTCAACCACGACCATCGTCAGCCACACGGCGATGACACTGACGATGTATGCGGCATCGCGCGCAACTCTGCGCGCGCGATCGAATGCTAGCGCCATCGCGCCGATGAGCAGCGGCAAGAAGGCGTATGAACTGCCGAAATCACGGACGTAGGCGAGCCCGAGCGCGAGCGATTCCTGACTGCCGCCGACCTTGACGTAGAACGTGTTAGGAAGCGGATAGCCGTAATACCACCAGCGCCAGGCGAAGTAGGGGAGGTAGATGGCGGCGAAGAGCGCGGTCCAGATCGCCATGCGGCGCAGGGCAGCGCTGTCGCGGCGTAGCCAGGCGTCGCCGAAGCCGTAGACGGCGGTGAGGGCGACGATGCCGGCAAGCTCCGGGCGTGTCATCGCGCCGGCGGTGAAGACGAGGGCAGAGAAGGGGAAGCGGCCGGTGCGCTGTTCGACGAGGAACAGATAGACCGCGCCGGTGAGGAGCGCCATCGCAAGCGGCGTCTCGAGGCCGCCGAAGGCCCAGGCGGCGACGGCGCCGTTGAGGCCGATGACCAGCAGCGTGACGGCGAGTACAGCCGGGTTGGCGATGATGCCGGCGTCGTCATCCTCGGCCCAGAGGGACCAGATGCGCCAGACGAACAAGAGACAGGCGAACGACGCGACGTAGGCGAGTACGAGAGAGGCGGTGACGAGATCCATGCCGGCGACGTGCATGGCGGCGAGGAGGACCATCCAGAGGAAGTTGGTGTAGCCCTCGACGCGTTCGCCGGCGTTCCAGACGGGGCCGACGCCATCGGCGAGGTTGCGGGCGTAGCGGAGGGTGATGTAGGCGTCATCGTGATAGACGCGGACGTGGACGCCGGCGTTGAGGAAGAAGACGATGATGCCGCCGGCGATGGCGGCGGTGATGGCGTAGGTGCGATCGCGCAGTTGAGCCGCGGCGGCCACCGACGCGGCGCTGACGGCGCCCGCGATCAGCAGGAACGCTACGAACGGCATGGAGTCGTCCTTGCACAGATCGTCATCGCATAGCCGTTTCGCCTGGGAACTCCGTCCAGTCCGGTGTGAATTCGTCCAGCGTGTCCTTCCGCTGCGCGAAGCTATACCAGCGTCCTTCCGCTTGCAGGGAGCTCATCTGATACCGCTCCCACATGCGTGGGTCCTTTAGCAGCAGCTGATAGCCGACGATACCTCGTCCTGGTTCCTGCGCTTGTGATTCGACCTCGCCACGGGTGAGCGGGTTGGGAGCGAACGAGCTGATGATGAGGATCTCCGGGCGGCGCTCATCGAACACGTAGTCGAGGTTGTACTTCTCGTAGCCGATGATGCCGCGACCGAGACCCGGGATCTCCGTGTGCGCAATGGTCTCGTCGGAGATGCCGAGCAGGTCCAACGCGGGAAGCTGCGAATAGTACGGCGCGGCGCCGGCAGCGAAGACACCGATCGTGTAGGTCTCGGGCAAGCGCGCGCCAAGCAGCTCGCCGGCGGTGCGTTCGCGCTCGTCGAGCGCGCGCAGGGCAGGGCGGCTGGCATCGACTGACGACTGCGCCAGCATCAAGCCGAGCAGCACGGCGCCGGTCAGCGACACGGCGGCGAACTGGCGCGGTTGGGCGAGGGCGCGGGACATGAGCGCTGCCCACCCGGCCACGCCGGCCAGCGCGAGCAGCGGTACGATGGGCGCGACAAACCGGCCATGCGCGAACGCATCCCCGCCTTCGATCGCAACCATCGTGAGCCACATGGCGATCACGGCCGCGATATACGTGGCGTCCCGGCGACTGCGCGCGGCACGGTCGAACGCGAGCGCGACCGCGCCCGTGACGAGCGCGAGAAACGCGTACGCGTTGCCATAGCGGAACACATACGCGAGACCGCGTTCGAGGGTGATCTGACTGCCGCCGACCTTGACGTAGAACGTGTTAGGAAGCGGATAGCCGTAATACCACCAGCGCCAGGCGAAGTAGGGGAGGTAGATGGCGGCGAAGAGCGCGGTCCAGATCGCCATGCGGCGCAGGGCAGCGCTGTCGCGGCGTAGCCAGGCGTCGCCGAAGCCGTAGACGGCGGTGAGGGCGACGATGCCGGCAAGCTCCGGGCGTGTCATCGCGCCGGCGGTGAAGACGAGGGCAGAGAAGGGGAAGCGGCCGGTGCGCTGTTCGACGAGGAACAGATAGACCGCGCCGGTGAGGAGCGCCATCGCAAGCGGCGTCTCGAGGCCGCCGAAGGCCCAGGCGGCGACGGCGCCGTTGAGGCCGATGACCAGCAGCGTGACGGCGAGTACAGCCGGGTTGGCGATGATGCCGGCGTCGTCATCCTCGGCCCAGAGGGACCAGATGCGCCAGACGAACAAGAGACAGGCGAACGACGCGACGTAGGCGAGTACGAGAGAGGCGGTGACGAGATCCATGCCGGCGACGTGCATGGCGGCGAGGAGGACCATCCAGAGGAAGTTGGTGTAGCCCTCGACGCGTTCGCCGGCGTTCCAGACGGGGCCGACGCCATCGGCGAGGTTGCGGGCGTAGCGGAGGGTGATGTAGGCGTCATCGTGATAGACGCGGACGTGGACGCCGGCGTTGAGGAAGAAGACGATGATGCCGCCGGCGATGGCGGCGGTGATGGCGTAGGTGCGATCGCGCAGTTGAGCCGCGGCGGCCACCGACGCGGCGCTGACGGCGCCCGCGATCAACAGAAACGCCAGGAACGGCATAGCACCCCAAACTCACAGATGGCAGGCAGGCGGCGAAATATACCACGCGATGCGGATCACGCCCCTCGCAGTGATTGACGTTGATGATTGACGATTCGCAGCGGCCAACCTGCTTCAGAGCGGGAGAGGCGGGTACACTGCGGCATCCCTTCGGCCATCCACGGGAGGAGTCGTGCAGAAAAGCCACTATTGCGGTGAACTACGGGCGAGCGACGCCGGGCAGGACGTCGTGCTGGCCGGGTGGGTCCATCGCCGGCGCGACCACGGCGGGCTCATCTTCATCGATCTGCGGGATAGCCGCGGGTTGGTGCAGGTCGTCGTCAATCCGGATGCGCCGGAAGCCCACGCCGTCGCAAGCGAGGCACGCGGCGAATACGTCCTCCGCGTCGAAGGGCGCGTAGAGGCGCGGCGCGCCGGCACCGAGAACGAGACGATGCCCACCGGCGCGATCGAAGTGCGCGCGAACGCCGTTGAGATACTGAACGCGTCCAAGACGCCGCCGTTCTACATCAACGAGGACGTTGATGTGGACGAGATGTTGCGGCTGAAGTACCGCTATCTCGACCTGCGGCGAGAACGCATGCACAATAACATCGTGCTACGCCATCGCGTGATCGACCACATGCGGCGGTTCCTGACAGAGCGGGAGTTCATCGAAATCGAGACGCCGGTGCTGGCGAACCCGACGCCGGAGGGCGCGCGCGACTACCTGGTACCGAGCCGCGTGCATCCGGGCGAGTTCTACGCACTACCGCAGTCGCCGCAGCAGTTCAAGCAACTGCTGATGGTGGCCGGGTTCGAGAGGTACTTTCAGATCGCCCGTTGCTATCGGGATGAGGATTTGCGGGCCGACCGGCAGCCGGAGTTCACACAGCTTGACCTGGAAATGAGCTTCGTCGATCAGGACGACATTCTAGCGCTGATTGAGGAGTTGTACCTGAGCATCGCCAGGGAGGTGCGGCCCGATCTGCGCGTACCCGCGCCGTTCGTGCGCATCCCGTATGCCGAGTCGCTGCGGCGCTTCGGCACGGACAAACCGGACCTGCGGTACGGTCTGGAGCTGACAGATTTCACGGACATGCTGCGCGAGACGGAATTCACCGTATTCCGGGGGGCGGCCGAAAGCGGGGGCTCGATTGAAGGGATCTGCGTGCCGGGTGGTGCGGAGTTCAGCCGCAAGGAGATCGACGCGCTGACGGAGACGGCGAAGTCGCTGGGCGCGAAGGGGCTCGTGTCGATCGCGTATCTGGGTGAACTCGCGACGCTTACGGACGAACAGGTCCGCTCGCCCGTGCTGAAATTTCTCGGCGTTGACCTGGTGCGGGCGATGGGCGAACGCGCCGGCGCGGGCGCGAACGATTTGCTGTTGATCGTCGCCGGGCACGGCGGGATGCCGGCGAAGGAAGCGGGCTCGTCGGGGCGCGTGCGGCCGGCGCTCGACGTGGTGCGGCGTACGGTCGCTGCCAAGCTCGACCTGGCGGACAAGGACGCGCTCGTGTTTTCGTTTATCGTCGACTTTCCGCTTGTCGAGTGGAATGACGATGAGTCGCGATGGGATGCGACGCATCACCTGTTCACGTCGGTGAAGTCCGAGGACATCGAATTCCTGGACAGCGATCCCGCGCGCGTCCGCAGCAACGCGTATGACCTCGCGTGTAACGGGCAGGAGATCGGCAGCGGCAGCATCCGCATCCATCGCCGCGAGGAGCAAGAGCGCATCTTGCGCCTGCTTCGAATCAGCGACGCGGACGCGCAGGAGCGCTTCGGTCACATGCTCGAGGCGTTTGAGTTCGGCGCGCCGCCGCACGGTGGGATTGCGCCGGGCATCGACCGGACGGTGGCACTGTTCGCGCAGGAGACGGATATCCGGGAGACGATCGCGTTTCCCAAGACGAAGAGCGCGGCGGATGTGATGACGGGCGCGCCGTCGAAGGTCGATCAGTCGGCGCTCGACACGCTTGGGCTGCGGCTGGCGGAGCCGGCCGCCCGTCCGCGTCCAGAAAGCTAGCGAGCCTTACGGGACGCGTGTCTCGACGTACCACTCGCGTACGTTGGCGAAGCGCCATGCCGCTGTAAACAGCAACGACGCCGTGAATCCGCGTACCTCCGTGTGCTGCACGTATGTGTAGACGGGCGTGTAAAGCGGCAGCGCCGGCATCTCGGCGATCAGCATGCCTTCGAAGAGGGCGTAGAGTTCGGTGCGGCGGGCAATGTCCGTCGTTTGGCGTGCGCGTTCGAGCGCGTCGTCGAAACGAGGGTCGGCATAGCTCGAGAGATTGCGGCCCGGAGGCGTGATCTGGCTACTGTGCCAGAACGGGTACGGATCCGGGTCCGCGCCCGGGTCTATTTCGACGAGCGCGGTCTCGAACCGCCTCGGCAACACATGTTGATCGATGAAGGTGGACGCATCGAGCGTTTGCACGGTGACATCGGCGCCGACGGATCGCAGTTGGGCGGCGACGTTCTCGGCAACAGCGACGCGATGTACTTCGTTGCTGGTGGAGAGCGTGAAGGAGAGGCGCGCGCCGCCTTTGACGCGGATCCCGTCACGGCCGCGCGACCAGCCGGCGTTTTCGAGCGCGCGCGCGGCTTCGCCCGCATCGAACGATGGCACCTCGACCTGGGTGTACGCCCACGACGCGCGCGGAATGCCCGTGTCGGCAGGGATGCCGCTGCCGCCGGCGGCCCGGTCGATGAGCGACGCGGGGTTGATTGCGCGAAACAGCGCTATCCGAACTTCGGCATCATCGAACAGCGGCGAGCGAGTGTCGAGGTAGAGAAGGTGAAGCGTCGTGCCGGTGAGCTCCTGCACTGAAAACCTGTCGTCGTCGCGCAGGAACTCAAGATCGGACGATGCCGCCTGCGGTCCGAGCAAGGCGCCGTCGATGTCGCCCTCGCGAAGCGCGGTGACGACGGCGCGTTCGTCACCAAACACCCGCAGTTCAAGCGTGGAGATGCGCGGCGGGCCGAAGTGATACGTGGCGTTCGTGGCGAGCACGACGCTGCTGCTGGTGCGGCCCTGGAACCGGTACGGGCCGGTGCCGATCGGCCGTGCGTTGAATTCGGCGTTGTACAACGCGTCGGCATCGAGTTGGCCGAGGAGATGTTCTGGCAGGATGCCGACGGTCATGAAGGCGAGGAAGGGCGCGTATGCCTGTTCGAGCCGGAATTCGACGGTGTACGGATCGCGCGCGGAAACGACGACGCCCCGCATCAACTGCGCAAGCGCGGGGTCGCCATTGAATTCCGGGTCGGAGATCGCGTCGAATGTGAAGACGACATCGTCGGCGTCGAAGCGCGTCTGCTCTTCGTCCTGCCATGCGACGCCTTCGCGGAGGTGGAAGGTATAGCTCTGGCCGTTACCGGTGATCTCCCAACGTTCGGCAAGGTCTGGGAGCGGCGTGCCATCGGGGGACAGGGTGACGAGGCCGCTGAAGACGAGCGATGCGAGATCCCGGTCGGTGGCGTTGGCGTTGGCAAAGAGCGGGTTGATGCGTTCGGGAGCGCGCGTGACGCCCTCGACGTAGCGGCCGCCGCTAGCCGGCACGGCCTCGCCGGAGGGGTTAGACAGGATGAGGAACCAGAGCGCCGAGACGGCGAAGACACCGCCCACGAGGGCGGCGAAGAACGGCCAGCGAGTCTGCGTCAGTGGCACGTCAGCAGGCCTCGGCTACGCGCTCGAGTGTCGCCGGGCATCGATCAACGGGCGTCAGGACACGAGCGACGCGCGCACACCCCAGGCGGAGATGACCAGAAAGACCACCGCCAGGATGATCGTGAGCTGAAAGAGCGTCTTTTCGACGCCGCGGCGGGTGCGGAAGCTGCCGCCAGAGCCACCACCGAGCGCCGTGCCGATGCCCGACCCCTTCGCCTGCAGCAGCAGGACGACCGTCAGCAGCACGGCTACGAGAATCTGGGCGATGTTGATGTAGTCGCGGAATTCCAATGAGCACCTCTCCGTTTCGTCGGCACAGTGTAGCCGGATCGTGGCGGCACCTCAAAGGCCGGAAATTAAGGCGCCGGGCGTCCTTGCCGCGCCGCAAGTTGATCAAGCTGCAACTTCCCCGTCGCGTCGGCTTCCGAACATGCAATGCAGCCGCCACGACAATTCGCGCAGGAGAGCGCGTCTGTGCGGCGTGCCTCGCCGCTGGACGGGAGAAGCATGGCTATCGTACTGGACAAGCTGCCGGCGTGGCGCGTCGGGCAGTTCGACATCACCGGCATCACCAGAGAAACCATCAAAGAGGTTGGCGACGACGACGTGCCGGGCCTGGCGGCGGAGATGGCGTACCACTCGGTGCTTGCCATCTTCCCGTTCTTGCTGCTGCTTGCGGGACTCACGGCCGTCATCGACAACGTGTTCGATGTTGGCGACCTGACGCAGCGCATCGTCGACAAGTCGAGCCAGGTGATGCCGGAGGACGCGACTTCGGTGATCGAGTCGTTCACAGACGAAGTCGTGCACTCGCAGGGCGGCGGCGCGATCATCTTCGGCTCGCTGGGCGCGCTGTGGGCGGCGTCCTCGGCGATCGGTGTGGTGATGAAGGCGCTGAACCGTGCCTACGATGTGCCGGAGGATCGCGGTTTCATCAGGCGAAAGCTGATCGCACTGGGCCTGACGCTGATCTTCGGCGGGCTGATCCTGGCCGCCTCGATCCTGATCGCGACGGGTCAGTTCATGGCGGGTGGCATGGGCCAGGCGCTCGGATGGGAGAGCCAGTTCGTTCTGCTGTGGAACTGGGCGACGATCCCGGTCGCGCTCATTCTGATCACGGCGGCGGTGGCGGTGTTGTACGCGTTCGCGCCTTGTACGGATCACGCCCTCAAGTGGATATCGCCGGGCGCGATCGTGTTTGTCGTGGGCTGGATCGTCGCGTCGATCGCGCTGACCGTGTATGTTTCGCGGTTCGGGTCCTACAATCGCACCTACGGTTCGATCGCGGCGGTGATTCTGCTCCTGGTGTGGCTGTACTGGTCGAACTTGATCCTGCTCGTCGGCGGAGAACTGAACGCCGTGCTGGCGCGCCGCCACGATGAGGAGTTCAAGCAGGAGCAGGGCGCGCGCTCGGAGGGCTCGGGCTCCCGAGCTCAGCCGTAGAGCATGCTCCGTTTAGAGGTCTCGTACCGGGGGATGCTGCTAGCCGCGCTCGCGCTGCTGTCGTTGTACGCATTGGTCAAGCTGTGGCCGGTGTTGGTGCTGGTGATCACGGCGTTCATCTTTATGGCGGCGCTGCAGCCGTACGTTACGTGGCTCGTCAGCCGCGGCGCACCGCGTGCAGTGGCGGTGCTGGGGATCTTTGCCGTCATCGTTGCGATCATCGCGGGCCTGATGACGCTGATGGTGCCCGCGATGATCGACGAGTTCGCCGACATCCGCGCGAACCTGCCCGAACACGCGCGCACGCTCGAAGACTTCCTCGCGGACTTCGGCGTCGAAGCCGATCTTGAGCAACGGGCAGAGGACTTCGAGTGGGGCGATCTGTTGTCAGGCGCCGAAGCCGTGGACTATGGCCAGCGCGTGTTGTTCGGGGTGCTGTCGCTGTTCACGGTCTTCGTGTTGTCGATCTACCTGCTCATCGACACTCCGCGGTTGTCGCGCTTCGCCTACCAGTTCGTGCCTCCGGGGCGCGAGCCCGAGTTCGAGGCGATCACGCAAGCGCTGAGCCGCGTCGTCGGCGGCTACGTGCGCGGGCAGGTGATCACCTCGGTGTGCATCGGCGTCTATACGTTTATCGTACTGCTGATCCTTGGCGTGCCGAATGCGGTCGCGTTCGCGGTGCTGGCGGGATTCGCCGACATCATCCCGCTGTTCGGCGCCTTCATCGCGACGATACCGCCCGTCGTCGCCGCGTTCGACGTGTCGACTACGCGCGCCCTCTGGGTGCTGGGCGCCTTGCTCGTCTACCAGCAGTTCGAGGATCGATACCTGACGCCGCGGATCTACGGGCAGACGCTCAACCTGCCGCCGCTCATCGTGCTGCTGGCGATATTGGCAGGCGGGCAGCTGCTTGGGATTGTGGGGGTGCTGTTAGCCTTGCCTGCAGCAGCGGTCGCCCGCGTCGCGCTCGACTACTGGCTCGACCGGCGCGCCGGGAGCATTGCGACGGCTGGTCCAACGGGCGAGCCACTTGCACCGGACAGCGACTCGTCGTGAGTAGTGAGGGAGAGTGGCGATGACGAACGAAGCGCGAGGCCTGGGGAAATGCGAGAATGAGCACATCGGTTCGTACGGCTACCCGACTCGTCCGGACGCGGCGTATCCGTTTTGCTCGCAGTGCGGCAAGGCGATGGTGTGGGTGTGCGCGGCATGCGAAGCGCCGGTGCCCGAGGACAGTACCGAACTTACGACGGCTCGCTTCTGCCGTCAATGCGGGGCACCGTATTTCGAGCCGACGAGTAGCCCTGTCGAACCGTCTTAAGCGCGCCGGGCACGGCCCGAAGCAAGTCGCTCGCCAGCATTCCGCGATCGCCGAATTCGTCGCGCAGATCCTCACCCGCGAGGGCGTGTAGGTAGACCGCACATGCCGCGGCGTCGAATGGCGCCATGCGCGCGCCGAGCAACGCTGCGATGATGCCCGCCAGCACGTCGCCGGTGCCGGCAGTGGCGAGCAGCGGGTTTGCAAACGGGCTGATTGCCGCACGCCCATCCGGCGCCGCAACAATGGTGTGGGCGCCCTTCAGCACGATGGTCTGCTGCCAGCGCGCCGCCGCCTCGAGCGCCGTACTCAGGCGGTCGGCTTGCACCGCTTCGACGGTGCTGCCGAGCAGCCGCGCCATCTCGCCGGGGTGGGGCGTGAGTACCAGCGGCGCGCGTACACGTTCGTGCCAGCCATCCGTTGCGGCGAGCGCGTTGAGGGCATCGGCGTCCACGACCACGCCGGTCATCTCGCTGGGAATATGCGCGAGTACGTCGAGTACGCCGTCGCGAACGCCGGACGCCTGACCGAGACCCGGACCGATGAGCAGCGCGTCGAAGTCTGGAAGCGCCTCGATGATCTGCGACGCCGCCCGCGTGTCGAGCGTCTCGCCCGCGCCATCGACGGGCAGATACGTGGCCTCGGGCAGCGCCGGCGCGATGATGGCGCGTAACGACGGCGCGCAGGCGATGGTGACGAGGCCGGCGCCAGCGCGGTAACAGGCTTCGGCCGAGAGACGCGCCGCGCCCGGATAGTTGACCGAGCCTGCGACGACCAACACGCGCCCGAACGTGCCCTTGTTGCCGCCGGGTGGGCGCTCCGGCAGCCGCTCACGCACGTATCTGGTGTCGAGCAGGTCGATCGGGAGGGCGCGCCCGGCGTCTGCCGGCAGGCCGATGTCGATCACCTGCACGCGTCCCGCATGCGTCGATCCGGGGAGCGTATACAAACCGACTTTCGCGGCGCCGAACGTGATGGTCATGTGGGCAGACACGGCGAGTGGATCGGCGCTGCCGGCGTCGGCGTCGATGCCCGTCGGCACGTCGACAGCGATGATCTGCGGCGGGACGGGGCGCTTGCCGGCTTCGCGGAGCAAGCGCAGCGCGTCAGCCATCGCGCCATCGATCGGGCGGGCGCGGCCGATGCCGAGTAGCGCGTCGATAACGAGTTCCGCTTCGGCAAGCGCGTCCTGAACGGCGTGTCGTCCGTCGGTGATCGCGATGCCCTGCTCGCGACCGAGCGTCAGTTTTGGATCGTCATCCGGGCGTGCGACGGGAATGCAGACGATGACGCGCGCCCCCCATTCGGCGAGATGGCGCGCCGCCACGAGGCCGTCGCCGCCGTTGTTGCCGGGCCCGCAGAGCACGACGATACGCCGATCCTCGACGACGCCCAGCGAGAGCCACGCCTCCTGCGCGACGGCGAGGCCCGCGGCTTCCATGAGCGCGTCGAGCGATGTGCCGGCTTCGACGGCGCGCTGCTCGAGCGCGCGCATCTGCGTTGCCGTGACGAGTTTCACAGCCGGCCCTGCTCGCGCAACCACTCGACAAGCTGGGCGCGGTGCCGCTCGCGATCCACGGGGGCGTCGTCGGCCACGCCCACGACGGAGGCGATCGCCAGTTCGTGCGAGTGGGTGAGGCTGATGTCTACGCCGCGGAGTCCGATGGCTTCGCCGCGCTTTCGGGCGAGCCCGTGAAGGTAGACGAGCGGCTTGCCGCGGCGGTTCGGCAGAATCTCGATCTCGCGCCAGGCGAGGCCGCGCGCGCCGGTGCCGAGCGCCTTCATCACGGCTTCCTTGGCGGCGAAGCGGGCGGCTAGTTCTGGCACGCGGCCACGGCAGAACGCCACCTCTTCGGGCGTGAAGATACGCGTGAGAAAGCGCTCCGGGTGCCGTTTGAGCACCTTCCGCACGCGCGCGATCTCGATAACGTCGATGCCGACCGCGTACTCCATGGGAGCAAGGTAATGTCAATTGTTGCGTGAGAACAGGTGTGTTACATCAGGGGCATGGCTTGGTACCACTACACGTCGCGCGAGCACGCTCAAGGGATCATCGCCGTCGGCGCTCTGCGCCCCGGTCGAGGAGGTCTCACCTATTTGACGGACGTTGCCTATCAAGCTGGATGGCAAGCCGCGAGCGAACTGGCAATTACCCTCAAGCCTGTTGAACTGGGCGTGGCACTGGCGTTGCGGGGCGCTGCGGCGACGGGGCCGCATTTCGTACAGTACATCAGGGATGGCAGCGGCGCGATTCTTCGGCCTGGAGGCGGCCGCGAGTTCACCGTGACGGCCACGATCGAACTGGATCAGACCAACTGGTTTATACTGGACGCACCATGATCAACCGAGAACGCGAAGTCGATGCCGGGCGCGCGCCAGAAGCAGCGGATCTTCCGGCTGAAATCGAGCGCAATATTACCAATAAGCTTGCCGAATTCTCGCGGCGGCAGGGTTTCGAGCTGAAGGCGCTGTATCACGATCGATCTCTCTGGCTGTTACTGAGGGATCGCGATTCCCTTACAGAGCGAATTCAAATCGGTGCATATGGCGTGTCTCCGTTCCTCGAACTACGCTTCATGCCCGATGCTTACATTATCGATGCGGGGACGCTACGCACTCGGGCCGTTGTGCCGGAAAGCGCCATTCAGCGAATCGCTTACCACGAACTGTTCAACACGAAGGAACTTGGGCCGCGGATTGATGAATGCTTGTCTGCCGCGCAGAAGGAACTTGAGTCCATCACGCGATCTGAACTGACGACGGAACTACCGCTCGCGCAACGCAATCAGTAACAACCTCAAGACTGCCGGAGGCGCTGTGCCCGCTGAGATCATCGACGGCGCTGCTATCGCACGCGATGTCCGCGACGAGGTGCGGCTCGATGTCGAGCGCCTGCGGGCAGACGGCATCGAGCCGGGACTGGCGGTCGTACTGGTGGGCGAGGATCCGGCGTCGGTGTCGTACGTTCGCGGGAAGACGAAGGACGCCGCTGAAGTCGGGATGCGTGGCGAGACGATCCGGCGGCCGGCGGACATTACGCAGGCCGAACTGATCGCGCTCGTACGTGAGTTGAACGACGATCCGGCGTGGCACGGCATCCTGGTGCAGTTGCCGCTCCCGCCGCACATCGACGAGTCGGCGATTATTGACGTCGTGGCGGTACACAAGGATGTGGACGGGTTGCATCCGGTGAACGCCGGGCGGCTCTTTCGCGGCGAGCCGTCGTTCATCTCGTGTACACCGCATGGTGTGGTGCAGATGCTGATGCGCACCGGCCACGACCCGGCCGGCAAGCATGCGGTGATCGTCGGGCGCTCGAATCTCGTCGGCAAACCGCTGGCCGGGCTGCTGATGCGCAAGGCGTGGGGCGGTAACGCGACCGTCACGGTTTGCCACACCGGCACGGCGGATATCGGCGCGGAGACCCGGCGGGCAGACATCGTCATCGCGGCGATGGGGCGCCCGCGGGCGATCACCGTCGATATGGTGCGCGAAGGCGCGGTGGTCATCGACGTGGGCGTAAACGCCGTGCCAGATGCTTCGAAGAAGAGCGGCAAGCGGCTTGTGGGCGACGTGGACTACGACGCCGTGGCCGAGAGGGCGTCGGCGATCACGCCGGTGCCGGGCGGCGTCGGGCCGATGACGCGGGCGATGCTGCTGTACAACACTGTGCTGGCGGCCAAGGGTGGGCCGCGGGCGTAGGCGACGGGTGTGCCTCGGAATGACGCTCTGGAGGGTAGAAGCTGGAGGCTGGAGTTACCGGCGCGCCGTTGGGTAGCACCTGATGAGAAAAACGAAGAAGCCGGCCCTCCTGCTGCCGGCTTCTCACTAGTCTTTCCAAGGACCGACCGACCACTGGCAGTTCTGTTGGGAAGGACGGCCGGCCAAACCGTCCTCGGAGTCAACCCCTGTTCGCCGGATCCCCCGCCTTGTTTGCCACCAAAGCAACCCGACTCACTGCGACTGACTCCAACCCGGGACCCCTACACTGTGGATCCGCTCCCCCGCGCCCTCCGCCCGTTCCGCTTCCGTGGGAACGCTCCTGATTCACGAGGTTCTACCGCGTCAGTACTTGCCAACTCATGAACATTGATGCATGATGTTCAAGAGATGATTGCAATAACACGTGAACTCCTTCGTGAAATATGCCACATGAAACAAGAACCGTGATTCATGTGACCTGATTGCTTATACATGCATTGTAGTTCCTGAAATGGAACTGTCAAGTAGTTTCAAAACGAATTTTGGAGAAAGTTTTCGCGAGCCGTTTCCACGGAGGGAACATGCCGGAGACCTGGGGATTCCTGACCAATCACGCGCTTGTGCTGATCTACGTCGTGCGCCACAACGACGCGACGGTGCGTGGAATCTCGGACGGCGTAGGCGTGACGGAACGGGCGACGCTGGCGATTCTGCGCCAGCTCAGCGACGACGGGATCGTCTTCAGGCACCGGGATGGTCGCCGGAACACGTACTCGGTGGATTTCGACCAGCTTGCGGCCTATCGGCGCGAGGGGACCGTCTCGCTGACGCCGCGCGCGTTCGTCGACGGCCTGATCCAGACGTTGCTGTCGATTTCGAACTATCACGCGGCGCCGAACGGCCACCAGCAGCGGCAGCCCGAAGTTGATTCCGGCGCGCTGGAGCCGCGCATCGGCACATGGGGATTCTTCACGAACCATGCGCTGTTGCTGCTCTCTATCGCGCTCGACAGCGACAGCACGGTGCGCGAAATGGCGGTCAACGTCGGCGTGACGGAGCGCGCGATCGTGGCGATTCTGAACCAGCTTGAGGAAGCGGGAATCGTACGGCGGCACCGGATGGGGCGCCGCAACACATACGTCATCGATTTCGAGGCGCTGCGTACGTTCCCGCGCTGGTCGCCGGGCGAGTGGCCGCTGCCGCCTCAGTTGATCGAGATCGCCGTCACGGGCCTGCGCGGCCTCGTCGCCGCATCAGACTCCGGGCCGCGCATTGCAGCTGAGATGCGGGAGCGCGTCGGCGCGTAGTCCAGGGGAGTCGCAGCAAGGTTAAGCGGCAGACCGCCGTTTCCGGCGGTCTTTTCGCTTCCGGTAGGAAGGCTCGTTACCCGACGCTGGCTTCCTGCGGCTCGGCGATGGCAGGCGAGTCTTCGGCCGGAGCGAGCGGCTCCCCTGCGGAGTTGCGCTCGTAGTAGAGGCGGATCAGCGCGTCGGCGAGCTTCTTCGAATCGTGGCGGTAGCGGTTCTCCTCGGAGACGACATCCGAGCGGAGGACGCGGGCGCCGTCGAGGGTCATGCGGTCGATGATCACGGGCTCTGAGTGCCACTCTTCAGGCAGCACGGCGTCGGTGTTGCTGTTAGCGAGGACGTACTCGAACGGATTGGCGCCCTTGAGGTGCTGCGTCAGCGTGTTGAAGTGGTCGCTGACCTTGAACGCGTCGGTCTCCCCGTGCTGGGTCGCCACGTTGCAGACGTAGACTTTGAGCGCAGGAGACACCTCCATCGCGCGGCGGATGCCTTCGACGAGGATGTTAGGCATGACGCTGGTGAGCAGGCTGCCTGGTCCGCAGATGATGATGTCGGCCTGCAGGATGGCGCGGATGGCGTCGGGGTTCGCCTGGATCGCCGGCGGGTCGAGGAAGATCTCCTTGACGTCGCCATGCTCCGTGATGGCGGACTCGCCGCGGACGATCTCGCCGCTGTTCGTGCGCGCGCAGATCGTCAGCGCGGAGAGCGTCGCGGGCAGGATCTGGCCGCGGACGGCGAGTACGCGGCTGGTCTCGCGTACCGCTTCTTCGAAGTTGCCCGCGACTTCCGTCATCGCGAGGATGAACAAGTTCCCGAAACTGTGGCCCTCGAGCCCCTCACCCTCCGCGAAGCGGTACTCAAACAGGCGGGACATCAGCGGCTCGGCGTCGGCAAGCGCCGCGATGTTCTTGCGGATGTCGCCGGGCGGGAGGACGCCGAACTCTCGCTGCAACCGGCCGGAGCTGCCGCCGTCATCAGCGATCGAGACGATCGCCGTGATGTTGCCCGTGTACTCCTTCAGGCCGCGCAGCAGTGTCGAGAGTCCCGTGCCGCCACCAATCGCGACGATCTTCGGGCCGCGGCGCAGGTAGCGATGGTTATAGATGATGTCGACGATGCTCTCGTTGCGCTCCGGCTTGATGAACGCCGACAGCAGCGACTGATTCAGCTTCCAGACGGCGAACGAGATGATGCCGAGACTGGCCGTGACGAAGATCGCGCCACGCGCGAAGCGCGGCACGAATTGCAGCGTCAGGTAGTAGACAAAGCCTGGGAACGTGTAGGAGACGTAGACCTCGCGGAGGAAGTAGCCGAAGCCGAGACCCATGATGGCAACGCCGAACAGCAGCAGCAGGAGCCACCGCTTGATGTGCATGCCGAAATAGAACCATTTGATGAAGCTGGGATCGCGGATTATTGAGCGCATGTTGTCCGCCAGTTTAGCACGGCGTTATGCGATCCGAATAACAACGTTATCAATTCATCGAGCCTTTGCTTCGAGCTTCGTTTCAGCCCAGCTTCGATTTCAGGATGTCGGTCAGCATCGCCGGATTGGCGCGGCCGCGGGTCTCGCGCATCGCCTGGCCGACGAGGAATTTCAGCGCTTCCTGCTTGCCCTCGCGGAACTCGGCGACGGGCTTGGGATTCTTTTCGATGATGCTGTCGACGATGGCGCCGATCTCGTCGGAGCCGCTGATCTGTTCGAGTCCGAGTTCGCGGATGACGTCCGCCGGCGGCTTGCCGGATGTGAACATCTCCTCGAAGACGGATTTGGCGATTTTGCCGCTGATCGTGCCGTCTTCGACCAGAGCGATCATAGCATGTAGATGTTTCGGCGAGATGCGCGACGCCTCGATGTCAACGGCCGACGCGTGGAGCAGCCGCGCGAAGTCGCCGAGCACCCAGTTGGCGGTCTGCTTCGCGAAACGCAGGCGCGTATCATCGTTCGCCGCGGCGGGCGCAACCGCGCGCTCGTACCAGTCGGCGCGGGCTGCGGTCTCCGTCAGTAGATTCGCTTCGTAGCGCGAGAGCCCGTACTGCTGTTCGAAGCGCTTCATCTTCGCGTCCGGCAGTTCTGGCAGGCGAGCGCGCAAGGAATCGACTTCGGCCGGCGTCAGCGTGATCGGCGGCAGGTCCGGTTCCGGGAAGTAGCGGTAGTCGTGCGCTTCTTCTTTCGAGCGCTGGCTGACGGTGCGGCCCTCTGGTTCGATCCAGCCGCGCGTCTCCTGCGGGATGCGCGCGCCGGCATCGAGTTCGGCCGTCTGGCGCTCGACTTCGTGCGCCAGCGCGTTGAAGACGGCGCGGAAGCTGTTCATGTTTTTCACTTCGACCTTTGAGCCGAGTTCCGTTTCGCCGATCCGTCGCAGTGACACGTTAGCGTCGCAACGGAAGTTGCCCTCTTCCATGTTCGCCTTGCTAACGCCGATGTAGCGCAGTATCCGCTGCAGCTTGACGAGGTACGCGCGCGCTTCCTCGGGCGAACGCAGATCCGGGTCGCCGACGATCTCCATCAGCGGCACGCCGGAGCGGTTCATGTCGATCAGCGAGAAGCTCTCGCCCGACGGCTCGGTGCGATGCGTCAGTCGCGCAGTGTCCTCTTCGAGGTGGCAGCGCGTCACGCCGATCTTGCGCGGCTCCTGGCCCTCGACTTCGATCTCGATCCAGCCGTTCTGCGACAGCGGCAGATCGAACTGCGAGATCTGGTAGCCCTTGAGCAGATCAGGATACGGATAGTTCTTGCGGTCGAACTTCGAGAACGCCGGGATCTCGCAGTTGAGCGCCAGCGCTGTCATCACCGTGTACTCGACGGCCTTGCGGTTGATGACGGGCAGCACGCCGGGGAGCGCCATGCAGATCGCGCAGACGTGCGTGTTGGGCGCGTCGTCGGCGTAGGCGGCGCTGCAGCCGCAGAACATCTTGCGTTTGGTCAGGAGTTGCACGTGCACCTCCAGGCCGATCACGGTCTCGTAGCGGGTGGCGGGGGTTGTCGTCATAGGTTCTCGGGCATTGTACCGGAGCCTTGGAGTTTGGAGTTTGGTGATTGGGCGGTCCGTGGGTTCGAGGCGCCGAGCGTTGCACGACGGCTGGGGATTGGTGATTCGTGATTGGGCTGGATCCGGCTTGAGCCGCCCAATCACCAATCCCTAATCACCAATCGTCGCTGACGGCGTTGACGTCGAGCAGCGACGTGATCAGCTCGCCCAGCTCCTCGACGAACTGCGACCGCGGCACGACCGTATCGGCGCCGACTTCCCGAGCCGCGCGCAGCGTCTGCGGCTCCGTGTGCCGCCCGAACGCCAGCACCCGCGCTCCGGCCGCCTTCGCGTCTCGAATGATCGCTGCCGGGTCGACCTCGCGTTCGTGCAGATCAACGATGACCAGTTCCGGCGACGCTCCCAGCGCATCGGCGGCGCGCTCCGCCGTATCCGCGATCAGCGTCGTGTGGCCGAGCGCGCGGGCGGCGGCGTCGATGCGGGATTGGAACATGAGGTCGGAGACGACGATCGCGATGGTTGCGGGCATGCGTTGATGGTAGCGCACCTCGATCCCTGACTTCCGACTTCGCTCCGCGTCGCGCGTCTCGCGCCGAAACGGCTATGCTTCCCGCGAGCCGCGCTCGCGGCAATTGTCGCCCGAGCCGGGGTGGCGAAATCGGCAGACGCAGCGGACTTAAAATCCGCCGGCCGCAAGGCTTTGTGGGTTCGAACCCCACCCCCGGCACCATCCGTCAGTTGGGATAGGGGAGGTGAGAGGTGAGAGGTGGGGAATTTTCGGCCGACTCGCTCCCCGGCCCCAGCGCGCGCAGCCACCCCTGCTGCTAGGCTCCCGGCTATGCGTGCATCGACCGTGTGCTTTCTTCTTCTGGCGGTGGCCGCGACGGTCTGCGTCGCGCTCGCGTTCTTTATCGACGGGGGCTCCCGCGGGGGGAACCAACAGTTGCAGGTCTTCTTGGCAGTGATCTTCGCGGGCGGCGCTTTGACATCGCTCGCGCTGGCGCCCCGTTCGAAGGTCGATGGAGCGCGCAGACGGCGCTGGTTCCGTCCAGTCGCCTACGCGGCGTGCGCGATCTTTGCGGTTCTAATGCTCAGTCTGGGCACCTTTGAGGCGTTTGAGGCGTTCGCGGACGAGTGTGTCGTCCTCAGCATCGAGCGCGGGGACCCGCCACCTGACTGCGCACCGTTGCACGTAGCAAGTTTCGCTGCGTGGTGGCTGTCAGTCGTAGTCGGAGTCCCGGCGCTTTCGGCGATCGTGCCGGTGCTGCTTGCCGCCTCGTTGTGGGACAGGTACCGGACGTCTCACCCGGCCCAACAGCAGGCCTCCGCCGAAGCCTGATGCGCGACGCCAACCAACCTCCGACCTCCGACCCCCGATTTCCGACCTCCGGAACCCCAGAAACTTACAGCCGCCTCGCTCACCCGCTCACAACGCGCGCAATCACACGTGTCTGATAAGCTCCGTGCATGCGCGGATCCACGGTGTGCTTTCTGTTGCTAATGCTGTGTGCGATGGCGTGCGTCGCGCTCGCGTTCTCGACGGATCCTAACTCCGAACTCAGACTTCTGTTCGTCCTCTTGGCTTTGATCTTCGTGGGTGCTTCGTTTACATCCCTTGCGCTTTCACCTCAATCCGAGATGAACGGCGCGTCGAGACGGCGGTGGTTCCGCCCACTCGTCTACGCGGCGTGCGCCGTGGTCGCGCTGCAAGCGCTCAGTTGGGCAACCAATACTGTGCTCGACGTCACGTCGCGCGAATGCAGCATGGCGATCTTCGACTCGTGGACGGATCCGCGGCCGGATTGCAGCTTCGCGCATGAGTTCAGCGCTCTTGCGATGGGCGTCACATGGATCTTCGGCGGCATGGCGCTTGCCGCGATTCTGCCGATGTTGCTCGGTGTCTCAATATGGGACGCGTACCGGATGTCGCGCCGGCCGCGAGCGCAGACCGCACGTGAGTTGTAGGCCGGCGCGGATTTCCCCTCTCCGACTTCCGACCTCCAGAACCCCTACCGTCGCCCGGCCGCCGCGCTGATCGCGCTTAGGTGTTCTTCGTAATGCTCTGTCGTGTTGCTGCGAATCATCTCGTCGAGCGCGGGCCAGCCGTAGTGGGACTTCGCGAGATCGGCGTCGGCGAGCGGTTCGATCGCGGCGATGATGGCGGCGTGGGCTGAGCGCGCGTCTTCGCGGACGGCGGCGAGCGGCTGCTTCTGCAGTTCGGCGTGCAGGTCGTTGTTGAGGCGGTCGATGTTCTCGAACGAGTAGCCGGCGGGCAGGCGATCGGGGTTCGATGCACGGTTCTCGATCCACGACGCGCAGCTACGCTCCCACCAGGCGATGTGCGCGAGCGTGTCCTTGATCGACCAGCCGTCTTCGAGGATCGGCGCCTGGATGTCGTCGTCGCTGAGTTTGGCGATGACGGCGTCGAGCGCGGCGCGTTGCGAGCGGATGTTGTCGAGCACGTGCGTTTGTCCACGGGTCCTCCGGTTCGTTTGCACCACAGAGGCACGGAGGCACAGAGGGGTGTGGCTGGAGTTTAGCGGGACTTGGCGGTGGTCTTCGAGGTGCGGGTTGAGGTGACGGGCTTGGACGCTGTCTTGCCGTTGGTGACCTTCGCGCCGTTCTTTGAAGGCGTCTTGCCGTTCGACGGCTTCGCGCGGCTCGCCGGTTTGGCGCCGTTCGTCGCTTTCGCGCCGTTCGTTGGCTTCGCGGCTGTTGCGCGCTGCTTTGGTTTCGGCTGCGACGCGCGGGCGGCGGCGAGGCGATCGGCCGACAGAATCTTCGCGAGGTACTGGCCCGTGAAACTGGCTTCGACCAACGCCACCTGCTCCGGCGTGCCCTGCGCGACGATCTCGCCGCCGCGCCAGCCGCCGAGCGGGCCGAGATCGACGACGTGGTCGGCGTTCTTCACGACATCAAGCTGATGCTCGATGACGACGACCGTGTTGCCGGCGTCAACGAGACGCTGCAGCACGACGAGCAGCGCGCGCGTGTCCTCGAACGAAAGCCCGGTCGTCGGCTCGTCGAGAATGTACAGCGTGCGGCCGGTCGAGCGCTTCGATAGCTCCGTCGACAGCTTGATGCGCTGCGCCTCGCCGCCGGAGACTGTCGTCGCCGGCTGGCCCAGACGGATGTAACCGAGACCGACATCGCGCAGCGTTTCGAGCTTCACACGGACGCGCGGGATGTTCTCGAAGTACACCAGCGCTTCGTCCACGGTCATGTCGAGCACTTCGGAGATGTTTTTGCCCTTGAACAGAATCTCCAGCGCCTCGCGGTTGTAGCGCTTGCCCTTGCACACCTCGCACGGGACCGTGACGTCCGGGAGGAAATGCATCTCGATCTCGATGTAACCGTCGCCGGCGCAGGCCTCGCAGCGGCCGCCTTTGACGTTGAACGAGAAGCGGCCCGCCATGTAGCCGCGCAGCCGCGCTTCCGGAACCGTTGCGAAGAGTTCGCGGATCGGCGTGAACGTGCCGGTGTAGGTCGCCGGGTTCGAGCGCGGCGTGCGCCCGATCGGCGACTGGTCGATGTTCACGACTTTGTCGATGTGTTCGATGCCCTTGATCGCGTCCACCTTGCCGGGGCGTTCGCGCGCGTTGTAAAGCTCCTGCGCGGCCTTCCGGTACAGCAGGTCGTTGATCAGCGTGCTCTTGCCGGAGCCGGAGACGCCCGTGATGCAGACGAGCTTGCCAAGCGGGATCTCGACATCGATGTTCTTCAGGTTGTTCTCGCGCGCGCCGGTAATCGTCAGCTTCTCGCCGCTGCCGGCGCGTCGCTCGTCGGGCAATGGCACGACACGGCGGCCGCTGAGATAGGCGCCCGTCATGGACGCCTCGCTCGCCATGATGTCGTCGATCGTGCCGTGCGCGACGACGTGGCCGCCGTTCTCGCCGGCGCCGGGGCCCATATCGATGATGTGGTCGGCTGCCCGCATCATCGCCTCGTCGTGCTCGACGATGATCACCGTGTTGCCGAGATCGCGCAGCCGTTCGAGCGTCTTGATCAGCCGCACGTCGTCGGTCGGATGCAGACCGATGCTCGGCTCGTCGCAGACGTACAGCACGCCCATCAGGCTCGAACCGATCTGCGTCGCCAGCCGGATGCGCTGCGCTTCGCCGCCGGACAGCGTACCGGCGGCGCGGCTGAGCGTAAGGTAGTCGAGGCCGACGTCGAACATGAACGTCAACCGCTCACGGATCTCCTTGATGATCTGCCGCGCGATGACCTTCTCGCGCTCGTTGAGCGGCGTATCGTCGGCTGCCAGCGTCGCAATCCACGCAAGCGACTCGCGCACGTCCATCGACGTGACGGCGGCGATGTTGATGCCGGCGACGGTGACGGCGAGCATCTCCGGCTTGAGGCGCGCGCCGCCACAGACATCGCACGGGCGCGCCGTCATGTACTTGTCGATCTCGCCGCGGACGTAGTCGGAGTCCGTCTCCTTGTAGCGGCGGCGCATGTTCACCATCACGCCTTCGAACGTCGTCTCCCAGCGGTTCGTGTGGCCACCGGATGTCTTGTAGTTGAGAGCGATCTTCCCCTCGTCGCCGTAGAGGATGAGGTCGAGATGCTGCTTCTTCATGTCCTTGACGGGGACGTTGAGCTTGAAGCCGTGCTTCTTCGCCAGCGCCTGCAGCATGCGGAAGTACCACGTGCTCGTCGCGGCGGCGCGCGACCAGGGAGCGATGGCGCCGTCTTCGATCGACAGGTTGCGGTTGGGGATGAGGAGCGCCTCGTCGAGTTCCATCTTCACGCCGAGGCCGGTGCACTCGGTGCAGGCGCCGTGCGGCGAGTTGAAGCTGAAGCTGCGCGGCGCAATCTCGCCGATGTTCGTGCCGTCGAACGCGCAGGCGTAGTGCTCGGAGTACATCCGCTCGCCTTCGCCTTCGACATCGACGAGTACGGTGCCGGCGCCGAGCTTCAGCGCCTGCTCGACGCTGTCGGCGAGCCGACTCGCGCTCGACGCCGTCGATTCGCCTTGCGTCGCGTTGTCGGTGACGATCGCCGCGCTGGCATCGGCGGGCGCTTCCGTGATCAGACGGTCGACAACGACTTCGATCGTGTGCTTTTTCTTCTTGTCCAGCGTGATCTCTTCGCCGAGATCGCGGATGCGGCGGTCGACGCGTACGCGCACGAAACCGGCGCGTCGGGCGTCTTCGAAGACGTGTAGATGCTCGCCCTTGCGGTCGCGGATGATCGGCGAGAGGATCATCAGCTTCTTGCCGGGTTCGATGGCGAGGATTGTGTCGACGATCTGCTGCACCGTCTGGCGTTCGATCGGGCGTCCGCAGACGGGGCAGTGCGGCGTGCCTGCGCGCGCGTAGAGCAGCCGCAAATAGTCGTAGATCTCCGTGACGGTGCCGACGGTCGAGCGCGGGTTGTGGCTCGCGCCCTTCTGGTCGATCGAGATCGCCGGCGAGAGGCCCTCGATGTAGTCGACATCGGGCTTTTCC
>CAZRHH010000031.1:0-31426 GCA_964599885.1 uncultured Dehalococcoidia bacterium | reverse complement strand
GGGCGCTCGACGCCGAGCACGAGCGCATTACGGCCGGCGAGGGGCTGCGGCGCCGTCATTGGCGCACCGCCACCATCCAGATGTGGTTGCAGAACAGCCGGTTCAGGGGTGAGTGTCCACTCAGCGGCCGCAAGAACCTCACGAAGTCGAGTAGGGCGAGTTCGGCATTGAGCCGCCGCGATGCGAAGTATCCCTTGCGCGATGGTGGCTCCCAAAACTCCGTGCCCCGCACCACGAAACCGTGACGCTCCACTTCTGCGCGCAGGCCGGGCGCCGACTGCTCATTGATGTGCATCTCGCGCTCGAACGTGTCGTGCGGGAACTCGCGTTCGGTGGGAAGCATTGTCTCATTGAACAGGCCGTCGGTGAAGCGCAGCTTGCGTGTCAGCCAGAGCGCTGCCTGGTTGATGCGGCGGCTGTAGTGCGGGTACACCTTCTCCTCGAAGGTCTTGTTTGGCGACGTGTGCATGACGAGCAGGCCGCCGGGCTTGATCGTGCGCCGCAACTCGGCAAACGCCGCGGTCAACTCGTGCGGATACAGGTGCTCGACGACGTCCATCATGAACACGACGTCGAAGAATGCGCCGTCGAATTCCAGCGCCTTAACGTCCATCTGCTGCACGTGAGTGCGTTCGCGGAGCGCCGGATCGACGCCGGACAGCGCGCGTTCGGCGATCTCCACCGCCGCGTCCGCGTAGTCGATGCCCCATGCTTCGGCGCCGCGCATCGCCGACTGCACGATCAGCTCACCACGCCCGCAGCCGACATCTAGCACGCGTGTACCGCTGAGATCGCCGGCCAGAGACAGCGCTTTGATGAAGCGCGGCCCCACCTTGCGGCCGCCGCTGATCACGAAGTCTTCGTAGCCGTGGCAGTTCGTGAGGTAGTAGTCGTCGGTGTAGATGTCGGGCTCGACGCGCTCGGGCGAGCCGGGGTGTCGGGGCGTCCGGTCAGTCGTCAAGGCGAAGCGCCTCCCGCACCGCGGCGATCGTGCGCTCGCCGTATCCTTCGTCGGCGAGCAGCGCGTCCACGTACGCACGGTCGAAGCCGTGCGCGAGCAGGTAGCGCGAGATGTCCCCGACACGCTCAGGACGGTCGAGCAGTGTGTTGGCAACGAGTTGCCATTCGAGTGGCACGACGGGGATGTGCAGGTCATCAAAGTGCAGCACGCGCACCTTGTCGCTCCAGCGCGACCAGTGATCGCGGCAGTCGATCATGCCGTCGTCGCACTGGATGATCAGGTCGCCCATCAGTTCGACCTTGACGCCTTGCACCTCGAAGATGCCGAAGTAGCTAGTGTACGGGCCACCGACGCTATGCGACACGGGCCGAAACGTGGCGCCGAGGCTGCTGATCGCGCCCTCCATGATGTAGGCGCCGACCATCGTCGTGACGATGTCGATGTCGGGCGGCACGTAGCGCGGGATGCCCTGCAGCACCGACGCTGTGCTGCCCATCACTGCCCACGGCTGCTGCGCCTTGAAGAGCGGCGGCACGATCGCGTGGAGGGCGGCGTTCGCGGCGACCCGGATCCGTTCGGTCATGCCGTCGCCGGGTGCGACGTCTTCGTGTACCTCTTGCATGGAGCCTATGTTACCCGACCTTCTCCTAGGCTCGGTTCTCACGCCACCACGAGCCAAGCTGCGCAGCGAGTCGCTTGCCGTGGGCTTCGCCGGCGTCAGCGGTCGGCAGGCGTGCGGCCGCGTCCATCATGCTCGCGCCGCCGGCTGCGTGCGCGGCGTCGTCCATCATGACGATCTGCACGCTGGCGCCACCCTCTTCGAGCTGCGCGGCCTCGCGCGGGATGTCACGCGCCGCCAGCAGGTGAATGCCGCGTTCGCCGCGGCCGATCGGGGCGAGAATCAGCACGACGTCGGGTCCGATGTCCACCGCGATGTCGGCGGACGTGCAGGAGCGCACGCCGCCATCGGTATAGCGCCGGCCGTCGATCGTCACGGGCGGAAACATGCCGGGGACTGAGCACGATGCGGCGACCGCACGCTCGATCGGTACGCCATCGCTGCTGGTAAACGTCTTGAACTCACCCGATCCGCAGTCGACGGCCGTGGTGATCAGCGCGCGCGTTGGCCAGCCTGCCCATCCGTGCCGGGTGAACATTTCGACGATTAGCTCTTCCGGTCGTGTCCGCGTCTTCAGCGCCAGGCGGCCGACTTCGGCGCGCGCTTCTTGCGTCATGCGGTCGTCCGATGCCCAGGCGCGAAACACCGCCGTCATGCCTTCAATGTCTGGCTCGTAACGGTCGGCGTTCGCCGCGGGTGGCTGCTGCTCGCGCTGTTCCCGCAGCAGATCCCGCGCGTCGCGGCCGTGTGCGAGGTGAGCGCCAACAACCGAGCCAGCCGACGTGCCGACGATCAGATCCGCATCGCGCACATCGAGGCCCGCATCGAGCATCCCCGCCAGCACGGCGATCTCCCACGCGATGCCAACGCTGCCGCCGCCACCCAGAACCAACGCTCGCTTCATGCGCGCCTCCTCACCGACGGCAGTGTAGCGCGCGAGTCTTCAAGGTTCACCGCAAAGACGCAAAGAGCGCGAAGGAACGCAAAGATTGCAAGGGAGTTCGTTTGGTAATTTTCATGTTGCTGGAGTTCGTTTCGCAAATTTCGTGTTTCCCGGTGAGTCGGTTCGCACCCTCGCGGTTCTTCGAGAGTCAGCGTGCTCCGGATGAAGAGCACGGCTTCCGGCACCTGCACTCTAGTTGGGTGCCGCGCGAACTGGAAGCTGCTCATGTCACTGGAGGGCGGCTACTTCCGTGCGCGGGGCGTGCGGCCGCGCCGTGCCGGCGGCGCTTCGTCGCGGCGCGGCTCGCCGAGGACAATCACGGTGCATGCGGCGGGATCGACGAGCCGTGACGCCAGCCTTTCGCCAAGTTCATCGAGAGCCAGCGCCGTAGTGATCACAGTGGGCAGTCGCGCGGTGTGACGGTAGTTGAGCAACTGGAACAGCTTGTCACGTACCCAGAGAATATTCGTCTGCGTGTCGAGATCGTCCAGGATCAGCAACGGCGCCGTCTTCAGATCGTCGAATGCATCGTGCGAGCCGCGGACTTCATCGCCGGCGAAGCCGCGCCGCAGGTAGTCGAGCACGTCCGGGACGACGACGAAGCACGGCGCATCGCCGCGCGCTCGGCGCGAGTTGGCGATCGCGGCGGCCAGATGCGTCTTGCCGCTACCGTGTGGCCCCATGAGCAGCAGCCAGCCGTCTGGCGTCTCGGCATACGACAGCGCCTGCCGGTGGGCGTTCTCGACGCGCTTGCGGTCGTCTGCTGCGAGATGCAACGCGTGTACATCGAAGCGCTCGAACGTCATCTCGCGGATGCCCGGATGGTCCAGCCGCTCCAGATGCTGTAGTTCGGATGGGCGTTTGGCCTCGAGCGCATACACGCGGGCGATGCTTGTATCAGTGAGGCGTGTGCGGAGGCGGTCATCGATCTGTTCGGGCAGCAGGTTCGTCGTGACGACGGTGGGGAGGCGCGCGTTGAAGCGATGATTGATCAGTTGGAACAGCTTCTCCTGCGCCCACGGCGTCGGCGCCTGCGTGCCCAGGTCATCGAGAACGAGCAGCGGCGCGTTGCGGACGCGTTCGAACAATGCGTCATAGCCGATCTCGGCGCCCGGCTGATACGCCGATCGCAGATGATCGAGCAGATCCGGCACGACGACGAACAACGCAGGCTCGCCGCGTTCGAGCATGCGGTTGACGATCGCCGCGGCGATGTGCGTCTTGCCGCAGCCGCTGGCGCCGCTGATGACGAGCCAGCCGTCCGGTGCGTCGCCGAACGCGCGGGCGTCGGTCACGCAGCGGCGGTATTGCTCCTGCTCGCGTGCGTTGGCGCTGCGGCCGCGCTCGATGAGGTTGCCGAAGGTCAGCCGCGCGAGCGGGCCAATGCTGGAGTAGACCGCAAGCCTGTCCGTACGGCGCTCGGCGCTCTCTTCCTGCGTGCAGCGGCACGGCACCGCCTGCCCGAAATCGGCGTGATCGGGCGGCACATTGCGTCGCACGAAGCGCGCGCCGTGACAGTGCGGGCAGGCCGCCGCCTCCGCAACGTCAGCGATCGAGACGCTGCTTGAGGATGCTTCCGTACTTGCCGCTGAAGTAGCGGTCCGCCTCGGCAGGATCTCGTCCAATTTTCGCATGATCCGGTCCTTCGATTGCCCATCGTTCGAGAATGCGTGAGACGTACCGCCAACTACGCGCGTTCTGCGCCGCCGCCTCGCGGAACGCCGCTTCGAGCCACTCCGCGGGATACAGCCGCTCCGCTTCGGCCAATTCATCGGCGACGAGCGGCGACAGCGTGCCGACGAGCGCCTCGTACAGCGCGAAGATGCCCGACCGCGCACCCGGCGCGGGCGACTGCTCGTCGACGACGCGACCGAGATCGACCGTCCCGCCACGCACCGCTTCGAGGCCGCGCCTGTCGGCGGGCGCGTTGAGAAAGTACAGCGCGCACTTCGCCCCGTCGCGCTCAACTTGCAGCGGTAACAACACGCCGAGTTCGACCGCCCGGTGCAGGCCGGCGCCGATCGCGCTCGCCGGATCGTTGTTCTCACCGACATACGTCACCAGCGCTGGATCGCCGGCCAGTTCTGCTGCCGTTACATATCGCGGCGAGCCCTTCTTCTGTAGCAACACGTTGAACGCGTAGAGCATCACACCAAGCGCCAGCGGATCGCCCGAAAGCTGCGGCAGCACATCGCTGAAGAAGACGTTCGGGATCGCGGTCACCTGGGCGCGCGACGGGAAGCCGGCGAACGTCACGCCGTCTCCTCTTCGACGACCATCAGGTCTTCGAACCGCGAGAGATGGTTGCGGAACCGCAGGTGCACGACGCCCGTCGGGCCGTTGCGGTGCTTCGCCACGATCAACTTCGTCAGCCCCTCCGGGTACGGATCGATCGGGTTGCGCGATTCCCAGTCTTCCCGCGTCACGTACACGTCTTCGCGATAGATGAACATCACGACATCGGCGTCCTGCTCGATGCTGCCAGACTCGCGCAGGTCGCTGAGCATAGGGATATGCGGCTGCCGCATCTCCGGCGCGCGCGAAAGCTGCGCCGCGGCGATGACGGGCACGTCGAGATCGCGCGCGAGGATTTTGAGACCGCGGGAGATCTCGCTCACTTCCTGCACGCGGTTGTCGCGATGACGGCCGGCGCCCTGCATCAGTTGCAGATAGTCGATCAGCACCAGATCGACGCCGCCGATCTGCTGCGACAGGCGGCGGAGCTTGGTTTGGAGCTGCGGTACCGTCACGACGGACGAGTCGTCGATGTAGATATCGAGCCCGGACAGCTCGGCGGTCGCCGCCTGCGCGCGCCGCTCCTCCATCTCGCTCATCTGCCCCAGCCGCAGGCGCGAGGCGTCGATGCCTGATTCTGCCGCGAGCAGGCGCTGTGCAAGCTGGTCGCCGGCCATCTCGATCGTGAAGATGGCGACGCGGGAGTTCTGGCCGATGGCGGCCTGGCGGGCGAAATTCAACAGCAGTGCCGACTTGCCGACGCTCGGCCTCGCCGCCAGCACGACCAAGTCGGAGCGGTGAAAGCCGCCGAGCAATTGATCGAGATCCATGAAGCCGGAGCGGATGGCGCCGATCGTGCCCGCGAACGGCGAGTCGATGCCGGGCATTTCCCAGAACTGGTCGAGCAGCGTGCGCAGCGGCACGAGATCGCCCATGCGCTGCGACTGACGCAGGCTCATCAACAGATTTTCGGCGTGGGAGATCGCGCCATCGAGATCGGGGCCGCCCTGATAGGCGATCTGCACGATCTGCGAGCCGGCGGTGATCATCATGCGGTACATCGCGTCGCGCTTGACGATGCCGGCGTAATGTTCGACGCCAATCGGCGTCGCCAGCTCGCCGACGATCCGCGCGAGATACGGCAGGCCGCCGACGTCGTCGAGCTTGCCGCGGCGCGAGAGTTCGTGCGCCAACGTGACCTGATTGATCGTCTCGCCGCGCGACCACTGCTCGACGCAGGCTTCGAACGCCCAGCGGTTCTGGTCGCGGTAGAAGTCTTCGGACTGCACGAGGCCATCGACGCGGCCCATCGCTTCCTCATCGACGAGGAGTGAAGCGATCACGGCCTCTTCCGCTTCGGCATCGAAGGGAGGGAGCTTGTCTGCGGTTACCACGGGCTATTCCTTGTTATCGGGATCGCGCTTCGCGAGAAGCTCTGTGGCGTGTTTTCCGCGCAGCAAACGGCCCAGCGTGCGGTGCCCGAGTACGCTGTTGTACTTACGCCAGATGTTGCGGATGTCGTCAGCGGTCTGTGCGTTGCCGATCGCCTTCTCGGCTTCGCGGAGCGTCAGTTCGTAGTCGACGGCGACGGGCATCGGCATGCGCCTCCCTGCACCTGTCCCGAACCGGCGACGGTAGCAGAGGGCGCGTGCCGAATCGTCGCTCGCGCTCGCCCGGATTAGGGACGGCGCGGCGGCTAGCGGCTATTCCTCGTCTTCGTCGTCGCCGTCGAGCCTGGCTTCGTCTTCGGCCGCCTGATCGTCGGCGTCCTGCTTCGCTTGCACCTTCGCCGACTCGCCCGCTTTGGCGTCTGCCTTGGCGCGGATGTCGGCTGCCGTTGTGCCGTCTTCACCGATGACGCTGACGTTCACCGTGGCACTGACGTTCTTCGTAAGCTTCACCGTCACCGGGTAGTCGCCAAGATCCTTGATCGGGTCGGCGAGCATCACGTTGTGACGGTCGAACTCGGCCTTCAAGGCGCCGCCCACGCGTTCGGCGATATCGGCCGTGCCGACGGAGCCGAACAGCTTCCCGCTGGCGCCGGCGCGCGCCCGCACCTCGAACGACATGCCTTCGAGCTTCTCGGCGACGCCGCGAGCCTCGTCGTCACGGCCTTCCTGGAGGCGAATCTCTCGTTTCGCCCGCTGCTCGGCCGATTTGACGACCGACGCGGTCGCAGGCGCGGCGAGACGGCGCGGCAGCAGATAGTTGCGCGCGAAGCCGGGCTTCACGTCCTTGATTTCGCCAATCCGAGCGGTGCCGGTCACGTCTTCGAGGAATACGACCTTCACGGGAATCTCCTGACAAAGAGACGCCGTCCGGATCTGCCTGTTGGGTGGTGGTGGCTGAGGAGGCAGACAGATCAGGACGTCGTCAGTGCTTGATACTACGCCGTGTTCGTGGCTGCACAAGTTATAACAGGTCAAGCCTGCCCGCGGAATGATCCCACCATCGTGGAGTAGCCGCTTCGGTGCGTGGGATACCATCTGCCCATCGTAGAACATATGTACTTGAGGTGTCAATTCGCACGCCCGGCCGCGCGAGCTTTGCGCACTCCCACTTCTCGCCGTGTGCGCCGTTCCCCGATTGACCGCCGATCGGGCATCGCCTACAACGGTTGCATGCGCGAACCCTCGCTCGATTCCGCATCGATCTACGACGAACTCGACTCCGAAGGTCTGCTCGGACGCATCGCGGCGCTCCCGGCGCAGATCGCCGAAGCGTGGTCAGCCGGACGGGCGTTCGAGCTTCCCACGTCGTATCGCGAGGCTGACCGCATCGTTGTGCTTGGCATGGGGGGTTCGGGCATCGGGGGCTCGCTGTTGGCGGCGCTGGCGACCGATATCGGCGCCCGCGTCCCGGTGAGCGTGGTGCGCGGCTACAAGCTGCCGGGCTACGTGAACGAGCGCTCGCTCGTGCTGGCATCATCGAACAGCGGCAACACCGAAGAAGTCGTGTCCGCTTTCCGGGCAGCGCTGGGCGTTCAGGCGAAGTGCGTCGCCGTCGCCACCGGCGGCACGTTGCTTGCACTCGCCCGCGCCCACGACGTTCCGGCCCTTACCTTTGCCTGGGATGCGGAGCCGCGCGCGGCGCTCGGCTGGAGCTTCGGGTCGCTGCTGGCGATCTGCGGGCGCGCCGGACTGCTGCCCGATCTGAGCGCCGATATGGCTCAGGCGCTCGACGAGATGCGCGCGTTGAACGGGGAGATCTGCCGCGACGTAGCCGAAGCATCGAATCCCGCGAAGCAGCTCGCGCGGCGGCTTGCGGGGCGGCTGCCTGTGTTCATCGGTGCTGAAGCGTTGGCGCCCGTGGCGTACCGCTGGCGGACGCAGGTCAACGAGAACGCGAAGTCGTGGGCGATTGCCGACGAGCTGCCCGAGATGAACCACAACGCCCACCTCGGGTACGGGTTGCCGTCGGCCGCCGTGCCATTCCTGCACGTCGTGCTGTTACGGCACGCAGCCATACACCCGCGCATCGCGTTGCGCGTCGATGCGACGGCGGATGCGATGCACAGCTTCGGGCTGTCGGTCGAAGTGCTGGAGATTGAGGGCGCAAGCGTACTCTCGCAGATGCTGCGCGCGGTGCTGCTCGGTGATTATGTCAGCTTCTATCTGGGATTGCTGAACGGCGTGCACCCGTCGCCGATGGATGCCTTGGAGTCGCTGAAGGCGCTGCTGGCGTCCAAGACCTAGCCGCCCGTCGCTTCCGAATCCCCCTCGGATCCCGTCGCCGTCTGAATCAGCGCGTCGAAGTCCTCGTCTTCGCCTAGAATGACGACGATATCCGCATCGCTGGCTTCGAGAACCGCGCGCTCGGACGCCGTCGCGACGCGATACTTCGTGGGCTCAAGATCGAGGTACTTCGCCAGTGCGTAACCGTTTTGCTGATGTGTCCCATCGATGTCGATGATCTCGGACACCTCGTGCGGCTGCTCATCAAACACATTCGCCGAGGCCAGATCGGTCACCGGATAACCCTGCGACGCGATGTACGCCACGACGCGCCCCGCCAGTCCTTCGGTGGATGTCGCGTTCTGCACTTGCACGACCACCGGATCGGGCGTCGTCTGCTCCTGCGGCGCGCTGCCCGGTTGGTCGACGAACAGCGACTCGACGATCTGCGCCATCGCTTCCGAATCGCCGACGAGTACGGCAGCGCCCTGAGGCGTCGTATACGGCACCGTCGCCGGACCGAGCGAGACGGCGTGAATGTTGTCTTTTACCTGCTCGCCCAGAAGCGCGTAGCCCGCGATCTGCGCGTTCCCGATGTCGGTGCTGATCGCATCCTTGTACTTCGACCACAGATTCGGCGCGTTCGAGAGTACATCCAGCGATTTGGCCTTATCGATGACTGCGAAGATCACCCGCTGCTGCCGCTGGATGCGGTCGAGGTCGTCGCTGCTGAAACGGATACGCGAATACGCCAGCGCCGTGCGCCCATCCATGTGCTGCGTCCCGACCTCGAACTCTTGGGGAAAGTAGTCGCCGGGTAGCTCCGTCTCAGAGTAGAAGGGGTCGTACACGTAGTCCGGCACGTCGACTTCGACGCCGCCGAGCGCATCGATGACCTCCTCGAAGCCTTCGAAGTCGACGATGACATGCTTGTCGATCTTGATGTTGAAGTTGTCGAGAATCACTTCCTTCATCAGGCCGATACCGCCGCCATTAGGGTATTCGTTCAGTTCGCCGGCGACGTAGACGGCGTTGACGCGATCCTCGTAGGAGCCGCCGGATTCAAACGGGATATCGACCAGGAGGTCGCGCGGGATGCCGAGGATGCCTGATGATTTCGTGACGGGATCGACGGTGACGATGAAAATCGTGTCTGTGCGGGAAGGCCCATCGCCTTCGTCGGCGCGCTTGTCGAGGCCCATGACGAGGATATTGATGCGGTCTTTGCTGCCGCTCTCGCCTTTCGAGTCTACGCCCGGAAGCGGCACGTCGACGACCACCTGTGGCAATGTGAACTGGTTTCCCGGGAAGAAGATGCTATCGACGCGCGTGATGATGACGAGCGCCAGATATGCAGATGCGAGGGCGAACACGAGAATCGCCGCGCCGATAAAAGCTCGCTGGCCGGATGTGGAACGCGCGGCGGTGGGCTGCCCGGTAGACACTGCAACGAGCGTACTGGCCGGTGATCAAGCATGTCAAGCCGTGCCGGGAACGTTGCATCTTTGTTGCCAACTCGTTGACACTGGCGTACTGGCATCCTTATGATCGCAAGCGCCCTGCCGCCGGCCGGCAGCGTACCCCCAGAGCGTCGTATGCCAAAGGAGCGGCGAATGCCCGATACCAGTGTCGAAGAAGCGGTAAAAGAGAACTGCCAGGCTGTCCTTACCGGCGACCTGATGCGGATCATGAACGACCTGACGCCCGAAGCGCTCGGCAAGCTGATGGCGGCGGGCGGTGGCGGCGGCATGGCGTCGATGCCGGCGCTCAAAACGTTCGATATCGAAAGCCACGATGTGCAGGGCGAGGATCATCTGTTCAAGATCAAGTTCACGGGTGATCAGGACTTCACGGCCCTCGCGACGTGGCGCGATGTCGGCGGTCAGTGGAAGATCGCCGATCTGGCAATGGAGCAACCACAATGAACGCGCAGGAATTCATGCAGGAACACGCGGACAAGGCCTGCACCGGCCGCATCGCCGAGATCATGGGCGACCTGACGCCGGACGCGCTCGGCCAGCTCGGCCCGCTGATGGTCGGCGGCCCGAATCCGCCCAAGGCCAACAGCGTGACGCCGGTCAGCCAATCCGGCGACGATCACGTCTTCGATGTCACCTACACGGGCGATGGCGAAGCCAAAGCCTCGATGCGCGAGACCGTGCGGCAAATCGACGGGACGTGGAAGATCGTCAGCCTCGAGAAAGCACCGGCGTAACGCCGCGAAACCGGGAGGACCCATATGGCATCAATCGACGAAGCCGTCAGCAGCTACATCAACGCCATCAAGGTGATGGACATCGGCACGCTGATGGCGACGCTGACGCCCGAGGCGCTCGGCAAAGCGATGTCGATGGGCGGCGGCGCGCCACCCGCGGGCATCACGGACATCAAGCCCGAGCAACAAAACGAAGAGAACGGCGAGTACGTGTATCACCTCAGCGTCGAAGCAGCGTCCGGCGGCGGCACCATGATGACGCGCTGGAAAGAGATCGACGGCGCCTGGAAGGTCATCGATCTGGCGCAGGTGACGTAGGCGCATCGCCACGTCACGCAGACGGACTGACAGGAGGTCGGGCCACTATGCGCTGGCTTGTTGGGCTCGTGTTGGGCGTCGTCGCGGTGTACGCCGCCGTCTGTGTAGTTCTCGCGCGCGCCTTCACCGGTTCGCCGCCGCGATCGTTCACCTGGCCATTGCGGGCGTCGCCAGGAGATACGGGGCTGGCGTACGAGGACGTGTCGTTCGACGCCTCCGATCGTCTACGAATCTCCGGTTGGTGGCTACCCGCTGGGAGCACCGCTGTCGTCATGATCCCAGGCGGTGGGTTGAACCGGCTGAACGACAACACGCGGTTCGCCGAAATGCCGACACGCAACCTGAAGATTGCGGCAGCGCTCACGTCGTGCGGGCACTCGGTACTCATGTACGACCCACGCGCGACCGGCGGATCGGACGGCAGCGGCAGCGCTTTCGGTTCGCTGGAAACGCGCGATCTGGTGGGGGCCATCGACTGGCTCGGCGAACGAGGGTTCGGGCCGAACGACGTGGCGGTCATTGGCTGGTCGATGGGTGGCGCAACCGCGATGTTCACGCTCGAGAGCCGGACGTTCGCGGGACTGATAGCGGACAGCGCCCTAGGCGGCTTCGTAGTCGATGACGTCGTTGCGTATGTGGCACGCTCTCTTAAGGTACCGCGCTGGCTCGCGCGTGCGATGACGATGGCCTTTATGAGCGGGGTGTTCGCGGCGGCGCGATCACTATGGGGCATGCGGCTACGTGAGCAACCGGCGGACAAGCTCCGTGCGAATCCCATCCCTACACTCGTCATCCACGGTCGCGCCGATCGGCAAGTTCCGGTTCGGGTTGGCGAGCAGATAGCTGCGGCGGCAGGCGCCAAGCTGATCGGCGCGCACTTCCTCGAAGGCGTCGATCATTTGGACGCGTTTGATACCAATCCGGATTGGTACATCGCGACCATTACGGACGCGCTCGATGTGATGTTCGCTCACCGCGCGGTCGCCGCCGCGCGCGATGCGACGACGTAGCGGTCATGCGTCTGGCCTCCTTTGCAGCGCGGGCTGGGGATCACGCGAAAGTGGCGAGGTTCTGCGGCGTGGACGGAGCTCAGAACTCGGCATCCCGTCTGGTACTTAGTCCGTGGTCGCCCGCTTCCCGCTTCCTAAAGCGCCGCAGCCGCGCGATCGAGTATGATCCTCTCCCACGGGCAGGCCCTCACGGAGAAACGGAGCACACGATTCAGGAGCACTAGACAGGCATGAAAGAGTACAAGACGGAACAGATCCGCAACGTCGTTTTGCTCGGCCATGGTGGCACCGGCAAGACGTCGCTGGCCGAAGCAGCGCTCTTCTGCTCCGGCGCCATCACCCGCCTGGGCAGAGTCGACGACGGCACCACGACGTCCGATTTCGAGCCCGATGAAGTGAAGCGGAAGATATCGCTCTGTCTCGCACTCGTGCCCTGTGAGTGGGCCGACCACAAGATCAACATCATCGACACGCCCGGGTACGCAGACTTCGTCGGCGAAGTAAAGAGCGCGATCCGCGCCGCCGACTTCGGCGTCATTGTCGTCGATGCGGTCGCAGGCGTTCAGGTTGGCACGGAGCAGGCCTGGCGCCATGCGCAGTCCGCCGGACTACCTGCCGTCATCTTCGTCAACCGGATGGACCGCGAAAACGCCAACTTTCAGCAGGTGATCGACCAGCTTCAGCAGCGCTACGGCAAGAAGATCGCGCCGCTGGCGCTGCCGATCGGCGCGCAGGACGGTTTTCAAGGCGTCGTCAACCTGATCGAGATGAAGGCGTATCTTGGGGAGAAGGGCGAAGCCGCCGAGATCCCCGCCGACATGGCGGACGCCGCTGCGGCGGCCCGCGAGCAAATGATCGAGGCCGTCTGCGACGCCGACGACGACCTGATGATGAAGTACCTTGACGGCGAAGAAGCGACCGAAGAAGAGCTGACGAACGCGATGCGCAAGGGCATCGCGATGGGCGTCACGTGTCCGGTGTGGGCCGGGTCTTCGGCGAAGGACATCGGCATCAACAAGTTTCTCGATGCCATCGTGGCCGATTGTCCATCGCCGCTGGACGTGGAGCCGCGGACCGCACAGGTGGCGTCGGGCGAGGAGAGTCTCCGCCCCGATGCATCAGCGCCGCTTGCCGCGCTCGTCTTCAAGACGGCCGCCGATCCATTCGTCGGCCGTCTCACGTATCTGCGCATCTTCTCCGGCATGTTAAAGGGCGACTCGCACGTCTGGAACGCGAACCGCAACGCCGATGAGCGCGTCGGCCAGCTCATCGTGCTGCGCGGCAAGACGCAGGATCACGCGCCAACGCTCGCCGCCGGTGACATCGGCGCGGTCGCGAAGCTCGCACATACGGTCACAGGCGACACGCTCTGCGCGAAGGACCACACGCTGCAATTGCCACCGATCGAGTTTCCGAAGCCGCCGTTTAACGTCGCCGTCACGCCTCACGGCAAGGCTGACGTCGAAAAGCTCGGAACATCGCTGCACCGCATCGCCGAAGAAGATCCGACGCTCTACGTCCACCGCGATGAGACGACTGGGGAGACGATCCTCTCCGGCATGGGCGACACGCACGTCGAAGTCGCCGCCGAGAAGATGAAGCGGAAGTTTGGCGTCGAGGTTGATCTGCACCCGCCGCGCGTGCCCTATCGCGAGACGGTAACGACCCGAGTCGAATCCGAATACATTCACAAGAAGCAGAGCGGCGGCCACGGCCAGTACGCACGTGTCACGGTGATCGTAGAGCCGAACAAGGGTGGCGGGTTCGAGTTCGTCGACAAGGTCGTCGGCGGCGCTGTCCCTCGTAACTTCATTCCCGCCGTCGAAAAGGGTGTGCATGACGCGCTCGCCGAGGGCGCGCTCGCGCACTTTCCGATGGTCGATCTGCGCGTCACGCTCGTCGACGGCAAGGAGCATCCGGTCGATTCGTCGGAGATGGCGTTCAAGATTGCCGGCTCGCAGGCACTCAAGCAGGGCGCGCTCAAAGCGAATCCTGTCCTGCTCGAGCCCGTCGTGACGATGAAGATCCGCGTGCCGGAGTCCTACACGGGCGACGTGATGAGCGACCTCAACGGCAAGCGCGCAAAGGTCCACGGCATGTCGCCGGAAGACGACGGCACGACGATCATCGACGCCGAGGCGCCGCTCGCCGAGGTGCTGCGCTATGCGACGGACCTACGCTCGATCACGCAGGGGCGCGGCACGTTCGAGATGCAGTTCGATCACTACGCCGAGGTACCGGCGCACATGGCGCAGAAAATCATCGCGGAGCAACAGAAGGCCGTGCCGGTACACGCGTGAGCGTGCTCACAAGAGCGACGCCAGCAGCGCGCGGACTTCGTGCGGATCGTTGAGCCGGTAGAGCGCGCGCGATGCGCCGGGGCCGACGTGGACGGTGATGCTTCCGTCGGGCAGCGCGGCAAAGAGGTCCTCGTCGGTGCGGTCGTCGCCCATCGCGAGCACCGTCTCCGGGCGGCCTGACGTCTCCAGGATCAACGGCACGACGGCGCCCTTGTGTACCCCCTGCGGGCGCACTTCGACGACCTTGTTGCCGGTCATCACTTCGACGGGGGCGTTACTCAGCAGTTCCCCGAGCAGCAGGCGCAATTCGCGCGCCTGAAACTCACCAAAACTGGTGCCGTTCGTGTGGTCGCTTGTCGCGAGGCGGTAATGCCAGGCGATCGACGCCGACTTCTCCTCGATGAACGTGCCGCGCGTTGTAGAGACGAAGTGTTCCATGATCGGTCGCACGCGGTCGTTCCATTCGTGCGACACCTGCAGCATCGTACGCCACTCGTCGCCCGGCGCGGGCCGTGACCAGAGCCCGTGTTCGGCGTGCAGCCCGATCGGCAGATCGCCGAGCCAGCGTTCAATCGAACTGCGCGACCGGCCTGTGACGATGTGTACGCGGGTGCCCTCGCGCGTGGCGAGTCGCGCCAGCAGGTTAAGCAATTCCGCGTCTGGCGCCGCCGCCGCTGGTGTCGCCGCGATCGGCGCGAGCGTGCCGTCGTAGTCGAGTATCAGCAAGAAGCCGTGCGCGGTCCGGGCCCTCTGCACGAAACGGGTCAATTCGCTGATCGAGCTCGGCCGCCGCTGGCCGTGCGGATGGTGCTTGATGTCCTGGAGCGCGTCGATGAACGACGATGCCCAGCGATGCACGTCGTGCAGCATCACGCGCCCGCGCAATGCGCTCATCCGCTGTTGCTGTTCATCGAGCGGCATCGCAAGCGCGCGCCCAATTGCTTTTGCCATGCCATCGACATCGTACGGGTTGACGTGCAGCGCCTCGCCGAGCTCGGTCGCGGAACCGGCGAACTCGCTGAGTACGAGTACGCCGTCATCATTCACCCGCGCTGCGACGAACTCCTTCGCAACAAGATTCATTCCGTCGCGGAGCGGCGTCACGAGCATCACATCGGCGGCGCCATACAGGGACGAAACGTCATCTTCGGACAGCGAGCGGTGCAACCGATGAATCGGCGTCACGCTCGTCGTCGCGTAGTTGCCGTTGATGCGTCCGACGAGTTCATCGATACGGCGGCGCAGCCCGGCGTACGCTTCGACGCCTTCGCGCGAAGGTACCGTCACCTGGATGACGCGTACGCTCTCGGCGAGCGACGGGTCGGCGTCGAACAAGCGCTCGATGGCGAGCAGACGCCGCAGGATGCCCTTGGTGTAGTCGAGGCGGTCGATGCCGAGAATGATCTTGCGGCCCGGCGCCTCCGCGCGAATCTTGGAGATCTCCTGCTGGATCGTGACATCGCGCGCGCGCCGCGACCACTCGCGCGAATCGACGCCCATGGGGAATACGCCCAAACGTACGTCACGATCGTCGACGTTCACACGGTCGACCGCGGGATCCAGTCCGAGCACGCGCTGGAGTGTCGTCGCGAAGTGACGCAGGTACGACGGCGTATGGAAGCCGATGAGGTCGGCGCCGAGGACGCCCTGGAGTACCTCTTCACGCCACGGCAGAATGCTGAACACTTCCGACGACGGAAAGGGAATGTGCAGAAAGAAGCCGATACGCGCGTCCGGGACGAGTTCGCGAAGCATCTGCGGCACGAGCAGCAACTGATAGTCGTGGATCCAGACGATATCGCCCGTCCGGTGATGCTCGGCGATCGTACGCGCGAAGCGTTGATTCACCTCGCGGAACGTTTCCCATCCGCGCACTTCGGGCGGGAGTTGATCGGTCAGGTAGTGGAACAGCGGCCAGAGTACGCTGTTAGAGATGTCTTCGTAGAAGGCTTTCGTCTCGCGCCGATCCATGTGTACCGGCACGGCGCTGATCTTCTGTAGCTCGGCATCGAGCGCGCGGCGCTGGACCGGGCTCATGCGGGGCACCTCGCCGGGCCAGCCGATCCACAGCCCGCCCGAACGTTCGTGCGGTCCGGACAGTCCCGTCGCCAGGCCGCCGGTCGATCGCTCGAGCACGATCTGCCCGTCCTCCACGCTGGCGGTGACGGGCAGCCGGTTTGACACGATGATCAGTCGGTTCATGGTTAAGTCGCAGGGTCGCTGGTCGCTGGTCGCGGGTTAGGTTCGGTCGCATCATAACGAGTCACGTCGCAAGCTAGTCCCAGCGCGCGTTGCATTTGGCTGGCGAAACGGCTCTGATGAGCCTGCCCAGGTGCGCGCGCGCCGGGCTGTCAAGCGGGGCGGCGGCGCGGCTTTAGTCCTTGCGGCGCGAAAGCACCTCGCGGCAGGCGCCGTCGGCCACTTCGTACACGCGCGTCGCCACGCGTTCGAGGATGCCGTCGTCGTGACTCGCGCAGACGATCGTGCCTTCGTACTTCTCCAGCGCCTCGATCAGCTTCCGGCGCGTGTTGCGGTCGAGGTGGTTCGTCGGCTCGTCGAGGAGCAGCACATTCGAGGGCTGGATCAGGAACTTCGCGAGCGCGACGCGGCTGCGTTCGCCTCCGGACAACACGTTGATCTGCTTGAACGCGTCATCGCCGCGAAACAGGAACTGGCCGAGGGCGGTACGCAGGCGCGTGTCGACTTCGCTCGGGGCCACGGTACGCAGTTCATCGAGCACGCTCCGTTCGCCATCGAGCGCCTCGTCCTGGTGCTGATCGTAGTAGCCGGCGCGCGCGCGCTCCGCCCATTGCACGGTGCCCTCGCTCGGGACCAGTTCGCCGGCGATGATCTTGAGCAGCGTACTCTTGCCGCTGCCGTTCGGGCCGATGAAGACGACCTTCTGGCCGCGCTCCACGTGGAGGTTCACATCGATCAGCACGACGTGATCGCCGTAGGCGTGGCCGATCTCTTCGAGCAGCAGGACGTCGCGTTCCGTGCGCCCATGCACCTCGAGCTTAAAGCTGACTTCCGTGTCCTTGCGTGTGTGCTGGATGCGCTCGATCTTCGCGATCGCTTTCTCGCGGCTCTTCACGGCCGTCGCCTTCGAATTCTTCGCGCGGAAGCGTTCGATGAAGCGTTCTTGCCGCCCGAGCTCGCGCTCCTGCCGTGACGCCGCCTTATCCTGCAGTTGCAGTTGCGCCGCCTTCTGGCGTTGGTAGTCGCTGTAGTTGCCCGTCCAGCTCGTCACACCGCCATCACGCAATTCGAGGATCCGCTCGGCCACCTGATCGAGGAAGCCGACGTCGTGGGTGACGATCATCACCGTGCCGGGATACTTCTGCAGATCGTCGGCGAGCCACTCGCGCGCCGCCGTGTCGAGGTGGTTCGTGGGCTCGTCGAAGAGCGCGTGGTCGGGGCGGCGGACGAGGATCTTGGCGAGCGCGATGCGCATCTGCCAGCCACCGCTGAAGTCGCCGCACAACTTCAGTCGATCGTCCGGCTTGAAACCGAGGCCATCGAGCACCCGGCCGATCCGCATGTCGATGCGGTAGCCGTCCATGCTCTCGAACTCTTCGAACAGGCGCCCTTGCTCGTCGATCAGCGCGTCGAGTCCGCCGTCGCCCATTTCGATCTGGCCGGCGATCTCGTGCAGGCGCAGATCGAGGGCGCGCGCCTCTGGAAACGCCGTCCACATCTCGTCAACGAGCGCGCGCTCGGCTTCATGTCCAGCTTCCTGGCGCAGGAAGCCGACGGTGCCGTTACGGTGCCCGCAGCGGCCCACGTCGGGGGTGTCGACGCCGGCAACCAGCTTCAGCAGCGTCGATTTACCGGCGCCATTCGGGCCGACCAGTCCCACCCGCTCGCGGTCGCCGACGATGAACGTCACGTCGTCGAGCACGTCGACCGCGCCGAAACTCTTCGCTACGCCTTCCGCATACAGCATCCCTAAGCGTAGCAGGCCCGTTTCGGCTCACCGCAAAGACGCAAAGAGCGCGAAGGGCCGCAAAGGGTTTTCACCACAGAGTCACAGAGTCACAGAGGTTTTTGTTGGGCCGATCGATGCCCGGCGCGTTGCACGCCCGCTTCGGCTGTTCAAACATCCGCGATTGAGAGGATCGGCTCGCGATACCGGGGCGAACACGTAGGTTCGCCCCTACAGTGTTTCATCACGACGATCTCATCCCGGGGCTGAGGCGTTGCCCGCACTGGAACGGGCTTTGCGCCTCTCCGGCGAATCGGCGAAGATCGTCGGCATGCGGTTACCGCTCGAAGGCATACGCGTACTTGATTTGACGATCTGGCAGCAGGGGACGTACGCGTCCGCGATTCTGGCTGATCTCGGCGCGGATGTGGTGAAGGTTGAGGAGATCGAGAGCGGCGACCCGGGGCGCGGCTTCTGGGTCGCGCCGGATGTCGGGCTGAGCGCGTACTTCCAGGCACACAACCGCGGCAAGCGATCGATCGCGATCAACCTCAAGCATCCGGAGGGGCGCGCGACGTTCCTGCGGCTAGCGGAGAGCGCCGACGTCTTCCTGCACAACTTCCGGGCCGGCGCGATCACGCGGCTCGGATTGGACTACGAGGCGGTCGCCGCCGTCAACCCATCGATCGTGTACGTCGCGGCGTCGGGGTACGGTCCGCAGGGCGACGATGCGGGCGCGGGTGCGTTCGACTTCCTGGCGCAAGCGCGCGGCGGCTTCGCGAGCACAAACGGCGAACCCGACGATCCGCCGATACCGGCGCAGGTACCGATCGCCGATCAGTCGGGCGCCTTGCACGCATGCATATCCGTGCTCGCGGGGCTGGCGGGGCGCGCGAAAGACGGACGCGGCGCGAAGTTCGATACGTCGCTGCTCGGCAGCATGATCTCGCTGCAGTCGTTTGACATCACGAATCACCTGTTCAGCGGTAATCTGCGCGGGCGGGCGCATCGAGGGGGGCCACGGCCGTTCTGGCGCGTGTACCAGGCGGGCGACGGAAAGTGGTTCGTCATCGGCATGCTGCTCGACCGCGCGTGGGTCGACGTCTGCCGCGTGATCGGCCGCGACGACTTGTGCGACGATCCGCGGTTCCAGACGTTCATTCAGCGCGTCAGCGAGCACGCCCCGGCGCTGATCGAGATCCTCGACGAAGTGTTCGCGACGTCGGACGCGCGTGACTGGATCAATCGGCTCAATTCGGTCGGCATGTTCGCGGCGCCGATCAACAACTACGCGGAGGTTGCGGCCGACCCGCAGGTGCAGGCGAACGCCTACATCCACGACGTGCCGCACGAAGGCCGCGAGCCGGTGCGCATGGCGGGCCTCGGCATCGCCATCGACGGTGAGCCTGTGCGCATTCGCAAGCTGGCGCCGGAACTGGGCGAGCACAGCGAGGAAGTGCTGCTGGAAGCCGGGTATACGTGGGACGAGATCAGCGCGCTGAAAGAACAGCGCGTCATCGGCTGACGCCGCGACGCCGTAACCAAGGAGAACGCGATGCCACCACCCATGCCAAAAGTGTTCGTGCCGTCGGGCGGATCGTGGGACGAGGGCATCGTCGACTGGGCGCGCAACGTCGAGGCGTCCGGCGTTGACGGCGTATTCGTCGGCGACCACGTGACGTTTTACGGATCCGGCGGCGACGGGCTGATCCGGCTGGCGCCGATCGCCGCAGCGACGACGAAGCTTGAGCTGCAGACGTGCGTGTACCTGCTGGCACTGCGCCATCCGACGCCGGTCGCGCTGCAGTGCGCGATGCTCGACACGCTCTCGAAGGGACGGCTGATCCTCGGCGTCGGCATCGGCGGCGAAGACCCGAACGAGTGGTGGGCGTGCGGCGTCGATCCGAAGACGCGCGCGCGCCGCACGGACGAATCGATGCAGATCCTGCGTTCACTGTGGACGCAGGAGGAGACGACGTTCGACGGCAAGTACTTCAAGCTCGACAAGGTGAAGATGCGCCCGAAGCCGCATCGCCCTGGCGGCGTGGCGATGCAGGTGGGCGGGCGCTCCGATGCGGCGCTGCGGCGCGCCGCGCGCTACGCCGACGGCTGGACCGGCATCTGGGTATCGACGCGGCGGTTCTCCGAAGCCGGCGAGAAGATCGCCGAACACGCCGCCGCGGCCGGACGCGAAGGCGTCGATCTGCCGCGCGGGATGCAGTTCTGGATGGGCGTCGACGACGACAAGGCCGTGGCGCGCGCGAAGGTCGCCGCGAGCATGGAGGCGTTTTACCGGCTGCCGTTCGAGCAGTTCGAGCGCTACACGCCGTATGGGACGCCGGAGGAGATTGCCGCGTTCATCGTGCCGTACGTGGAGGCCGGCTGCCGCTGGCTGAATTTTGTGGTGGCTGATGAGCCGGATGCGTTGCTCGATCGGGCGGTGGCGGTGCGGGATGCGCTGTTGCGGATGCTGGCGTAGTTCTCGTACGCGGCGACTGGTGTCTGGTGTCTGGGGCTGGCGTGCTCGGTGGCGTCGGTGTGTCACGGTGACACGGGCTAAAAGCCCGTGCCACGGGAACTAGAGGCGTTCGTGCATTTTGAGCGCGGATCAGCCGACGATAACGTGCTCCGTCGTGATGAACGACGCGACGCGGCTGTGATCGATGAAGTTCTTCTCGTCTTCTAGTGCTGCCGCCGTTTCGGGGGACCGCATTGCGGCGCGGAGGGCATCGATGTCATCGAACCAGAGTTCCGCGCAGCCGTCGAAGCCAGGGGCGCGGGCGGCGTAGGTTTCCGGGACGGTGTGCGACTGCACGTATCGGCGCAGGCCTGGGATGGCGCCGGCGATCGGGGCGTGCGTCGTGCGCCAGTACGCCTGAAATGCTTCGGCGGTCATCTCTGGCTTCTTCGAGATGCAGTAGACGAGCTTCACCATGGCGAACCTCCGGTTCTTAGGCGGTGAGAGGTGGGAGGTGAGAAGTGGGGGCATCGTGGCAGGGCGCTGCGCCTAGCGCCACACGACGCGTCGCGCGATGTCCGAGAGTGCGGACTCGACCCCGGGGCCCAGCAAGCGGGGCCCCTACCCGTTGGGTGAGTTCACCGTGTCGTGAGTCTATAACGCGCCTTGTTGGGCGAGGGCATGGAGCGTGATGAGGACGCCGGCGACGCAGACGGCGGCGGCGGCCCCGACCGGCAGGAGTCGCAACGTCCACGCAGCGAGCGTACCGGCGCGGTCGCTGCGGTCGCCGAGCGTGCGCAAGAACGGGACGCGGGCGGCGATCGCGCGCGAGTAGACGAGCGCGAACCCAATGCCCGTCAACACGGCAGCAAGGCCGACGCTGAACGCAACGATCAGCACCAGGCCAAACACGACGCGGTGCAGCGCGATCGCGCTGAGCATGACGACGATCGCCGTCGGGCACGGGAGCATGCCGCCGAAGACTCCCAGGCCGACGAGCTGCTGCCAGCGCACCGGCTCGCCATCGGCGCCGGGGATGGCGTGGCTGTGCGCGCCACCCAAGCCGTGGCTGTGCGCGGTGTCCGGTTCGTGCGCGCGATCGTCGTGTGGGTGACCATCCTGTGTATGATCGTCAACGTCGTGATCGTGGGCGTGTGCGACGGCGCCGTGCTGGGCGCTCGCGCCGACGGTGTGCATCGACGGCATCGTCATCGCCATTGCGCCGTGTTCGCTGGCGGCGAGGGCGACGGCTGGGCGTGCGAACGTGGCGCGCATGCGCTCGTACGCGGGCGCGAGCAGCCCGCTGCTGCGGAGACGGCCGGCGAGCAGCGCGATGCCCATGACGAGAATGATTGCCCCGGAGGCGAGGCTGAGCCACGGATACAGATCTTCGGGGAGGATGTACTCGGACAGCGAGAGGGTGACGAACGCGAGCAGGTAGACGCTCGACGTGTGCGTCGCCGTGACGACGAGGCCGAGCAGCAGCGCGTGCTTCGCCGTGCCGCGCGAGCCGACGAGATACGCCGCGACGATCGTCTTGCCGTGTCCGGGCGAGAGCGCGTGGACGGCGCCGAAGCCGGCGGCGGCAATCAGTGAGACGGCGATCACGCCGAAGCTCAGATTGTCCTTCGCGATCAGTTCGCCGAACCGGTCGAGCGACGAATCGGGATTGCCGCGGACGGCGCGCTCGGCGCCGGTGTCGATCACCGGCAACGGCGCACCGGTGCCGGGCTTGAAGGTCGCCGTCGCCGAGCGCAGGTCCAGGGGACTGCTGAGCGTGTTCTCGGGATATGCGGTCAGCGCGCTGCTGATGTCCGTCGCCGGCGCGCTGCTTTCGATAAGTTCGACGCCTGGACCGGCGCGGACAACGATCTCGCGCCAGCCGAGTTTCCCGGCGTAGTTCGTGTCTTCATACTCGACGCGCGGCGTGCTGTCCTGCCAGCCGTCGGGCAGCGCGGCTGCGTAGGTCACTTCAAGACGCAGGATGGACAGGCCGGCGGTCGCTTCGGGGAACGCGAGCGTGTGCGTCGTTGGGCGGAGCGCCGTCTCGTCGCCGTTGATGCGGAGCGTCATGCCCTCGCGCAGCTCGTCGATCTTCGCGGTCGCCCATGCTTCGGTCTCGGCGGGGGCCAGCGTGCCATCGCCGTTCGTGTCGATGCGTGGGCGCTCTTGCACCGTCGGGATCTCCGCCATGTCGAGCACACGAAAGACTTCGATGCCGGTCGCCGAAACGTCGATGCGGCTGTAATGGTTGATGGTGAAGTTGCCGAGCGGGTGCGCCGATGCGCTCGACGGCGCCGCCAGCGAGGGCGCGATCGCGAGCGCCGCGAGGATCATGGCCGCGGGTATGAGCATCCAGCGACGGAACGGACTAGGCACGGGCACTCCTGGACTCGGCATGAGCTTCGGGAGTAATTCGCAGCAGAGGGGCATTGGGATCATGTGGGCTTTAAGATATCGGCCGGGACATTATGTCGTCTGCGAATCTGGTCGAGGAGTTCGTTTCGTAATTTCACGTTTCGTGGCGCCGGGTGGCCGGAGTTCGTTTCGTAATTTTCATGTTTCTCGATCGGTTCTCGCAGCGATTCCCCGGCTACCGGTGCAGGAAAAGTAGCGCTGATCGGCGCGAACGCAGAAAGCGCGCGATATGACATGGCGACCTCGCTGGTCGAGACGGCGCGATTGGTTGCGATGCGTGTGCGGAGCTGAAGCTCCGCCGCTACGAGAGGAGGGCCGCAGCAACGGCTCACCCGGAGGCAGCGTAGACGGGCCTTCGCGCTATCTCGAAGCGTCCGACGTCGCTGCCGTTAATGCGGCGTCTGGGCCGGCTCGAGCGGTTCTGCGGCGTCTGAACCGGCTGTGGCGGGCGGGGCGGTTGGCGGAGTGGCGTGGTCGGTGACGAGGCGGTTGGCGCGGTCGTAGCGGAAGTAGTTCCAGACCCAGTTCGTGAGCACGAGGGCGCGATTGCGCAAGCCGACGAGTTGCAGCAGATGCACCGTCAGCCAGAGCGCCCAGGCGATGAAGCCGCTGAATTGCAGGCCGAAGACGCTGGCGACGGCCATCCGGCGGCCGATCGTCGCCATCGTGCCGCGGTCGCGGTAGCGGAACGTCTTCAACCGCTGACCGGCGATCGAGCGCATGACGTTGTCCGCTGCGAGCGTGCCCTGCTGCATCGCGACGGGTGCGACCATCGGGTACGGCGCACCATCGGGTGCTGTGAGGAGCGCGAGGTCGCCGATGACGTAGACCTCTTCCCGGCCGGGCAGCTGCATCGTCGGCGTGACGGGCACGCGCCCGCCGGCGCCCGTTTCGATGCCCATCGCTTGGCCGATCGGTTCGCCGCGCACGCCAGCGACCCAGACAACGTTGGATGCTGCGATGCGCTCGCCATGGCGCAGTACTACGCCATCAGCGTCGACTTCCGCGACGGGCGCGTCGAGCCGCACTTCCACGCCGAGACGTTCGAGTTGCTCGCGCGCCTTCCGCTGCAGCCGCGATGGAAACGCGGCGAGCAGTTTGTCGGTGGCTTCGAGCAGGATCACGCGGGCGTGCGTGAGATCGAGCTCGGGGTAGTCGCGCCGCAGCACATGGCGCTTCAGTTCGGCGAGCGCGCCCGCGAGTTCGACGCCGGTCGGGCCGCCACCGATGACGACCATCGACATCAGCCGCGCGCGCTCGTCGGGGTCGCTGGTGACGACCGCGTGCTCGAAACTGCGTAGCACGCGGTTGCGCACCGCCGTCGCCTGATGCAGATCCTTCAGCCCCAATGCGTGGCGCTCGACAGAGCGGATGCCGAAGAAGTTGGTCGTGCTGCCAGCGGCGACGATCAGGTAGTCGTACGGCACGTCTCCGGCATCGGTGGCGACGACGCGGCGATCGAGGTCGACCCGCTCGACCGTGGCCATGCGAAAGCGTGTATTGGGCGACCCGCGGACGATCGCCCGCACGGGCTGGGCGATATCGTCGGGCTCAAGACCGGCGGTGGCGACTTCGTAGAGCAGCGGCAGGAACGTGTGGAAGTTCTGGCGGTCGATTAGCAGCACGTCGACGTCTCGATCGCGCAGGCGGCGCGCCGCGCGCAGGCCACCGAAGCCGGCTCCGATGATCACGACGCGCGGACGGCCACCGATGCCGGTTGCGGCTTCGATCTTTCCGTTTGAGTTTGTGATGGTTTTCACATTACCAGTATGGCACGCGGCGTGCACACCCAGCAACGCCACGCACCGCGAAATATTCGCAGAATCGTAGCCGGAGAGGCGTTGCAACGAACGCGCCGACGTGCGCATCATCGTTACGAAGCCTGCGGGCACAGCAGGACGGAGTCCACGTGCGTCTGATCAACGAGCTACGGAACGAACCGATCGCGACGAGCGGATCGCGCGACGTCGAGGCGCTGGTGCAGGTGCGCGGCATCGACGCCGGGCATATGTTCGGGCGGTCAGATGTACGCTTCGAGCGGCACACGCCGGTGGCCGTCGTCGTGCGGGAAGCGGGCGCGATCCGGCGTCTTACGTTGCCGACGGCACCAACGTTTCATCCGATAGCGATCGTGGCCCCGGTGGCCGCGTACTTGCTCGCACGCAGCCTCACGAAGGGGCCGAAGAGGAGACTACGATGAACTACGCAGCAACAACCGACGAAATGGTCCGCCGAATCGGGACGATCCCGGACGAAGTGGGCGCCGGAACGTGCTTCGGCACGGCGATCGAGCGCGAGGGGCACACGCTGATCCCGGTGGCGCGGGTGTCGTTCGGGTATGGTCTGGGATTCGGCGGCGGCACCGGCGCGAAGGGGAACCCCGACGACTTCGGCGTGGGAGCGAGCGATGTCGGCGAAGGCGGCGGTGGCGGCGGCGGCGGCGGCGGATCGTCGTCGCCGGTGGCGGTGATCGATATCACGCGCGACGACGTCGTCATCAAGCCGGTACACGACACGACGCGGATCGCAATGGCGGGGCTGATGTTCGCGGCATGGGCGATCTTCTGGGGCACGCTGACGGTCCGCACGGTGGCGCGGGAGACATCGAAGACGCGGCGGCAGGCGCTCGAGAAGAGTTAGGTCGCGAGCGGTTCACCACAGAGGCACAGAGACACAGCGGTCGGGCAGGGCTGCTGCGTGCGGTCGAACAGGTCCGGCAGGCATCTTCTGGGGGTGACCCCGGCGGGCCGTGAGGCCAGCCCGGAAGCTGGACACATTAAGGCGTCGAACCGATGTCGAATGGCCTGAAGTTCTCGAAGGCCGGCTCTATGCGAGGATCGGGTAATCGGAGGGCCTTAAGTCGGGTTGGAGCGCTGATCGGTTCGGACTGCCACCCGGTGTTGACTTCGAAGTAGCGCACCGCGGTGGCTACCGACGGCCACTGACAGTCGTCGAGAACGATCAGTCCGCCTGGACGAACGAGCTCGCGCAGAAAGTACAGGTCGACGAAGACGTTGTGGAACGTGTGGCTGCCATCTACGAACGCAGCATCGGCGACTACGTCATCGGTTAGCAGCCGCGGGAGCGCCAGCTGGGATCGTTCGGCCACGAGCGTGCAAAGATCGCCGAGACCTGCGGATACGATCGCCTCCCAACCAACGTTCTGGAACCGGTCCTGGTAGGCGTCGATGATCACGTGCTTTGTGTCCTGGTGGTTCTGCGATACCAGGGCCTCCGCAATCGCCAGCGCCGAGCTGCCATAGGCCAGACCGATCTCGATGACCACATGAGCCCGCGCTTCGACAAGCAAGTCGCGAAGAGCATCGCAGTCCCGGTTGGGGAGAGCCACGCGCTCGAAGTCACCCTCTGACCTGAGGCGCGGCGGCCCACTCGCGCCCAGCCGCCGGCGCGCGTTCTTGACGGTTGCCAGAAGTTCTCGATCGGCTGGCATCGTCAAATCATCGCTTACGGGAAGGTTGCCCGTCCACTACCAACCCGACTTCTGAACGCTCGACGCTCCACTGGAGTGACCGGCATAGTTGATGGCTGCGCCATGAGGGGAAAGGCACGGCCGCCGACATCGAGGCGTTCATCCGCGACTCGACGAAGATCCGGCCGGCGCCTTTTGGGGCTAAAGGCGATAGCCGCGGGCGCGTCGGCTTCAGCGAACCGCGTCAGGTCGCCCGTTCGGAAACACCGCCCGTGAGTGTGCGACGCTAGGCGGGCTTGTCGTCGGGTGCCGGGGTGTCGGCTGCATCGCCGACGGCGACGGGCTGCGGGTTGTGCTTCGCGAGCCATTTTTCGGCGAGCGGGGTGCAGGCTGAGCAGGCGACGGAGTGCTTGCCGAGCGGGGTACCGCCGCTGGTGACGAAGTTGCCGCAGAACGCGCATTTTCCCTGGGGCATGGTGGTCTCCTCTGGTCTCGACGCACGCAGGTCGCGTCGCGTTGCTACTTCCTCTTGAGCTGTTGAAGCGACTCGAGGATCTCGAGCGCGTGGCCGGCGGGCTTCACGTTCGGGAACACCTTTGCGAGTTTGCCATCCGGGTCGATGATGAAGGTGGCGCGGTCGACGCCCATGTACTCGTGCTCCATGAACTTCTTCTTGCCCCAGACACCGTAGCTTTCCGACGCGGTGTGCTCGTCGTCGGCGAGCAGCGGGAACGGCAGGTCGTACTTGTCGCGGAACTTCTGGTGCGACTGCACGGAGTCGGGCGAGACGCCGAAGAGTTCGGCTTCGCCTGAGAGGAGTTGCCAGTTGTCGCGGATCTCGCAGGCTTCGGTCGTGCAGCCGCGCGTGTCGTCCTTCGGATACCAGTAGAGGACGGCCCACTTGCCGCGCAGCGCGTCGAGCGAAACGCGCTCGCCGCGGTCGGTTTCGAGATCGAACGGCGGCGCGGCGTCGCCTTCGGTAAGTGTCGTTGGCATGCGACCAGCGTAGACGATGGCGGCGTGGCGATACAGGGGGACGGTTCACCACAGAGGCACAGAGGCGCGGAGGTTTTTCGCCCACAGATGTCGCAGATTAGGAGGATGGGGCAATCGCGGAGCGGAGCGATGAGCCAGGGTTGTGGGGGTGAGCTGGCCGAACGCGACGGACCTAACGGTTCGTCCCTACGATGCTGCTAGCCGCAATGTCGGAGCTATCCGGTGTTGCGCGCCACTGAACTTGCGTTGCGCCGCTACGCGGCCGCTTCGGCGCGGGGGCGGCGACCCTCGACGGGGAGGCGGAGGGAGTAGCAGACGTCGACATGGTGGTGGTGGAAGCCGGCGGCGTCGTACAGCGCGACGGCCGACGTGTTCGACTCATCGACGTAGATCGCGGCGATGCGCGTGCCGCGTGTGCGCATGTGGCGCAGCGCCTCGGCCAGCAGATACTTGCCGAGCCCCATGCCGCGGAACTCGGACGCCGTGCCAATCACGTAGATCTCGCCGACGAGGTGCTCGTCGCGCTGCTCGATTTTCACCCAGCAGAATCCGGCGAGACGGCCGCCGACTTCGAGCATCAGCAGGTCTTCGGGGCGGAACCACGGCTGCGCCATGCGAGCGTGCAGGTCATCGATCGTCCAGGAGCCGTTCTCGGGATGGCCCGAGAAGATGCGGTTGTTGAGCTTCAGCCATGCTTCGTCGTCCGCACCGGGACGGAAGGCGCGCAGCGTGGCGCCGGCGGGCGTGTCGGCCTGCGGCGTCTCGCCGACGTGGCGGTGCAGGTGCAGCAGGCGACGCGTCGGCTCGAAGCCGAACTGGCCGGCGATACGGGCGCTGGCGGGTGAATCGTTGTACGCCCAGATATCGATCTTGCGGGCTGCCTGGCTCCGCGCGTGCTCAATGGCGCTTTCGAGGAGCAGCTTCCCAACGCCCTTGCGGCGCTGCCCTGGATGGACGACGAACTCGCAGGAGACGCGGCGCGCGCTCTCGCTGCCATACGTGACGGTGTGGGCGTAGCCGGCGAGGGCGCCGTGTTCGAACGCGAGCATGGCGACCGAGAGGTCCTCGCCTCGCTGGAGGCGAAGGAACTTGTGCTCGCCGATGGGCTCGTGGCCGTCGGCGTGCGCGGCGGCATCGAGCAGCTCTGGAAGCTGTTCCAAGTGCTGGCCCTCGAGCTGCGAGACGACTTCGATGTGGTGCATAGGTTCGAGGGAGTATCGGCAGGCGAGGTTCGCCGCATGATAGTCCTGCGTTTCTATTGTATTTGCAACTGGTTGCGTTCGCAAACCGGTCGGGGCCCCTCCTTATCGGGCTCAAGAGGCGGCCGTGCTCCTACGCACGGCCAACGCTGTCCGACGAGGTGACGTCGCCGGTGCTCGTTACCCCACCTGCCGCATCGCTGATCGTGTACAGCACGCGTACCGGCACCGTTGGCGACAGCATCGCAAACACGGGGCAGTAGCGGGTCATCGAGAGCGTGATGGCGCGCTGGACGTTATCTGGCTCCAGACTAGCGCCCGCGAGTGCGTGCGTCATCGTGATGCTCGTGAACACTTTCGGGTGTTCTTCGGCTCGCTGGGCGACGACGGACACGTCGTAGGACGTGACGTCCTGGCGCATCTTGCGGAGGATCGAGATCACGTCCATGGCGCCGCAGCCACCGAGCGCGACGAGGACCATTTCGACGGGTGATGGTCCGGAGTTCTGTCCGCCGATATCGGCGCCGGCATCGAGCAGCAGGTCGTGACCGCTGCCGGTGCGGGCGCGAAACTGCATGTCACCGACGAGACTGAGGTGGGCTTCGCGCTCCGCCATGGCGATTCTCCTGGGATTCGACTTGCATCCACCGATTGGCTTCAGTCTAGTCGGAGGAGCGCGCTGAACCCCCGTGCGGTGAAAAACTCGAAGGGCACGGACGCTTGCGCGCCGTGCCCTTCTGCCCTCGCAGACGTTCCGCTCTCCGTCAGCCCTACGTTAAGCGACAGCGCAAAACTAATCCGGTGGCACCCATCGTGTCAACAGAAAAAACGGTACATTCTGTACCCATTTTTCGGCCCGCGTTATGCCCGTTCGAGCCGATCGCGCGGCCAGAGCTTCCAGGCGATCGCGCCGTAGACGATGCCGTCGATGAGCCAATTGAGAGCGGTGTTCCGCAGCAGGTGCGGGCCGGCCTTGTTCTCGCGCGTCGGGAAGTACGGGACGGGGGCGTTATCGAGCACGACGTGCGACGCGCAGATGGCGGCGCCCACCATGGCATCCATGAAGACGTCGCGGTGGCCGTCGGCGTTGCCGGCGCTGACGGCGCCCGCCATGCCCGCCGCCATGCCGGCAAGCGTCGCGAACCCGAACGTGTGCGTCGCCTTGCGATGCAGCTTCCACGGATCGCGATGCAGCGCCAGGCCCAGGATGACGTCGGTGTCAGGAAAGCTGGCTGCCACGACCGCTGACGCCATGCCGAGCGGCGTCCGCACGCCCAGCCGCCGGGCGAGCGCCAGGCCCATGATGGTGTGGCCGATGGGTGTCGACACGATGCCACGTCCTTTTGTGTTGTCTGGAGGATTATTCCGCGGCGACGGGCGTGCCCTTGATGCCTCCGTCCGGGTTCGGGATTGTCACTTCGTCTACGATCGCGAGCGCGGCGCCGTTCCAGGCGTACGTCGTCTCGCGCAGCATGCTTGGACAGCACGATGGGTCGTCGGGGCCGGGCACGGCCTCCGACACGACGAGATCGCCGTCCTCAACGCGGAGCGCCATGCCGTTGGTCCCCTCCGGCTGCTCGGAGATGAGCGTGTCTGCGCCCGCGCCGTCCGGCGTCAGCACGACGAACGCGACGTTACCGAGCGTGCCGCCCGACGCGATCGGCACGACCGCTTCGTCGATGCCGTCGTTCGTGATGTCGGCATAGATGACGTTGTCCTGCACGTAGCGCCCGCCGGTCTCGGTGAGCGCCGTCTGCACATCGGCGTTCGCTTCGAGGTCGAGCGTGCGGATGATGCCCGCCTCAGCGGGATCGGGCGTTTCCGCGGCGTCCGTGGTGGAGGTGGCAGCGGGAGCGGTAGGGGTCGTGTCGTCGTCGTTATCGTCGCCGTCGCCGCCGCACGCCGCCGCGATCAGCAGAGCGGCGACCAGCGCGAGCGCGGCGAGTGAGTGGCGACGCGTCATCGGAGGCAGTGTAGGTGCGGGATTGGTGAGGCGGCAAGCGCAGTATGCGGCGCCTGAATGATCAGGAGTGGTGGGCGGTACAGGACTCGAACCTGTGACCTCTTCCGTGTGAAGGAAGCGCTCTACCAGCTGAGCCAACCGCCCGAGAGCGCGTCATTCTACCAACCGAGGATGAACGCGGGAAGCGGGAAGCGGGACGCGGGATGTTGATACGAGATGCTTGATGCGGGTCGCACCGCGCCACGGGTGTGCGTGCGATGAATTCGACGCGTGTGCGCGTTGCGATCGGGGCCCAGCAAGCGGGCCCCTACCGGCGTCCTCAGTTTCCCGTTTCCTGATGCAGTTGGTAAGATGCGCGGCGCGGCGATCGCAGACACAGATGATGCGGTTCGATGACGCGCACCACCGGCCGAGGTGGCGGAACGGCAGACGCGCTACGTTCAGGGCGTAGTGTCCGCAAGGGCGTGCGGGTTCAAATCCCGCCCTCGGCACCAACATCGAGTCGCTGTGTCGCTGGTCGTGGGTCGCTGGGGGAGCGGTTCTGCCGATCGAGCGGATGTAGTACAGTTTCCTAGCCGACATCGTGTCGCGACGCGTGCGGAACGGTGCATGCGCTTGTAGCTCAGTGGATAGAGCGCTGCCCTGCGGAGGCAGAGGTCGTGGGTTCGAGTCCCGCCAAGCGCACCATTTCCTCACCGCGCGACACACCCGGAGACGAGGCAGCGTAGCTCAGGGGCAGAGCAACCGGCTCATAATCGGTAG
>CAZRHH010000030.1:0-31536 GCA_964599885.1 uncultured Dehalococcoidia bacterium | reverse complement strand
GCCGGCTCCTGCGCCGCCGCCGGGCTGTGTTGCCGTGGCGGCCGGTGGCGGCGCGGACGGCGTGTTGGTGGCGACCGCTGTGCCGGTGTCGGCGGTGGCAGTCGACGTTTCCTCATCATCGTCGCGGTCGCGCGTGGGGCTCGCGGTGAGCGAACCGGGCACGGTCGTGGCGGTCGTACTGCCGGGCACGTTCGTGTTTGTAGGGCTCGATCCGCCTTCCGCGACCTTGGCGTCGGTTGCGGCGAACGCGAACGCGATCGCGAGTACGATCATGCCGGCGGCGAACGTGAGGGCACCGATGAGCGTGAGTTTCGTTGGTAACACTGCTTGTCCTCCTTGACTGGTTTTCCTATCCAACCCGTGGAGCATACGGGTGACATTCCGGGGTTACAAGGCGATCGGGCGTATTGATATGCGACCGTAACGCGCGCCACGTTATGTAGACGCTGCACCCTGTTAGGGCGGCGCCCTTCTTCGGTTGAGTTGTACGGCCCTGCCGCCAGACGCAGCGCCCGCGGAGAAGGGGCGCAGGCGGCGCCCCTTCTCGTGCGTTGCGGATCTGCGGATTAGCGGCGGCGGATGGTGCCGGTTACGACGGCACCGGCGCCGGTGAACGCGAGCAACCCGCCGGCGAGCATGAGCCAGAGCGTAGCGGTGTCGCTGGAGGATGAACCCGTGCCCGTGTTCGGCGGCTGGACGCCACCTGCGCCGGCGCCACCGGAAGGCGATGTGGCCGTCGATGCGGGCGGTGGGGGAGCAGGCGTGTTCGTGGCGACGGCGGTTGTCGCTGCCGTCGCGGTGCCGGTGGGCGTCTCGTCGTCGTCGCGATCACGGGTGGGCATGGCGGTGGCGGTGCATGAGGGCACCTGGTCGCCGAGCGCTACGACATCGCCGATCTGGACGGCGCCGAGTTCGTCGCTTCCGTCGCAGTCTGGTGTCGCGGTGGGGTCGGGCGTGGCCGTGTTCGTTGCGGTGGGTTCGCCGCCCGCGATCGCGACGCCCGATAGCTGCGCGCTCAGGCTAAAGGCGACGGCGAGTACCATCATGCTGACGGCGAAGGCGATGGCTCCGGTTAGGGTGAGTTTCGTTGGTAACACTATTCGTCCTCCTGACGTGAATTCCTACTCCAACGTGGGGATCATAGGCGTATCGATCACCTGAGTCAACAGTATTATGTCTGGTGGTTGGGTAAAGCACGGCGGAGCGGCGCCGGGTGGGCAGCGGCAGATGCCGCCACTCTTTCGCCGGCATACCTGCGGCAGGGATCTCGGGTTCGGTGCGCGCGACGTCGATTGGTGCGCTATCCGCGTCTCGACCGGGGCCCGGCAAGCGGGGCCCCTACCGTTGATTGAGTGGGACAGCGATTCGAGGGGTGTCCGCGTATCGGCCGGGGCCCGGCAAGCGGGGGCCCCTACCATTGGTGATAGGCGGTTCGAGCGCGTTAGCGAGCGAGCACGCGGCCTTTCGTTGGGAGTGGCGGCTGCGGTTGCCGACGACGGCACAGCACGCTGTGCCGCCACACATCCGCGCCGCGCCTGTCGGCGGCGACGCTGTTCCGTACTCTGCGGCGGGGCTATGATCGGTTCAATTGCGCTTGTGACACATGAGGATCGATCGGCATGAACGTTATCGCTGAAGGCAAGGCGCCGTATCTTCCGGTCGATCCGGATGGATTTCGGGCGTACGTTCGGGATCACAAAGAGCGGGCGCTTGTCTCGAAGCTGATGTCGGAGCGCGAGGCGGTCGAACGGTTCGTCGCGGACGGCGACTACCTGGTGTACGACTGCAACTACTTTCAGCGCGGGCCGTCGTCGTTGATCCGCGAGGTGATACGGCAGCAGAAGCGGGACCTGTGGCTGTGCGGGAAGTTCACGTACGTCGACATCGGGCTGCTTGTCGGCGCGGGGTGCGTGTCGCAGGTGGACTGCGGGTTCTTCTGGCCTGGGGCGACGATCGACAACGCGATCCGCGAGGGGCGCGTGAAGGTGTACGAGTACAGCAACGTCGTGATGACGCTGCGGCTGCAGGCGGGCGCGATGGGGCTGCCGTTTCTGCCGGTGCGGTCGTTCGGCGGGACGGACGGGTTCGACTATTCGGGCGCCAAGCTCGTCGAAGATCCGTTCACGCAGCAGCCAATCACGCTGGTGCCGGCGCTGAATCCTGATGTGGCGCTGATTCACGTGCATCAGGCGGACGTGTACGGGAACGCGCGGGTGTTCGGGACGGGGATCGCGCACGCGGAGTCGGCGCTGGCGTCGAAGAAAGTGATCATCTCGGCGGAGGAGATCATCGATACGGACGAGATCCGGCGCGATCCGGCGCGGACCAGCATCCCGTATTACGCCGTCGATGCGGTCGTGAAGGCGCCTTTCGGGGCGTGGCCGGGGAACTGCGGCGGATACTACGGATCGGATACGCCGGGGGTAATCGAGACGTTTGGCGCGATCGCTGGCGACCGGGTGGGCGACTACATCGCGAAGTACGTGACGCCGTTCGCGGACGATCGCGAGATGCTGGAGAAGCTGGTCGGTTCGGAACGGCTGGAGAAGCTGCGGGCGGCGGAGACGATCAGCGACGGGTATCGGGCGTTGTAGGAAGCGGGAAACGGGAGACGGGAAGTCGGAGGGCGGAGGTCAGAGGTCGGAGTCAGCGAGCACCGTGAGGGCGAACGGAGACGGCGATGACGAACGAGCGGGCGACCCCGCCGAAAGCTGAGCTGATTGAGAAGTTGCGCGCGACGGGCGCGGATCTGGTCGCTCGTGTGCGCGGGATGGATGTCGCGGCGCTTGAGGCGGGGCGGTATGAGAACGGGTGGAACGCGCGGCAGATTTTGGCGCATGTGGCGTCGATCGAGTGGACGTATCCGCGGTTGATCGAGATGGCGCAAGCTGCGGGTGGGGCGGACGCATCGGCGGGCGCGGCGCCATCGGGCGCGACAGCGGCGGTTGAGGCGCCGAACGCGGCGGCGTCGTCGGAGGAGCCAGCCGGGGTTTCAGGAAGCGGATCGATCGCGAACGCTGCTACGACGCCGGTGGTGAATTCTTATAACGATCGTCAGGTGGAGAAGCGCGCGCAGGCGTCGGTCGAAGAACTGTTGGCGGAGTTCGAGAAGAATCGCGCGGCTACCATCGCGGCGGTCGAGGATACGGATGATGCGCTGCTATCGACGCCGATCACGTCGTCGGGCGGAGCGCGCGGGCCGCTGGCGGGGGTGATGCAGTTCGTCGCGGTCGAGCATGTGCGCGGGCATTTGCGTGACATCACGGGTAGGGGGTGATGCGATGACGACGACGGATCTCGGGCTACGCGAGGGCATCGGCACGCGGGCGGCGACGTTTTCCGAGCGCGAGATGCAGATCTGTACCGTCGCGCGGATGGTCGAAGACGGCAAGACGTACTGGGTGGCGGGGGGCGGCAGCCCGATGTACGCCGTGCTGCTGGCGATCCGGCTCTACGCGAAGGGCGCGCAGTACATCACCGAAGACGGCGTGATCGCGCCGGAGCCGATGCTGCCGTTCGAGCCGGTGATGACGATGGTGAGTTCGCGCGCCGGGTATCGGGCACTGGCGTGGGGGACGATGAACACGGCAGGCAATCACGCGCAGGTGGGGCTGATGGACTACGGGATTCTCAACACGCTGCAGGTCGACCAGCACGGCAACATCAACTCGACGGCGATCGGCGAGTACGGGGAGCGCGCGCGGCGGTTCGGCGGGCCGGGCGGCGCGGACTCGATCGCGGCGCTGTGCTGGCGGACGATTCTGATGACGGACCAGGAGAAGCGCAAATTCGTCGACCGGGTGGATTTCATTTCGTCGCCGGGGTTCCTCGATGGCACCGAGGGGGCGCGGGAGCGGGCGGGGATCCCGCCCGACACGGGGCCGTTTCGCGTCGTCACGCCGTGGGCGATGTACGACTACACGCCGGAACGAAAGCTGCGGCTGATCGCGGTGTCGCCGTGGCTGACGGTCGATGAAGTGCTGGCAGAGTGCGAGTTTCCGCCGGTGGTGGCGGAGAGCGTCGGGGTGCTCGACGGACCGACGGAGGAAGAACTCGAGATTCTGCGGACGGAGCTTGATCCGCGCGGGCAGAATACGGGCGAGCGGAGCACGTGGATCGTATTCGACGGGGCGGGCTACGCGCGGGCGGGTTGAGCCGATCGACGCCCTGAACTGCGCGTGTGGCCAGTAGCGACCTTGGTTCGCGACCGTGGGTTCGCTGGTTTCCGTGCCAACGTCGCGCGCTGCTTCTTCACGAAAGAGACGCGTAGCTCATACCCGAGCGCCTCCGCTGCTAGCGTCAGCGTATCCAGGCGCGGGCTGTGTTGCGCGGACTCGAGCCGGCTCACGACGTTCGCGTTGACGCTCATTCGCCTTGCGAGTTCGCTTTGTGAGATAGCCTCTTTCTGACGTGCGCGGATCATTGCATTGATCGCCTGGAAACGTGGCCCTAGCCGCTCGTATTCGAGCGCGACCTCGGGGTTCGAGGCGAGGAGTGCGTCGCGAAACTGTTCGTAGTTTGCGTTGTCCTTTTTCACTTGCTACTCCTTGCTACAGCAAGACGCTTCAACGCGAGCGCGGACGCCCGCGCGTCCAATGCTTGCGAAGTCTTTCTCCATGCGTGAAGCATGATGCAATCGTCATTAGCCATCCTGTAGGCGATGCGATGATTCCCGGGACGCAGTTCGTAGAGGCGCGCCGCTGGATGGATCATGCGGGCGTACGGCATGCCAAGCGTGACTCCGGCTTCCTTCAACAGGTCGATGTGACGAAGGATCGACGCTACTTCGGCGTTTCTCCCGCGTCGTTCGAGGGCGGCGATGTAGTCTCTCACCGGCGCGCTACCTCGTTGGTCTATCCAGAATCTCACCTGTAGCACGTATGCCACTCTATCACATTTATGCGATTATCCAATAACGTCCATGTGGAGGATCGCTGGTTTGTTATGATGAGCACACCGTATCGCTAACTGTGGGCTGCGCGTGGCGGATTCGAAGCGCCGGTCTGGGTTCGGGAGGATGTATGTCGACGAAGGCTAAGGTTGCGGTGTTGTTTACGACGCCGGAGACGGCGCTGCAGGACTACGAGCGCCTGATGCATCTGGCGGACTTTCAGCAGGCGCTGGATCCGACGGCGACGACGATCATCAAAGACAACATTTCGTGGCATTTTCCGTTTCCGTCGGCGAATACGACGCCGTGGCAGCTTGAGGGAACGATCGTCGGGCTGCGCAACGCGGGGTACAACGATCTCGTCTGCGTGCAAAACAAGACAGTGGTGACGGACGCGTTCAAGGGCGAGGACCTGAACAAGTACGTGCCGGTGTTCAAGCATCACGAGATCCCGGTGCGGTTCAACTTTCGCGAAGGTGACATGAACTGGGAGGTCTACCGCTCCAAGCGGCCGATGCTGGTACTCGACAAGATCTTTCCGGACGGGATCAAGATTCCGGACTACTTTCACGGCAAGAACATCGTCCATCTGCCGACGACGAAGTGCCACATCTACACGACAACGACGGGCGCGATGAAAAACGCGTTCGGCGGGTTGCTGAACACGAACCGGCACTACACGCACAGCCACATCCACGAGACGCTTGTCGACCTGCTGGCGATTCAAAAGGAGATCCATACGGGCATCTTCGCGGTGATGGACGGGACGACGGCGGGCAACGGGCCGGGTCCGCGGATCATGCAGCCGACGCGCAAGAACGTCATCCTGGCATCGTCCGATCAGGTGGCGATCGATGCGGTGGCGGCGAAGATGATGGGCTTCGACCCGATGAGCATCCAGTACATCGCGACGGCGCATCGAGAGGGGCTCGGCGTGGGCGAACCGCGCGAGATCGAGATGGTCGGCGACGACGTGTCGAAGGAGTCGTGGGGCTTCAAGGTTGGCGGCACGCTGCACAGCTTCATGGGGTATCTCGCATGGTTCGGCCCAACGAAGGTGCTGCAGAAGGCGATCTTTCACACGCCGCTGGTACACGCGACGAATCTGTTCTCGGAGGCGTTCCACGACTACTACCACTGGCCGCTGAAAGAGAAGAAGATCTACGAGCAGTGGCTCGTCGAGTCGCCGTGGGGGCATCTGTTCGCGAAGTACGGCGCGGAGGGCGCGCAGGCGCCGTCGACGGCGCCGGTGGCGAGCGCGTAAAGGCGGTCCCCTATTAGGGCGTCGTTGCCGCTGAGCATTCGCGCCGTCTTACCCGATCCATCGAACGTCAAGCGGCCGTCGGTCGTGCTGGTGCATGGCGCGGCGAACTCCGCGACGGTCTGGACGTACTGGCAGATCGTGCTGGCGCAACTTGGCTACGGGTCGTACGCGATTGATCTGCGCGGTCACGGGAAGAGCCCGCCGGCCGATCTGGGCCGCACGAGCATGCAGGACTACGCCGACGATATCGCGGACGTGATCGCGAAGCTGGCGGAGCCGCCGGTGGTCATCGGCTGGAGTATGGGCGGGCTGGTGGCGCTGATGGCGGCGTCGCGCGGCAACGTGCACGCGTGCGCCGGACTAGCGCCGAGCACGCCGTCGGCTGTGCGCGATCCATCGGCGGTGCCGCGCGAGGGGACGTTCGACGCCAGCGAGTATGGCATCGCGAGCTCAGACCCCGCTAAGCAATCCGCGATGCCCGATCTCGATGTCGAGGAGCGGCAGGTCGCGCTCGATTCGCTGTGCGATGAGTCGCGGTACGCCCGCGACGAGCGAGCGGCGGGCGTAGTCGTCGCGGCGCTGGCGTGTCCACTGCTTGTTGTGACGGGTACTGCCGACACCCAGTGGCCGCTCGCGCGGTACGACGACATGCCGCTTCCGGCGGATTACATCAGCGCGGAAGACGCATCGCACTGGGGTTTAGTGCTGAACCGGCGCGTGCTGCCGACGCTTGTGCCGCGAGTGGTGGCGTGGTTTGAGACGGGGGGCGGGTGACGTAGCGGGTCGCGTGTCGTTCGACGTTTTGCGTTGGGGCGGCGTGGCGGAGCTGGAGCGGCTGAAGCTCCGCAGCTACGTGTGATGTCGTTCGATTTGGCGGGGGTATTCGTTGGGGGCGCGGGTTGGATGCGTCGGGTGCGGCGTGCATCCGGCGGTTCCGGGGTCCGGCGGAGCTAAAGCTCCGCGGCTACATCCGATTTGTTCGATTTGGCGGGGGTATGGTTGGGCGCGCGGGGGCTGGATTCGTCGAGTGCGGGCGTGCATCCGGCGGTTCCGGGGTCCGGCGGAGCTAAAGCTCCGCGGCTACATCCGATTTGTTCGGATCGGCGTGACGACGCGCATGCGGAGCTGAAGCTCCGCGAACGCGTCGTCAGTGGATGGCGCGCGGACTTTCTTCGGAGCGTCGTCGAGCGCTACGAACGGGATGGACCTGAAGGTTCGTCCCTACAATGTTGTGCTGGTGGCGGCTACGCGTGCGCGGGGTCGACTTCGGCCACGTTGAAGCGGCGGACCAGTTTGAAGAAGCGGCGGTCGACGGTGCGGTTGCGGCCAACGACGTCGGCGAGCGGGACGGGGACGATATCGAGTCCCTGAATGCCGGCGATGACGCCGGTCTTTCCTTCGTGCAGGAAGTCGACGGCGGCGGCGCCCATGCGGCTGGCGAGGACGCGGTCGAACATCGACGGCGAACCGCCGCGCTGGACGTGACCGAGCACGGTGACGCGCGCCTCGACGTCGGTGCGCTGTTCGATCGCTTCGGCGAGTTGCGTGCCGATGCCGCGCGTCGCGAGTTGTGCGTGTCCGAACTGGTCGACCTTGCCGCCGGCATCGGGCGGCGCGATACCGTCGACGCGGGCGCCTTCGGCGACGACGATGATGCTGAAGCGGCGGTTCGTCATGCGTTGCTGGACGTGCTCGACGACGATGTCGAGCGTGATCGGCTCTTCGGGAATGATGATCAGGTCGGCGCCGCCGCCGACGCCGCCGGTGATGGCGAGCCAGCCGGCATCGCGCCCCATCACTTCGACGACCATGACGCGGCGATGAGCTTCCGCGGTCGTGTGCAAACGATCGAGCGCTTCGCCGACGATCGTGACGGCGGAGTCAAAGCCGATGCAGTACTCGGTGCCAGGGACATCGTTATCGATCGTCTTCGGGACGCCGATGACGCGGCGGCCGCGCTCGGCGAGTTTCGCTGAGACGCTAAGCGTGTCGTCGCCGCCGATGCTGATGAGGCCATCGATGCGCTGGCGATCGAGCGTGGCTTCGACCTGGCGCATTTCGTCGTCGCTGCGAGCGGGGTTGGTGCGGGACGAGCCGAGGATGGTGCCGCCGAGGTGGAGGATGCCGGAGACCTCGTCCGAGGTGAGGACGAGGCCATTGCCGGCGCCGAGCAGGCCGGCCCAGCCCTCGCGGAACCCGTAGACCTCGTCGCCGCGCATCCAGGCGCGGTGGGCGATGGCGCGGATGACGGCGTTGAGGCCGGGGCAGTCGCCGCCGCCGGTGAGGACTCCGATGCGCATTTTCTGTCGTCCTTTCCAGGTCAGGATACGGCAGGGAGCGCGGTTTTTTCCACAGATGACACAGATGGACACAGATTTTTTCTTTGGTGGTGAGACGTGTGGGGAGATGCAAAGACCAACACCTCGTGCCAACCGAAAACTGATTGGTTGTCGTGAGGGATGTGGTGCACATTCACGACGGCCAGTGCTGGATCGACCGGGGCTCCGCAAGCGGGCCCCTACCGTGGGCGCAAAGCGTCGGTGCGACCCTCAGCCGAAAATGCCGGAGTAGAGGAGACGGGCGCCGACGATGACGAGGGCGGCGGCGAGCATGCGGGCGATGGCGGGGCCACGGAAGCGCTGGGCGAGGCGGGCGCCGAGTTGGGCGCCGGGGATGACGCCGATGGAGAGCAGCAGCGCGCGCAGGACGTCCTCGCCGACGAGATCGCCGTTGAGGAGATGGACGGCACTGGCTTCACCGGACATGAACATCAGCACGAACCCGGACGTCGCCGTCGCGACGTGCACCGGGAAGCGGAGGGCGGTGATCATCACTGGCACCTGGAAGACACCGCCGCCGATGCCGAGCAGGCTCGACAGCAGACCGATGACAGCGCTGAAGATCACCGCATGGATGACGTTGTACGAATAGCGAAACGTTTCACCCTCGTACGCGCCGGGCATGAGACGGAGGAGGATCGCGCGGCCTTGCAGGGGCGCTCGCATGATGACGGGTCGCCCGGTCGCCCAGATGGTGTACGCGGCGAGGGAGAGCAGCACGACGCCAAACATCAGGTCGAAGAGGTCGCGCGGGAAGACATTGACGAGGTAGGCGCCGGCGACGGCGCTCGGCAGCGAAGCCAGCGCGAAGATCAGGCCGGAGCGGTAGTCGATGCGACGGAGACGTGCGTAGGCGGCCGAGCCGGAGATGGCGTTAAAGAAGACGACGGCGAGCGAGATCGACGTGATGCTTGCCGGATCTTCGTCCGGGTAGATGATCAGCAGGATGGGGACGAGGACGAAGCCGCCGCCGGCGCCGACGATCGTACCGTAGGCGCCGACGACGAAGCCGAGCGGGATGAGCAGCGCTTCAAGCCAAGACAACGGGTGTGTCCTGGCGTGCGAGTGAGGCAATCGCGACGTGTTGGAGTGACATCGCCTTATCGTAGGGGCGCGAGCGGGAGGTGGGAAGTCGGAGGTTAGAGGTCGGAAGTCGGGAGCGGCGCGGTGTGTTCGAGGCGCACGGGCTGGCGTATGCTGCGCGCTATGAGCGTTGATTGGGCGGCGGTGCGGGCGCAGTTTCCGGTGACGGAACGGCGGATCTATCTCAACACGGGGTGGTCGGGGCCATCGTCGCGGGCTGTCGTGGCGGCGATGCAGGCGCGACTGGAGCGCGAGGCGTTCGACGGGCCGACGACGCTCGAGGTGCGGAACGAGAAGGGTCTCCTTGTCCGGCGGGTGCGGCAAGCGGTGGCGTCGCTGATCGGCACGGAGCTGGACGAACTCGCACTTGTCTACACGACGACCGAGGGCGTGAACACGATCCTGCGCGGGTTGGGGCTTGGCGCGGGCGACGAAGTGATCACGAGCAATCTCGAGCACAACGCGGTAATGGTGCCATCGTACGTGTCGCGGGAGCGCGACGGGACCGATCTGCGCATCGTGCGGTTTCGGTCGGACGAGACGGCGGCGGAGATGGTCGATGCGCTGGCGGCGGCGATGAGCGATCGGACGCGGCTGCTGCTGCTGAGCCACGTGTCGTACAACCGGGGGACGCGGCTGCCGATGCGTGAGATCTGCGAGATGGCGCATGCGCGCGGTGCGCTGGTCGCTGTCGACGCGGCACAGTCGGCCGGGCAGATCGACTTCGACGTACATGCGATGGGTTGCGACTTTATGGCGCTGCCCGGGCACAAGTGGCTGCTCGGTCCGGACGGCGCGGCGTTTCTGTACGTGCGCGCGGAGCACATCGAACGGCTGGAGCCGTTGGCGGTCGTACACGGCGCGAACCGCGGGTACGACTTCGAGGGTCATTTCGACTACGCGACGGACACGATCCACAAGTTCGAGCAGACGACGCACAGCGGGCCGGTGCTCGCGGGGCTGGAGACATCGCTGTCGATGATCGCCGAGATCGGGCTGCCTGCCATCGAGGCGCGGTGCATGGAGCTGGCGGATCGCTTCATCGCCGGCGCGCAGCGGATCGACGGCGTTCGGTTGACGACGCCGCTCGATGCGTCGGTGCGGAGCGGGATCGTGACGTTTACGGTGGGCGATCTCAATCCGAGCGAGACGGTGGCGGGGCTGGATCACGCGGCGGGGGTGGTGGCGCGGGTGTGCAACGACCGGCGGGTGCGGGTGTGCTTTCACGTGTTCAACGACGAGGGCGATGTTGATCGCACGCTTGAGGCGATCGCGTCGATTGCGGCGCGCGGGTTGCCGTCGGGGACGCTGTCGGAGACGGCGTATAAGGCGATGCTGGTGGAGTCGGAAGATTAGCTCTTTGGAAGCGGGAGGCGAGAAACGGGAAGCGAGATCGAAGAGTTCACCGCAAAGAGCGCAAAGAAGCGCAGAGCAGCGCAAACGGCGAACGGCGAGGAGAGATGATTGAGGCGTCATGCAGACTGGGCAGCGAACCGCACCGGCGGCCGTGTCTGGTGTCGACCACGGCGTGCAACCGGCGGTTCGGAGTCCGGCGGAGCTGAAGCTCCGCGGCTACGGCCAATCCGATGCGGGTGGCCGTTTGGCGGAATCGTTGCGCATCCAAACGGGACGGACCTAAAGGTTCGTCCCTACATTTCTTTTTCGCGCGGCGAGATCGGCGCGCCTACAGCAGCGGGTCGTGCGTGATGATTCCGTTCATCGGGAAATCGATGAGTTTTTTGGTGTCGCCGTCGCAGAAGAAATGAGGATGGGTGTCGGGGGTGCCGCCGAGGATGTGGAGCGAGACGCCGTCTTCGGTGCCGACGGCTTTGACGCGATGGAAGCCTTCGAGCGGCGGGCGGAGGTACGTGATGGTGCCGGCGGGCGAGTAGATCTTGTCGACGGATTCGAGCGCGCAGTCCTGGCCTATCGCAATGTCGTCGGGCGATGTTGCACGGCGGTACTTCGTCTCTTCGTCGGTGCCGGCGAGGATGCCGATGACGCCCCAGGCGCCGTGATAGTGGACGCCACTGCTCGTGCCGGACGGGAAGACGACCGAGATGACGAAGAATTCGCCTTCCGGGTCGGTGTAGAGGAGATGGCCGCATGCGTTGCCGTCGCAGGGGCGGGTGACGCGCTCGGGAAGCGGGTCGCCGGCGTCCATCCAGCGGCGGAGGTGCGGCGTGATCGCGTCACAGCGCGCATCGGGCGACGGTGACGCGCGCACGACGCGGGTGACATCGTCGACGACGGCGCGCAGATCGTAGGTTGCGGTCGTCATCGCGCTACTTGTTCGCCCAGGCGATGCGCTCGTCGATACGACGGCGCATGCCGAACTCGACGGGCGCGAACCCGTTTGCCTGCCAGAAGCGCGCACCGGAGAGATTCGCCGTCGCGAAGTGGAGCGCGATGTGATCGTACCCACGTTCGCGCGCCCACTCGACGCCCTTCGCGAGAATCACCGAGCCGACGCCGCCGGCGCGCGAGTCCGGCGCGACGATGCCCTGGTACAGGTAGATCGTCTTGTCGGGCACGGTCAGCGGCGAGAGGAATCCGGGCGGCATGAAAGTGTTCATGCCGACGGCGCGCCCATCTTCGTAGGCGACCCAGTGTGCGTTCGTGTCGGCTTCGCTGAGGAGGCCGCGCTGCATCTCGTGGCTGGCGGCGTCGGACTCGCGGATGTAGGGGTTGAAGATGGGGGTGCGGGCGTGATGCAGTGTCAGTTCTTCGCCGAGTTCGAAGATCACGGTGGCGTCTTCAGCGCTCGCCTGGTGGAGTTGCACCGCGCTTGACGGCGGCTTCGCCGGCGGGTCGACGCCGCGGATGGCGGCGCACATCGTGCGGCCAAAGCCGAGCGAGACGAGCGCGTCTTGCGCGGCGGCGTCACGCGCGGGCAGGTTGATGCTGTGGTCAAAGAAGCCGAGCGAGACCGCGCGCTCGGCGATGGCGCCGTACATCTCGCGATAGACGTCGTACTCGAGGCCGGCTTCGGCAGCGTGGGCGCCGTAGTTGACGCCGACCTGGCGCGGCGGGAAGAAGCTGGCGAGGAAGTGCGTCTGGGCGATCAGCGTCGGCGTGGCGACGAGGAAGCCGACGACGTCGCCGCCGCGCAATGCGACGACGCCCCAGGAGTCGTGGGTGTCGAGCGATTGCTCGATGATGGGCGTGCAGGCGGCAGGCACCTCGTAGGCGGCGGGGAAGCGCTCGTCGCGCTCGCGGTCGCGGCGGTGGCGGTCGGCGAGGAGCATGGACGCCGGTTCGAGATGGCGGCTTCGTTCGAAGGGGGCGATCGTCAGGTTGGGCATAGTGCGGCGATCATAGCAACCGGGCGCGGTTGACACATGGCGCGCTGCTGGGCGATTGTCTATCCACCAAGCGAGGCGCTGACGCGAGGAGTACGATCATGCGCGACGAGATTGTCTGGATGCCGGCGGTCGACATGGCAGCGAAGATCCGCGCGAAGGAGCTGTCGCCGGTGGAGATCGCAGAAACGCTGCTCGACCGGATCGACGCGGTGAATCCGGCGCTGAACGCATATGTGCTGGTGACGCGCGAGATGGCGATCAACGCGGCGCGCGCGGCGGAAGCGGCGGTGATGCGCGGCGACGAGCTGGGGCCGCTGCACGGTGTGCCGATCTCGATCAAGGATCTGTTCGACGTGGCGGGGCTGCCGACGACGAAGGGTTCGGTGATTTACAAGGACAAGGTGGCGACCGGGTACGAGTACGCGTCGAAGCGCATGCTCGATGCGGGCGGCGTACACGTCGGCAAGACGAACACGCCGGAATTCGGGTTTCTGCCGACGACGGAGAATCTGCTGTTCGGCGCGACGTACAACCCGTGGGATATCACGCGGACGCCGGGCGGATCGAGCGGCGGTGCGGCGTCGGCGGTCGCGGCGGGAATGGGGCCGCTGGCGCTGAGCAGTGACGGGGGCGGATCGATCCGGATACCGGCGTCGTTGTGCGGGGTGTTTGGCATCAAGCCGACGTTCGGGCGAGTGCCGCGCAATCCGGGCGGCTGGTCGACGATGACGCATCGCGGGCCGATCACGCGGACGGTGAGCGACGCGGCGCTGATGCTGGACGTGATCGCAGGGTACGAGCCTGGTGATCCGTTTTCGGTAGCGGACTACGACGGATCGTTTCTTGATGAGGTGGATCGTGGCATCGAAGGGCTGCGCATCGGATGGTCGGCGGATCTGGGGTACGCGCTTGTGGAGCCGGAGGTGCGGGCGATCTGCGAGGCGGCGGCGAAGCGGTTCGCGGATCTCGGCTGTGTGGTCGAGGAGGCGACGCCAGGGTTTGCCAATCCGACCACCGACCGGACGTTCATGGTGATCGCGATGTCGGCCGACGCCGCGTGGCTGGGCGCCCTGACGGATGAGGAGCGCGCGCAGATCGGTCCGGCGGCGAAGGAATTTCTCCGGCTGGGCCTGCAGATGACGGGCGTGGAATACGTCGAGGCGAACGAGCGGCGGATGGCGATCTGGCAGTCGATGCAAACGTTCCACAAAACGTACGACCTGCTGCTGACGCCGGCGCTTTCCGTGACGGCGTTTCCGGTAGGCGAGGCGCCGCCGAAGGTGGACGGCCAGGAGTTCGCGCCCTTCGGGTGGTCGCCGTTTACGCAGCCGTACAACCTGACGGGGCAGCCGGCGGCCTCGGTGCCGTGCGGGTTCGATTCGCGCGGGCTTCCGGTGGGGCTGCAGATCGTCGGGCGGGCGTTCGATGACGCGCTGGTGCTGCGGGCTGCGCGCGCGTTCGAGCAGTTGCAGCCGTGGGCGGACAAGCGGCCGCAGCTTGATGTGGTGATGGCTTCGTAGTTTGGCAGCTCGTGGCTAACTCGCCGGACGGACATCAGCGTCTCGCGCTACCCCGTCGATCTCGCGGCGCCGTGTTGGTGGTGGCTGTTGGTGTCGGCGGGCCAGAGTGACACGGTCTGAAAGACCGTGCCACGAATGAATGCGGCCTAGCGCGTCGTCCGCATGGTACGAACGCGCCATATCGCCACCGGACGGGCTCTGCTACCATCGGCGCGATGTCAAACGAAGAACGACGGGCGAAACTCCTCCAAATGAAGGATCAGGCGCGCCTCGGTGGCGGCCTGGCGCGGATCGAAGCGCAGCACAAGCGCGGCAAGCTGACGGCCCGCGAACGGATCGACATTCTGCTCGATCCCGGCACGTTCGAAGAACTCGACCAGTTGATGGTGCATCGCGCGACCGAGTTCGGGCTCGACGAGCAGCACTATCTCGGCGACGCGGTTGTGACGGGCTACGGCAAGATCGACGGGCGCGGCGTCTTCGTCTTCTCGCAGGATTTCACGGTGTTTGGGGGCTCGCTGTCCGAGGCGATGGGCGAGAAGATGTCAAAGGTGATGGATCTGGCGCTGAAGACGGGCGCGCCGGTGATCGGCCTCAATGACTCCGGGGGCGCGCGGATCCAGGAAGGCGTCGCGAGCCTCGGCGGGTATGGCGACATCTTCCTGCGCAACACGCTGGCATCTGGCGTGATCCCGCAGATCTCGGTGATCATGGGGCCGTGCGCGGGGGGCGCCGTGTACTCACCGGCGCTCACGGACTTCATCTTCATGACGCAGGGCACGTCGCAGATGTTCATCACGGGGCCGGACGTCATCAAGTCGGTGACTGGAGAAGATGTCACGCATGAGGATCTTGGCGGGGCGACGGCGCACGCTACACGCAGCGGCGTCGCGCATTTCGCCATCGACAACGAAGAGGACACGCTGCTCGAAGTGCGGCGGCTATTATCGTTCCTGCCGCTGAACAACATGGAGGACGCGCCGTCGATCGACACGGGCGACGATATCGAGCGGCGCGACGACAATCTTCTGGGGATCGTTCCGGACGATGCGACGAAGAGCTACGACGTGCGCGAAGTGATTCATCAGGTGGTGGATGGCGCGGACTTCATGGAAGTACACGCGCAATTCGCGCAGAACATCTGCGTCGGTTTCGCGCGCCTTGGCGGCCGGAGCGTCGGCATCGTGGCGAACCAGCCGATGTACCTGGCGGGCGTGCTGGACATCGACTCGTCGCGCAAGGCGGCGCGGTTCGTGCGGTTCTGCGACGCATTCAATATTCCAATTCTGACGCTGGTCGACGTGCCGGGTTTTCTGCCGGGTACCGCGCAGGAGTACGGCGGCATCATCGTCCACGGCGCGAAGCTGGTGTTCGCGTACGCGGAGGCGACGGTGCCGAAGGTGACGGTGATCCTGCGCAAGGCATACGGGGGCGCATACGACGCGATGGGATCGAAGCACCTGCGGGCGGACATGAACTTCTCGTGGCCGCAGGGCGAGATTGCCGTCGTCGGGCCGGAGCCGGCGGTGAATATTTTGTACCGCACGAGGCTTCAGGGCGCTGAGGATCCGGTTGGCGAGCGGGCGCAACTGACGGCGGACTACGCCGAGCGCTTCGCGAACCCGTACGTGGCGGCGGCGCGTGGGTACGTCGACGACGTCATCGACCCGCGGGACACGCGGACGAAGGTGATCCGCGCGTTCGAAATGCTGCGCTCGAAGACGGACAGCATGCCGCCGAAGAAGCACAGTAATTTGCCCCTGTAGGCCTCGCCCATCGACGATTGGAAGCTGGAGGGTGGAGGCTGGAAGGGCGGTGACCCCTCTCGGCTTGACAGCGTGGGCGGGCGGCCACATGCTGCGATCCACGCTTCCCGCCACGGTTAGCCGCGGACTCCGTTGATGGTAGACCTTCGAACCGGCATTGGATTCTGCGACGATCGCAGCGGTTGGCTCGCGATACCGGGGCGAACACGCTGGTTCGCCCCTGCCGCGTCATTGGGTCGGCTACCCCAAGCGCTGCTATGCGAGACGTGACACGCTCCCGCTTCGCGTCGATCATTCGCCTGTTGTCCTCGATAGCCGCGGTCGCTGTTGCGTTGGTGTTGTTTGGCGCCTCGAGCGGGACGGAGCTGCGAGCATCAATCACGCTCAACGCGCCGTCACCGGCGCCGTACGCGCGCTTCGGGGCCGGGCTTGCTGTTGGTGACATCAACGGCGACGGCACGAGCGACATCGTCGCGAGCGCGCCGGCGGTTGGGCGCGGCGCGTTCTACGCGATGCTCGGGCCGGACTACGCAGAGACGATCACGGTCGCGAACCTGGGTATCGGATCGAGCTTCGGCGAGGCAGTAGCGACCGGGGACGTGAACGGCGACGGCTTCGACGACGTCGTCGCCGGCTCGCACTATGCGGGCGTTGGCGATCGGTTCGGCGCAGGTGAAGCGTTCGTCTTCTTCGGGCCGCAACTGACGGCATGGCAGCGGATCATCGATCCAGAGCCGCAGGCGGCGGCAGCCTTTGGCATCTCCGTTGCGACCGGGGACGTGAATGACGACGGGTTTGATGAGGTGGTGGTCGGGGCGTGGGACTCGAACATTCCGCCGTATACGAAGGCCGGTCAGGCGTTCGTATTCCAAGGTCCGGCGCTGACATCGGTGACTACGCTCCAGAGTCCCGCGCCGCAGCAAATCGGCGACTTCGGGGTGTCGACGGACATCGGTGACTTCGACGGCGACGGGTTTGGGGACGTGATCGTGGGGTCATGGATCTCCGATGTGCAACCGAACGACAACGCGGGCCAGATCTTCGTGTTTGGGGGTCCGGCGCTCGACGACGTGACCGTGCTGCGTGACAGCGGTGGCGCGAACTATGAGCTGGGTACGTCGGTGACCAGCGGCGATGTCGATGGGGACGCGGCGGAGGAGATCGTCAGCGGCGCCTATGGGCGTGTCGTGCTGTTCGATGCGGCAGCCGAAGGCGCGTATACGGCGCGGACGATCGCTCTTCCGGCAGGCTGGGACAGCGCCGTGCCGTCGGTAGCGATTGGTGACGTGACGGGCGACGGCATCGGTGACATCGCGGCCGGCGCGCCGGAGCGAGCGACGAATACCGGAGGCGCGATTCTGTACACGCGCGCGATGCTGGATAGCGCTTACATAGTGGCGACCAACGTTCCGCAGTCGGGCGCAGCGTTCGGGGCGAGGGTGGCGGTCGTGGAAGATTCGGGTTCGTCTGAGGGTGCGCTCATTGCGTCGGCGCCAACGGCGAACGTCGCCGGCAACCAGCGCGCGGGTGCGGTACACGTTACCGCGATCATCGACTCAGACGCCGACGGCTGGCTCGACGAGGACGACAACTGCGTTTCGGCCGCCAACAGCGCACAGACGAACAGCGACCGTGACTTTACGGATCTTTCACCTCCGCGCGCCTACGATGATCTGACGTGGCCGGTATCGGACGCGATGGGTGATGCATGCGATAGCGACGACGACAACGACGGCCTGAGCGATTTCGACGAGGCGACGTCGGCCGTGTGTCCGTCCTCGAGCGGCGTACTGAATGCGCTGGTACGAGACAGCGATGGCGACGCGTCGCTGGATGCCGCGGAATGTGCGCTGGGGACGGATCCCGCCGACGCTGCGTCGTGGCCGCGGCCCCCGCCGGGTGACACGGATCGCGACGGACTGGCGGACGCCTTCGAGGCCACGCTAGGAACGTCGGCCACGGCCAGCGATAGCGATGGCGACGGTGTGCTGGACGGCATCGAGTATCGGGGCTACAACAGCGACCCTCTCGAGACAGACACCGACGGCGATGGGTGCAGCGACGGCAAGGAGATCGCATCGATCAATGGCGACCGGGTCGTGAACATCGTCGATCTGGCGCAGGCTGCGCAGGCGATGGGGCGATGGGGATCGCCGCCGTACGTGCTCACGTTCGACGTGGACCGCAGCCGAACGATCAACATCGTCGACCTTTCGTTCATGGCACGACACATGGGCGCGTGCTGAATCAGCCGGTGCGGCGCCACGGCGCCCAAATGGCGACGAAGGTGAGAAGAGTGGCCACGAAGGTAGCCCAGACCGACGCGCCGGCGCCAAGAGCGAGCACCATCAACAGCAGCGTCGCGCCGCCGATGATGCCGATCTCGGGATTTCGGCGCGACCAGCGTGCGCGGGTGCGCAAGGCCTCTTCGGCGAACCAGTCGGCGATGCCATCGAGCAACGGGACGCTCGAAGCGTGGGGCCGAACGGCGGCAGGGGCGCGGCCCGACGTCCTACGTTCCGGCGAGAGTAGCGCGTAGGCCTCGTTGAGGCGGTCGATCTCGTGGCCGGCTTCGGTGGGGTTCTCGCCGCGGCGTTGCGCCTGACGGACGAGCGTCCAGTACGCATTTTCGACCATGCGCCCATCGGCGCTCTGGTCGAGGCGCAGGGCCTTGAAGGCATCATTGCGTTCCATCATTCGACTCCCTAAGGGATCATCGGCGGCGGTAGCTTCGTCTTGACGGTCGGGAGGGCGCTTGTTGGCTGCCGCCGGGGGCCGGTGTTCGGCGGAGGCGTGCGCTATGATGCGCACCATGGCGACTGACGAGGCCGCATTGGCACCCCCCCAACCCACTTCGCTCGCCGACCGCATGCCGCCCGAGACCCGCTCGGACGGCCTGGTGGCGCATCTCGGATACGTCCTGCGGGCGATGCGGCCGCGGCAATGGACGAAGAACGGCATCGTCTTTCTGGCGCTGGTCTTCTCCGTCAACCAGCAGTATCAGATCGATGACCCGGGCTCCTGGGTGCCACGTATCCTCGAGTCGCTGGTGGCGTTCTTCTGCTTCGCGATGGTGTCGAGCGCGGACTATCTGGTCAACGATATCCGGGACATCGAGAGCGACCGGGCGCATCCGAAGAAGCGAAAGCGGCCGATCCCGGCGGGGCTGCTATCGGTGCCGGCGGCGTGGCGGTGGGCGGCTGGGCTGGCGCTCGTCGGCAACGCGGCGGCGTTTGCGCTCGACTGGCAGATGGGGCTGGTGATCCTTGCGTACACGGTGCTGATGGTGGCGTATTCGTACAGCTTGAAGCACATCGTGCTGATCGACCTGATGGTGATCGCTTCGGGGTTCGTGCTGCGGGCGATGGCGGGCGCGCTGGCAATCGACGTGCCGATCTCGCCGTGGTTGTACGTGGTGACGGCGCTGGGCGCGCTGTTCCTGGGTATCAACAAGCGGCGGGCGGAAATCGAGCTGTTGCAGGGCGAAGCGGGGAGTCATCGCAAGATTCTCGACGAGTACTCGCCGGCATTGCTCGATCAGATGGCGTCTACGGTAACGGCGGCGACGCTGATGGCGTACGGGTTGTACACGTTCACGGCGGAAGGGCTGCCCGAGAATCATTCGATGATGCTGACGATTCCGTTCGTGCTGTACGGCATCTTCCGCTACCTGTATCTCGTCCATAGCAAGAAAGAGGGCGGCAGTCCGGAGGAAGTGCTGCTCAAGGACGTGCCGATCATGCTTACCGTGATCGGCTGGGTGACGACGGCAGCGGTCGTGCTGCTCGTCGCGCGCGACTAGGCGCGGGAGGCCGACGATGGGCGCCGAAGCCGCGTGCGTGCTAACGGTCGGGCGGAAACGGTACGACGGCAAGGCGCTGCTCGAGACGGGCGAGATCATTTTCCGGAGTCCGGCGTTTCGCCTCAAGGTGCCGTTCGCGGAGATACAGTCGGTGGAAGCGCAGAAGGACGCGCTGGTGATTCGGCATGCCGGCGGCACGGCGACATTCGTCGTTGGCGCCGCGGCCGCGCGGTGGGCTGACAAGATCCGCAATCCGAGATCATTGATCGACAAGCTGGGCGTGAAGCCGGAGCATCGTGTGGTGGTGCTGAACGTCGACGATGCGGAGTTCGCGCGGCAGCTCGCCGAGCGGGCGCCGGACGTGTCGACGCGCTTGCGGGAGGAGTCCGACGTGATCTTCCTTGGCGCTGAGTCGCTTGAAGCGCTGGCGCGGCTGGCGGCGCTCCGTGAGGCGATCAAGCGCGACGGCATGATCTGGGCGATCACACCGAAGGGCAAGGGCGGCATCAAAGACACCGACGTGATGGCGGCGGGCGAGGCGGCGGGGCTGGTCGACGTGAAGGTCGCGGCGTTCTCGGCGACGCACAGCGCGGCGAAGTTCGTCATTCCGAAGGCGCAGCGGTAGCCGAGCACAGCGGGACAGCGGCGTCAGAATTGCTTTCGGTAGAAGTGCTCGAGCCCGACGATCCCAAATCCGGACGAGACGTAGAGCGCTTGCGCTGGCGCGTTGACGCTGGCGGTGAAGACCGTCGCAACGCGAAGCCCGCGCTCCCGCATGCGGCGCATGCCCTCGTGCATGGCGGCGCGACCGTAGCCGCGGCCGGTGGCTGACGGGCGGGTGCCGACGGGCTCGAAGTAGCCGACGCCGTTCGCGGTGTCCGCCCACGCGACGCAATAACTGACTAGGAGGCCGTCGGCTTCGACGATGATGTCAAGTTCCGGATCGTAGAACGGCATCGCGCGCAGGTGGCGATAGACCTCTTCCGTAAACGTCGACGTGCCCCAGACGGACCAGGCGTCGCGATGGAGTTCCGCGCGCGCCGAAACGTCTGCGTCTGTTGCGTGACGGACGATGGCGCCGGCGGGAAGCGTCACAAGAGGTGGCGCCTGTTCGAGGCTGCGCGCGTAGCGGACGCCGCCGAGTTGTACTGCTTCGTACCCGTGAGAAACGAGCCAATCGATGCGTTGCGCGTCCGCATCGAAGACCGGCGTTGAGAGCGTGCCAGTGCCGAGGCTCTCGTAGGCAATCGGGACGTGCGCGTCATCAGGCACGAGCGCGCGCCGGGTCTCCGCCCAGCGGATGACTGCGCCCGCGAGGGCGCGCGGATCGTCGATCGCCGTGTCGATTTCGAATCCGAAATCGAGCGGCGGTTCGAAGATCGCGAACGCGACGACGCGCGCGCCGTCGAACCAGAGTTGGGCGTCTTCGGACTCGTCGAGCCGGTACAGCTGCCAGACGACGTCACCGAGGTGGTAGTCCGTCGGGCCGGGGAGACGGCTGGCGGTGAGGCGTTGCGCGAGTTCGACGACGGCGGCGAGATCGGAGACGCCTTCGTACGGGCGTGTGATGTAGCGAGACACGACTGACTCCTGTCGAATGTGGCGCAACGTCGTGGCGGTGCGCCTGGGACTGGAAGTGAGAATCGTGTCAGCTAATCATCGACGTTTCCTGATCTGGGCGTTCAAATTGGTAGGGCGTCATCATACCATCGCGCCGCATCGTGAGATGGGCGGGGCCCAGCAAGCGGGGCCCCTACCAGTGTGCTGGGAACGGCTTGAATGGTGCGCAGTCGCGCGATATCGGGCCGAACACGTGGGTTCCGCCCCCTACCTGTGCGGATTAATCGTCGGTAGCGGCACGCCAGCGACTATGCGAGTAGCGCGCTGGCGCGGCCTACGGTGACTTTGGTGCCGTCTTCTTTTTCTGCCCAAACGTCGAGGTGGGCGCGCTGTTTCGCGCCTTCTGGGGTGATCTCGCGGATGAAACCGCGGCACATCAGCACGTCGCTCTGCCAGACGATGTTGACGAGGTTGACGTCCATCTTGCCGGCGGCGAGCCAGCCGGCGCCGAAGCGGTTCGTCAGCATCTCGGAGATGAAGCAGGTCGACATCATGCCCTGGACGACGATGTCCGGGAATCCGAGCTTGATCGCGGCGTCCTTGTCGTTGTGGTAGTTCTTTGCGGGGCCGCTGAACTTCTGGCACATGTCGAGCGTGATCTCTTTTCGGACGGGCGCGATGGTTTCGAGCGCGGCTGACGTGTCGACGTCGAAGGTGCGGGCGGCGGACTTTTCGCGCGTTTTGTCGATGACGACGCCTTCACTCTTTGTTTCGCTGAGGAAGCTCTGGTGGGTGCGTTGGCGGCTGATGACGGCGCCCTCGGCATCGAAGAACAGGACTTCGTTGACGACGTAGTCGCGGCCGCGCTTCACGTAGCGTTCGGTGATGACGGAGCGCGTGGAGATGGCGTCGCCGACCATGATGGGCGCGAAGATGTCCCACGCCTGGCGCGCGTGCAGGTTGCCGTAGATGTTCGGCAGATACCACGACGGCTGGCCCTTCGGGTGGTCGCGATAGGCGTAGACCTCGGAGTGATTGATCAGCGCCGGCGCGACGGGCCCGCCGAAGGGTGAGTCGCCGGTGTAGATGGGGTTGTGGTCGTCGAGGGCGTCCGCGTAGAGCGCGACGAGTTCGGGCGTGATGACGATGTCGTGGCGGCCGAAGTCGCGGCCGACGTAGATGTCGGTGGTGGTGGTCATGGTGTGCGCCTCCGGTGGGCTCGCCGCTATCGGAGACATTATGACTGTCTGGTTTTGTGGCGCACTGTCGCCCCGGCGGCCAGCACGCCGAGCGCCAGGAGACCGGCGATCGCGGCGAGCGACCACGTGCGTGAACTCGGCGAAGAGCCGCCACCGGTGCCGGTGATTGGCCCCGTGATCGAACCGGAGTTGCCGTCGACCGTTCGCTCGAAGAAGTAGGTGTGGGCGTCCAAGCCCTGGATGTAGCCACGCTGGGCATGCAGCGTGAGGCGATCACCGTGGAGCGTGAGGCCGGCGGGTGACGCTGGTTCGGGAATCGTGAACTCGACGTTCCAGGTGATCCCGCCGTCCGCCGTTGCGTACACATAGTCACGATACTGTTCGGCGCCACCACCGATGGCCCAGCCGCGGTCCGCGTCGATGAACGTGAACTGTCCCAGAGCGGACGGGGGGTCGAACTCGTGCCAGGTGCGCCCACCGTCCGTCGTGCGAACTGGCACTTGTGGATGCGGACACCGCGAGCGCCGTTCACAGCCACGCAGGGCGAACCCGATGGCGGGCGTTATGAACGAGAGACTACCGTAATCCAGAACCGGGATCGGGCGCGCTTCCCACGTGTTGCCCCCATCGACCGTTACGGCGAACGTGTCGTCGCAATCAAAGCCGCGGCACTCTGGGATCGAGTAGGCGAAGTTGGCGCCGAGGAATCGGTAGTGCCGCCCCACTTCGCCATCGTCGCGAAGCTTGGTCCAGGTTGAGCCGCCGTTGTCGGTGCGCCACACGCGATTGTCGGCGACGGCCCACAAGCGTACGTCGTCGATCGGATACAGCGTGTCGAACAGGAACCACGGGCCGATGTAGCCGGTCCAGGTCTGGCCGGCGTCGGCGCTGCGGTGGAGGTTCGGACAGCCGGGACAAGCCTCGCCGGTCGTCGCCCACACGCTCGAGCTCGGGACGGCGAACAGCCGTCCGGGCTTTGCGGGCGATTCGATCGGTTGCCACGTGCGGCCGCCGTCGCGGGTCGCGTGGCCGGCACCGTAACCCACGTCGTTGCTGTCCGGAGCGAACGAGACGTATCCGAACGCAGGGCCGATGGGCGTGTTGGATTCTGTCGAGGCGTACGTCGCAAGGTCGTATCGCCGCACATCGCGCGACGACAGCCCCACCACCGCGTGCGTTGACGTGATGTCCCACGCCAGTCTTTGGTTCTCCCCAATGGGCAGCTGCGTCCATGTCTCACCGTCATCGGCGGAGCGCGCGAGAGCTCCACCGCATCCTTCCGGGGAACACAGATAGGTATCCACCCAGATGTCACCGTTCGGCGCGATACCGAGGTGGAGTGCGTCGACCAACGGGGGTGTCAGCTCGATCCATGTGTCACCGCCGTCAGTGGTGCGCCACACCGCACGCTCGCACGGATCGTGCCGGACACAGGGAGCGGTGCCGTATCCAACAAGAGCGTCGTCGAATGCCAGCGATTTAGGTGCAAACTCGGCGGGCGACTCAGCCGCGACTGACCACGTCGCGCCTCGGTCTAAACTGCGCAATAGGGCGATGCGTTCAGTGCCACAGTCGTCTATCTCTTGTTCGGGCGCGCACGGCGACGCGACGATCCAGCCACTATCGCCAATGAACCTTACGCTGTGAAAGATGTTGTAGCCCGTGAGCGGCGCGAATGGCAGCCAGGTTCGGCCGCCGTCCGTCGTGTGGAGCAGCCTACTCCCGAAGCAACAGCACGACATGATATCGCCGTAGTCGATGTCGACACCGGCGGCCCAGGCTTCAGTTTCGCTGATGGCGGCGATCGACTGGAGGTCGCCGCGTGGATCGACGATCTGCGGCGTCCACGTCTGGCCGCCGTCGTCGGAGCGGGCGATTGTTGTTTGTTCGCCGACGGCCCAAACGTGCTCGGCGTCGACGAAGCCGAACGCGGAGAAGCCTTGATCGAGATCGTCGCGGACCTGCGTCCATGTGGCGCCGCCGTCGGTGGTGCGCAGCAGCGTCGTCGTGGTGGAGGCGAGACCGAGTTTGTCGTCGAACATCTCGATGGCGCGAACATCGGACGCCGGCGCGTCGTAGATCGTCGTCCAAGCGCTGTCTTGCGCGGACGCATTGCTGCCGGTGAGGAGCGAGAAGGCGGCGGCAATCAGCGCGAACGTGACTATGCGCATAGAGATTGAACGTCGTCAGGGGCAAAAGGTTAACGCTGCACTTGAGAAGGACGCGGTGCAGGCGCGAGGTGAGGTTGGAGCGAGTGACCATCGGGGCGTTCGCTACACTTGGGCTGATGGCATCTCTTTATGATCTGAGCCGGATGGAACTTGAGGAGTACGTCGCCGGGCTTGGCGCGCCGAAGTATCGGGCGCGGCAGGTGTGGGAGTGGGCGTACCGGCATCTGGCGACCTCGTACGACGAGATGACGAACGTGCCGGCGGGGCTGCGGACGAAGTTGGCGGCCGAGTTGCCGATTCCGGCGCTGGAGCCTATGCGGGAGCTTGCGGCGGCGGACGGGCTGACGCGCAAGCGGCTGCTGCGGCTGGCTGATGGCACGCTGATCGAGTCGGTGCTGATGCTGTACGACCCGCGGAGCGACAGCCGCGGGCGGGCGACCGTGTGCGTATCGAGCCAGGCGGGATGCGCCATGGGTTGCGGCTTCTGCGCGACCGGCCAGGCAGGTTTCGAGCGCAACCTGACGGCGGGGGAGATTCTCGCGCAGGTACTCGGGTTCGCACGGGAGCAGCGCGAGGCGGGCGCGCAACGGCTGACGAACATCGTCTTCATGGGGATGGGCGAGCCGATGGCGAACTACGCGCAGGTGTGGCGCGCCATCGAAACGCTGACCGACGACGCAGGGATCAATCTCGGCGCGCGGCACATCACGATTTCGACGGTGGGGCTGACGCAGGGGATCCGCAAGCTAGCGGACGAGACGTTACAGGTGGGGCTGGCGGTCTCGCTGCACGCGCCGGATCAGGCGCTGCGCGAGAGCATGATCGACACGGCGCACCGCTATCCGCTCGAAGACATCATCGACGCGTGCCGGGAGTACATCGCGAAGACGGGGCGGCGCGTGACGTTCGAGTACTGCCTGATCGAAGGCGTAAACGATGCGCCGGATCAGGCACGCGCGCTCGGGGCGTTGCTGAAGGGGATGCTGTGTCACGTGAACCTGATTCCGGTCAATCCGACGGCGGACGACAGCATCCGGCGGCCCGCGCGACAGCGGACGCTCGTCTTTCAGGAGACGCTTGCTTCTCACCACGTGCGGTGCACGGTTCGCGTCGAAAAGGGCGTCGAAATCAGCGCCGCGTGCGGGCAACTTCGAGGCGAGACGGCCCCGCTGGAGTTAGTGGACGCCTCAACATAGATGATTCCGCAACGCGGAATGGTGCGTTCGTACCGCTCCGGGCAGAGGCGCGGCCGATAACGTACCTGTATGAACAGATCGATCATCATCGGCATTGCGCTCATCGGAACCGCGCTCGCGGCGTTGGCTTGCGACAACACGAGCGGCCTTTCGAACGCGCCGCGCGCGACGTTCAGCCAGCTCTCGTGTCTCGATAACAACGATGACAACCGGATCAGCGCGGAGGACTCGCAGCCGTCGGACGAGATCCCCGATTTCAACGCGGATGATGAGCGTGATGAACAGGATACGGCGTTTCTTCAGGGCGTCGACATCCCGCTCGACCCGAACCGCGACAACGCCGCGTGCGACGGCGACGCCAAGCGCGCGCCGGAGTATCTCGTGGCGCATGGGTATTTCGAGCCTTCTGACGTTTCGTGCGACGACAGTGACGAAGCGGTGCTGCTCGTGGGCATCGGCGGTGGCGTGGTCAATCTGCGCGAGAAGGATGACGCCGCCGGAATACGCGACATCGTCGACGCGCTCCAGAAGGAGTACGACGACGACGATGTGCAGACGATCGGCGTGATCGCCGGTCCGGCGATCGTTGGCGCGGTCAACGTACACGGCGGGATGGAACAATGGCTGACGCATGCCGTTCGGGTGTACCTCGAGCGCTTCGCGTGCTTGCGCGTCGTGCTGGTCGGGCATAGTCACGGCGCGGTGACGGCCGACGTCGTGGGTGCGGCACTTGAGGACGAGTACGGCGAGCGGCTGATCGCGATCGTCACGGTGGATCGGGTGGAGCAGCTATATATCGGCGATCTACAGTCGCGTCCGGATGTCGTGCCGGTGTTCAATGTGTACGAGACGACCGACGGACGGTTGCGCGGCGATCCGTACGATTCGCCCAACGCCGAGAACTGGGATGCCACGGCCGAAGAGGGACCGAGCGATGGCGAAGAGGGTGGCGACCTCGAACCCGTGAATCACACGACGATCGACAATTCGGAGTCAGTGCGCGAGCGGATCGTCGAAGAAGTGATCGAGCGTTCGTAGGGATCGCTGACTTTCGCCTGCTTGCGTCGTGACGCTGCCACTGCAACGATGCAAGCGTGCCGGATAACGACTTCCAACTGACCGACGAGCTGCTCATAGCCATCACGCAGTACGGATTGGGCCGCATCGAGCGGCATATCTTTTTGTGCGCGGACCAGACGGAGCCGAAGTGCGCGCCCCGCGAGCAGACGCTCATCGCGTGGGAGTTCCTGAAGCGGCGGCTGGCGGAACTCGGGCTGACGGCCGGGCCGCGCGTGGTGTATCGCACGAAGGCAAACTGCCTGCGGATGTGCGTGCAAGGGCCGATCGCGCTCGTGTATCCGGAGGGGACGTGGTACCACTCAGCGAACCCTGATGTCCTCGAGCGGATCATCCAGGAGCATCTGATCGGCGGTGCGCCGGTGGAGGAGTACGCGTTCGCGACGGACCCGCTTGGCGATGAAGGTGAAGACGAAGGGTGAAGAGAGAGGGCGCCGGTTTGGCGCCCTCTTGTGGTTCGCTTGCTGCACCGGATTGGCCTACGCGCTGGGAGCGGCGCCGCCTTCCGGGGCGGCGGGCGCGTCGCCGGCAGCCGGTGCAGCCGCGGCGGCGGCGGCTTCCTCCTCGGTCGGTGTTTCGACGACGGCCACGCGCGGCGAGGCTACGCGTGCGAGGACGACGTCGGCGTCCGTGTGCAGCGTGACTGTTTCGGTGTTGACGTCGAGATCGCGGACGTGGATCGACTGTTCGAGTTCCGTGAGCACGCTGACGTCGATCGTGAACTCTGTCGGGATGTCGGCGGGCAGAGCCTCGACGGCGACGGTTTCGAGCGTCTGCAGCAGCACGCCGGCGAACGTGGAGACGGCAGGCGACGTGCCGGTGAGGACGACGCGGACATCGGCGCGCATCTTTTCGGTCATTGAGACCTGGAAGAAGGCAATGTGGAGCAGTTTGTCCGTTACGGCATGGCGGAGCACTTCACGCATGACGACTGTGCGGGGGCGCTCCTCCCCTTCCACCTTGAGGTCGATGATGGCGTTCTTCGTCGAGCCGCGTAGCAGGTGCGTCAACGCGACGGTGTCGGCCTGGACGGCCGTGGATTCGATCTTGTGACCATAGACGTTTGCGGGCGTGAACCCTGAGCGCCTGAGGGCCGCGACCTTCTTGCCGAGTACCGTGCGCGGCACTACGTCGAGTTTGCTGTTTGCCATTACGTCAACTCCTGGGAAAAGTGGAAGGCCTCCGAAGGCCTCAGTGAGGGTAACAAGGCGGACTCGGCTGGTCAAACTTCAGCGCGTTTCACGGAGACTGGAGAGTGGAGGATGGACGCTGGAAGGGCGGCCTTCGACGAGCCGCACTAGCGATCAAGGAGGGCCGCGACACCGGGGAGTTCGCGGCCTTCGAGGAGCTCTAATGACGCGCCACCGCCGGTAGAGACGTGGGCGTAGCGATCGGCGATGCCGAGATCCGTCACCATCGCCACTGTTTCGCCGCCGCCGATGACTACGGTGGCATCGAGATCGGCGAGGAAGCGGGCGACGGCGTTGGAGCCGTGGGCGAACGGTTCCCACTCGGCGACGCCGAGCGGGCCGTTCCAGACGACGGTGCGCATGCCGGCAAGCTTCGTTTGATAGTCGGCGACGGTCCTGGGGCCGATGTCGAGGATCATCCATCCGGATGGCACGTCGCGTACGTCGACCGTTCGCGACTCGGCGTCGGCCGCGAAGTTTGCGGCGGCGACGGCGTCGACGGGGAGGCCGAGGGTGACGCCGCGACGCACCGCTTCGGCGATGATGTTGCGTGACGTTTCGAGCTGATCGTCCTCGACGAGCGAGGCGCCGATGTCGATGCCCTGCGCTTTGAGGAACGTGCTGGCCATGCCGCCGCCGATGAGCAGCGTGTTGACCTTCGAGAGCAGGTGCTGGAGGACAGCGATCTTCGAGCTGATCTTGGCACCGCCGATGATCGCGGCGACGGGCGGGTCGGGGTTGGTGACGACACGGCCGAGGTAGTCGATCTCTTTTTCCATCAGCAGGCCGGCGACGGCGGGCAAGAACGAGGCGACGCCGGCGGTCGACGCGTGGGCGCGGTGGGCGCCGCCGAACGCATCGTTGACGTACACGTCCGCGAGAGACGCGAGTTGGCGGGCGAGCGCGGGATCGTTCTTCTCTTCGCCGGGCTCGAAGCGGACGTTTTCGAGCATGACGACATCGCCGAGCTGCATCGCATCGACCGTCGCTCGCGCCGACGCGCCTGTGACGTCCGTGGCGCAGGGGACGTCGATCCCAAGCAGTTCGGCGAGGCGCGCGGCGACGGGCGCGAGACGCACGGACTCGACGATCTGGCCGTCCGGGCGGCCGAGGTGGGATACGAGGATCGTTTTCGCGCGGTGCTTGCGGAGGTACTCGATCGTCGGGAGGGCGGCGCGAATGCGGGTGTCGTCGAGGATGCGGTGGGTTTCTTTGTCGAGCGGCACGTTGAAGTCGACGCGGACGAGGACGCGTTTTTCCGTGAGGTCGATGTCGCGGAGGGTTTTCTTGTTCATGGGGTTAGTTTTCACGACAGAGGCACGGAGGCACAGAGGTTTTTCAGTCTATTGGGAGAGCCGCGCGCGGATCTGTGCGATCGCGCGTGGTTCGAGCGGGACGGATCTGAAGGTTCGTCCTACGTCGCTTCGTCGCACCGCGATCGTCAGGCGGTGCGGCTGACGAAGAAGGACGCCAGGGCTTCGAGGTCGGCGCGGTGGTCGGCGTCGAGGTCGAGCGGTGCGAGCGCCGCGATGGCGGCGTCCGCGTGATGCTCGGCGGTGACGATGGCGGCGCTGCGAGCGTCGGGCTCGGCACGCGAGAACAGTTCGAGTACGTCAGCGACATCCCCGTCGCGGAGTGGATCGCGGCTGTAGATGTCGGCCAGGCGCGTCCTGTCTGCGTCGCTGAAGTGCTCGAACGCGTAGACGATGGGGAACGACTTTTTCCTGAAGCGGATATCGTCAGCGATGGGCTTGCCGGTGGCGGCTGATTCGCCCCAGATGCCGAGGACGTCGTCCTGGATTTGGAACGCGAGGCCAAGGAACTCGCCGCATCGGTGGAACGCGGCGACGGCAGCGTCGTCGGCGCCGCCGGCGATGGCGCCGATGGCCGCCGCGGCGCCCAGCAGCGCCGACGTCTTGCCGCGGATCATCGCTTCGTATTCGGCGAGGGTGACCCGGTCACGGGTCTCGAAGCCGATGTCCGCGTACTGGCCCTCGCAAAGCGCCACGCACGCTTCGTCGAGAATGCGCGCAGCGTCGAGCGTGCGCTCGGCGGAGACGCCGGCTTCGCGCACATCGAGCAGCGTTCGTTGCGCGATGACGAAGAGCCCGTCGCCGGCGTTGATCGCTTGCGGGATACCGGCGACGCGCCAGAGCGTCGGGCGGCCGTGGCGGAGATCGCTGCTGTCCTCGATGTCGTCGTGGACCAGCGTGAAATTGTGGAGCAGTTCTATGGCGACGGCAGCGGGAAGCGCCTGCCGGGCGTCACCGCCGACAGCCTCGCAGGCGAGGAGGCAGAACGCAGGGCGCAGCATCTTGCCGGCGCCGGCGTCGGTTTCGGCGCCGCGCTCGTCTTCCCAGCCGAGGTGGTAGCGCATGTAGCGGAGGTGTTCGACTCCGGGGCGGTCGAGGGCGGCGCGCATGCCAGCGATCACGTCGCCGCGGTAGCGGGAGAGGATGGTGTTGACGCGATCGGTGATGTTGGCGGGGTTTTGCATCGGGCGTGGTCGCATTGTCACCGGGGCGCGTCGCCTTCGGTCATCAGTTCGAGGAGGTTGCCGAAGGGGTCGCGGACGTTGAAGCGGCGGCGGTTGTAGAGCGTGGGCTGATCGATGACGTCGACGTTGTGTTCGCCGAAGCGGGCGCGCCAGGCGTCGATGTCGTCCACGACGAGTGCGGGGTGACGATCGCCGTTCTCGGCTGGGGCATCTGTCCGTGCCTGGATGTGGAGTTCGGTGTCGCCGAACGAGTACCAGATGCCGGGACGATGGGCGTTCTCGGGCGGGCGGGGGACCTCGCGCAGGGCGAGGATGCCGGAGTAGAAGACGCGCGCCTCTTCGAGGCGTTCGGCGGGGACAGTGAGCGCGGCGTGCTGGAGGCGGATGATCGTGGGCATCGCTCATTATCCATGGAAGTGAGAGTGGTAGGAACCACAGATGCACACCGATGGACACAGATGGAGGAGGAGAGACTCGGGAAGCGGATGCGGGATGCGGGATCATCGGCACAACGAGCGGAGCTGAAGCTCCGCCGCTACGAGAGGGCGAGAATTCCGGCGCCCGCGCACGAATGGGCGACCGTGCCCGCCGACCGGGACGGACCTAAAGGTTCGTCCCTACGTGTCGTATCTCAAGAGATGGTTGACGCGGGGAGCCGCGAGATGGGCGGCCGGCC
>CAZRHH010000029.1:0-33389 GCA_964599885.1 uncultured Dehalococcoidia bacterium | reverse complement strand
CATCGAGCAGCCGGCGTCGCGCCACTCGAAGCCTGCGTCCTTGAAGATCGTGTCGAGGCCCTCGTGCTCCGCCTGCGCCTTCACGAGGCCGGAGCCGGGCACGACCATCGCGCTCACGTTGTCGGCGACTTTTCGCCCTTGCACGACCGCCGCGGCCGCGCGCAGGTCTTCGATGCGGCCGTTCGTACAGGAGCCGAGGAACACGCGGTTGATGGCGATGTCTTTGATCGCGGTGCCGGGCTTGAGATCCATGTACGTGAGGGAACGCTCGGCGAGTTCGCGCGCGCCTTCGTCCTCGAAGCTGCCGGGGTCGGGCACGCGCCCGGTCACGGGGACGCTTTGTGCGGGCGTCGTACCCCAGGTCACGCATGGTTCGATGTCTTCGGCTTGCAGCACGACTTCCGTGTCGAAGCGCGCGTCGTCGTCGGTGCGCAGCGAGCGCCACCATTCGAGCGCCTGCTCCCATTCGGCGTCCTTCGGCGCGAAGTTACGGCCCTCGACGTAGGCGAACGTCGTCTCGTCCGGCGCGATGAGGCCGGCGCGCGCGCCCGCTTCGATCGACATGTTGCAGATCGTCATGCGGCCTTCCATCGAAAGGCTGCGGATCACGTCGCCGCGATACTCGATGACGTGGCCGATGCCACCGGAGACGCCGATCTTGCGAATGATTGCCAGAATCACGTCCTTCGCCGTCACGCCGTCGGCGAGCTCGCCATTAACTTCGACGGACATCGTTTTCGGCGTTGCCTGCGCGAGCGTCTGAGTGGCGAGCACGTGCTCGACTTCGGACGTACCGATGCCGACGGCGAGGGCGCCGAACGCGCCGTGCGTCGATGTGTGGCTGTCGCCGCAGACGATGGTCATGCCGGGCTGCGTCAGGCCTTGCTCGGGCCCGATGATGTGGACGATGCCCTGGCGCACGTCGCGGACGCCGAACATCGGCACGCCGAAGTCCTCGCAGTTCTTGCGCAGCGTCTCGACCTGCTGCACCGAGAGCTTGTCCTCCCACTCGCGGTCGCGATCACGCGTCGGCACGTTGTGGTCGACGGTCGCGAGGGTAAGCTCGGGCCGTCGGACGGTGCGTCCGGTCATGCGGAGGCTCTCGAACGCCTGCGGCGACGTGACCTCGTGGATGAGATGGAGGTCGATGTAGAGGAGGTCGGGTTCACCGGCGGCGCGCTGGACGAGATGGGCGTCCCAGATCTTTTCGGAGAGTGTGTTTGGCATGTGTGCTTTCTCTTCTCTCGTCGTTAGCTGTTAGGCGCCGTCTACGTAATCGTCGAGGTGGATGTACCGCGGCACTGGGACGGTTCGTCCTGCCCCAAACAGCATCATTCCTTGGATCGGGCGCAAGTCCTTGAATGTCGCGTCGTTCCCGACGATGGCGCCGCACTCGCCGACGGCGGCGCACGCGGCCACCAATGCGTCCGGGGTGCGCAGTCGGGTCATCGCTCGTAGCCGCGCCGCGATTTCAATGACATCATCGTCGATCTCGATACGACTGCCCCGCGCGAGGAGCGCTCGCACGTCGGCCATCTCGTCGAAATCACCTGTCCGGTTGGGGCCGATGAGCAATTCAAGCCTGACGATATCCGGTATGCAAAGATCGTTCCGAGATTCAGTCCTCATGACGACTTCATACGCCAACGGAAACCACTGCGGCGCCGATTGCAGGAAGTACACGCAAATGTTCGTGTCCAGCGCGATTCGCCGATAGATTCGAAGATCATCAAGAATCATCAACTACGGGAGCTCTCCACCCTCCCGCACGATGCGGAGCCATTCGTCGATCTTCTCCTTCGTGTCCAACTCCGGTGCCGCCCGGCGAGGCCGATGGATCGAATCCCACAGCTCCTGACCGTAGAGGCGTCTGTTAAGAAGCACTTCGCCGTTCATGTGGGTGAGTGTCAGCTCGTCGCCGGGGTGGAGTCCTAGCAATCTCACCATGGCCGCGGGCAGTGTGATCTGATTCTTGCTGCTGAGGGTGACGTGCGCGTAGTTGGCGCGTGAGTCGGCTTTGCGCGGGCGGGCGTCGTACGTTGCGCGTGCCTCCTCGACCCGAGTTCCCGGTTTCGTCGGCTCGTCTTGCGGTTTCTTCGCCATGCGGGCCTCCTGGAGACTGTGTATCCCCATTCTAGCCAACACCGACAAAGTAAAGCAAAGCACGAGCCACGCTTTACCTACGGCTTCGTGCTCACCTCCGTATCCTGGCGGCGCTCGATAGAGAGCATGCGGTTAAGGGCGTTCATGTAGGCCTTGGCGGAGGCGACGATGATGTCCGTATCGGCGCCGCGGCCGACGTAGCTGCGGCCGTCGGATTCAATGCGGATCAGAACCTCACCCTGGGCGTCGATGCCCTCTGTGACGCTGTTGACCGAGAACTCCGTCAGTTCGTTGGGGATGGCGATGATGCGGTTGATCGCGCGGTACACGGCATCGACCGGGCCGGTGCCGATGGCGGCGTCGGACTGGATCGAGCCATCGGGCGCGATGACGCGGACTGTTGCGGTCGGCTGGGCGTGATCGCCGCACGACACCTGCACGAAGTCGAGGCGGTAGATCTCCTGCGTCGTGCGCAACTTGTCGTCGACGATCGCTTCCAGATCGCGGTCGTCGATCTCGGCCTTCTTGTCGGCCAGCTCCTTGAAGGCGAGGAACGCGCGCGACAGCTCCTCTTCGGTCAAGTGGTAGCCGAGCTGCTCAATGCGGTTCTTGAAGCCGTGGCGGCCGGACACCTTGCCGAGCACGATCTCGGCGCCACCGGTCGGCCAGCCGATGTCCCTGGCGTCCATGATCTCGTACGTCTCGCGCATCTTCAGGATACCGTCCTGGTGGATGCCGGACTGATGCCGGAACGCGTTCGGGCCGACGATCGCCTTGTTTGGCTGGACGCTCATGCCGGTGCGATCGGCGACGAGGCGGCTCGTTCGGTACAACTCCTGGGTGTTGATGTTCGTCTCGACGTTGAAGAAGTCGCGACGTGTCTTCAGCGACATCGCTACTTCTTCGAGCGCGGCGTTACCCGCGCGCTCGCCGATGCCGTTGATGCACGTCTCGATCTGGCGCGCGCCGGCGCGGACCGCCGCCAGCGAATTGGCGACGGCGAGGCCGAGGTCGTTGTGGCAATGCACCGAGATGCGCGCCTTGTCGATGTTCGGCACGTTGTTGCGGATGTCGCGGATGAACGCCTCGAACTCCTCGGGGACGGTGTAGCCGACCGTGTCCGGGATGTTCACCGTGGTGGCGCCGGCGGCGATGCACTGTTCGAGCATCCAGTAGACGTAGTCGCGGTCGCTGCGGGTGGCGTCCATCGGGCTGAACTCGACATCGCTGCAGTAGCCGGCTGCGCGGGCGACCATCGTGCGCGCCATTTCGAGCACTGTTTCCTTGTCCTTGACGAGCTGGTGCGCAATGTGGATGTCGGAGCTCGACAGGAATACGTGGATGCGCGGCGCGACGCCGACCTTCACGGCGTTCCAGCAGTCATCGACGGCATCGGCGTTTGCGTGCGCGAGGCCGGCGATCTGGCTCCCGCGTACTTCGCGCGCGATCGTCTGCACCGCCTCGAAGTCGCCGGGCGATGTGCGCGGGAAGCCCGCTTCGATGACGTCGACGCCCAGGCGTTCGAGTTGCTGTGCGATGTCGAGCTTGTCGGCGGTGGTCAGTGTGACGCCAGGCGACTGCTCGCCGTCACGCAGCGTGGTGTCGAAGATGATTACTTTGTCCATGATGGTGCCTCCGTTGCTCCGCTGCGGCGGAGATGCTGTACTCGATTCGCCGGATGGCCCTCCGCGCCGCCTACGTACGACGCGAGGGCCGGCGAAGTGTGAGTCGCAGCGCGGACAGCAACGCACCGCGGCTCTTCGCCGGCACCGTGTGTGTTGCGTGGAACATCTTGGACGTGCGCATCGTTCGTCGTTTCCTCAGCGGCTCTTCTTCAGCCACGCCATCATGCCGCGTAGTTCGGCGCCGACTTCCTCGATCGGGTGCTGCGCGTTGATACGCCGCATCGCGTTGAAGCTCGGGCGGCCGGCCTGGTTCTCGAGGATCCATTCGCGGGCGAACGTGCCGTCCTGGATCTGGCCGAGCACGCGCTTCATGTTGTCCTTCACGTGGCTATCGATGACGACGGGGCCGCGCGTGTAGTCGCCGAACTCCGCCGTGTCGCTGATCGAGTAGCGCATGTACTCCATGCCGCCCTCGTACATGAGGTCGACGATCAGTTTGAGTTCGTGCATGCACTCGAAGTACGCGAGTTCGGGTTGGTAGCCCGCTTCGACGAGCGTCTCGAACGCGGCTTTCACCAGCGACGTTGTGCCGCCGCAGAGGACGGATTGCTCGCCGAAGAGATCGGTCTCGGTCTCCTCCTTGAACGTCGTTTCGAGCACGCCGCTGCGCGTGGCGCCGATGCCCTTCGCGTAAGCGAGCGCGATCTGGCGTGCTTGCTCGCTGGCGTTCTGGTGAACGGCGAAGAGCGCTGGCACGCCGCCGCCTTCGACGTAGACGCGACGGACGAGGTGCCCGGGTCCCTTCGGCGCGACCATGATCACGTCGACGTCGTCGGGCGACTGCACCTGGTCGTAGTGCACGTTGAAGCCGTGCGCCCACATGACGGCGTTGCCGGCGACGAGGCCGTCGGCGATCTGCGAGTAGTAGATCTCTTTCGCGAGCTGATCCGGTGCGAGGATCATGATGATGTCGGATTGTTCGGCTACTTCGCTGACCGTGCCGACGCGCAGGCCGGATTCTTCGACCTTCTTCCATGACTTCGAGCCGGGGTAGAGGCCGACGGCGACATCGCATCCGCTGTCCTTGAGGTTCAGCGCGTGCGCGTGTCCCTGGCTGCCGAAGCCGATGACGCCGATCTTCTTGCCTGTAATCAGGCTCAGATCCGCGTCGTTGTCGTAGTACATCTGAGGCACGTAGTTACCTTTCTTCGTCCCCGTTGCACGTTCCGTGCAATTTCAAGGTGTTTCTGCATCGCACCCGCGAGAATGACGGCCGCCGCGGCGGCCTGTTAGATGAGCGTGCCCACTTTCGGTTTGCCTTCGCCGGCGGAGCGGTAGCGGTGCTGCGAGCCGTTCGCGGCGTCCGGTGCCGCCACTGTGGCGGTGCCGCCGCGAACCATCGCGACGCGGCCGGTGCGGACGAGTTCCTTCAATCCGAACGGCGTCAGCATCGACACGATGGCGTCGATCTTGTCCTCGGTGCCGGTGGCTTCGATGACGAGCGACTCCGAGCCGACGTCGACGATCTTGGCGCGGAAGACGGTGACGATCTCGATGATGGCGCTGCGCGTGTCGCGGGTTGCCGCGACTTTCAGTAGCGCGAGTTCCCGGGCGACCACCTCGTCGTTGGTGACGTCGTTGATCTTCACGACTTCGATGACTTTATAGAGCTGCTTCGTCACCTGCTCGATGTCGTGCGCTTCACCATCGACCGTGAACGTCATGCGTGAGAGGCCGGGCACCTCGCTGTGGCCGACGGTGAGGCTCTCGATGTTGAACGCGCGCTGGCGCCACTTGCTGGCGATCTTATTGAGCACGCCGGGGCGGTTTTCGACGAGCGCGACGATAGTGTGCAGTCGTTTGTTGATCATCGTGCATACTCCGGCTGCGGATACTTCGGCTGGTCGATCGTATCGGACAGGCTGACGCCTGGCGGCATCATCGGGTAGCAGTCTTCGATCTCTTCGACCTGGAAGTCGATGAGGACGGCGCCCGGGTGGGCGAGCGCGGCGTCGATCGTCGATTCGACCATCGCCTTGTCGCTGACGCGGATGCCGGTGATGCCCATCGCCTCCGCGAGCTTGACGAAGTCGGGCTGGAACATGCGGACCGACTCCTTGTTGCCGTCGTAGAACGTGTCCTGCCACTGGCGCACCATGCCGAGATAGTTGTTGTTGATGATGGCAAACTTGATTGGCAGTTCGTACTCGGTACAGAGCGCGAGTTCTTGCATCGTCATCTGGAAGCCGCCGTCGCCGCAGAACGCCCACACGGTGTCCTTCGGACGCGCGAACTGGACGCCGATCGCGGCGGGCACTTCAAAGCCCATCGTGCCGAGTCCGCCGGACGTGACGAACGAGTACGGGTTGTCGCCCCAGAAGAATTGCGCTGCCCACATCTGGTGCTGGCCGACGCCGGTAGCGTAGTAGGCGTTCGGGCCCGACTGCTGGTAGATCTGATTGATCACGTACTGCGGCAGGATCTTGTCCGTCTCGGGGATGACGATCGACGGGTGATCGCGCCGCATGTCGGCGATCCAGTTGCGCCATGCATCGTGCCGCGCCGGCTGGATGTGCGGGATCATCTGCTTCAGCACGGCCTTCACGTCGCCGACGATCGGGATCATCGTCTTGACGTTCTTCGCGATCTCCGCCGGATCGACGTCGATATGGATGATCTTCGCCTTGGGCGCGAAGTCCTTGAGTGCGCCGGTGACGCGGTCGTCGAAGCGCATGCCGATGCCGATGAGCAGGTCCGTCTCCTGAATCGCCATGTTGTTCCAGTACATTCCGTGCATCCCGGGCATGCCGAGGAAGAGCTCGTGCGAGCCGGGCATGCCGCCCAGCCCGAGCAGCGTCGTGATGACGGGAATCTGCGCCTTCTCGGCGAGCTCTTTCAGCTCTTCGGCGGCGCGCGCGATGACGACGCCGTGTCCGGCGAGGATCAGCGGGCGCTCAGCCTCGGCGATGAGCTGTGCGGCCTTCTTGATCTGTTGCGGGTGTCCCTGCACCGTCGGCTGATACCCAGGCAGGTCGATCTTGTCGGGGTAGACGAACTCGCACAGTTGCTGCTGCACGTCGCGCGGGATATCGACGAGCACCGGGCCGGGGCGGCCAGTCGTGGCGATGTGAAACGCTTCGGCGATCGCCGGTGCGATGTCCTCGACATCGAGCACGAGCGTGTTGTGCTTGACGATGGGGATCGTGATGCCGGTGATGTCGGCTTCCTGGAAGCCGTCGCGGCCGAGCAGCCACGTAACGACCTGGCCGGTGATGCAGACGAGCGGCACGGAGTCCATCCAGGCGTTGGCGATGCCGGTGACAAGGTTCGTTGCGCCGGGGCCGGATGTTGCCCAGCAGACGCCGGCGCCGCCGGTGATGCGCGCGTAGGCATCGGCGGCGTGCGCGGCGGACTGCTCGTGGCGGACGAGCACATGCTTGATGTCGGGGTACTTCTTCAGCGCGTCGTACATCGGGAGGTTGGCGCCGCCGGGGTAGCCGAAGATCACTTCGACTCCTTCTTTGCGCAGGCACTCCATGATGATTTCGGCGCCCTTGAGTTTCGTCATGTCGGTTCTCCTGTGGGCCCGCGGGGTGGCGGGCGGTCGTTCGTCACGAGTCGTTGAGTGTTGAGTGTGTGCCCGTCCGCGCGTCGTATGGCGGAGGGGACGACTTCTTTAGAGTAGGGGGACGAGGCCAAGTACGAGCGGCAGGAGCGCGCTCGATACCGGCACGGAGGAGGAGACTACGACGCGGCCGCGGCGCACGCGGGTAACGCGGGCGACCGGGGCCGCTGTGACCTTTTCGGAGAAACTGGGAAAGCTGGTGACGTTCATCGTCTGCTCTCGCCTCGGCCTGCGCCGGCAACAAAAAAACCCGCCCGACAAAGGGACGGGTTGTTGGCCCGCGGTGCCACCCTTCTTCGTCCGCCGCGGCGGACGCTCTCGGAGCGATGTAACGGTCGCGACCCGGCCGGGGCTACTGGATTCGCCCCGACGGCTCTGCGCTGAGTTCGGCCCGCCTGTGCCACCGGTCTTGCACCATCACCGGTTCGCTTGAGGCTGGTTCGGACGTACTGCCGCGCTTCCACGCCTGTATTGGCGACAATATAGCCGGGCCACAACGGGGCTGTCAAACCGGAAGGGGCGGTGCCCACAGAGACACAGAGGCACGGAGGGGGAGAAGAAGAAGACCGACCGGTGATCTCTCATTGGTGGTCGCGGCTTCGTTCGCCGCCGACAATCCCCGGGATGAGATTGCTGGCGCCGATCCGAAGGGGTACGCTCGCCGCGGCGGGGAAATGATTTTGGGGGACGTATGCGATTCGCAGGCGGAGTACTGCTCGTTGCGCTGTGCGTGATGCTCGCGGCGGGTTGCAGCGGCGACGGGGGCGATGGGCCTGAAGCGATGGCTACCCCAACGCGGACGGAATATCCGCTGACGGTCACGGACATGCTGGGGCGTGAGGTGACGATTCCGGCGGCGCCGGAGCGGATTGCGGCGTTGAGCCAGACGACGATCGACTACGTGTACGCGCTAGGCGCCACGAGCGTGCTGCGACCATCGAACGTGAACGAGCCGGTGCAGGTACAGGGGCTGCCGGTGGCCGACCGCGAGCCGGGGTTGTTTGTGGGCGCGCGGATCGCCGAGGAGAACCCCGATCTCATCGTGCTCGTGCGTTCGCAGTCAGCGCTCGTCGCCGACATGGAGTCGGTTGGCGCACCGGTGGTGGTGGTCGGCGCGGAGACGTTTGCGGATGTGCCGGCGGCGATGCGATTGCTTGGAGCTGTGGTCGATCAGCGGGCACGAGGCGAGGCCGCGGCGGACGCGCTGGAAAGCAAGCTGGCGTCGATCGTCGGCGAGTTGCCGGACGCAAAGCCGCGCGTGCTCGCGTTCATCGCCGCCGGTAACCCGGACGAGCTATTCGCCGCAACCGGCGATTCATTCTTCGGCAGCTTGATCGATGCTGTGGGCGCGTCGAATCTCGCCGTGGGCGCTACGGCAGAGAATGAATCGGCCGGATTCGTGCCGCTCGACCCGCGCACGGTCGATCTGCTGGCGCCGTCGGTGATCCTCATTGTCTCCGGCCGTGAACCGCAGGCCGCGATGCTCATCCGGGACGCGCTCGCCGGAGACGTACGGTTTGCGAACGTGCCCGCGGTGCGCGACGGGCGGCTGTTCGTACTCGGCGACCTCGCGTTTCGTTCGCCGGGGCCGCGCGTTGGCGAAGCGTTGGATGTGCTGAGCAAGCTGTTGTATCCGGAGATCTTCGGGGACTGAGCGGCGGGGTGTGGTTCGGTGCTCGTAGTGCAGCCGCTCCGACGGTGCCATGGTGCCGGACGGTGGAGCTGGCGGGCCAGAGTGACACGGTCTGAAAGACCGTGCCACGGGATTCTTGAGATTGCCACGGCACTGGCGAGATGATCGCGCGGTGGCGGTGTACGGCGACCGCGCGGGCTGAAAGCCCGCGCTACGGTGCGATAGGTCCTCTAGGTGCCAACCAACCGCTACACGCACGCACAGAAACGGCCGCCTTGTGGCGGCCGTTTCGTTGTGCGTGCGGAATGCGGGGATCTAGTCGGCGGAGGGGAGGACTTTGGGCTGCATGAGTTCCATGGGGGCGTTGTTGTACTTGAGGTCGAGGGCGCCGGGCTTGATGCAGAGCACTTCGACTGAGGCATCTGCTGAGGCGTAGCGTTTGCCGAGCGCGACTTCGCCTGCGCCGCTGCTGCCGTTGGCGGGCGGGCCGTCTTCCTTGATGTTTAGCATGGCGTCGCCGTCTTGGAGGGCGCCATCGCCGCCCTTAGTGACGATCAGTTCGGCGCCGCTGGCTGCGATGTAGCGTTTGCCCACTTGTGCCGGCATGGCGTACCTCCGTGTGTGGCTGGATCAGGCAAGACGCGCCATCGGTGGACGCGTCCTGCGATTGTGAGTCTACGTTTGGCCCAGCGGGGCCGTCAAGCGGATTACTGCGCCGGTGTCTGTTCGCTCGTCGGGTCGGTCTCGGCACCGGTGTCGTTCGCGGGGTCGGCGGGCGCCTCCGTGTCAGGCTCGCCGGCGCCGGGCTCGCCCGTCGCGCCGGGCACCGATGCGGTAAGTACGCCTTCCATGTTGGTGTGCACGTCGCAGACGTAGAAATACTCGCCGGCGTCGAGCGGGCCGAAATTCAGTGTTTGTATGACGGGTCCCGTTTCGAGTTCGGTCTGGGCGACATCCTCGCCGCCGGGTTCGGCGCCAACGAAGAAGTGAATGTTGTGGACGGTGCCGGCATCGCGGTTGTCGACGGTGAGCGTCAAGGGAGCCGCGGCTACGGCAGAAAGCCGCGCTTTGTTCCACGCCGTGCCCTGTGCGACGATCGACAGTTCCGTGCTCGGTGCTTCGTCCGGCTGGTCGGGCGGCTCGGGCGGCAGATTCTGGCCGCAGGCGGGCTGCGTGACCGGCGCGGGGTCCGGGGGCACGGGGACGCGCAGGATCTGTGCGCCGGATTCGTGCGCTTCGGGGTTGGTGGTGCCGATGCCGCGTTCGACCGTCACGCTGTTGGCTTGGATGTCCACTTCTTCGATGAGCAGGATCTCCTCGCCGATCTGCAGGCGAAGGCCTTCGGCCAGGGGGCCGATGGTATTGAGCATGACGACGGTGTCACCCTCAGCGAGCGCCTGCGCCAATGCGAGGCCATCGCCGTCGTAGCCGTGCTTGCCGAATTCGGGCACGCCTTCGATCGCGTACTTTTCGGACAGCTCCCAGCCGTGTTCGCCGGGCTGCGTGATGAACGTCGCCAGTTGCCCGATCTGCGTATCGTTGAGGGTGCCTCCATGCGCGACGCCCCATGTCGGCATCGCTTTGCCGACGCGGCCGCACTCGATGGTATTGAAGACAAGCTGATATGCCTGGCTCCGCAACGTCTCATCGAGTTCGCCGGTCTCGGGGTCGATGCCCTGGAGATCGGGGCGGTTGATCGCGGGCGCCAACCGCAGCCGGTTCGATGCGGCGCCGCCTTCACCGGCGTCGCCGTGGCATACCACGCAGTTCTGCGAGAACAGCCAGGCGCCGCGCTCGATGCTGGCTTCGAGCTGCTTGTCCTTGGCAGCGTCGCTGCGTTCGGGATCCCACCAGGTGTAGAGGCCAGTCGCGAGCACCGATAGAGAGACTAGCAGGACGATGATGTTGATCTGTTTGTTGGTGTTCATTACGTCGGCAGCACTCCCCGGGATCCGTTGTCCTCACCGCCGGCGGTGATGGCGCCTGTATCGACGGTGATGTTGCCACCGTCGATGGTGACGGCGAATGTGTCCATGGAGCGGGGCGCGGGGCCAAAGACGCGCACACCAGCGTCGCTGTACGTGGAGCCGTGGCACGGGCAGAGGAACCAGCCGGCGTACGATTGCCCGCTGCGTGGATCTTCGCGCGTGAAGTCGCCGCGGAAGGGGACGGTGCAGCCGAGGTGGGGACACTTCTGGTAGAGAGCGAGCAGCGCGCCTTCCTGGCCGCCGTTGCGTTCCGCCTGTTCGGCGTTGAGCCGGACGAGCCACGTCTTGGCGACGACGCTCTTGACCTTCTGGCCGGGCTGGATGTCGTCGATCGTGCCGACGAAGATCCGGCTGCCGAAGCCGGTGATGCCACGCGGGTAGAGCGAGTTAAGGATCGTCACGACGATCCCGAGCAGCATCGCGCCCATACCGCCCCAGAATCCGATCAGGACGAGCCCGCGCCGCGAGACCTTCGGCAACACCATCGGCGTCGCGGCCCGCGGCTGTGCAATGACGACCGCGTGGCCGGGGCTGGCTGCGATGGCGCCGCCTGCGCTGACTGCGGTCGCGTCTGGTTGTGCGGTTGTTTCGTCAGCCATGGAACCCCGTTCCGGTTCTTGTATCGATCAGGACGTATTCAGATTGTGCTGGCGGCACGTGCCGCTGGATGGAGGGGTCGCCTTCGAGGTTGGGCACCTTCCAGAACGGCACGAGCAACTGGCTCTCGCCACGGAACGCGACGCCGATGATCGTCAGTGCGAAGTAGACGAGGATGAAGCCCGTAAAGAGCGAAATCATCGTGTCTCGCGTCGTGTGCGCCCAGCCGATCTTGAACAGAATGAAGACCATCAGCGCTGGCAGCAGCGTCATGGCGATGATCGGCAGCACGTATTCGGCGGTGATCGATGGCAGGTTGAGGTGAGCATCATACGGGTAGAGTGCGCGGAGCCAGCCGGGCATCCATCCGGGCTCGCCCCAGTGGAAGAGCCAGGTGCCGTTCAGCGGCACGGGGATGTTCTGGAAGTCGCGCGGCCAATCCAGGTTGCCGTCGTGGGGTCCGCCGCCGGGCTGGAACGGGACGGGCAGGCTCCATTGCCAGGTGTCGCGGATGGCGACGCGGTTGGGCAGAAAGATGAAGTCCCAGACCGCCACGAACAGACCTTCACCCGGCCAACCGTTGAACGGGTTTTTCTCGCCGGGCCATTCCCAGCGGTTGTTGCTGCCCCACAGGTACGGGAGGCGTTCGTAGACGCGCACGTGGGCGGCGTCGTCCCAGAGGATGAGCCAGGTGATCCACACGGATGACCAGACGAAGCTGAACATCGTGATGCGCACGGCGTTCGCGGTGGCGAACCAGTTGCCCTGGCCTTCGTTGTCGCGGTCGATGTACGGGACGGCCATGAGCCCGATGAGGAGGATCGTCGGGACAATGACGCCGGCGAGGCCCGGATCCATGTGCAGGAGCAGTTCCTGCAGGTTCATGAAGTACCAGGGCGCCTTGGATGGGTTCGGCGTGATGTCGGCGTTCGCGCGGTTAAGGAGCGGCGCGTTCATGTACGTCGAGAGAGCAACGAACGTGATGGTGAACAGGACGGCGCAGATGAACTCGACGAATACGAGATCCGGCCAAACGAGGAGTTCCTGATCGCGCTCGCGCTTCTGGCGCACGGTCTCACGCGGGGATGCGCCGGCTGCTCCCGGTGCTGGCGTGGCTACGGCCATAGCGTCACCTCTTCTCTAGAGCGGCCTGGCGAGGCCGCCGTCGCGGCGGATACGCCAGAAGTGCACGGACATGAAGATGGCGGCGAGCAGCGGCAGAGCGATGACGTGGAGCGTGTAGAAGCGGATGAGCGCGTTGGGTCCGACTTCGAAGGCGCCGATGAGCACGAACTTGGATTCGCCGCCGAGGACGGGCGCGGCGCCGGCGATGGCGGTGCCGACGGTGATCGCCCAGAGCGCGAGCTGATCCCACGGTAAGAGGTAGCCGGTAAACGACAGCAGCAGTGTCAGCACGAGCAGGATGACACCGACGACCCAGTTGAACTCGCGCGGCGGCTTGTAGGCGCCCATGTAGAAGACGCGCATCATGTGCAGAAGGACGGTCAGCACCATGCCGTGCGCCATCCAGCGGTGGAGGTTGCGGATCAGCATGCCGAAACGGACGTTGGTCTCGAGCGCGGCCATGTCCGAGTACGCGCGATCGACGGACGGCACGTAGTAGAACATCAGCATCACGCCGGTGACGGTAAGGCCGAGGAACATGAAGAAACTGAGGCCACCGAGGCAGTAGGTGTGCGTGATCTTGACGTGGGTCTTGTGGATGCGCGTCGGGTGGAGGTGGAGGAATACGCTCGTCGCGACGGCGAGCATCTGGTTGCGGGGCGTGTTGGGGTATCCGGAGCGGAAGATGGAGCGCCAGATGTAGTTGTGGAACAGCTTGTCGTAGATGAACCCGCCAAGGCCTGGGCCTTTAGGCTGCTCGTTGACCGCCATCCCGAACCTCCGTGAACTAGCGCGACCACCAGGCGCCGAACGCCACCATGATGCCGAGCGACAGGAACATCGTCACCAGCACCAGGACAAGCTCCTCGTAATCCTTGCCGACGAACGGTTCCCACAAGAGATATGAGGGCATCGGGGACTCCAAACGGCGGTGTTGCGGCGCCTTCCGGACGTGCCAAAGCCGTTCCGGCGACGCCCGATTGTGAATCGCGTCTCAATCGGGAATCTAGCACCGGCCCCTACTAGTGTCAAGGCAAATGGAGGCATGCGCTGCCGCCAGGCGAGCAAGAAGAACGCGCGCCCCGAGGGGTACGCGCGTCCTCTCGAACATACGTGTCAGGCGTTCAGCCTGATTGCCGGCGGCGGATCGACAGGATCAGGTGCTGCACGGCCCGAACGGTTCGTTCACGAGCCGTTCGCGTGCGGTGATCTGGACATCGCCGAACAGGTTGCCGATCAGCGGCGTCGCCGGCGTGAAGTCGTAGTCGATACGCACTTCGAGCGCGTCGCACTGTCCGCCGGGGGTGTTGGCGGTCGGTGGATCAGCGTAGGCCGGATACTCCCAGGCGCGCGTGCTGATGGTGAGATCGTCGTCGGCGTTGGCGAGGGCCTGGGTCGACGAGCGCGCGGTGTACTCGATGCAGTTCGGGCGTGTTTGCACGCCGAGCGTGTCGCAATCGGTGCGGCCGGTGACGCCGTAACGCGCGCCTTCGCGGGCGGCGTGCTGGATCGTCACCCACGATTGGTAGAGGCGCGCGGTATCGATCAGCCCGAAGACGAGCAGGAGGAATATTGGTGCAATCAAGGCGAACTCGGCCAGGGCCTGGCCGCCCTCGCGCTTGCGTCGCCGTCTGGTGCTGCGTTTCATGCGCATCTCCTACTCGATCAGCCGGAACGCAATGGCGTGCGCGACGTCTTCGAACACCTGCGGAAGATCCTGGGCGGTGGGAACGAAGAAGTAATGGTCGTTCGTGCCCGTCGTTGACGAGGCGATGCACTTGAGCAGGCGCGGGTCGGCGGTGTTGTCGTGGTCGCTGTTGCCGATCTGTCCACCGTTCGTGCTCGTGCGACACTGGTTGGACGTGTACACGGTGCTGTTGTTGGTGCCGCAGACGCCGAACGCGACGATGTAGATCTCGACGGTCGCGCTGTCGAGACTATCGAGAATGTCTCTTGTTCTCCGATCCATCGAGCGCTCATACGGTTGCCCGCCCAGGCACCCGGGGCCGTTGTCGTAGCCAGGACTGGTAAGGTTGCCGCTCGGCGTGCACGAGGCTGGTGGAGCGCCATTACCCGCAGAGGGGTAGACCCAGTTGTTGTCGCCGTCGGTCATGATGACGAGCGACCTGAGCACCGTCTCGCCCGATTGTGCGTTGGGGCCGGTGAACATTTCGAGCGCCTTGTATAGCCCAAGACATAGATTCGTCCCGGAGGGGACGCCGGCCAGACTTTCGGCGGTGGTGTTGTTGATGGCTGTTGTTACCAATGACTCAGTCGAGGTCAGGTCGACGCGCATTGTGTTCGTGACACAGCCGGTGAAGAGACGGGGCGGGTTGTGGCAGCCACGAAACGGCGTGAATCCGAGCTTCGTTGTGGCCGTGCCGCTGCCGAGGAACAGACTCTTGAACGAGTGCGCGGCCTGCTTGGCTTCCCAGATTGGGCAGCCGGAGTTGTTTTGGCTGCCGTTGCACGGACTGGCGCCCATGCTTCCGGTGGCATCGACGAGCATGACGGTGTCGGAGGGCACGATGCCGAAGCCGGCGGCGGCTTCCGCTTCGATGTCCATGTTGCCGAAGCCGAGGACCCCCATGAATAACAGGCTGACGTTGAGCCTGCCGCGGACGCGGAACTGGTTCTCGACCTGTGTCGGGAACTCGACCTTGGCGCCGGGTTCGTTGTCGTCCATGTAGGCGTTGGCGGCGGCTTCGGCGTTGTTCAGGTCGGGCAGCTCGATGACGCCGGCGAGGGCGGCGGAGTCAAGCGCGCGCGTCAGTTCGGCGCGCGCGACGTACAGCCGGCCTGCATCGACCGCGAGTCCGACCATCCCGAGAAAGACGACGATCAGGAGGGCAAAAAGAGGCAGGGCCTGTGCTCGTTCGCGGTGGATCGATCGCCACATGGCGGTACTCCTCAACAGAATCAATAGGTCGCCGGCGGGAACTCCCGCATGGAGGTAGAACTGCACATCCTGAAGTTGTCCGGCAGCACCAGCGTCGCGCCGATGAGCAGGGTGTAGTTGTTGCAGACGGTTACACGGACGGCGTCCTGTCCGTCGACCTGGACGTGATCGACGGTGATGTCGTCATCCTCATCGACCGGATCACGGAGGCGGTCCGTTTCGACGAGGACCAGGTTTTTGATCTCGTCGTCGGTGGCGAGGCCCTTCGACCCGAGGCGGGCGCCATCACGCGCCGTCGAGATGATCGTGACGTAGGCGTTCATCGCGTTCGTCACTTCGATCACGCCCAGGATGAGGACCAGAAAAAGTGGCAACAGCAGGGCCGTTTCGGCCATGCTCTGCCCACGCTCATGTTTTCGGCGTCCGCGGGCGTTGACGTTGTCGTCGCCCGAGACGCGGGTACTACGAACCCTCCCCATTGGAGTTTCCCCTCTGCGGTAGCCCGGTGGCTCCCGGTCCCATCCCCGGAGTCAGAGCGGCGGCCGCGAACGACCCGTATGGGAAACCGAACGTGAACCCGCGCCGGGCTCGGTGCTATCCCCATACTCCCTGTAATGGAAGTTATCGGCAGTCATTACAGATTCTGGAGACGGGATCTCAGGTGCGGACAGGCCATCAATCAGGGTGAACCCGTGAGGGTGAGCCGTACGGAGAAGCCGTAGGGGTGCAGTACGTCCGAAAATTGTCGATGTATAGGGTGTGGCACGGGAACCGGCGCGGGTCCGGGCTCTTCGCGCACACGTTAGCGTGGCGGAAGCCACGGACGTTCGAAGGGATCCCGATGCGCAGGGTATCCGCCACCGTAGCGCGGTCAGAAGCGTCCGGCACGCCCGGACAGGCCCGCGGACCCCTGCGTGCGCGGCCTCGCGAGCGTGGCCAAGCGCTCGCCGAGATGGCGATACTGCTGCCGATCCTGCTCATTATGGTGCTCGGGCTGATCGAGTCTGTAAACCTCTTCAACCACTTCATCTCGGTGACGAACGCGTCGCGCGATGGCGCGCGGCTGGGCGCTCAGGGATCGGCGATCACCGATGCGGAGATCCGCAGCCTGGTAGAAAACGACCTGAGCCGCCTCCCGAATGGCATCGACCCAAACGCGGATGTGAGTATCGACCGGTCGCCGATGCCGGGCCAGAGCGCGATCAAGGTCACGACGTGCTACGACCACCAACTGCTGCTCCATGTGACACTTCTGATGCCCGACACGTACCGCGTGTGCTCCGACACCACGATGAAAATTCTGCCGACTCCGGAGGCGGGGCCGTGACGGATCGGAGGCACCTGCGATGAATCGATGCAAATTGTTAGCGAGCTGGCGAGAGAGCCGCGGTCAGGTGCTGCCGGTCATTGCCCTCCTGCTGGTCGTGTTGTTGGGGATGATCGGGCTGGGTGTCGACATCGGTCGCATCTACATGGAGAAAGCTCAATTGAGTCGCGCCGTCGACGCAGCCGCACTGGCCGGCACGGTGGAGCTGCCGGATACGGCGCTGGCCGAAACGGAAGCCAGAGACTATCTGGCGTACAACATGCCGCGGGCCACGTTCCAGACGCCGGATATCGACGTGCCCAATCAGAAAGTGACGATCCGGGCGACGAGCCGTGTCAATACGATCTTTCTGCGTGTTCTGGGGATCTCGCACTTTGACGTCGAGGGGGAAGCGCAGGCGGGCGCAAGCAGCCTGGGGGACGCGGATCTGCCGCTGGACGTGACGGTCTTGCTCGACGATACAGGGACGATGCGCAGTGGTTGCTCGCTGACGCAGGTGACGACGCCGTCGGCCAGCCAGGCGAGTCCGGTGTGCCCCATTGGCTTGACTCGCAATGCGGCGAAGGACTTCCTCAACGTACTTGCGCAGAGCGGTTCGTTGCCGGTTTCGACGAACGTCGGCTTCCTCTCATTTCGCGCCTGTTACGCGAGCACAAACATCAACCCGCGGAACGAGCCTAATACCGCGGCGGCGCCGTGGAACTCGCTGCGCGGTTGCGTGAAGTTCAGCGACACCATCGCGTTATCGAACAGCGTCGCCACGATCAGTTCTCGCATCGATACGATGCGGGGTGCGGGCGGGTATCCCGGCACGAACCTCTGCCTGGGATTCGCGCAGGCGAACTTGAACATTTTTGGGGCGGGCTCACGCGCGGACGCACGGAAGGTCCTGGTGATCCTCACCGATGGGGAGAACCGGTACAGCGACTTCGCTGAGCAGAACAACCCCGTTCCCGATTCGCAGCCCACCACGAACCGCTTTCTTGCGAACCCCGCGCCGGATACGTACCCGAGTTCGGTGACGGACACGAACGACACTCCCGCATCAGACGGAACCGTCAACAACTGCTGGCCGAGCTCGCCGAACCAGAACTCCACGGCGTACGGAACGGACTACGATGGCCGCACGAACACGCTCGATGTGAAGACGCTGGGCCAGGCGGACGACCTGAAGGACGAGAACGTCGAGATCTTCGTCGTGGGCTTTGGCGTCAATGGCGCCGCGGATCCGGGTACCACCTGCGACACGGCGATGCGCGCGCGTGTCGGCACGTTTAGCGCGCGGCACACTACGGGCGCCGGGGACACGCAGGGCGACCGCGAGCTTGCAAAGTGTCTGGCGTCGTCGAAGGACGGCACGAACGACCATTATTTCGAGACGAATGCCAGCGGGCTGTCTGATGTGTTCACGTACATCGCCAATGTCGTGACGTTCAGGCTGGTGAAGTGATGAAGCGTGCGGCGCGCGGCAAGGGACGTGGCTGGCGGCGAATGATGCGCGGCGTTGCGGCGCAGGGGGGCCAGTCGCTCGCGGAGTTCAGCTTAATCGCACCGCTGCTGTGCCTGATGATCTTCGGGATCGTGGACGCGGCGCGCATGGTGCAGTCGTACGTGACGATTCAGGGGGCGGCGCGCGAAGGGGCAAGGTACGCCGTCACCGGCCGATCCGACTGCGACCTTGGATCGCCGACGCGGTATGACTGCATCGTCCGCGTTACGGAGGAGACATCCGGCGGCCTCGATCAGGGCGACCTGAGCGTCAGCATCAGGAGCTGGGCGTTTCAGTCGGGCGGGTACGCCGCAACCCCGACGGATGACGAGCCCGGCATCCAATGCGACAACGTCGAAGTCGCCGTCGACTACGAATATCACTGGATCACGCCGATTATCAGCGGGTTGTTCGGCAGCGTGACGATGGCGGCCTCCGAGCGTCTCGTGAACGAGCCGTTCGGTCCGTGTGGCGTCGCGGCGCCATAGCGGGCGGCGGATCGCCTCACGTCGTCAACGCATCAGCGTTTCGAGAATACGGCCCATCTCGGCGGTGTCGCGCCCCGGCATGCCGATGATCGGCAGATCGACGCCGAGCGCCCGGCGCTGGTTCATCTCGTCCCGGCACTTTTCGACCGGGCCGACGATGGCGGTCTGGTCGAGCATGCGGTCGGAGACACCCAGGGCGGCGGCTTTCGGGTCGCGGGCAGCCCAGCCGGCCTTGATGGCGGTGACTTCCTCTTCGAAGCCGTGGCGGTTGAGCATCTCGTAGTAGTACGAACCCATCCGGCCGACGTAGAAGGCGATCGGGCCGCGCGCCTGCATCCGCATCGTCGCCTCATCGCCCGCATCGGTGATCTGGACGACGAGCGCCGGCGCGACGGTGATCTCGGCGCGCGTCTTTCCCGCCTTCTGCGCGCCCTCCATCAGCATCTCGACGCCGCTGGCGATTTTGTCCTTTGGCCAGTAGATGGGGATCCAGCCGTCGGCGACTTCACCCGTCTGGACGATGCTTTTCGGCGTGATCGATGCGATGTAGGTCGGGATGTGTTCGCGAAACGTCGGAAACTGCATGGTGAAACCGCGCTCCAGCTTGAACACCTTGCCGTCGTAATTGAGCTTCTCACGCCGCATGATGGCGTTGATGATCTCGATGTACTCGCGCAGCCTGGTGGCGGGCTTATCGAACTTCACGCCGTGCCAGTGTTCGATGACGTTCTCTCCCGAGCTGCCGAGCCCGATGATGGCGCGTCCGCCAGACAGCTCGTCGAGCGTGCCGAACGACATCGCCAGCACGGCGGGCGTGCGGCTGAAGACGTTCACGATCGCCGTACCGAGCTGGATGTTCTTCGTCGTCAGCGCGAGCTGCGTGAGTATGCTGAACGCGTCACGGCCCCATGCTTCGGCGACCCATACGGATTCGACGCCGAGGTCGTCGGCGATCTGTACGCGCTTGATCAGCTCCTCGCGTTCGGAGGGGCTGCCGGCGAACCCGATCTGCAGTCCGAGTCGTGCGGTCATCGTCTACTCGCTTTCATTCGTCGTTCGCGTGGATCTTACGTGGCTGATTCTTTGCCGAGGTTCCGTTCGAGCACGACGGCGTTCTGGTCTTCGCGGTCGGCGGCGGCGTGCAGTTTGGCGCGGAACGCCGCGTCCGTTTCGTCGGCGGCGAGAGCGCGGTAGACCGCCGCGCCGCCGCGTTCGAGTTGCGCGAGCAGCGCCTTTCGTTCGTCGGTCGTCTTGCCTTCGAACAGCGCGCCGATCGTCTGTTGCGGCGTGCGGGCGGGATCGAGCACCATCTGCGTCTGGGTGACGACCGCCACAAGCCGGCCATCGTGCGCCGTGACGCGCGTCTGCCAGACGTTGGTGCGCTTGCCACGGTGCAGCGGGACGCACTCGCCGCGTACGGTCGTGCCCGCCGGGCCGGCAGAGAAGAAGTTGGTCTTCGATTCGAGCGTGGTGGTGCCGGCGCCGTTGGGGAGATTCAGCGCCGTGCCGTGGGCGCCGAGCGTGTCGGCGAAGGCCATGATCGCGCCGCCGTGCATGATGCCCGGCAATGTACACAGGTCATCGCGCACATCGATCTCGGCGACGACGCGGTCGGGTTCGGCGCTGATAAAGCGGACGCCGATCAGTCCCTGAAAGCGGCCGCTGGCGCGTTCGTTGAAAGCTGCTGCCATGTCGGTCATGGTCGTGCCTCTGCTACACACTAGTGATCTGCTAGTGATGATCGCCGTGTGCGGCGTTATGGTCAACGCGTAGGTGCCGTACGATGACGCAATGCGCATCGAAGTGATAGCCGATGAACAGACGCTCGCGGTGGGCGCCGCTGACGCCATCTGTGACGCCGTGCGTGCGAAGGCCGATGCCGTGCTGGGCTTGCCAACGGGTAACACGCCGATTCGCGCGTACGAGCAGATCGGGCGCCGGGTCGAGCGCGGCGAGATCGGCTTCGAGCAGGCCATCGTGTATGCGATCGACGAGTTCGCCGGCGCAGCGCGCACGACGCCCGGCACGAACAGCGTGTTTTACCGCGAGCATCTTCGCTTTCCGGTGGGGGCGCTGCACATTCCGAATCCTGCGGCGCGTGATGCGGACGAGCACATCGCAGCGTTCGCGGACGCGTTGCGGCGGGCCGGCGGGTTCGACCTCTGCGTCCTCGGCATCGGCAGGAACGGGCATATCGCGTTCAACGAGCCGGGGTCGGCCATCGATGCGCCCGCTCGCGTGGTCGATTTGACGCCTGTATCGCGCGAGGCGCACGCTGCGACATTCGGCTCGCTGGATGCGGTGCCGGCGCGTGGCATGACGCTCGGCGTACCTGACATCCTGGCGTCACGTGCAATCCTTGTGCTGGCGCACGGCGCACGAAAGGCAGCGATCGTCCGCGCGGCGATCGAGGAGTCGCCGAGTGCGACGGTACCGGCGTCCTGGCTGCAATCGCACGAGAACGTCACGTGGCTGCTCGACGAAGCGGCCGCGTCGCAACTCGCGGCGCGCTGAGCGTCAGGCGGGCGGCGGGACGATCGACGTGTCGCCGCGGTTTCGGCGGCACAGCGCGCCGGCGCCGCCGTTCACAGCGACCATGCCGGCGATGATCAGCGCCAGGCCAACGAACAGGTTGACGCCGATCTTCTCATCGAGGATCAGCCACCCGAGGATCGTGGCGACAACCGGGATCATGTAGCTGACGAGCGCGACGCTCGTTGCGCTGACGCGCTGGATCAGCGTGAAGAAGATGATGTAGGCGACGCCCGACGAGAACACGCCGAGCGCGAGCAGCGCCAGCCCCGCCTTCAGCGACACGTCGGTGTTCGGCACGCCGTCGACGGCGAGCGTGAGCGGGATGGCGACGGCCGCCGCGAAGATCATTTGACCGCTGGCGAACACGATTGGATCGCCGCGCAGCTTTTGGCGCGCGATGATCGTCCCGATGGCGTAGCACAGGGCACCGGCGATCACGGCGAGTTCGCCGAGCGTGTTGGCGTTCGTGAGGTCGGTGATGTCGGGACCGATGAGGATCGCCGTGCCGGCGAATCCGACGACGACACCGAGCGCGCGCTGCACGTCGCCGCGCTCGGATCCGATGGCGACGGCGAGTACGAACGTGAAGAGCGGCATCGTCGCGTTCAGTGTCGCCGCGAGGCTGCTGGTGATGTGCTGCTGCGCCCACACGATCAGTGTGAACGGCATCACGTTGTTGACGACGGCGAGCGCGAGCAGCACCGGCCAGATCGCGCGCGGCGGCAAGCCTCGGCCGGTGACAAGCGCTATCGTCGTGAGCATGACGGCGGCGACGATGAGCCTTCCCGCAACGGTGACAACGGGCGGCATCTCCTCGACGACGACGTCGTTGAGCATGAACGCCGAGCCCCAGATCAGGCTCAGGACGAAGAGCGCTGCGGCTTCTGAGGGCTTCACGGTGACCCTTCTCGCTGCGCAGCCGAGCGGCGACGAGCGCGTATCATCCTCATGATGAAGGAAAGCGCATGACGGAGACATCGCACGAACGGGCGGGCGGCCGTGCGCGCGTCGGCGGGCTGTACGTGATCGTCGATCCGGCGGCTTGCGGCGGACGCGGCGCGATCGAGACGGCGCGACTGGCGCTCGAAGGCGGGGCGTCGGTGATCCAGTGGCGCGACAAGCTGCGCGACAAGGGCGACCAGCTCGGCGACGCTCGCGCGATTGCGGCGCTGTGCGCCGAACGCGGTGTGGAGTTCGTCGTCAACGACCATGTTGATCTTGCATTGGCGGTGCATGCCGACGGCGTACATCTCGGGCAGCGCGATCTGCCGATCGAAGCCGTGCGGCCGATTGTGGGCGCGCGCATGATCATTGGCGTATCGACAAACAATGCCGAGGAAGCGCGCGCGGCCGAAGCAGCGAGCGCCGATTACGTCGCCGTCGGCGCGATCTTCGCGACGCGCTCGAAAGATGTCACACGCCCCGCCGATCTGCAGCGCCTACGTGATGTGAAAGCGGCGGTGCGCGTGCCGGTTGTCGCGATCGGCGGTATCGATGCGTCGAACATTCGTAGTGTGGCCGAAGCGGGTGCTGATGCGGCGGCTGTGATCAGCGCCGTCTGCGGCGTCGCCGATCCGCGCGCGGCTGCGGCGGAGCTTGCGGCGGCGTTTCGGGGGTAGTGGAGTTTGTCCACAGATGTCACAGATGTCACAGATGTTGAGGATGGAGTAATTGCGGGTGACGTGTGATCGTCGTGACGTGACTCGACGCACGGATGCGGGTTCGCAGTTTCCTTCGCTTGCTGCACATTCGAGGTTCGGCGACGAGCGTTGCTTTTGGTCAGCGGGTCACCGTGCATCTACGTTCGCGCGGGCTGAAAGCCCGCGCTACGGATGCAGACGTCACGCGGTGTAGATCTTTTCGTCGGGACCTTTGAGCAAGAGGGCCAGCGGTTCGGCGATTGGACGCCAGAACGGGCCGACGAGATTGTCGGTCGTGTGGGACGGCAATGCTTCGGTGCGTCCGGCTGCTGAGCGCAGCAGCGCGCCGGATTCGCCGCAGAGCAGCGCGTAGGCGCCATCGGGGCTCCATGCGGCGCCGAGGAGCGCGCCCGGCGCTTCTACGGATGCGTTCGTGAAGCCGCTGCCGTCGTATTCGATCAGCTTGTTCGTGACTGCGCCGCCGGCGCCGTAGGCGACGGCGAGGATCAGCGCGCGATGCGGTGCCACGGCAGGTTGCCAGGCGATGGCGACGGCGTCGTCTTCGTCGTCCGTGGCGAGCAGCGCCTGCGTGTAGCGGCCGTCGCAGCGATACAGCATGTGCGGGCGCGGATAGCCGGCGAACGCGCTGGCGTAGGCGCCAATCAGCGCGTATGCGCCGTCGGGGCGCCAGGCGATCGCTCGCATCGTGTGCGCGCGGTCGCCGGCGAGGGGCAGCAGCGCGCGTGTCCCACGCTCGTACCGCAGCACGACACCGCTGTTGCCGATGATCAGCGCGCACGTGGCATCGGGCGACCAGGCGACACGCCGCAGGTTTTCGGTCGTCGCCGGCGCGAGTTCTTCGCAGCGGACGCCGTCGTAACGGAGCACGGCGCCGCGGTTGCCGACGAGCAGCGCTTCGCCGCCATCGGGCGACCAGCCGACGCCGCGCAGATTGTGCGTACTGTCGGTGGCCAACGGTTCGAACCGGGCGCCGTCGAAACGCAGCGCCTCGCCGCGATTGCCGGCGAGGATCGCGTAGGCCCCATCGGGTCGCCACGCCGCCCAACGCAGCGGACGCGCGCCCGGCGCCGTTTCCGCGCGCAGCGACGTGCCATCGAAGATGTAGACCGTGGGCATAAGGGAAGTATGAAGCGGGAAGCGGGAAGCGGGAAGCGGGACTTCGGATCGGGACGCCTGTTGCCTCTCACGTGGAACGGGAAACGCATGCAGACTGGGGGCGCGCGCACGCGGTCGTTCGCGCGCGCGGCCTCAGGTCCTGACGTGTCGACCGCGCCTACCTACAGGATGGGATCCGAGCGATCGTCCCAGTACACGGGGCGGCCGTAGTAGTCGTAGAGGCGCTCTTCGTAGGCGCGGTTGACTGGAGCTGACGGGTCGAATTCGGGCGCGCGCTCGATCTGTTCCTTCGTCATCTCGACGACCACATGGCCCGCGCCGAAGTCGATCTCGGCGACCCACTGCGGTGCGATGACTACTTTCTTGCCCGGCAGCCAGTTCTTCGTATCGACGATGAGATAACGGATCTTCCAATCGCCGGTTTCGACAATGAAGCTTTCGACGTGGCCGATTTCACCGTCGGTGGCCTCGATGCGATAACCGGAGACTTCGCGGATGCTGCGGAGGTTCGGGTCACCCTGATCCTCTGGCTGATCCTGAGTGGCTACCGATTGGCGCTCTTCGGCGGCGCGCGTCTCTTCAGACTGTTGCGTGCCGGTGGGGAAGAGTACCGGCGCCGGGACGAGGCCGATGCCCCAGTACGGCGTCCAGCCGAAGTGCCCGCGATACGCGGCTTCTTGCTGTCGCGAGATCGGCTTCTCCGTATCGATGTCCGGGCTGTTCTCGATCTGCTCGCGCGTCATCGAAACGGGAAGCGTGCGGCTGTACCAGTCGGGGTCCTGCACCGCATCGGGTGAGACGAGCACACGGTGGCCCGTGAACCAGTTGCCCGTATCGACGATCAGGTAACGAGCGGTCCAATCGCTGTCGTCGAAGTAGAGGTCGTGAACGGAGCCGATGTCGCCGTCACTGGCGCGGACGACGTAGCCAAAGAGATCTTTCGCGTCGTGCAGCATGTCACGTCTCCTTCTGAACGTGTTCAGTGTTTCGCAACGGTGGTAACAGGCGCGGTACGCCGTCGCGAACGGCGTTTCAAACGCGTAGAAGAACCCCTCGCGGACATTGCGGTGACATCTCCGCGATGCCGCAGCACCGGCACATGGCTACAATGGTGGGCGTGACTTGCACCACCGGCGCGATCACGCGAAGCAACGGAGGGACGATGCGCGACACGGGACCGATTCTCGTACCACTCGATGGTTCGGAACTCGCTGAGGGCGCGTTGCCGTACGCCACGGCACTCGCATCGGCGCTCGGTGCGAAGATCGTGCTGCTCTCGGCGTGGGAAGGTACGGAGCGCGATATGGACGCGACGTTCCCATCGATGGCGGCAGAGATCGAACAGAAGGCAAACGCGCACTTCGGCGGATATCTCGACGGCATCCGCAAGCGCGCCGGCAACGGCGCTGACACCATCGTGCGTGCCGGCGAGCCAGGCGACGTCATTCTCGACGTGGCGCGCGAGATCGAGGCGCGGGCGATCGTTATCGCGACGCATGGACGCTCGGGCGTCGGGCGCTGGTTATACGGCAGCACGGCGAGTCATGTGTTGCGCCACTCTGATGTGCCCGTGCTCGCGGTTGGGCCGCATGTGCTCGAACATCCGAAAACCGACGTCAGCATGAAGCACATTCTGGTGCCGCTCGACGGTTCGGCGCTTTCAGAGGCAGCGCTCGCGCCCGCGACGGAATTGGCGAAGGCGCTGGGCGCACGGATCAGCATCGTGCGCGCCATCAACTGGGCGGCGGAGGCGTATCCGTACACGCTGCCGGAGGTGTACGCGCCTCAGCTCGATCAGGAGCTCGAAGCCGGCGCGAAGGCCTATGTGCGCCGGATGCAATCGTCGGTGCAGGGCGTGGCGAGCGATGCGTTCATCGTCCGTGCTGCCGCCGCCGCGGGGCTGATGGACTTCGTGGACAAGGAACGGATCGATCTGGTGGTGATGACGACGCACGCGCGCGGCGGTCTCGCGCGCGCGGCATTGGGCAGCGTGGCGGACCGCATGTTGCAGGGCAGCGCGCCGGTGTTGCTGATCCGGCCAGCGGTGGAACCTGGAGCCTGACAACCTGGAACGGATATCGGAGTGAACATCGTGCGACCGAGACGATATACGTCTGTCACGTTGCGATGCTCCCGGTTCGCCACACCCCGCCCAGCCCCCGCGGGCTGAAAGCCCGCGCCACGCTTCTTTTGCCTCGGCTGTTTACTCAAGGATCCTCCCCCTGCGGTAAGATCGAAGCGCCAACAAGAAACCCGAACAGGGCTCCGGACGTATCAGGGGTGAGGCCGCGGCCTCCTTCCCGCCGGAGCGGGGAGCGGTGCTTGGATTACACGGCTCTGCGCGATGACGAGTTGATGGATCGGCTTGGGAGCCGCGATCTGGGCGCGTTCGAGGCGCTGTACGACCGGTACGGCGACCTCGTGTACTCCGTGTCGCTGCGCGTCGTCGGCGACACGTACGTTGCCGAGGACGTGACGCAGGACGTGTTCATGCGCGTCTGGCGCCGGCCGGATCTGTTCGACGTGCAGCGCGGCAAGTTTGTCACGTGGCTGCTGAGCGTGGCGCGCAACCGGTCGATCGATCAGCGGCGCAGCCAGTCGCGCCGGTTGCGGCACGAAGCGATGCCGCCGGGCGAGGAGGAGGAAGATGGACTGCCGAGCGAGGATCGCCGCGACGATCCGGCGCTGGCCACGGTGCTTTCGGACGAGCGCGCGGCGGTGCGCAAGGCGCTCGAAGTGCTGCCGCCGGAGCAGAAGCTGGCGATCCAGTTGGCGTATTTCGGCGGGCTGACGCAGCAGGAGATTGCGAACAAACTCGGTCAGCCGCTGGGCACGGTGAAAACGAGAATACGGCTGGGCATGCAGAAGATGCGAGGCGCGCTACAGGAGCGGCGCGCATTGGATCACCTGGGATGATGGACTGATGCGGATGGATCACGAGACGGCACGCGAACACATCGACGCGGCGGCGCTGGGCGCGCTCGACGTCGATGACGCGCGCGCGTTTTCGGCGCACGTTTCGGGATGCGCGGAATGTTCGCGGCTGATGACAGAAGCGTCTGATGATGCCGCTTTGCTGGCGCTGGCGGTGCCGCTTGTGAGCAGCAGCGCGGCGCTGAAGTCACGCGTCATGGCATCGGCTGCGGTGCTGGCGGAACTGCGCACGGGCCGCGTGCCGCGCCGCTGGCCGGCGGCTGTTGCGGCGTCGCTCGTGCTGGGCATCGGCGCGACGGTGTGGGGGACGTTCGCCCAGACGCGCGTCAACGATCTCGAAGGCGACTTCTCGGCGCTCGGCGCGAGCGCGACGGTGCAATCGGAAGACATCGCATCGGCGCGGAACGAGCTGCTGGCGGCATCGGCGGTGACGACCGCGCTCGCCACTGACGTGCAAACGCAGGATGCCGTGCTGGACGTTGTGATGGAGCCCGACGTTGTGCGGACGGATCTATTCGGGACCGGGGCGGCGCCATCCGCGACCGGACGTTGCCTGTGGAGCACGACGAAGACGCGCGGCGCGTTTATCGTCGATAATCTGCCGCCGCCGGTTGCCGGCACGGAGTACCGGATGTGGCTGATCTACGACGGCCGCTGGGTCGATGGTGGTTCGTTCAGCGTCGACGACACCGGGCATGGCCGGCTGCTGATGCGCCGCCCGTGGGGTGACGAAGCGGCCGGCCTCGGCGCGTTCATCGGCTTTGCCGTCACGGCGGAGCCGATCGGCAACGGCGAAACGCGGACGGGCGCGATGGTGATGCAGAGCGCGCGGTCGTAGTTGGACGTCGTGCGCGGCGCTTACATCGACGTCTGGTGTCTCGTAAAACGAACTCAGGACGCGAGCAATAGTCGCAAACGCGAGTCCGCTTCGCCGTTCTCCTGGTTGGCGGCTCAGCGGATGACGGAGCTAAAGCTCCTCCGCTACGAGGGACGCGCCCGAATTAAACCAAGCCGGCGGCGTAGCACGTCGCTTGGCTCCGGCACCGGCCAACTGGTAGCGTGAGCTTCCGCGCGGGAGGTGCCAGCATGAAATTCGGAATCTTTTACGAGCTGTCCGTCCCGAGGCCGTGGGATCGTGAGTCCGAACGTACGGTGTACGAGCGCGCGCTCGAGCAGGTGCGCCTCGCCGACGAACTGGGGTTCGACCAGGTGTGGTGCGTCGAGCATCACTTTCTAGAGGAGTACTCCCATTCGTCGGCGCCGGAGATCTTTCTGACGGCGTGTGCGATGCAGACGAAGCGCATCCGCGTCGGTCACGGCATCGTCGTCTGCGTGCCGCAGTTCAATCATCCGGTGCGGATCGCCGAACGCGCGGCGGTGCTCGACATCCTGTCGGGCGGCCGGCTGGAGATGGGGACGGGGCGCTCGGCGACGTGGACGGAGCTGGCGGGCTTCCGCGCCAACCCCGACGACACGAAGAAGACGTGGGACGAGATCGTCCGCGAGCTGCCGAAAATGTGGACGCAAGAGCGCTATAGCCACGACGGCGAGGCGTTCTCGATGCCGTCGCGGGCGATCCTGCCGAAGCCGTACCAGCAGCCGCACCCGCCGATGTGGGTCGCCGTGACCAGCCCGGGCACGGAGATCGACGCGGCGGAGCGCGGGCTCGGGAGTCTCGGGCTGACGTTCGGTGGCTTCGCTGAGCAAGAGGAGAAGATCGGTACCTATCGCCGGATCATCCGTTCGTGCGAGCCGGTCGGCAAGTTCGTGAACGAGCAGGTGAACACGGTCAACTTTCTCTTTTGTCATCCCGACGACGAGACCGGCACGAAGACGGGCATGCGGCTCTCGGGTACGTTCGGCTATCTCGCAGGACAACTGCTTTCGGCGCGTGAGGCGTATCCGTCGCGCTCGTACCAGTCGCTGGGGCTGCTGCCGCAGCTGCGACCGGAGGCGGCGGGGCCGGACGTGGCGCCGAAAGTGCCGGAAGGCATCTGTATCGGCGACCCGGCGCGGATCATCGAGACGGTGAAGCAGTGGGAGGCGGTTGGCGTCGACCGGATCAACTTTCTGCTGAACGCGATGGAGACGGTGCCGCAGCAGGAAGTACTCGATAGCCTGCGCCTGTTCGCCAGCGAAGTAATGCCAACGTTCAGCGGCGAACGCCTCGCCGAAGCTGCGGCCGTGCCCGCCGCGGGCGCGGACTGATGCCGCTCTCCGGCACGCTCGACATCGCGCCGCTTGTCGCCGATCTGCCGCGCGTGACGCGCTACGCCACCGAAGCGTGGAGCAGCGAACACGTCGAGATGCTGCACCTGACGTTCGAGATCAACACGTCCGGGAACGACGGCCGCGTGCTCGAACTGTTGCCGAAGGCGCTGCATCCGACGATCCCGCCGATCGTGTTCTTCAGCATTGCGACGTATCCGGAGAGTCCGTTCGGGCCATTCACGCTGGCGCAGGTGCGCGCGGGATGCCGCGCATCGGCGTTGCCGCGTGGGTTCCTGCTGCGCGCATACAGCGATTCGGCAGCGGCGTGCGAGGCGCTTGCCGCCGGTTGGGGGTCCGACTGCCATCCGGCGGACGTGCGAGTGCGGCGCTTTCACGATCGCATCGAGGCGTCGGTTGCGCGCGACGGCGCGGAGATATTGCGCGCGTCGCTGCTCGATCCGGAGCCGATCTCGGGATCGGACGTCCAGTACGTCGCGACGATGAATCTCGCGTTGTCGCCACCCTCTGACGGCTCCGCCGGTGGGGCCGAAGGCGCCAAGCCGGTGCTCGTGCAGGTCGACCCGGCGTACACGTTTCATCGTGCCGAACGCGGCCGGCCGCAGATCGCGACGTTCGATCGCGCGGCGTGGCGCGCCGAAGGCATCGATCCGGCGTGGCCGGTGGCGGCGACGTTCACGGAGTGCGAATCCGGCATGCCGGTCGTGCGCTACGTGATCGATCCAGCGCAGCCGGCGGTTGTGGGTACGCGGCGGCTGTAGCTTTTCCACAGATGTCACAGATTTAGGGGATGGGGATCGCCGGATAACGCCTATCCCTCGGTTCGGGGGGCACCATCACGCGTGGCGAGCGGTGATGCCGGCGCGATCCAGCAGCACGGGGATTGCGTAGGGGCCGATGAGGTGGGCTTCGCCGACGACGATGAAGGCCCTGGTGCGCTCGTCGAGCATGTCGCGGATGCGGGGGACCCATGCTTCGTTGCGGCGGATGACGAGGTGTTCGTAGAGCTTCGGGTACTTGCGGCGGAAGTCGTTATCTATCGCGATGCTGAACTGTTCGTCGCGCTCGAGCCACGCTCGTGACTTACGTTTGAGCGCTTCGATGCCTGCTTCCACGTCGTCGATCGCGGAGAGCAGGCGCTCGATCTCGATGTCACGCGGCCAGCTTGAGAACGCGACAAACAGCGCCTCGATCGTCGGGAACTCGCTGTGGACTGGCACGCCGGCCCGTTCCGCGATCGCGGTGAGACGCTCTTCCACGGCGTACTCGCCGTGCAGCCCGGCGAGCGATTGCGCAGCCATGGGGAGCATTTGTGCGGCGAGCCAGGGGCGGACGCGGGCGAGCAGTTGCGGGTCCGCACCAGCCGCTATCGCCGCGGCTTCAGCGCGCGCGAGATCGTGGGGCGATAGCCATGACGCGAGTGGCGCATCGGCGTCGAAGCCGTACTTGATGGCAAGCGCCTGCGCGTCGTCGCCGATCTTCGGGATCTCGGTCCAGAACACGTCGCTGCCGGCGACCATCGTCTCGATCTCGGGCGAAGACCAGGGCTCGGCGAGCGGCAGACCGTGGCCGAAGATGCGGACGGTTGTGCCGTTTCGTTCCACGAGCCAGAGTGGCGGTCCGTCCATAAGGCGTCCTCTACTGGAAACTCATCGATGAGCAGTCGACATCGAGCATGGCGAGGTAGTGGAGCATGTGGGCGCGGTGGTGGATGTCGTGTTCGAGCAAGTGGAACGCGACCCAGTGACCGTCGAAGTCGCGCCACTCGCTCTTGTACTGCGCGTCGAGCTGCGACTGGTTTGAGAGAAATGCCTGGAGCCGCCGGTACGTCTGTTCGAGCGCGGATCTGATCTCGTCACGTGAGCGCACGTTTTTCCAGATGTCGATGTCCTCGTTGCCGTCGCCGATGTCCTCGCTGAGCCAGCCCTCACGAGCGTCGGCCACGTGTAGCAGGAGCCCCTGGAAGTTCCACATCTCGGGTATCGGTGAGTAGCCCATCTGGCCTTCCGGAATCAGGTCGACGATCGCGAGGAGGTCGTTCTGCACGGCGTCCCAATACGATGCGATGTTGAGCGGCACGAATGTCTGTTGCATGATGATCTCCGATCCGCTCGGGGGGGTGGACTATCGCTTACTGGAAGCTCATTGATGAGCAGTCGACGTCTAGCATGGCGAGATAGTGCAGCATATCGGCGCGGTGGTGGATATCGTGTTCGAGCATGTGGAACGCGACCCAGTGCCCATCTGACGTCTCGCCGGATTCGTTGGTGTCGTACCGCGCGTCGAGTTGCGCGGCGTTCGAGAGAAACGCTTGCAAGCGCCGGTATGTCCGCTCAAGCGCCGACTTAATCTCATCGTTGGAACGCACCGTTCTCCAGACATCGATGTTCTCGGCACCGTCGCCAATGCCGCCGAGCCATCCTTCACGGGAGGCGGTGATATGGAGGAGCAGGCCGCGGAAGTTCCAGAGCGTGGGCTTAGGTGAGTAGTCCATCTGTCCGTTCGGGATCAGGTCGACGATTGCGAGCAGGTCGTTCTGCACGGCATCCCAGTACGATGCGATGTTGAGCGGCACGAATGTTCGTTGCATGACGATCTCCGATCCGGTTAGCGCGGGTATTGCATATCCTACGGCATGGATAGCGCATCCGGGGTGGAGGCGCGGAACCACGCGCGGGGCGGAGCTAAAGCTCCGCAGCTACATCCGTGTTTCGTGACACACGAACGGGAATCGAAAGGGACGTTACGCATGGAGACGCGACGACTTGGCAGTACTGGATTGCAGGTGCCGCCGCTGTGTCTTGGCACGATGACGTTTGGCGTGCAGTGCGATGAAGCGACGTCGTTTGCGATTCTCGACCGCGCGGTCGATGGCGGGATCGACTTTCTCGATACGGCGGACGTATATCCGCTCGGCGGGTCGCTGGAGACGGTCGGGCGTACGGAGGAGGTGATCGGGCGCTGGATGCGCGAGCGCGGCAACCGCGACCGGCTGATCGTCGCGACGAAGTGTGCGGGTGCGATGGGGCCGAGCCCGAACGACACGGGGCTATCGCGTCATCACATCATCCGCGCCTGCGAGGACAGCCTGCGCCGCCTCGGCACCGACGTGATCGATCTGTACCAGGTGCATTGGTTCGACCCGAACACGCCGATCGACGAGACGATGCGCGCGCTCGACGATCTGATCCGCGCCGGCAAAGTGCGCTACGCCGGCTGCTCGAACTATCCGGGGTGGCGGCTAGGCCAAGCGCTGGCGGCGAGTGAGCGGCTCGGCGTTACTCGCTACGAGACCGTGCAGCCGCGCTACAACCTGCTGTACCGGGAGATCGAGACGGAACTGCTACCGCTTTGTCGCAGCGAAGGACTCGGCGTGCTGGTGTATAACCCGCTTGCCGGCGGCTTCCTTTCCGGCAAGTACACGAAGGGCGATGATCCGCAGGAGGGCACGCGCTTCACGCTCGGCGGCGCAGGACGGATGTACCAGCGCCGCTACTGGCAGGACGCGCAGTTCGATGCGGCGGAGAAGCTGCGTGCCGTGGCCGATGCGCGCGGCGTGTCGATGGCGTCGCTGGCGATCGCGTGGGTGATCGCGCAGCCGGGCGTCACGTCAGCGATCGTGGGCGCCAGCAGCCCGTCGCAGCTCGATGCCGCGTTTGAAGCGGCGCAGCTCGATCTCGATGACGGTGCGACGCGCGACGCGATCGACGCGATCTGGTGGTCGATGCCGCGGCGGGCGGTGCTTGAGGGGTACCGGTAGCCGAGCCGTCGAGCGGTGCGTTTCACGAGTACTGGAGGGTGGAAGCTAGAAGCTGGAAGATTTCGACCAGTCTCCAGCCTCCATCTTTGAGTTGCCGTGAAACGCACAACGCGCGTTAACACGATCAGCATCCCCCGTTGAAGGTTTTGCCGGGCGCCCACATGTTCCATTGCGCGACAGATGCCCAGGTCTGTGAAGCGAACGCCCAATCGCGGTAGGCAACGTTGCCGGCGCCGACATCGGCAGCGCGCGCGA
>CAZRHH010000028.1:0-34189 GCA_964599885.1 uncultured Dehalococcoidia bacterium | reverse complement strand
GCTCGACGAGCGCCTCGACCCGATCCCAGATCTGCTGGCCGTGACCGTCGAGGTCGAACGCGAACGCCACCAGGTCGTAGCGGTGATCGCCCCCGCACGCACCCTCCCAGTCGACGATCCCGGTGAGCGTGCCGTCATCGAGGGCGAGCACGTTGTCGGTGTGCAGATCGAGGTGGACGAGCCCGCTCGTCGGGAACCATGACGGCTCGGCGTCGGCGCCGATCGACTCGACCAAGTCGATGATGCGCCGGGCGCGATCGGAGTGCGCCCGGAGCGAGTCGTGCTGCACCCAGCCGTCCTCGCCGACCGTGAGGGTGTGGATCACGAACTCACCCCACCCCTGCAGCGCTGGTGCCGGCCGTGGACCGACGATGCCGGCTGCGGCGCTGACGCACTCGATCATCCGGTCGACTAGCTGCGGCGGCCAGATCGGGAACGATCGTCCCGGCAGCACCTGCTGTGCGGAGAGCGTCCACCCGTCGACGGCGCGCACGAACCGGTACTCCGGCACGGGCACGCCACGCGAACGCAGCACGTCGAGCGCGGGCAGGAGCACCGCATAGCGGTCGGCCACGCCCTCGTCGGCGAACCACTTCAGCACGACGCGCTCACCATCGGCAGCGATGGCGAACCACGCGCCGCCCGACTCGCCCCCGGGTGCACGGCCCTCCAGCTGGAAGCCGAGGTCGCGCAGCTGCTCCGCGTTCACGAACAACTCCGGATGTGCTCGCAGCACTAATCTGACCGCCCGGCGTGCCGCCGAGCTACTCCCAAGTCCCAAATCGGTCTCGGTCGTCTGCGACCTGCGGTTAGAAGGACCGCTGCGGGCGGAAATAGACCGCCGATGTTACTGCCATTTTGCTGCCCAAATGATTGTGACACTATGGTACGGGAGGCAACGGAACGGGACATAGCCCAAACACCCAGATACGAGACGGGACGCTATGGATCTTGAAAGGGCTCAGTGGGGCCAACCCAATCGTCCTCCAAAACCGCCGATCGGGGGTTCGAGTCCCTCCACCCGTGCCAGATTTCTGAATCTACGACCGGCCCTGCGGGCCGGTCGTTTTGCGCTTCGGCGCCCGTACTGGCGTCCGCTATGAACGCCGACCGTCACCGACCGTGAAACACCGGCGCCCGCTTCTCGAAAAACGCCTCCCGTGCCTCGACCGCATCCTGCGTCGAAAACGCCCGCCGGATGTTCGCAAGCTCGTAACGCACCTGCGCCGTCAGATCGATCGACGTCGCCCGCGTGATGCCTCGCTTCGTCAGGCGGCTCGCGATCGGCGACCGCTCCGCGAGAAACGCACAGTATTCCGCGAGTCGCGACGCAAACGCGTCGTCCGGCACGATTTCGCCGACGAACCCCAGCCGCAGCGCCTCCTCCGCATCGACCGTGCGATTCTCCAGCAGAAAGCGCATCGCCTGCTCGTAGCCGATCGCTTGCGGCAGCGTCCACGTCAGCCCGCCGTCCGGCGAACCGCCGATGCGCGGATACCCGGCGATCAGCCGCAACGAAGTGGCGCCGATCCGGACATCGCACGCCATCGCCAGCGACAACCCCGCACCTGCGGCGACACCGTTGACACCACCGACGATCGGCTTGTCGCACAGCTCGCGCAGCACAAGCGGGAACCGCCCGACCCAGCTGATGTCGTCCATCGCCTGCTCTTGCGCGGGCAACGGCGATGACGACACTTCGCGGTCGTTACTCAGATCGAGCCCACTACAGAACGCGTCACCGCTCCCGGTGATCGCGATCACCCACACATCGTCGTCGTGTGCCGCCTTCTCGACGGCCGTGACGATGCCCCACGCCAGCTCGTCGGAAAGCGCGTTCTTCTTCTGCGGCCGGTGCAGCTTGATCGTGCGCACATGCGCGTCGTCGCTAACCTGCAGTACGTCGTCGATCATGCTTGTCACTCCGTGCTTGTTCAGCATCCGGGGATCGATCCGCCGCCCACGTTCATCCTGGCCAGCAGATGAATCACGGCGGTACCTACTTGATATGCACGCCCGAAATCGCCCGCGCAATCACCAGCCGCTGGATCTCCGACGTTCCCTCGAAAATCGTGTAAATCTTCGCGTCACGCACCCAGCGCTCGACCGGCGTCTCCCGCACGTAGCCCATGCCGCCGAGAATCTGCACCGCCTGCTCCGTGACGCGCACGCACACTTCGCCCGCCTTCAGCTTCGACATCGAACCCTCCGCGGCGGCGAACGGCTTGCGCGCCCGCGCCATCCACGCCGCGCGGTGGACCAACAGCCGCGCGCAGTCGATCTCCGTCGCCATGTCGGCGAGCATAAACGCGATCGCCTGGTTCTCGATGATCGGCCGGCCGAACTGCTTGCGTTCCTTCGCGTAGGCGAGCGCGTACTCGTACGCAGCGCGCGCCGTCCCGACAGCCATGGCGCCGACGGCGGGGCGCGTCGTCTCGAACGTCGCCATCGCTGCCTGCACGCCGGATTTCTGACCCTCACGCGCACGCGCCAGCCGCGCGTCAAGCTTTTCTTTGCCACCGAGCAGGCAGCGCCCCGGCACGCGCACATCGTCGAGAAACACTTCCGCCGTGTGCGATGCGCGAATGCCGTGCTTCTTGAACTTCGCACCCTGCCGCAGCCCCGGTGTCTTCGGCGGCACGACGAACGACGCCTGCCCCCGCGCCGCCAGCGCCGGCTCGACCGACGCGACGACGACATGCACGTCGGCGATGCCCCCGTTCGAGATCCACGTCTTCTGACCGTTCAGCACCCACTCGTCCGACGCTTCGTCGTACACGGCGCGGGTCTTCAGTGATGACACGTCCGATCCAGCATCAGGCTCCGACACGCAAAACGCGCCCATCTTCAGATCGTCCGGCGTGCCGAAGCACTGCGGCAGCCACTCGCCGATCTGCTCCGGCGTGCCGTTGCCAGCGATCGCCGCTACCGCCAGAGACGTGCCAAAGATCGCCATGCCGATGCCGGCGTCGCCCCAGAACATCTCCTCCATCGCGATCGGCAACATCAGCCCCGTCGGATCCGACGACGCGTGTCCCAGAAATTGCACGCCGTACAGCCCGACCTTCGCCGCTTCCTTGATGATCGGCCACGGCGTCTCTTCGCGCTCATCCCACTCATGCGCAGCCGGCCGGATCACGTTCTCAGCGAACTCGTGAACCCACTTTTGCATCGTCAGTTGTTCTTCGTTCAGCTCCATTGAGAACGACGGAGCCGCGGCTGTCTCGACTACCATGGATGCACCTCGCTGGCGGGCGCGCGTTTCCTCATCGCGCGGATCGCCGACATAAGCTTAGCGATCAAACGTCGCCAGCCGTAAGAGGAAGTCCGTTTCCGGCATGCCGCTTCGGTAAAACGTGTCAAGCACGCGCGCCCCTCCTTTCAAAATCTGACTCGCCAATCCCCCGTCCGGACCGCCGACCTCCAATATCCCACTCCTCTCTCTGCGTCGCTTTGCGCTCTCCGCGTCTTTGCGGTGAACTGCGATACCCAACTCAATCGCCGGAGGCCCCATGACCCTGGTCGAATTCATCCAGTCCGAACTGCATCGCCTGCACGCCATGCTCGCCGCCGGCACACGCGACCTCACGCCCGAACAGTGGCACGCCATACCCGCCGGCAACCCGAACGCCAACCACATCGCCTTCGAGATCTGGCACTACGCCCGCACCGAGGACAACATCGTGCGCTTCATCCTCCAGGGCCGCCGCCCCACCGTCTGGATGGACGGCGGCTGGTCAGAGAAACTCGCGCTCCCGCCCATCGCACAGGGCACCGGCATGCCCGCCGCCGACGCGCAATCGCTCCGCATCGCCGATCTCGCCTCGTTTCAGCAATACGTGCGCGACGTCTGGGCCAGCACCGACGACTATCTCTCCAACCCCGACACATCCACGTTCGATGCGCCCGTCACCGTCAAGCCCCTCGGCGAAATGCCCGCGATCCGCGCGCTCGGCCAGGTCTGTATGTCCCACGGCTTCACCCACCTCGGCGAAATCGAACTGATCCGCACCCTCATGAACCTCAAACCCGCCATCGGCGTCTGACGGGCGACGATCGAATCATCTGACAGCCGACCCGCCGCGCGAAAAAACGGTTCACGGCGCTGCGCCGGCGATTCGCGAGTTGGGGTGCGAGGTGCATCGGTCATGCACACTCTCCGCGCAGCACCTCCAACCAGCGCGAACAGCGGATGCGGGGCGCAGCGCCTGCCGGGGGCGGTACAGGGGCCTGGGGGTGTCCCCCAGATCACTCCCCCATACCCAAGAAGCAACGGATGCGCCAGCAGACGTTGCGCTCGCCGGTTTCTGCGCACAGGCTTGTAGTCAGCATTCACGAAGTTTCACAGGAGTAGCGAAAGCGATGACAAGAAGACTCTCCATCGGCGTCAACTGGCAGGGGGAATTCGAACGCGAAAAGATCTTCGAGCGCGTGAAGATCGCCGACGACGCCGGTGTTGACAGCGTGCTCGTCGCCGAGGCGTGGGGCCGCGACGCGTTCTCGCTACTCACCCAGCTCGCCGAGCGCACGAAACGCATCAATCTCGGCACCGGCATCGTCAACTACTACTCGCGCAGCCCCGCCGCGCTGGCGCAGCACTTCGCCACACTCGACGAACTCAGCGAGGGCCGCGCGATTATCGGGCTCGGTGCGTCGAGCGCCAACGTCATCGAGCATTTTCACGGCATCCCGTTCAACCCGACGCTCGCCCGCATGCGGGAAGTCGTGCAGATCATCAACATGCTCATCGGCAGCCAGAATCTCGAGTACAAGGGCAAGGTGTTCCAGATGGATCGCGGCTTCACGCTGCGCTTCCGCCCCGTGCGCGAGCACATCCCCGTCTACATCGCGTCCTTCCGCCCGAAAGCGACGAAGGTCGTCGCCGACGTCGCCGACGGCTGGATGCCGACGATGGTGCCGATTCAGGTCGCCAAGCAGCAGGTCGATCGCTTCATGGGCTACGTCCGCGACGCCGGCCGCGACCCCGCACAGATGACCGTCCGCTTTCTCGGCGTCACCGTTGCGAAGGACAAGGAGCGCGCGATGCAGGCGGGCAAAGCCGGCACCGCGTTCTACATCGCGCGCATGGGCGACTTCTACTACCAGCAGCTCTCCGACATGGGATTCGCCGACGAGGCGAACGAGATCCGCCGCGCCTGGAAAGAAGGCGGTTCCGGCGCCGGCATCGCCGCCGTCACCGACGAGCTCTCGAACTCACTCGGCTTCGTCGGCGGCGTCGAAGAATGCCGTGACCGCCTCGACGAAGAGGCCGCCGCCGGCATCAACCTCCACAACGTCAGCACCGCCGGCTACAACGGCACAGAAGAAGGCAAGATCTTCGAACAACTCATGCGGTAGCCGGCGCGGAGTCACCGCTGACCACGGTAGGGGCGGACCAACGTGTCCGCCCCGGTATCGCGCGCCAACGCCCTCAATCGTCGAGAATCAGGCCTTTCGTAGCGGAGGAGCTTCAGCTCCGTCTCGCCGCAAACGCGCGGAGGCATCGAATTTAGACCGCCTCGGGTTCTTCAGCGTGAACGCGCTGATAGAGCCTGTGCAGGCGGGAGAGAACGAGAAACGCGATGACACCGAACAATAGCGGACTCTGTCTCCCTGGAATCAGGAACACCGCCACCACTCCGGGGGCGAGACTCAACGCCGCGATCAGCACCGGCGTTAGCCTGCCTGTCGAACTAGTCTGTGGGCGCGACGAAATCGCATCTCGGAATTTCGGATTGAGCAGACGAACCACCAGGATGGTCGCGACCCAGACGACCGCGAACACAATCATGGCGCCTTCAAGGGCCTTAATTGGCTCTCCCCGACGGCTCACCGCGACGATCCACAGACCGCCAAAAATCATTGCATAGAACACGGCAGATACGTGAGCGTGCGACGCCATGCCTTGTCGTGTACCGGGCCGAACAACATCAGGAAGCTTCTCCGCGGGAGTTATACCTCACCGAGGCGACGGCAACCGCCCTCAGTCCGAAGACATATCCGCGCTCCGCGGCCCCGCCAGCAACTCACCGCCACGCGTCGACTCATACGCAAGCTTCGTGGCCGCAACCGTCTCGATCAGCTCCGCCACGGTCGTCACCGGCGCACTGCACAGCGTCCCGTAGCACGCGTACGCTGCCGGCGCCGGCTGCGACGGTAGCGACTCCGCCGCAAGCGCATCCACATCCGACGCATCGATCACCCGCACGATCCGGCTCGCGACCGGCAGCGCCAGCGCAGCGGCGTGCAGCGCCGCAGCATCATCGCGCGTCGCCGCGACGATCTTCACATCAGCGCCCGGATTCAGCAGCAGGTCGACCGCGCGCGCGTACTCGGCAGCGAAATAGCCCTGCGATTCGACGATCCCGCTGAACCGCGCCAGCGTCGCCCGCGCGATCTCCTCGTACCCATCCTCATGCGTCAACCGCGCCAGCCGGATCAGCGCTTCCGCAGCGACGGCGTTCTCTTTCGGCGGGCGCTGCCGCGTCGCCAGCAGTCCGAGCGTCTCATGGCCGGCAGGCGTGTCGTGAAATCCCCCACCCTCCGCCGCAAGATGATCGATCATCCAATCGACGAGCGTCCGCGCACGATCGAGATCAGCGCGCCGGCCGGCGACTTCGTACGCATCGAGCAGCGCCAACGCCGTCCACGCTTGATCGCCGAGCAGTCCCGGGATCTGTGGACCGTCAGCCGACAAGAAACGATGCATCCCCGCGCCGTCGCGATGCAACGCGCCCCAGACATGGTCAAGCGCCTTCAGCGCGCGATCGCGCAGATCCGGCCGACCCAGCGTCCACGACGCTTCCAGATACGCGCTGATCGCCATCGCGTTCCAGCTCGTGTACACCGTCTTGTCAACGTACGGGGGCTCGTGCTTCGTTCGCTCTGCCGCCGCCAGCGGATAAAACTCCTCGTCCGCGTCCTGCGATCCGTGGAACGCCCCGGTCTCCGGATCGCTCAACCACTCGTCGAGGTACGCGATCGTGTACTCGATGTACCGCCGATGCTCGGCGTCGCCGCTGATCCGGTACAGCTTGCACAGCGCGCTGAGCAGCGGCGCGTTGTCTTCGAGCATTTTCTCGTAGTGCGGAATGCTCCAGTCGCGCTTCGTCGAATACCGATAGAAGCCGCCCCACTCCTGGTCGTACGTGCCGCCGCGCGTCATGTAGTCGAGCGTCTTGCGCGCCATATGCAACGCGTCGCGGTCGCCGTCGCGCAGATACGCGTGCAGCAGCAGGTCGATCGCACCCGTATGCGGGAACTTCGGCTCGTTGCCGAAGCCGCCGTACACCGGATCGTACGCGTCCACGCACGAATGAAGCACGTCGCGCAAGATCTGATCCGAAAGCTCATCCGCATCACCGCTCGCCGCCATCGTTTGCTCGGCGCGCTTACGGTTCGCCTGGATCTCTCCCAGCTTCTGCTCGACCGACTCCTTGTTGTCCTTGTAGTACGTGCTGACCTGGTTCAGCACGTCGCGCATCTGCTCCGGCGCCACGTAGGTCATCCCGGCCATCACTTCGCCGCGCGGCGTCAGAAACGCCGTGGTCGGCCAGCCGCCCATGTTGTAGCGCAGGTTGACGTCCGGCCGCTGGTCGTTGTCGACGCGTATCGGCACGAACCGCTCGTTGATCAGGCGGATGATCTCGTCATCGGAATACGACGTCTCGTCCATGACGTGGCACCAATGACACCACACAGCAGATATCCCGAGCAGGATCGGCTTGTCGTCACGCTGCGCATCGGCGAACGCGTCGTCGCTCCAGGCGCGCCAACCGATCTCGTGCGCCCGGTTCGCCCGCGGCGAAAAGTGAAATGCAGCCTCGGACATGGGTGCAGCCTTTCGTAGCTGCATTCAGCCTAGCAACAGCAACCGCTCATACACATACGCTGAACGACGAACACAGAACCGAAGCCGGATCCTGATCGTATCTGCTCACCGCCTCGGTTGCTGCTCTGTTCTCCGTTCAGCTATTTCATCGCTCTTTGGCTTCGTTCATTTTTGCTTTTGATTTTAGAATTTGCCTTATCGCTGTGGTCGGCACTCTTTGGCCGTACTTGATTTGTATGGTTCCCTTTCCAGTTTTATAACCCTTTGCTTCAAACATGTCGCGGACTTCGCTTGTCATCACGGCCGCGCCAATGCCAAAGCTAACGTGCTTCTTATATTCGTCAAATCCAACCAGTTCACCGTAATGAAAGAAGAACGGTACGCCGTACCAGATTTTCTCTTCTGCTTGCGGGATCGTCGATTTGACTAGTTTCCGGAGTTCTTCGAGTTTCGGACGGGCTATTTCATCTGCATTGGCAATGTAAGTATCAACGTCTTTGAACTTTTTCATCGTTCTTCTTTTCTCCGACCTCGGACCCCCAAACTCACCATCCCGCCGCCGCCCCCTCGCCCCGCGAATCGGATCCGCCGATCAGCGCGCCCGACTCCGGATCGATGAGGATCGCCTGCGCACGGCCCATCGGATTCATGCTCCGCCCCATCACACGCACCACATGACCCCGCCGCGCCAGCGCCGCCTGCGTTTCGGCCGGCATCGCTTCTTCGACGAGCAGCCCATCCGGCGTGTCGCCCCAGCGCGCGGCGTCGATCGCCGCCTGCGGGTCGAGCCCGTAGTCAAGGACGCCCGTGATCACCTGCAAGTTCGTCTGCACCTGGAAGTCCGCACCGGGCGTGTTGCCGACCAGCAGCGGACGCCCGTCGCGGAACACGAGATAGGTGTTGAGCGTGTGCATCGTCCGCTTGCCCGGCGCCAGCACGTTCGGGTGCGCCGGATCCGTCGAAAAGCCGCACATCCGGTTGTTCATGATCACGCCGTCAATGCACACCGACGACCCGAACGGCGCGTACAAGCTCTGGATGAACGAACAGACGTTGCCATCGCCGTCCGCCACCACGAACGACGTCGTATCCGTCGACGCGGCCGCGATCGCCGAAGCGCGCGCATGCTGCGGATCGATCTCCGCGCGCCGCGCCGCCGCATGCTCCTTCGATAGCATCACCTCCGGATCGAGGCCCGTGAACGTCGGGTCACCCGCCAGCCGCTGCCGATCCTCAAACGCCAGCTTCTTCGCCTCAACCATGTGATGCACCGCGTCCGGCGATAGATGCCCCCACGCGGCTACGTCGTATCCCTCTATGATATTCAGTTCTTCGAGCAGGATCACGCCCTGCGAGTTCGGCGGCGTCTCGTACACCACATCCCCGCGATACTGCGTCGAAAGCGGCTCCAGCACATCAGCTCTGTGCGACGCGAGATCGGCGGTCGTCAGATAGCCGCCCGCCTCCTGCACACCGGAAGCGATGCGCTCCGCCACCGCACCCTCATAGAACGCCGCGCGTCCGTCGTGAGCGATCGCCTCGATCAGCGCCGCCAGCTTCGGCTGCCGTAGCACGCTACCGAAGCGCGGCGGCTCGCCGTCGACATACAGCGCATCGGCCAACCCCGTGTACTTGGTAAACAACCCGCGCGCGACTCCAAGCAGCGCGCCCAGCTCGCGCGACACGCCGAAGCCGTCGCGCGCATACCCGATCGCCGGCGCCAGCAGATCGCGCAGCGGCATCGTGCACCAGCGTACATGGAACGCCGCCCACGCATCGACGAGCCCGGGGGTCGCCACCGCCGCGCCACCGCGCTGCGGGATACCGCCGGCGTACCGATCGAGCGTCGCCGCCGCCGGCGCCTTGCCGCCGGAGCAGATCGCCGTGACCCGCCCTTCGCTCTTCGGATACACGAGAATGTACGCGTCGCCGCCCAGATGATTCGCCGCCGGACGCACAACCGGCAGCATCCCCGACATCGCCAGCGCCGCATCGAACGCGTTCCCGCCGCGCCGCAGCACATCAACGCCCGTCTGCGACACCAGCGGATGCTCCGACGCCACCATCCCATGCGTCCCCACCACCGGCCCGCGGTACTGCGCCACTGTCTCGGTCATCCGCTACCGCCCTCCATTCTCCTCTGCTCTCTGCTCTCCGTTCTGTCCCGCGTCTCGCTTCCCGCTTCCCGCATCTCGCTTGCTGCCTCGGCCAGCATCTCCGCCGCCATCGCCATCATCCGCCGTTCGTCCTTGAACGACAGCGTGCGCGTCGCCTCAGCAATCGGCGTCCAGCGCGCCTCGGTCACCTCGTCATCATGATCGTCCGTCGAGCCAGCGAGGTAACGAACCAGGAAGAAGTGCACGTACTTGTGTACGCGCACCGGCTCCGGATCGTACGCAGAGCGGTACCAGTACTCGATGACGTCAAGCGGCGCAACAAGCTCGGCATCGACGCCAGCCTCTTCGCGCGTCTCGCGGATCGCCGCCTGCTCTGGCGTCTCGCCCGGCTCGATCCAGCCCTTCGGCAACTGCCAGCGCCCCTCATGCGTCTTGATCAGCACCACATCGAGGCTCTCGCCGGCGCCCGCCCGAAACACGATGCCGCCCGCCGACACTTCGTCGCGGGTTTTCACGGCTTGTTGCGCCTCGGGACGCGTGCGGGCGCATCACCGTTGCGGTCGTCGCGCGGCGGTCGCGTCGTACCGACCGGCACCGCCGTCGGCCCCACGCCATCACGTTGCGATGCCGCGCGGTTCACTTCGATCGCCCGCTTCGTCATCGCTTCGAGTGCGTTCGTTACTTTGCGGAAGACCGTACCATCCGCGTACGTGCCGTCCTTCCGCAACCTGCCGGCCGCCAGCCCGGTCAGGATCTCGATGCCCTGCTCGATCGTCGATACGGCGAACACGTGAAACTGCCCGCGCGCCACCGCGTCGACGACCTCCGGCTTGAGCATCAGGTTTCGCAAGTTGTCGTGCGGAATCATCACGCCCTGTTCGCCAGTCAGTCCGCGCGATTTGCAGACGGCGTAAAAACCCTCGATCTTCTCGTTGACTCCGCCGATCGCCTGGATCTCACCAAGCTGGTTCACACTCCCCGTCACCGCGATGCCCTGCTTTAGCGGCACGTCCGTGATCGCCGAAAGCAGCGCGTACAGCTCCGTCGATGACGCGCTGTCCCCATCGACCTCATCGTACACCTGCTCGAACGTGATGCTCGCCGCGAACGAGAGCGGCTGCCGGTGCGCGAACTTGCCGTTGATGTACCCGTTCAGAATCAGGAAGCCCTTGCTGTGCGACGACCCGCTCTTCTGCACCTCGCGCTCGATGTTTACCACCTGTCCGCGGCCCAAACTCACGCGCGCCGTGATCCGCGCCGGGCGCCCGAACGCGTAGTCACCAAGCGAGTACACCGACAACCCGTTGACCTGACCAACGACCGCGCCCTCGACATCGACCTTGATCGTGCCGTTCTCGATGAATTCCTGCACGCGATCCTCGATCAAACTCGAACGGTAGTCCTTCTGCTCGATCGCCAGGTCGACGTGCTCCGCGCGCACCCGTTTCGCACGCTTGTCGCATGCCCAGTAGTCCGCCTCGATCAACAGATCCACAATGTCCATCATCCGCAGCGAAAGCTTCTCCTGGTTCGCCACCATGCGCGAACTCTCTTCCACCACCCGCGCCACCGCCTCAGCATCGAACGGCCGCATCCCCAGGAGTTCGACCTGACGCGAAACAAAGCGCGCGTAGTTCTGCACGTTCGCCGGTGTCCGCTCTACGTCGGTCGTAAAGTCCGCACGCGCCTTGAACAGCTTGCGGAAGTCCTCGTCAGCGCTCTGCAACAACTGGAACGTACGCGCCGTGCCGATCATCGCGACCTTTACATTGAGCGGTATAGGCTCCGGCGAGAGCGTCGCACTCGGAATGATGCTGATCTGCTCGCCGATGTTCTCAAGCCGGATGCAGCCTGTGCTCAGGGCGCGCTTAAGCGTCTGCCAGACCTGCGGCTGAGTCAGCACGTCCAGCGCCTGCACGAGCAGGAACCCGCCGTTCGCGCGATGCAGTGCGCCCGGCTTGATCATCGTGTGGTCCGTCACCATCGCACCGAAACTGGTGCGATAGTCCATGCGTCCGAACATTTGGTAATACGACGGGTTCTGCTCGAACACCACCGGTGCGTGGTCCTCCGCCGCGTGCGTGACAATCACATTGACCTTGTATCGATCGAAAACCCCGTCACGGTTCTGTGCCGCGGCAAGCATCGGAAGAGCCGCCTGTTGCTGCGCCTCCTCCTGCCCGCGAAACGCATCGATGTTCTCCAGCATGTCCGCGCCCAAGCGGTCGATGTACTCCGCCACTTCCGCATCGCGCCCGTACTCGCGCTTGATGTCGTCGAGCAGCGGCGACGCGATGCTCGTCATCACCTGACGGTCAAGTCCGCCAAGCAACTCCGTCGTACTGCGGTCGAGGCGCCGCAGTTGCGGCGCCATCTGCGCGATGATCGAATCCAGCTCCGCCGTGCGTTCTTGCAGCGCGTGTCGCTGATCGTCATCCAGCGCGTCGTACTGTTCCTTCGTAATAGGCTTGCCCTCAACAACCGGCACCGTCGTGATGCCCATCGGCCCGGCATTAACAGCCAGCCCGCGCGCATCAGCTTCCTTCTGCAGCCCCTCGAACATCCGCTCCCGCTGCGCCTGCATCTCGCGATTCACCTGATCGCGCCGCTGCGCATACTCGTCGCTATCGAACGCCTTCGGCACCTCGCGTCGCACGATCACGATCATCTCGTCGATGTCATGGCCGAGCTGGTGACCGCGGTCCGGCGGCAGGCTCAGGGCGCGTGGACGCGTCGGGTCGCCGAAGTTGAAGACATAGCACCAGTCGCGAGGGGCGGGGCGCGTCGCGGCGATCCGTTCGACTTGCATCTGCAGCTCGGTCGAACGCCCCGTGCCCGGCAACCCGGAAACGAAGACGTTGAAGCCGTCCGCCTCGATGCTCAGCCCGAAGTCCATCGCGCTGACCGCCCGATCCTGGCCGATCGTGTCGCTCAGCGGCTCAACATCGGCGGTCGTCCTGAACTTCAGCGTGCGCGGATCGCATTCGCGTCGCAGCTTGCCCGCCGGTACCAGGTAGGGACGCCGCGCCGCCGTCGGTGCCATCCGCGCTCCTTCCGCTTTCGGTCATCCTACCGGAGTCCTCGTCCGAGCGAGAACCGAAGGTGGCATGCGGCGATATGGCAACGACCCCGCGCTATGCGGGTGAAGCATCCTCCCGCGGCTCGTCCGGCGCCGCGCGCAACGTGAACGAAAACTCCGCGCCGCCGCCGGGCAGCGCTGCCGCGCGGATCTCGCCGCCGTGCGCGCGCACGATCTCTCGGCTGATCGCCAGCCCCAACCCCGCCCCGGGCATCGGGAGCTCGCCGAGCGTGCTTCGATAGAACCGATCGAAAACATGAGGCAGGTCCGCTTCCGCGACGCCTTCGCCGTTGTCGGCGACGTACAGCTCCACGAAACCGCCGCCGTCGCGCATCCCTGCTTCGATCCGTCCCCCACGCGGCGTGTGCCGCAACGCATTGTCGATGAGATTGCCCATCACTTGCTCGATCCGGTCAAAGTCCGCCAGCACAGCCGCGTGCGTCGGTGCGTCCCGCACCATCAGCGCAACGTCCGCATCTCCCGCCCGCATGGAGAACAATGCGCCGGTGTGCGATAGCAGTTCATGCACGCGCACCGTGGCCAGCGCCATCCGCTGCTGCCCCGACTCGATCCGTGACAAGTCGAGCAGTTCGCCGACGAGCCGCAGCACCCGCGCCGACTCGGCGTCGATCACACGCGCCGCGCGTTCACGCTCGTCCGGCGTGTCGATCGTCCCGTCGAGCATCGCCTGTGAGAACCCACGGATCGATGTCAGCGGCGTCTTCAGCTCATGCGATACGTTCGCCAGGAACTCACGCAGCGTTCGCCGCGAGCCCTCTACCGAATCCGCCATCCGGTTAACGTCGCGCGCCAGCGTCCGCAGTTCCGTTGGGCCCGACTCCGGCACACGGTTCTTGTAGTCGCCCGCCGCGACCGCGCGAATACCGCCGGTCACCTTCCCCAGCGTCCGGAACAGCGATGCCCACAACACCGTCACCGTCACAACCGCTGCTGCAAGTCCGACGAATCCGGCGAAGACGAGTCGCGGCGCCAGATCTTCCCATACGTCGCGCCGTTCCGCCTCGGGTAGCGCGACGACCAGCGCGTAGATGCCCGCCGGCTGCGCCCGCACCAGGCGCGGCGTTGGCACGATGACGTACAGGAGCTGCTCGCCACTGGTGGTTTCGTAGACGCCCTCGCGTAGTTCGTCGAAGTTCGGCCCCGCCGGAGGCATCGGCGGTATCCGGAACGGCTCCTCGAACTCTTCCGCCGGGATCGCCTCATCCTCGATAACCTGGCCGAACGCATCCAGCGGCAACACGACAATCCCCGATTCCTCACGTTGAAGTTCCAGGTACGTGGCCAGCTCAACCTGCAAGCGTCGCCCCGCCCCCGTGCCGTCTCCGCCGGCGGCGCCCCGGAACAACGTCAGGTTGTAGTAAATCGGCGCCGCCACCGAACGCAGCGTGCTCACCGTCAGGTCGTCGCGATATCCGCCCAGCCGCGCGAACAACGCCAGCGCCGTGGCCAGCAGTGTCACGAACACAACGATGAGGAACGACGCGGCAAGCCGGAAGCGAACGCTGTTGAACACGTGCTATGTCTGCGCCGCGGCGTCCGCCAGCTTGTATCCGACACCCCGCACCGTCACGATGCTCAGCCCGGAATCGGCGAGCTTCGCGCGCACATGCTGCACATGTACGTCGACCGTCCGCGTCTCGCCGTAGAAGTTGTAGCCCCACACACGGTCCAAAAGCTGCTCGCGCGTCAGCACGATGCCCGCGTTCTCTGCCAGCGCCGCCAGCAGATCGAATTCCTTCGTGCGCAGTGTCAACTCGCGATCGCCCACCTTCACCTCGCGGCGCTGCCTATCAATGGAGAGCGCGCCCGAGCGGATGATGTGGCTGGGCGCGGTCGGCGCCGGTCCGTTTGCGCGCCGCAATAACGCCTTCACCCGCGCCACCAACTCCCGCGGGTTGAACGGCTTGGTCAAGTAATCGTCCGCGCCAAGCTCCAGCCCGACGATCTTGTCGATGTCCTCATCGCGTGCGGTGAGCATGATGATCGGCACGTTGCTGTCCGCACGCACCTGCTTGCATACGTCGTACCCGCTCATCCCCGGCAGCATCAGATCAAGCACCACCAGCGACGGCGCATCCGCCGCGATCGCCGCGATCGCACTCGCACCGTCGACCGCGCTCGCCACGCTGAACCCCTCTTTCTCCAGGTACAGCGACGCAAGCTCGCGAATATGCTCATCGTCGTCAACGACGAGGATGGTGGTCTTGGCCGTCATGTCAGTCCCTTCGCGCGCGTCTTCAACAGATACATCGTCGCCGCAGTGTGCCCCCAAGCGGCACGAAAATGTGTAAAAGGCGCGGAAAAACACTGAAAAGCGGCACGGAGCCGAGGGGAGCGGCGCCGTTACGCCGCCGCTCCCTCGCGCTCCACCGCCGTGGTCTCGATTACGAGGCCGGCTCGACGGCAGCGAACGCGCCGTCCTCGGTCCAGCGGAACGGGCCTCGCTCGTTCACCGTGAAGGTGCCGTGGCCCTTCAGGTACGCCCAACCCTTCCCTTCTGCGTGCAACTCAATGTTCCGCCCCAGCACGATGACCGCGACGTGACTGCCACTGATCGACGCTTCACCGTCGAAACCGAAGTACGCCTTGAAGCCGCGCCATTCGCCCGTCTCGCCCTGGCCCGAAACCTCCACCTCCGCGTCGCCCGCGATATCCATCACAAGCAGTACGCCCGCGTCCGCCGACACTTCGACGTGCATCCGCCCCTTGAGCGCCACCAGACCGTCGCCACGGGCATCCAGTTCGCCCGCCCCGCGCAGGAACACATCGCCGCGCTCCCGCTCCTCAGCCGCTGCCGCCGGCGCGAACGCCGACAGCATCAATCCTGCGGCAGTCAACACCGCCGCAACAACCGCCAGTCTCTTGAACATCATCACCACATCCTCCTGATCGTTCCGCGGTTGCCCGAGCCACCGCCTCTGCGATCATCATCGTGGCCAGTCGGCAAGTCTCCGTTACCGGCGGGCGGCGGCGATGGAAACTCTTCGTAAACCCTCCGTAATCCGCCGAACAAAGCTCGTACGTTACGTCAATATCAGCGCGATCGCGGACCGTACTGGCCGCACCCTGTTACGCCTTCGTCGCGAATGTCGGGGGAACACTTATAGGTGCGCGCGCCGCGTTGCGCCACAATCGTCGCATGGAACGCAAAGACACCGCACCCGCGCCCCGCCGCATCGTGCCCGATATCGCCGAGCTGCAAGCGCAAATCGATGAGCGCGACGAAATCATCCGCCTGCTCAACGCGGCCCTCGCGCGCGCCCTCAGCGAACTCTCGCTGGCTGACCGCGCCGCGTAGTCACTCGATCGGCACGAAGCTCCCCGCTTCGACGCGATAGATCGTCAGCCCGAGTTCGGCTGCGCTATCGCCCACGCGGTCACCGCGCTCGTCGAACGTGATCGCGCCCGTAAGCCCGTTGTACGTCTGGGTGCGCAGCGCATCCGCCAGCCGCTCGCGATCGATGACGAGCGCGCCATCGGCGCCTTCAGTGGCCGCTGCGTTCAGTGCCGACAGCAGCGCCCCCACCGCGTCGTGCGATTGCAGCACGAACGGCGTTCCCGGCAATCGCCCGAACGCCGTACCGAACCGCAGCGCGAATGCCTCGTCTGGCGTCGGACCGCCCGTTAACACCGTGCCCTCTGCTGCCGCACCCGCTGTCTGCAGGAAATCGCGCACACTCAGCAGTCCGTCCGGACCCAGGAATACGCCGCGGTACTCGGCTTCGCGAAGCGCCTTGACGATTAGCGCACCCTCGGGATTCAGTCCTTCGTACACCACCAGATCCGGCTCCGCCGAAACCATCTGACGGACCAGCCCGGAAAACTCCGTCTCGCCGCGCTCGATGCGCTCGCGCGTCAGCACACGTCCGCCCAGCGCTTCGAACTGCTCCTGAAAGGCATCCGCCAACCCCTTGCCGTACGGATCGCCGTCATCGATGACGATCGCGCTCTGGGCGCTCGCGTCGTCGTACGCGTACGCCGCCTGCGTCGCCGCCTGGAGATCGTCTCGCCACGTCGTGCGAAAGAAAAACCGCTCACCCTGGTCCGAGAGATCCACACGCGTCGCCGATGGCGAGATGTGTACCACCCCCGCCGCCTCGTAGGCGCTGTTTGCGGCCTGCGCGCCGGTTGTACACATCGGACCAATCACACCAACCAGCGCCGTCCGCGCAATGAGATCGCGTGCCACCGCTACGGCCTCCTCGGCGTCGGTACATCGATCATCCATCCGGACGATCCGCACGCTTCGGCCCCGCACCGGACCAAGTTCCGTCGCCGCAAGGTCGGCTGCATCGGTGATATCCAGCCCGAGATTCATCTGATTGCCGCTCAATGCCGCCGAAACACCGATTTCAATCGGCACGCCAGCGGGCACGACGATGTCCTCGAATGGCACCGCCGTCGTGGTCGGCGTGCCGCCATTGGAACCGCCGTTCGATCCGCCGCACGCCGTCGCGAACGCAACGGCAACGCAAGCGGTGATGGTGAGCGCGCGCTGATGCATGGATTGGCTTTCCTGGCGCTGGGAGACAGGGAACCGCGCCGGGCGTATTATCCATATACGCAGGCAGAGCCGCCACTTGACACCGCAACGATTGTTGCTGGTTGGAGGTGCAGTTGCCGATCGAAAAGGCGTTTGCGATTAACGCCAGCCCGCATGTGATCTACGCCGCACTCGAACGCGAACTCGGCGATGCGTCCGAGCACGCCGGCAGCACGCACGCAGTTCTGCGCCGCGACCCCGGTCGATCGATCGAACTGCGTGTGACTATTGGCGGCGTCCCATGTTTCCTCACGTATCTTCTTCAGCCGCGGGAGGATCACACCGAGGTGATCGCGCGGCTGCAGCCCTTCGGCTGGCGATACACATTCTTTCGCATCATCACGCTCGGCATGCGCGACGACGGATTCCAGATCGCGCTCGTCGAAGGTCTCGCCAACCTCAAGGCCGAAGTCGAAGAACCAACATCCGAATTCCCCGACGAAGAAGGCGTCCTCGTCTCAGCCCCCGACGAATAACCCAACGGCAACCCGCTATTCGTGTCTGCGGTAGGGGCGAACCTACGTGTTCGCCCCGGTATCGCGAGCCAGCACGACCAGTCCGCGCCGCTGCCCGGTAGGGGCGCACCCATGTGTGCGCCCCGGTATCTCGGCTCGACGCCACCAAACGGCACGGCCGAACGCCAACATAGATCACACGCCTTCGCTCGAACTTCCCTACAGCCCGTGCAGCAGCTTCACGTCCGCGATCATCTCGCCGAAACCCGCCGGCTCGCGCGTCTCGATGACGCCGAGCGGATCCGGCGTATGCGGCGCATCCCGCAAGATCTCGATCGTCCGCCGGACACACCACGGCAACGCGACGAGGTGATACCCACCCTCCTGCGCGACCATCAGCTTGCCACCGCAGAGCTCATCCGCCAGTCCACGAACGATCATCGTCAACGCGCCGTAGCCATCCACGCTGAGCTGTTGCATCGCGATGTCGTCCGCGAAGTGCGCGTCAAACCCCGCCGACACGAGGATCAGCTCGGGCCGAAAGCGCCGCACCACCGGCGCAACGATCTCGTCGAACGCGCGCAGGTGCTCGGCATCGCCGGATCCGTGCGGCATCGGAATGTTCACCGTCGCGCCACGGCCCGCGCCGGAGCCGCTCTCGCTCGCGGCGCCTGTGCCCGGATAGAACGGGTACTGATGTGTCGAGACGTACAGCACGTGCGGATCGTCGTAGAACGCATCTTGGGTGCCGTTGCCGTGATGCACGTCGAAGTCGACGATCGCCACACGATCGATGCCGTGACGTGCTCGCGCGTACGCCGCCGCCACGGCCACGTGGTTGAACAAGCAGAAGCCCATCGCCTGCACCGGCGTCGCGTGATGCCCCGGCGGCCGCACGAGACAGAACGCCGACGCGACGTCGCCCGCGATCACCGCATCCACCGCCGCGAGCGTGCCGCCCACGACCGTCGCCGCCACATCGTACGAGCGCGGCGTGATCAGCGTGTCGGGATCGGCCCAGCCGCCGCCGCTCTCCGCCGCCTCGCGCACTGCCGCGACGTAGCGGGCATCATGGACGAGCCCCAACTCTTCCGGCGTCGCGACTCGCGCATCGATCCGCCGCAGCTGATTAAGCACGCCGCTCTCACCGAGCAGCGCCATCGTTGCCGTCACACGCGAACCGTTTTCCGGGTGCGACCCTGTGTCGTGCTCCAGAACGATTGGGTCGTAGACAAAGCCAACATCGCGCATGCGGGTAGGATATACGCCCACTCCTGCCCAACCAGTATCATCACCGTATGACCGCCGATGTGACCACGACCCTCCCCGCGTTCAGCCTCCGCGACTTCAGCGGTGACGGACGCGCCTTCCCCACCGGTCGCCACGCGCTTCTCTGCTTCGTCAAGGAAGACTGCCCAACGTGTGTGCTTTCCATGCCGTTGGTCGAGGCCGCGCATCAGGCGTTCGGCGAGCACATCGATGTATGGGCAATCGGGCAGGAGGCCGCCGGAAACGCGGCGTTCGTCAACAGGTTCGCACTCACCACACCGATGCTCGACGACAGCGCACTCGCCGTCTCGTTCGCCTACGACCTGGACACGGTGCCGACCATCATCCTTTCCGACGGCGCCGGCGCCACGCTCAAGCGCTTCGTCGGCTTCGGCCGTGACGACTGGCGCGCGCTGTTCGACGATCTCGCGCTGCTCTCCGGTCTGCCGGCGCCGGACATCGACTGGAGCGCGTACCCCGACACGCGCCCCGGCTGCGGCTCGAAATCAGTCGAACCCGGCATCGCCGAACGCCTCGCCGCCGAAGCCGAAGGCAGCCCGCTCCGGGCGCGCCGCATCGAGATCGCCGAGCACGACGACCCGTTCGAGTTCATGTTCGATCAGGGACTCACCGACGGATTGCCCGTCGTGCCGCCGACGCCCGAACGCGTCCTGCGCATGCTCGCCGGCACGCGGCGCGATGCGCAGGCCATCGTTGGCATCGTCCCGCCTAACATGGCGCCGCTCACCGTGGAGAAGATCGCCGCCAACGCCGTCATGGCCGGCTGCAAACCCGAGTATCTTCCGGTCGTCATCGCCGCCGTCGAGGCCGTCTGCGACGACGCGTTCGACATCCACGGCGTCATGGCGACCACATGGGGCGCGACACCGGTGCTCGTCGTCAACGGCCCGATCCGCCAGCGCATCGGGATGAACATGGGCATCGCCGCGCTCGGCAGCGGCAACCGCGCGAACGCGACCATCGGGCGCGCCGTAAAGCTCGTGCTGCGCAATGTCGGCGGCGCCAAGCCCGGCGGCGTCGAACAATCGACGCTCGCCTCGCCCGGCAAATACACAATGTGCTTCGCCGAACATGAGGAACGCAGCCCGTGGGAGCCGTTGCACGTCGAGCGCGGCTTCAGCACCGGCGAAAGCGTCGTCACGGCGTTCGGCCTCGAAGGCAGCCCCCGCGGCATCGCCGACCAGGCATCAAGAACGGCGCGTGCCCTCGGCGGCAGCCTGGGCGCCGCGCTCGCCGCCTGCATGCATCCCAAGCTCTATGGCCAGGGCGAGGTGCTGCTCGTCGTCTGCCCCGAACACGTCGATACACTGCAGCGTGACGGCTACACGAAAGATGATCTGCGCGCCCGCATCCAGGAGGTGACATCCCGCCCGCTGCGCGATCTGCTCGCGGACGACGACATCGGCGAGGGCATGCTGCCGCGCTGGTACGGTGCATCCGGCCCGACCGCCGAACAACTCGCGCGCCCGATGTCGAAGTTCCGCGACACGAACAGCATCAACATCGTCGTCGCCGGTGGTGAAGCCGGCAAGTTCTCCGCCGTCTTCGGCGGCTGGGTAAGCGGTTCAATGGGCTCGACGAGCGTCAGCCGCAAGATCGAGGAGGCGTTATGAAGATTATCGACCCCACAGACGAACGCGTGCCCGTGCAACGCCAACTGGCAAGACGCCCGGAAGCGATCACCGGCACCATCGCGCTGCTCGACATCGCTAAGCCGCGCGGCGATGTGCTCATCGACCAGATCGCCGTGCGTCTGGGCGAGCGGCTGCCTGGTGTGGCGGTCAAGCGCTACAAGAAGCCCACGTTCACGCGTCCCGCGCCCGATGATCTCCTGCGCACCATCGCCGCCGAATGCGAGGTCGTCGTCGAGGCCCTCGCCGATTGAGGGTCCTGCACAACGTGCAGTGTGCACGACACCGTTTCACTCGAAATTCAGGGAACACCCGCCGTCTTCATCGCCTCCAATGCGTTTGTAGACGCCGCCGACGCACAGGCTCGCGCACTCGGATTGCCGGATGTGCGGCGCGTCTTCGTCCCGCACCCAATCCAGGACGCCACCGACGAAGAGATGCGCGCCAAAGCCGACGCCATCATCGACGAGATCATCGCCGCCCTCGTCGACTAGCAGATTCCGGCGACAACGGTAGGGGCCCCGCTTGCTGGGCCCCGGCCGTATTGCGCCCACGCATCGGTAAGTTAGGAGCGGACCCGACTCCCGCTTCCCGCTTCCCGATTCTCCTAACCTCCGTTAACGGCGCCTTAACCCGCGTGCGCTATCGTGAGACCGAACCCGAATACCCGCCCGGAGGCATCACATGACGGACAACGACCACGCCGAAGAGCAGACTAACGAGGAAGCGATGGAGCGCGCCGACGTCCGTGCTGCCAAGCAGCGCGTGCCCGGATCGTTCGATATCGCCTTTCTCTCGGACACCGAAGACGTCACCGAACTGATCCTCGTCCGCCACGGCCAGCAGGACTTCGACCCGGCCGGACCCGTTGGCGGCTTCATCGACCCGCCGCTCAGCACGCTCGGGGAACAGCAAGCCCGCCTCGTTGGGGCCGCCCTCTCGACCGAGCGCATCGACGCCGTCTACGCCAGCCCGCTCCGCCGCGCGCTCGAAACAGGTCGCGAGATCGGCCGCCACCACCGCATGGAGCCGACGATCCTGGAAGATCTCCGCGAAGTCGGCGTCTTCCAGGACATCCCGCACGACCGCACGCCGCTCGACTACATTGGCAAGCAACTCCTCGCCGGCATTCGCGAACGCATGGTGATGGAGAAGAGTTGGGATGTCTACCCGTACTCGGAATCCAGCGCCGGGTTCTCGAAGCGCGTCGTCAACTGCATCGAAGGCATCATCGCGACGCACCCGAACGAGCGCGTCGTCGTCGCCTGCCACGGCGGCGTCATCAACGCCTACGCCGGCCACATCATCGGCACGAAGTACGACATGTTCTTCCGCCCCGCTCACACATCAATCAACGTCGTCGCCGCCGGCGGCCTCATTCGCGCGCTCTTCCGCCTTAACGACACCCACCACCTGATGACCAGCGAAGGCAGTTTCGTCAGCGTCTAGCTCCATCGCGGTAGGCGCTGCGCCCGTGGCGGCACAGCCTGCTCTGCCGGAGATCGTTCACCAACCACGTTCCCAAACCTAAACCAACCATTCTAGGTTCCAGGTTCGAGGTTCTCCGCCGACCGGATCGTCGTCCCAGCGATAGGCGCCGCTCCCGGCCACCACGGCCACGACTCCGCCGTCGGCGCAAAGTCCCCCGGCGAGCCACGCACGATCGCGTCCGCCACGCGCACGGCGCGCACCGTCCGCGCCACGTCGTGTACGCGCACGATGTCGGCGCCATACGCCACGTTGAGTGCGCTGACGATCGCTGTCGCTTCATCACGCTCATCCGGCGCCAGCGACGTGATGCTGCCGATGAAGTGCTTGCGCGAAGCGGCAACAAGCAGCGGCCTGCCGAGCACGCTGAACTCGCCGAGTCGCCGCAGCACCTCGATGTCCTCGTCGTGCGACTTCCCGAACGCAATCCCCGGATCAACGATCAGCGCATCTTCCCGTACGCCCAGCGCGACCGCCACCTCGATCCGGCCGCGCAGAAAGTCGAGATGTGCGCCGATCAGATCGTCGTATCGCGGCGGCTCCGTTGGACGTACCTTCGCCCGCTCGTACGTGTAGTTGAGCACGAGCGCCGCGCCATACTTCGCGGCGGCCTCCGCCGTGCCCGCGTCGATCATAAAGCCACCGATGTCGTTGACCATGTGGGCGCCCGCTTCGAGCGCCGCGTCCGCCACAACACCCTTGTACGTGTCCACGGAAAGCACGGCGCCGGTCTCAGCGCCGATGCGTCGCACCGCCTCGGCCACGAATGCCGCTTCTTCGCCCGCATCCCTCACCGGAACGTCCGCGCGCGCGCTCTCGGCGCCGATGTCGATGATATCCGCGCCATCAGCCACGGCAGCGACGGCGCGACGCACCGCCGCATCGATGTCCCCACCCACGCCGTCTCCCGAAAACGAATCACTTGTGAGATTGACGATCGCCATCACGTACGTGCGGCGACCAAGCGGCAGCGCGCCACCCCGAATGAGCAGCGGCGCTCGTGACTCTGCGCTCCGCGATGTCATGAGGGCGTGGAGAAGGACATCAGTCTTCCGCGTGATGCTCGGGCAACGCGTCCAGCTGCGCGTCGTCGAGCTGCACGCGCACGATCTCGGCAACCACCTCGACGATGTATTCCGGCGGCAACACGACATCCTTCGAAAAAATGAACCCGCGCCGTATCACCAGCCCGCTCATCGAGCCGCTCTCCGTATCGAACAAGACGCGCTCGACTTCACCGACTTTCTGATGCGGATCCAGTCGCCACACAGGCGAGTCCGCCGCGATATCAGCCAGATCAGGTCCGATCGCCGTCACCTGCTGCATGATGTACGGCCCGGGCTCGCCCGGAATCGACTGCGCAATACGGACCAAATCGCCCGCGTCGGGACGGCCCTTCTCCATATCCGGCGTGTTCGTGAAGTACTCCTCGATGTAGTCGATCGACAGTTCAGCGAACTCGTCCGCGCTCATCGTGATGCTGATGTCGTCCGAACCGGCATGCCGCACAACGCCTACCGGAAGCAGCCGATCGTGATTCAGCCCCCAGCCACCCTTCCACAACGCCTGCCCGCTGCGGAGAAGGCCAGTGTCGACAACGATGTGCGTGAGCCTCAGATTCTCCTTGTTGATGACGAAGCGGCTGAGCGAACCCAGCTTGTGGCCGTCGCTGCTCACAACGCTGGCATGCAGTCGCAGATCCTCGATGTTCATCGATGTCCTTTCGTCGCAGCAACGGCTGTCGCGATCAATGTCATCCTAGCCGAAAGCCACGACGACGTCAGACGATCGAAGCGCGGCACGCCTCAGCGACGCGCTCGTCATCCACCGGAGCTATCGTGCGCGGATCCAGCAGCACCGCGCCCGCCTCGATGCGCGCAACGACGCCCGCCGCCCTCAGTCGCGCCGCAACACCGCTCGCGCCGCGTCCTTCAGTCCTCAGCGCGACGAGCTTCGTCGGCAACGACTCCTCCGGCAGCGAACCGCCGCCAACCATCGAGCGGCCATCGACGACGTTCGCGCCGGTGATCCCGCTGGCTATTCCCTGGGCACGCGCCTCCAGCGTGTCGAGCGGCGCCGCGATCATGCGCCAAACCGGCACGCGCTCCTGCGCGACGCCTTCGACGTAGAGCCGAAGCGTCGCCGCCAGCCCCGCGATACTCGCCTTGTCGAGCCGGACCACGCGTGCGAGCGGATGGCGCTTCATGCGCTCGATTGCATCGTGGCTGCCGACGATCAGTCCGCCCTGCGGCCCGCCGAGCAGCTTGTCGCCGGAAAAGAGCACCACATCGGCGCCCGCCGCAACCGATGCCTGAGGCGTCGGTTCCGCGGGCAGGCCGTAGACCGTCGTATCAAGCAGACAGCCGCTCCCGATATCGTCAATCACCAGCGCACCATGCGTCCGGGCAACCGCCACCATGTCTTCGAGCGACGCCGCTTCCGTGAACCCGACGATACGGAAGTTGCTGCTGTGGACGCGCATCAGCGCCGCCGTCTTCGGCGTGATCGCTCCTTCGTAATCCGCAGCACGCGTCCGATTCGTCGTGCCCACTTCGGTGAGCTTCGAGCGCGACTGGCGCATCACGTCCGGTATGCGGAATCCGCCGCCGATCTCAACAAGCTGCCCGCGCGAGATCAGCACCTCTTTGCCCTCGCACAACGCCGACAACGCGAGCAGCACGCCCGACGCGTTGTTGTTCACCGCCATCGCCGCTTCGGCGCCTGTGAGGCGGCGCAGGAGCGGCTCCAACAACGAGTGTCGCGAGCCGCGCTTGCCGCTGCTTATGTCGAATTCAAGATTGCTGTACCCCGCTCCAGCTTCCGCCATTGCCCGGACGGCTTCGTCCGCCAGCGGCGCCCGGCCAAGGTTCGTTTGCAAGATCACGCCCGTCGCGTTGATCAGCGTCAGGAGCGGCGGAGCGAGCACCTCGCTTAAACGCCGCCCGGTCTCCGCAACCAGATCATCGAACGCCGGCACGGAGCCGCCTGCGGCCACCGATGCGCGGGCCTCATCAAGCGTCTCCCGCACCAAGTCGGCCATCAGCCTGGCGTGGCCATTTGCCCGCACCCGGGGATCGGAGATCAACGCATCGACGGAGGGCAGCCCACGAAGGCGATTCTCGGCCATACGCCCAATATTAACATCAGCCTCGGGACGGCCCCTCTTGGTGGCGTTGCGTGGCGGGCGTATAATCACCTCGGTCACAGCTGCAAGGAGGCACGTGATGGATCGCCTCGTCGAACTCACCACCCACCTCTCCGAGACGCTTGAGCAATTACAGGCAGAAGCTCGCTCCCGCGATGCCCGCGGGCTGATGGCCCCCCTCGCCTGGCTGGACGAAGCCAATAGCTGGCTCCGCTACGAAATGGAGTGCGCCGACAGCCCCGCGCGCCGGCAGGAAGTGCCGTTCACCTACATCCCGGTCGAGTTGCGCCGGTAGGTCGCATCGCCGCCGGGTGCAGGCACCTAGCCGCCGATATCGGTTCCCCACCGGGCGGTCGATACTCGTCCGTGCAACTGAGTTCCCGACGCAGACCGGCGCCTGAGCCGCCCTTCCTTCGTGTCGTCCCGCCGGCCGAGGCGCCGGTGCCCGACCTCGCGCCGCGCATGTTCGCGCTGCTCGCGCTGCTCGCCGTCGCCGTGGGCGCGCTCGTGCGCTGGCGATTCGTCAGCTTGTACGACTTTCCCCTGGCCGACGGCGGCTTGTTCTTTGTGATGACGCGCGACTTGCAAGCCGCGGGGTACGCGCTTCCCGAGACGGCCTCGTACAACGGCCTCAGCATCCCGTTCGCGTACCCGCCGCTCGGGCTCTATGCCGCCGCGCTGCTCGATGATGCCACGCCTCTTGGCTTGTTCGCAGTCTTCCAATTTCTGCCCTTCCTCTCGAGCGTGGCAACGATTGTCGCGTTTCTGCGACTCGCAAGCGCAATGCTCCCGAACCGAACGACAACCATCGCGGCGGTGTTCGCGTTCGCTCTCGTCCCGCGCAGCTTCGAGTGGATGATTATGGGCGGCGGCGTGACGCGTTCGCTCGGCTTCCTGTTCGCCCTCCTCGCGCTGCATGAGATCCATCGCCTGTATACAACGCAGCGCGCGCGCTACGCCGCGACGGCAGCGTTCTTCGGTGGACTCGCCGCGCTCAGCCACCTTGAGATGGCCTGGTTCGTCGCCGTCAGCTCGGGACTGTTCTTCGTCGCCTTCGGCCGGCACCGCGCTGGCGTGATCGGCACGCTCGCCGCCGCCGCCGGCGCCGCGGCAATCTCCGCGCCGTGGTGGATCACGGTGATCGTCCATCACGGCGTCGCACCGTTCGTTACCGTGACAACAGCGGGTTCATCCTTCGCGTCGTCATTCCGGTACCTCCTCAACTTCACGCCCACCGACGAGCCCCTGTTTGCGCTCATCGGTGCCCTGAGCGTGCTGGGTATCGCCACATGTGTGGCGCGCGGACAATGGCTGCTTCCGGCGTGGGTGCTCGTAATCGCGATCCTCGATCCACGTGCGTTCGAGACGCTGGTGCAGGTGCCAACTGCGATGCTCGCCGGCATCGCGTTGTGCGGTGTCGTCATACCGGTGCTGAATGGCGCGTTCTCGCCACAGCAAGGTGCGAACGCAGCATCGGCAGACACCGCTACCTCACGCATGTCCACGCTTGCTGCCTGCATGATGGGCGCGATCGTGATCTATGCCGCTGGCAACGCGATGGTCGCCATGCCGCGCCTGCTCACAGCGATGTCCGACGATGAGCGAGCTGCCATGCACTGGGTCGCTGCCAACACTCCTGAGGAGGCAAGGTTCGTCGTCGTGTCGAACGATCGCTGGCCTGCCGATCGCACCGCGGAGTGGTTTCCCGCCGAAACCGGGCGCGTCAGCGTCGGGACGGTACAGGGCTACGAATGGGTGCCGGGCGGCGCCTTCGACCGGCAGATAGACCAGTACAACGAGCTGCAACTGTGCGCCGATGCCGACGCGGCATGTCTGGACGCGTGGTCGGTGGCAGCCGTCACCAATTTTGACTACGTGTATCTTCCGAAACTGGCGCCGCGCTACGGCGAGGATCCGCCGCGTGACCCGTTGGAATGTTGTGCGGCACTACGGGCTTCGCTCCAACGAGATCCACAGTACCGCGTCATCTTCGACGGCGCCGGCGCCACCGTCTTCAAACAGCGCTGATCGCACGCCCGCGGGCTACGCGGCCTGCGTCGAGGACGTACCCACCGCGACAGCGTTCGCCAGCTGCCGCCGTTCGCCGCGCGTACTCATCAAGTAGACACCCGATGCGGCGGCAATGGCCAACGCTTCGGCAGCGCACATTGCGCCGAGTAGTATCGTCATGTCGCGCCAGAAGGGCTCGGGAAACATCTGGATCAGATGGTCGGTCTGCGGGTTCAGCCGCCAGAAGTCGTTGGCAAACGCGAGCGCATGGAACCGCTCGAAGGCCGCCTCGAAGCCGAACGCCGCAACGATGCCGATGCCGCCAACGAGGAGTAACCCGAGTCCGAGGCCCGCCAGCGACTGCATCGCCAGTTGACGCACATGGCCGTCGCGCGCCCAGATGAAGAAGCCGACGACGTACGCCAGCACGTACACGACGGCCACTTCCTGCGCCCGGTTCACTCGCACGAAGAGCGTCTTCACGTCTTCCATGTGCCGCGTCTCGCGGGCATTGAAGACGGATGTCGGCAGACCGTCCTCGGTCACCGTGTGATAGAACGTCGGCTCGCCGTTGTTGAAGTAATCCCGCAGCGCCGATGCCGTTCCGTCGAGCTCGGTCCGCGCGAGGCCCGTACGCTCTTCGGCGTCGTAGCGGTCGAACGCATAGTCATACACCAGCGGAGCGTCGGCGAGCAGGCGGATGTTCGTGGTGAGGAGCGCTATGGGGAGGGCAAGGACGAATACGATCGAAGCGAGCATGCGGACGAAGCCCATGTGGGTCTCCCTCTGCCGCCCCGCCGCCACGACACCCGCATTCTCTTCCTGCGGATCCCGCTTGTCAAGCAAAACTTCGTCCGCCACCGCGCCGCCTTTCCCTGCGACATCAGCTTAACGCGAGTCGTACCGTCGCTGCCACGTCGAAACGCCACGCAAGCGCGTGTGGCGATGGTCGCATCACGAAAGCGGCCACTGCTGGCTAAAGGTCACATCCAGCCCGGCGGTGGCCTCCTGCACCTCCACGCGCGTGTCCTGACCATCGCGCCGGTAAAGCAACGTCACGTTCCCGTTGCCGACGCGTAGTCCCCGCACCAACACCGAATTCAGCCAGTACGGCAGCCGCGGATTGACCACCCGCAGCCGGTTCTCGGGCGCCTCGGCTTTCAGGCCCAGCATCGCGTGCATGATCATCGGCATCGCCCCCGCCGCCCATGCCTGTGGCCGGCACGCCACGGGATACGGTACCGGCGTGCCGTGCGACGAGCGCGGGTCGCCACCGAACAACTCCGGCAACCGGAAGTACGGGAAGGACGTCGCCGCCTCGAACAGCGCAGTCGCGACGTCGATCAGCTCGTCTTCGAACCCGTACAGCTTCAGCCCCATCGCGGCGATGCTGTTGTCGTGCGGCCACACCGTTCCCATGTGATAGCCAATCGGGTTGTACCGCGGGCTCATATCGGTGACCGTGCGCACGCCCCAGCCACTAAACATGTCCGCAGACATCAGCCGCGCCACCGTCTCCGGAGCCCGCGCCGGGTCCGCGATGCCCGTCCACAGGCAATGCGCCGCGTTCGATGCGACGCTCCCTACACGCTCGCCGTTACCGTCGATCGCCATAGCGTAGAAGTGCTCCTCCGCGAGCCAAAAATCGGCGTTGAAGCGCGTGTACAGCCGTCCCGCATCCGCACGCAGGCGGGAAGCGAGCTCGTTCTCACCGAGCGTCTCTAGCACCGGCGCCAATCGCAACCGCGCGGCGTACGCGTAGCCCTGGACTTCCGCCAACGCGATCGGCGGACGTGCGATCGCGCCGTCGCTGTGCACCACCGCGTCCCAGGAATCCTTCCACCCCTGATTCACCAGCCCCTTGGCCGAGCGCTTCTCGTACGCCACGAACCCACCACCACCGTCACCACTCGCCGATTCCATCCAGGCGATCGCCGCGCGGATCGCCGGCAACAACTCCTGCAGACACGCAACGTCGGCCGTCCACTCGTAGTAGGACGCCGCCAGCATGAGGAACAGCGGCGTCGAATCGATGCTCCCGAAGTACGGGCCATACGGAAGCTCGCCCGAGCGCGAAAGTTCGTCGAAGCGCAGTTCGTGCAGGATCTTGCCCGGCTCCTCGTCGCGGGCGTGGTCGATCCCCCCCCCCTGCCACTGCGCCAGCAAATGCAACACGTTGCGGGCAATCTCCGGCCGGTACGCCAGCATCTGCATCGACACGATGAGACTATCTCGCCCGAACAGCGCGTCGAACCATGGTGTCCCGGCAGCCGGGTACGGCTCTCCCCGCTCCGTATGGCTCCAGAGCATCCGAATGTCGTGGATCGAGCGAAGCAGCACGCGGTTGAAGAATTCGTTGTCGGTCGATACTTGCGTGCAGCCATCCGCCCAGTTTCGGTAGTTCGCGGCCACCGATTCGATGCGCGGGCGCGCCGGCCGCGGCGGCGCCATCTCACTGTCGACGAAGATCTCCAGCCGCAACGTGGTGGCACCGCGTTTCGGAAGCGCGATTCGAAAGAGTGCGGTTGCCTCATCGATGTACTCTGGCGACCGGTCGAACACCACGTCTGTCGTCCGCTCGCGGCCATCAATGCCCGCGTAGCTGTACCGAATCGAACGACCATCGACGACCGGGCGCCGTAGTTCACCCGAACGCTCGCGCTTGTAGCCGCGCACGTCGAAGATGTCGGAGAAGTCCGCGCCAAACTCGTACAGCAGATTCAGCGTGACCGGAAACGGGTTGTAGTTTGTGACGGTAAGCGTTTCCTCGACGCAGTCCGCGACCACTCGCTGGCGGCGGATCTCAATCGATCCGCGGTGAACGTTCTTGACGTCATCGAGCGATAACGTTGGATTCGTCATCACCTGCTCCATGGCGTACCCCAGTTCCGCCGTCGAGAGCAGCATGACGGGCCGCACGCCATTGAGTGTCAGGTCGTACGCCGAAAGATGCCGCGTGTCGGCGTGGTACACGCCGAAACCTTGCGTGTTGCCGGCTGCGACGTTGCCTTCCGGGTCCGTCAGCAGCAACGCCGACCCTTCGCGAATGATCAGGGCATCGCGCAGATCCTCGATGCCCATCGGCTCGCTGTCAGGGAGCGTGTATGACTCTTCGTCGTAGCCTTCCGGCGCCGGCTGCGTGATAGGCACACTCCCCTCAGGACCAGCTCGTCGTGCGCGCGTCATGCGACATGTACCGTACCACGCGAGAGCCGCGCATCACGCCGCGAAAAGCTCGTGCCCTTAGGGCCATGGTTGACGCACGCGTACCGCCGACCCGGCGCCTCCTTCGTCAGGCAACAAGTACGGTGCTGGAGTCCGCTCCGCCCTCGGAAGGGGCTTCCGTGCCCGCTCGCGTGGCTTCGATCGAAGCGGGCAGGCCAAGCAGGGACTCGTAGACGCGCTCATAACCCGACGCCATCACCGCCGGGGCGAAATGTTCTCGCACGTGCGCCAGGCAACGGTCGGGGCTGATGCGGCCGACATCTGCCACCGCATCAACCATCTCATCCACCGTGTCGGCGAGAATCCCCGTCTCTCCGTGGACGATGATCTCGGGTGCGGCGCCCCGGGCCAGCGCGATCACCGGCGTGCCGCAGGCCGCAGCCTCCGCCATGACGAGCCCGAATGGTTCTTCCCACAGCAGCGGCATCACCACGCAGTACGCCGACCGGTACAGGTCGCGCTTCTGCGCCGAATCCGCTTCACCGACAAACACGATCTGTTCACCATCGATCAGATCGCGCATCACCTCGTCGAAGAACTTCCTGTCGTAGGCGTCGACCTTCCCGGCGATGATCAGCCGCCTGCCGGTGCGCTTCGCGATCTCGACCGCCAGGTGCGGCCCCTTCTCCGGAGCGATCCGGCTGAGGAACAGCAGGTCGTCGCCCTTCTGTCGCTGAAACGGGAAACTCTCGACATCGACCGCGTTGTAGACGTGTCCGCTGTATCGCCCCGGCGTCCGCACCGTCGAAAGGTGCTGCCGCTGCGATTTGCTGATCGTGTTGTATGCCCCCTTGTACCGTTCCCACACGAAGCGCGTGTCGGGCGTGGTGAGGCAGTGCATCGTCGTCAACATCGGTGTCCGCACCAGCTGCGCCATCGCCATCGCCGGTTCCCCGGCGTGGTTGTGGATGACATCGAACTCACTGGCGCGGGCCAGCGCATCGCTCAGGTGCATCCATTCGTACGGGTGCGGGTCGGCCAGGTCGTCCGCGCGCCGGAGGCTCCGTCCATACGTGACGAGATGCCGCGCGCTCGTCTGCGAGTCTCCCGAGGCCGCCAGTGTCACGTCGTGCCCGCGCGCGACGAGTTCCTCGGTGAGCAGACTGACGACGGCTTCCGTGCCGCCGTAGGCAGGCGGAGGTACGGCTTCCCATAAGGGAGCGAGTTGGAGGATACGCATGAACGGTGACTCCGGGGTCGAGTAGCGCGACACGCTGACTCTGTGAATAGCTCACTGCGGCGGCGCCGCCGTTGTCTAGTTCATACCACTGATGGCGGCTTCGTTTCAATCATTTCTGCGGCCCATCGCTCAGCCGCCATGAAAGGCGGCATCCGCGCATTGCCGCCTGTTGCGTTTTCGCAACAACGTGTTTACGTAAGCGCAACCCGTCTTTCACGCACCCGTCGCGACTCGCCGTACGCACCGATACACTGCCGTCGATGGAACCGTACGTCCACGACGCTGTCCTCGATATGCACATGTCCCGCGACCAACTGCTCGCCGCGCTCGACCGAATCGAGCCCGATGACTGGTCGCGTTATGTGCCGTACGGCGGCACGACACTGCGCGATCTGCTCGCGCACCTCGCCGGCGCCGACCAGGCGTGGGCGGTCGCAGCGCAGGGGCTCCTCAAGGGCGAGACGCTCGAAGCGACGCCAGCCACCGCCGAAGAAGCGAAGGCGGCCCGCGCCCGCGCCATCGAGCGCGGCCGTGCGCAGTCGATCGACGAGCTTCGCGCCGAGATGGACCGCCGCCGCAAGCTCTTGCTCAGCCTCTACGAGCTACTGGAGCCGCGCCACCTCGCGCTCGGACTCCCCGCGTTCGGCGACCAGCACAACTCCGTCCGCGAACGCATCTGGCGCGGCTACCACGACCGCCTCCACGCCGCCGACATGCAGCGCGCCCTGCGGATCAAGTGGCACCCGGCGGGCCTCACGTTTCCGCCCGAACTGCACGAGGCGATCGAGGCGCTCTCGCCTGATGCGACGCTCTACGTGATCCACAGCGTCGACCCGGGACAGTGGGAAGTGCCGGCGCCGAACTCCGATTGGACGTATCGCCAACTGCTCACGCACATCGCGACGGGCGACTGGGTACTGCAAGGCCACCTCCGCCACATCATCGAACACAACGCCGTCGCCGCCTGGCCCGACGTCAACGCCGGCAACGCGAGCCTGATCGCCGAGCGCGCCCACTCCGCCAACGCCGCGCTTACCGAGGAGTACCTTTCGATGCGCCACGCGACGCTGCGGCTGCTCTCAGAGCTGCGCCCGAAGCATCTCTCACTGCCGATCACCTTCTGGTGGGAGCCCGCGCCGAACGAACACACCATCCTCGACTACGTCGTGATGTTCGAACGCCACGACCGCACGCACCGCGAGCAGCTACGCCCGGCGATGCGCTACGTCCGCGCACTGCGAGGCGCCTGATGTGGCCATTCGGCAAGCCGAAGCCGCCCCCGCCGCCGTCGGTCGAACTGCCGTCCGGCGAGGAGGTCGAGCGGGCGACGAAAGCGACGCTGCTGCAAGGCAAGGACGCCATCAAGGGCGTGCTGCACATGACCAACCGTCGCCTCATGTTCGAGGCGCCGAAAGGCGACGCGCGCTGGATGATCGTCCCCTACGACCAGATGAAGTCCGCCGCGCTCTATCCGGCGCCCGGCGCCACGATGGGCCTCCCCTCAAGCCGAAGCCAATGCCTCCTCATCGAAACGACGAAGGGCGAGCAGGTCTGGTGGGACTTCGGCGAAAAAGACGAACGCGCCTGGCTGCCGCTGGTGCAGGCGCACATCCCGGCGGCGGATGCGGCCGATCCGGACGACGAGCCGTGAGGCGCGCGACGGCGAGTTCGTTTTGTAATTTCATGTTGCGAAGTTCGCCCTAGCTTCGCGCTGGGGAGTTCGTTTCGTAATTTTCGTGTTGCGGCGTGCGTCGTGGCTTTCGTGCGGCGGTGGCTGCGCCTGTTCGTTCGTTCGCGGCGGCCAACTTCGTCTCCTGTCTTTGCTGCGCGGAGTTCGTCTCGTCGTTCTTGTGTATCTAGGTGTGTTCCTCGGAGCCCGGTTGATCATCGCCTGCATGGCGCGGGACGGTCTATCAGGATCTGCAACATAGCGTTCCCCGCCCGCGACCTCGAAGCCAATGATGTCACCGAAGTGACGGTTCGGCGCGTTTGACGGCAGCTATCGGGAGGTCTCATCCGCAGGTTCGCTCACGCGTCGCGCTTCCTCCCCCGCCCCCACCCGTTCCCGAAACCGCCGCACCGCCAGCCGCAACGCCTCCTCCGCATCGAGATCTTGCTGGCGGGCGAGCGCCGCGAGCGCGAACAGCAGATCGCCGAGCGCGTCGAGCGTCGGC
>CAZRHH010000027.1:0-34777 GCA_964599885.1 uncultured Dehalococcoidia bacterium | reverse complement strand
GGCCCGGGCGGGGCGCCGCACGCCGCCGCGCCGAGCGCGACCACGCCAATGAGCGCGACTGCGGATATGCGCAGGCGGCGCCGAGCCATTGTTTCACGTGAAACAATGGGGGCAGCGGGCAACGGTGTAGGTGCGGTCGATTTCAATGTTTCACGTGAAACAATCACGCCCGAGAAGGCCTCTCGCGGCGGGTTGTCCGTTCGGGTACAGGTTCGAAACCGCCGTCGTTCAGCGGGTTACAGCGAAGGATGCGCCAGGCGGCCATCGCGATGCCGCGGACGGCGCCGTACTCGTTGATGGCGTCGTAGGCGTAGACGGAGCACGTCGGCTGGAAGCGGCAGGCGGGCGCCATGCCGGGCGAGATGCGCTGCTGGTAGAAGCGGATAGCGGCGAGGGCGGGCCTCTTCACGCGTTCTCCTGGGTCTCGATCCGCCCGGCGGATGCTTCGTTTGATTGTATTCGCGGCGAAAGCGACACCAGCGCGCGCCTCAGCGCTTCGTACTCAGCCGTCGCCGCCGGCTTCCGCGCTCCGACGACGATATCGACGCCGTCCGGTACTGTGATGGTCCGCGCCGCCTCGCGCAGGCGTCGCTTGACGAGATTCCGGACGACAGCGCCGCCGATGACTTTGCCGGTGACGAACCCCCATCGGGTGTGCGACCCGCCGTTCGGGCGCACGCGGACGACGAGCAGGCTATTCCCTCGAGATACCCCCGCCCGGTATGCCGCGGCGAAGTCCTTGCGGCGGCGGAGGCGGTGTTCTCGGCGCATGGACGGTACCAGACATCTGTGGCTATCTCGAAGCCACAAACGTCACCCGGCTCACAAAACTTTACTTCACGACGGTCAGACGCATACGACCTTTGGTGCGGCGGTGGCGGATGACGTTGCGGCCGCCGACGGTCGCCATGCGGTGCAAAAACCCATGCCGCCGCCGACGCGGGATGACTTTGGGCTGGTACGTACGCTTGGGCACGGGACTGCCTCCTCGGGAACGACAAAGGTGCGCCACGGCGGGCGCGCATCAGTATATGTGGGGGCGGGGAGGGGGACAAGCGACGCAAGGCAACAAAGCGTGACGGACTTCATGCGCGTCTTCGGAATTTCGGATGTCGCACAGTGGGCTTGACATGGCCGGATCGCGAGCCTATGCTCGCTTCGCGAATACCGCCCCGCCGGTACGTAGATTCTCGCTGGAGGGCAACTTGCGAGCTATCAGAATCCCCATTCTCGCCCTGGCAACAGCCGCGATCCTCTATGTAGGCGCCACAGTATCTACCGAGCGCGCCGAAGCTGTGTGTAACAGCGCGGCCGTTTATGGAGACGTCGCGAGCTGCAGCCTCGCCGTGAACGGGGAACAGGACTCATTCACGTTTTCGGGCGCCATAGGTGAAAGAGTGCTCTTCCGAATGCGCGAAGGGACGGCGGCGATCGCTCCGAAGTTCACCGTCCGAAGGCCGGACGGCACGCAGTTATGCACGGGCTCCGGGAGCAGCGAGGTGCAAGGTGAATGCACACTCACCTCGCCTGGACTACATACCATCGTCGCCGAGTCAGCGCCATGGGCGACCGGAGACTACACTCTGTACCTGGCACGCGTCAGTGCTCCCACAACCGAGGCACCCACATCGATTGCGTATGGTGACGTCCTCAGCGGCACCATCGTTGCGATGAAGTGGCACCCGTTCACCTTCTCCGGCGCGATCGGCGAGAAGTTACTAGTTCGTGTCCGGGAACTGAATGCCGGCCTGTTCCCCAGGATGTCATTGCGACGCCCGGACGGATCCGTTCTCTGCTCCGCCTTCAACAGTGCGGAAATCACCGCCGAGTGCACGGTCAACGCACCCGGAACACATACGCTCTGGGTGTACTCCAATGCCGGCAACGAGAGCGGCGGTTTCAACATCCACCTCGCCCGGATGAGCGCACCCACGACGGAAGCGGCTACGCCAATAGCGTACGGGGACGTGGTGACCGGAAGCGTCACCGCGATGAAGTGGCGCCCGTACACGTTCACCGGCGCCATCGGGGAGAAGCTGCTGGTTCGCATCCGCGAAGTGGCTGCCAGTGTGTTCCCCATGATGTCGCTACGACGCCCGGATGGCTCGACGTTGTGCTCAACCGGGGGAAACCCCGAGTTTACGACGGAGTGTACGCTCGACACGCCCGGCACGTACACGATCTGGGTGTACTCCTTTGGTGGCACCGAGAGCGGCGCATTCAACCTACACCTCTCCCGCATCAGCGCACCCACGACGCAAGCGGCAACGCCGATCTCGTACGGCGACGTGATGACCGGCAGCATCACCGGTATGAAGTGGCATCCGTACACGTTCAACGGCGCCGTCGGGGAGAAACTGCTGATCCGCGCCCGCGAAGTGGCTGCCAGCGTGTTCCCCATGATGTCGCTACGACGCCCGAACGGCTCGACGTTGTGCTCAACTGGGGGGAACCCCGAGTTTACGACGGAGTGTACGCTCGACACACCCGGCACGCATACGATCTGGATGTACTCAATCAACGGTTACGAGAGCGGCGCGTTCAACATCCACCTCGCCCGCATGAGCACGCCCACGTCGGAAATGGGAACCAATCTGCCGCACGATGTCGTGGTCTCGCGGGGTATCACGCCGATGCGCTGGTACCCCTATACGTTCCAGGGCGCGAATGGTGAGGAGGTGCTCATACACGCCGAGGAAGTCACGTCGGGCCTGAACCCAAGGATGTCGCTGCGGCGGCCAAACGGATCGACCGTCTGTACGGGCGCGAGCAATATTGAGTTCACTACGCCGTGCACGCTCAACACATTGGGCATGCATACGATCTGGATCTACTCGGGCAATGGACATGAGAGCGGGACGCTCGAGTTCTCGTATACGTCGTCGTCCCACACGGCGGATACGGACTGGGAGGCGGACGGCGGTGAGTACTCGTTCGATGAAGGGTGCCATCCGGGAGTTGAGATCGACCCAATTACAACGATCTTAATCTCGGACGAACCGACGCATACCGATGCGCAGCAGCAGACGGAGGATGCGCTCACTGATGCGGGCTTGGAACATGGCGTCAACGCCGCAACCACACGCCAGTACTTCAGCGACCACGGCTACTGCGTTGAGGGTTCGATCACGCAGGCGTCCAAAGACTCACAAGGCTGGGGTGGCATCGGCCTTTGGTGGGAAAGCCGCTGGCACACACGGTGCAACGTCGTCAGCCTGCCTTCGCCCGTGGGTTACTGGTCGGCATGTACGCCCCATTGGGACGAAACCGATTCCGACTGCCCGTCGGCGATCCCTCAGGTTCCGGGGAACCACTACGTCCCGGACGTGTTCAACGATCATGTTCCCAACCAGGGCGATTGGGAGGGCAGCGGTTTCGACGCCGGGCGTGATTGGCTGTGGACGGAACTGATAGAGGACGGAATGAGCTTCGTCGGTTACCTGGATTACGACAACGTGCAACCCATGCAGCAATGCAACGGACAATGGACACAAGCTGATGGCAAAGTCAACATCATTCAACTCCAGTAGTGCTGGACAGCCGGCTCACCGCGTAGTCTTATCGTGGGCTGTGACGATTGCCTCGGGGCTCGCCGTGGGCGCCCTGGGCCTGTACTTCGGGCTGGCGATTATCACCGGTGATGGCGCGGAGGCGGACCTTGACAGCGCGAATGCTTGCGAGCAGCAGGCGCGCGAGTTCGCCGATTACCCGCTGCTATACGCGGGGTCGGAGGTCTTGGGTTACGAGCTCGTTGGTTGTCGTCACAATAAAACGGAGGATCGGTTCGCGCCGGATGGGACGCGCTATCACAACGCGACGGATTCGTTTACGTTCGTCTACGGCAGTTGTGTCATTCCGTCTGGGGGCAGTTCTTGTCCCATTCCTGTGTCGATCATCATGTATCCGGCGTGCCATTCCTCGCTCGCAGCGGGCGCCGCGAAGGACACCGCGCTTGTGCGCGGCGCCCAGGCGCTGGTCAAGTCGGACGGGTCGTTGCGCATCGAGGCGCCGAGTCACAAGCTGACGTTGTACGCGCCGGGCAATTCGTCAGGAGCGCGAACGGCCAACGCGATACGGGTAGCGGAAGCGCTCGTTCCCGCGAACGCGCCAGCGGACGCGCTATCGCGGGGGGCGCCGCTTTCGACCACGCTAGGGGGAAGCAAGGTGTGCTCCTGAGCGCGATCAGGGTTCTGGTGGTCGCGCTCGGCGTGACCGTGTTTGAAGTCGTCTGCCTATTGCTGTTCTTTGGGGTCATGTTCGGTCTCGCGGATATTGATCCACATTCCCTTCACCCCGCCCCGTACGGGCTGCGCGCTGCTGGCGCGGTGGTGACGGTGGCTCTCGGCGTCCTCACCGCCGGAGCTGCGGCGTTTGTTGCGCTTCGCGTCGGCCGACGGTGGCTCGGAGAGGAGCTGCTGAAAGCCGTATTCATCGTCGCCGTCTTGAACGGGTTCCTTCTTTTCTTCGTCCTGGGTTTTGCGAACTTTTTGAATGACTACCTCTGGAACGTGCCGTTTCCGTTCGGTGACCAGGGCGAGTTCCGCTAAATGCCGGGCGGTGACAGAGCCATAATGAAACAGCGGGTTATGGTATATACGCTCTACGGCCAGGGAGCGTCCCACAGGGGCGGAAGGGACAACGCGATTCGGGTGGCGGAGGCGCTTGTGCCCGCAAACGCGCTGGCGGATTCGCTCACGCGCGGCGCGTCGCTGGCGACGACGCTCGGGCGAAACAAGGTGTGCTCCTGAGGGCGCTCAGAACCATCGTCGTTGGCCTGATCGCTTCGGTTGGCAATCTTATCACCCTGTGGGGAACCATCTGGCTGATAGGCGGGCCGGGGATTGAGAATCCTGACAGCCAGCCGTACGGCGCGAGCGGGATCGCGCGCGTGTGCCTGTGGATCCTGATTGGGGTCGGCGTGGCGCTAACGGTGGCTGGCTTCGGTAGCTGGTTGCTTCGGGCGAACGTTCGGGGCGCCGTGTTCTTCGTTGCGATCTTCAACGGGTTGGTGTTGTTCGCCGTGCTGCGCAGTTACGCGACCTAAACACACTACGTCTGGCCCTCCCTTTGTCGGTGCGGTGTGATGGCTTCCGCGAAGTGCTCGCGGTCACAGCTTCGTCCTCATCCGATGCCTGCGGCTGAACCGTTCGCCTTCCGGCACTTCGTCCGGCGGGGTAGGCTTCGGGTTCGACAACGACAGCACATCTACCTATCGAGCGAGGCGGCGGGATGGAATTTACGCTTACTGAAGAGCAGCGGCTGATACAGGAGACGGCGCGGCGGATCTCGCGCGAGGTAATTGCGCCTCGGGCGGCGGCGATCGATGAGTCGCAGGAGTATCCGCACGATGTGTTTGCGGCGTTCAAAGAGACGGGGCTGACGGGGCTGACGATCCCGAAGGAGTACGGGGGGAGCGGCGTCGGGATGTTGCCGCTGGCGCTGGCGGTGGAGGAGGCGTCGAAGTATTGCTGCGCGTCGGGGCTGATGCTGCTGCTGTCGGCGCTGCCGTCGCAGCCGGTGATGCTCGGCGGCGACGAGCGTCAGAAGAAGTGGATCGGCGAGGGCATCGCGAGCGGCAACATGAAGGGCGCGTTTTGTCTGACGGAGCCGAACGTCGGGTCGGACCCGGCGGCGCTCGAGACGAAGGCGACGCGCGACGGCGACGACTACATTCTCAACGGCGAGAAGATGTACATCTCGGGCGGGACGGTCGCGGACTACGTCGTCGCGTTCGCGCGGACGAACGGGACGGCGGGGGCGCGTGGCATCAGCGGCTTCATCGTGACGACGGACACGCCGGGGTTCCGTGTGGCGGGTCAGGATCGGAAGATGGGCGTGCGCGGCGTGCCGACGGCGGACATCGTGTTTGAGGACTGCCGCGTGCCGGCGGAGAACCTCATCGGCGGCGTTGAAGGTCAGGGGTTCAATCACGCGATGCTGACGCTGAACTCGTGCCGGCCGGTCGTCGGTGCGCGCGGGCTGGGACTGGCGGAGGGCGCGATGTCGTACGCGCTGGAGTTCGCGCGGCAGCGCAAGGCGTTCGGCAAGCCGATCGCGGAGTTGCAGGCGATCCAGTTCATGTTCGCCGACATGGCGATTCAGATCGAAGCGGCGCGGATGCTCGTGTACCAGGCGGCGTGGCGCGTCGACCAGGGGCTGTTCGGACGCGAGCACGCGGCGATGCTATCGATCGCGAAGGCGTACGCGACGGAGTGCGCCGTGAAGGTGTCGAGCGACGCGATGCAGGTGTTGGGCGCGCAGGGCTACATGATGGATCACCCGCTGGAGCGGCACTATCGCGACGCGCGGCAGCTGATGATCGTCGAGGGCACGAGCCAGATCCAGCGCGTAGTGATCGCGCGGGCGATGATGGAGCGGGAGCTGGCGTACCCGTGATTGGGGCGGTGGGAAGTGGGGGAACCACAGATGCGCACAGATGGACACAGATGTTGGGGATGGGGAACGGGCTGTGCGGCGGGCGGCGCACCGGGCGTATACTGAGCGGATGAAGACGGCTAAGCAAGCACTGATCGAGCTGATTGAGCAGTCGCCGGAGGGCGAACCGTTCGACGCGTTGCTAATGGAGATTCAATTCGAGGCGAGCGTGTTACGCGGCCTGGCGGAGGCTGAGCGGGGCGAGGGCATCAGCCAGGAAGAACTTGAGGCGAGGCTCGATGCATGGCTCAAGTCATCTGGACGCCGGAGGCTCTCAGAAACCTAGAAGTCATCGATGCGTACATGCTCCGTGTGGCGCCGGAATACGCCGAAGCACTCATCGCCGGCATCACCGCAGCGGTCGATCCAGTCGCAGCGTTTCCTCACATCGGCCGCATGGTTCCCGGCTTCGAGCAAGATTCGTTGCGCGAGGTGATCGTTGAAAATTACGCTTCGTGTATGTGATCCGAGAGGATGGCATCTTCGTCACGCGCGTATTTCACGGATCGGTGGACGTCGCTGCGCGGTTGAGGGAGATCGACGATCTCGATTGGCGGCTTACGGCGCACTACAGGTAAGAAATGACAACGATCCCACCATCTAGCGAATTGTGTCCGCGCTGCGGGTCTACGGCGATCGAGCCGGTCGATGCTGCGCATTCTGATGATGACGCGGATGTCCTTTCGAGCGATGTCGTGACGCCGATGGCTGACCGTCCGAACATGCGATGTACGAACTGCGATCATCGTTGGTGGCTGGCGCCGCGGACGCCCGAATTGCGCAACGATGTCGAAGGCGTAGCGGACTAGGCATGCGCATCGCGCTGATCGGCCAGGCGGCGTTTGGAGAGGCGGTGTTCAACGCCCTGCGCGATGCGGGCGAAGAGATCGTCGCGGTGTCTTCTATTGAGGGGACGGCGGAGCGGCCGGATCCGTTGTGGGCGGCGGCGGGGACGGCCGGCATCGCGCGGTTCCCGACGGGCCGGCTGAAGAAGCGCGGGGTGCTCGACGAGTTCGCGGCGACGGCGCCGGAGCTGGGTGTGATGGCGTTCGTGACGCACATTCTGCCGGAGCGCGTGCTGGAACTGCCGGCGCTGGGGACGATCCAGTATCACCCGTCGCTGCTGCCGCGACACCGCGGGATCAGCGCGATGCACTGGGCGTTGCGTCACGGCGACGCGACAACGGGGCTGACGATCTTCTGGGTGGACAAGGGTATCGATACGGGGCCGGTGCTGCTGCGCCGTGAGGTTGAGGTCGGGCCGGACGATACGGTTGGCTCGCTGTACTTCGGCAAGCTGTTCGCGATGGGTGTCGACGCGCTGGTGGAGTCGGTACGGCTCGTGCGCGAGGGTGCGGCGCCGCGCATGGTGCAGGACGAAGCGCTGGCGACGTACGAACCGCCGGCGGACGACGGCAACAGCGCCATCGACTGGTCGGCGCCGGCGGGTGATGTGTACAACCTGATCCGCGGGTCGAATCCATCGCCGGGAGCGCATGCGGTGCTTGATGGCGCGCGCGTGCGGATCTTCGACGCGTGGATGACGCTCGGAGAGCAGGGCGCGGCGTCGGGGACGGTGGTGTCGGTTGGCGATGATGCGATCGATATCGCGCTGCGCGGCGGATTGTTGCACGCGCAACGGTTGCAGGCAGATGGTGAGAAGAAGCAGGGCGCGGCGGAGTTTGCGGACGGGCGCGGCGTGCGAGTGGGGACTGTGTTCGTGAATGGAGCCGTGTAGCGTTCGAGGGACGCCGAAGCGTAGAAGCTGGAGTCGGACAGAGCAGGCAACGATGCGGGTCTGAGTTCGGTCGAATACGGGCGGCGATCCGGGGATTCGTCCGGGGGTTTCGGGTTTGGTCGGGGCTGCAGTGCTGGATAGGTCTCCGCCGAACAGGCGCTCGTTGCGTCGGTGCCAGAGGCGCGCACGATGCACGACATCCCGCCAGCCGGGCGAATTAATCCATCGCTTGCGCTGACATTGCGAGGAATTTGAGACGACAAAGAGACCCAGCGGGATGTATAATCGGCCCCTGCCACCGCAGCGATCCCCCGGTGGTAGTACGTACCCGCTGTTTGACGAATCGAGGAGGCTTCGCGATGCCGAAGAAATTCGCCGTACTCGGCGCGTTCGCGGGCGTGGTGGTCGGGGCGGCATCGCTCCTCGGCAGTAGCGGGACGGCGCTTGCGGGGCCGGGCGGGCCGGTGCAGGACTTCGATGTTGACGCGAACATTTGCTACGGGACGGCGCCGGGCGTCGGTGGCGTGTGTGTCGCGGGAACGGACACGACGGCCGCGTCGGGGACGCAATACAACGTGGTCAACGTGGATGTCGGCAGCCGGCTGACGCAGCCGGTGACGTACACACCGACCGACTTTCCGTTGACGCCTGCCGCTGATGGCGCAGTCACGGGCAACGTGACGGCGGTGGTAGATGCCGAGTGTGACGCGGAGTATCGCGATATCGTCGCAGCGCCGCCATACACGGGCGGCGTTCACGCGAACTGGCCGAACGGCTGGACGCCGTATGACCTGATCCACGAGGACCCGCCGTTCATCGGCGCGACCGATAGCGCTGACGACTCGTACTTGCTGGACACGAAGCCGACGCCCGGAGGCATCGCTGATGTGATCGGGCACGCGAAGGCGACGGTCAGTTCGGTGAAGATACAGAACGGCGGGCCGATCGATCTGTCGGTGGCGACGGGCAGCGACCTGCCGATCAACATCGTGACGGAACAGTCGCCGTACTACGCGAACCTGCGCACGACGGTCGTGCTGGCCGGTGGGCATCCGGCACCGCCGTTCGGCTTTCTCTGTTTCGATAGCCCGCTCGACAGCGTGATCGCAAACACCCAGACGGGCGTGCCGGCGACGGACGGTCTGTACCCGCGCTTCACGGTGTTCAGGTCGGACGCGGACCTGCGCGCGGGGACGATCTCGGTGCTGGTGGACCTGCAGTGCGTGACGGTGGGCGGGCCGGTCGCGGACGCGGACGGTGACTGTCTCGGCGATGCGGACGACGCCGCGCCGGCGATCGCTGATGGCGACGGCGACGCGCTTGCTGACGGTATCGAGGCAGCGCTGGGGACCGATCCGGCAGACGCGGACACGGACGACGACGGTTCGAACGACTTTACGGAGCTGGCGGTGTTCACGCGGCCGACGCTGAGCGGGTCGAGCGCGTGCGCGTCGCCGGGGCTGGCGAACAACGCCATCGACACCGACTGCGACGGGCAGCGCGATCTGCCGGAGAACGGTGCGGATGAGGTTGCGGGCGCGCCCGCGCACATCGCTGACACCAGCGTCGACGACAACTGCCCGCACGACTTCAACCCGCTCCAGGAAAACGGCGACTCGCCGCCGTACAACGTCTTCACGCCACCCGGTGCGCCGCCCTACGACCACACGGATCCGTCATCGGATAGCGCTGGCGATGTGTGCGACGATGACGATGACGACGATGGCATGACGGATGTGGCCGAACTGGCGTTGGCGATCGAGCCGGCGCCGGCGCCCGGCGCGTCGTTCTGTGAAGCTTCTACCGGAGCCGGCGACCCGCAGAACAGCCCGTCGATCACGACGAATGCTGATACCGACCAGGACTACCTGCTGGACGGCATCGAGTGCCGCTATCTGTCGAACCCGAAGGATGCGATGAGCCGGGCCGGTGATGAGCCATCGGACAACCTGAACGCTGAGTGGTTCTGGCGCACAGAGGGAATCAACACTCCGACGGGCGCGCCGGGCACAGAGGTGGACGACCTAGACGGCGACGGACTCAGTGGTGCTGCGGATCCCGACGCCGATAACGATGCGCTGCTCGACGGCTCCGAGGTGAAGTACTACGGGACGGATCCGTCAAACGACGACACGGACGGCGATGGCTGCACCGACGGCCAGGAAGCTGGCGACGTCAACGGTAATCGCCAGATCAACGTGGTGGACCTTTCGCTAACCGCGTTTGCGCAAGGACCGCTTCGCACGAACCCCGCCGGTCCCGGAACGGTGGACCTGAGCCGGACGAACCGTGACATGGTGAAGGCGGCCAATGCCCAGATCAACGTTGCCGACATTCAGCGGACGGCAGCGGTGCAGGGTAACTGTCCCCCTCAAGGTGGCGTGACGATCGCGCAGGATGACGATGGGCAGGCGCCGTAGGGTGAGAGGCGGGAAGCGGGAAGCGAGAAACGGGACGGCGCCGGACTTAGTCCGGCGCCGTCTTTTGGCACGCACGGGAGTGCATCCAACGAGACGTTAGCGCGTATTGAGGACGGCACAGCACGCCGTGCCGCTACGCGATCTCTCGTTGCGGCGTGAGCGTTCGGGCAGCGTTAGTCGGTGCGTTCGGCGAGGGCGACGCGGTTGATGGTGGCGGCCATGTAGCCGGCGCCAAAGCCGTTGTCGATGTTGACGACGGCGACACCGGCGGCGCACGAGTTGAGCATGGCGAGCAGCGGTGCGAGTCCGCGGAAGCTGGCGCCGTAGCCGATCGATGTCGGGACGGCGATGACGGGGGCGGCGACGAGCCCGCCGACGACGCTCGGCAGCGCGCCCTCCATGCCGGCGACGCAGACGATGGCGCGCGCTTCGCGCAGCACCGGCAACTGATCGAGCAGGCGGTGAATGCCGGCGACGCCGACGTCGTAGAGGCGCTGGACGGCGCTGCCGAGCATCTCTGCCGTAATCGCGGCTTCCTCGGCGACGGGTAGATCGGCGGTGCCGGCGCAGACGATGAGGACGCCTGGATGCTTCAGCGCGGGCGTGCGTTCGAGCGTGACGCAGCGCGCGGCTTCATGGTGCGTGGCGCCGGGGACGGCGTCGAGCACGGCGCGCGCGGCTTCTGGCGCGATGCGCGTGATCAGCAGGCGGTCGGTTCGTTCGGTGAGTTTCGTCGCGATGCCGACGAGCTGCCCGACGGTTTTACCCTCGCCCATCACGACTTCGGGCGCCCAGTCGCGGAGGGCGCGGTGGTGGTCGAGCTTGGCGTAGCCGATGTCCTCGTACGGGAGGTGGCGCAGCTCATCGAGAGCGGCGTCGATGTTTGTCTGGCCGTCCGCGACGGCGGCGAGGAGATCGCGCAGGCGTTGTTCGTCGATGGTGGTACTCCTGGATTCGTGCACGTTCATGATAGCGCGGTGGGCGCTCGATGTTCGGACGACCACTCGTCGAGGGTCGTACGAACGACGGCGGGACTGAACGCGCGCGCTACGGTGGCGCTTTAGCAGGGTGTTGAAGAAATCGGGAACACGCGCACCGCGGAGTGCTTTGAGACATGTGCTGAACCTACGAACGCGGGCTGAAAGCCCGCTCCACAGTTCAATGGAGGCTTTCAACACCCTGTTAGAGCCTGGCATCACAAAACCTCACGCTCTTGCGGCATCGACGGCGCGTTAGCCGAGATCCGCGAGTCCGGCATGGAGGCCTTCGAGGCGGGCGCGGATTGCGGAGAGACGCTCCGTTTCGGCGGTGATAATCTTTTCGGGCGCTTTGGCGCGGAAGCCATCGTTCGAGAGCTTCGCTTCGATGCGTCCGGCCTCCGCTTCGGCCTCGGCGATCTGCTTGTTGAGGCGGGCGCGCTCGGCTGCGACATCGAACAGCCCGGTAAGCGGGACGATGGCGGTGACGCCTTCGAGGACTGCCGTCGCGACCTGGTCGCGCGGCGCGTCGGCGACATCGTTGACGATGTGCAGCGGTTTGACGCGCGCGAGCGTCTCGATGTAGCGCGCGCCGCGTTCGATCAGCGCGCGGTTGGCGCCGGCGGCGACGTAGGCTTCGATGATCTTCGCGGGTTCGACTTTCTTTTCGGCGCGGATGTTGCGGATAGCGCGGACGACGTCGATCAGCAGTTCCATCTCGCGCTCCGCGGCTGCGTCGCGGTAGCCGCTCTCGCCGCGCGGGTATGCGGCGACGATCAGCGCTTCTTCGTCGATGCCACTGACGTTCGTCGCGAGCGACTGCCAGATCTCTTCGGTGACGAACGGCATGAACGGATGGAGCAGCCGCAGGCAGCGATCGAGCACGTACGCCAGCACCGGCAGCGGCGACGGTTCGGCGGAGTCTTCGGCGCGCACGCGCACCTTCGCGATCTCGATGTACCAGTCGGCGAACTCACCCCAGACGAAGTCGTACACCTGGCGCGCGGCCTCCCCGAGTTCGAACTTCGCGAGTTGGGCATCGACGCTGCGGGCCAGCTCTTCGACGCGCGAGACGATCCAGCGATCCTCGAGCGGCGCATCGGCGGCGGGCGGGGCGTCGGGCAGCGCGACGTTGGTGTCGCCGATCATCGACAGCACGAAGCGGACGGCGTTCCAGAGCTTGTTGGCGAAGTTGCGTCCCATCTCCAGGCGCGTGTCGGAGAGGCGCAGATCGTTGCCGGGGCCGCTGGACGTGATGAGGCAGTAGCGCAGCGCGTCGGCGCCGTACTTCTCAACGACTTCGAGCGGGTCGATCCCGGTGCCGAGCGATTTGCTCATGCGGCGGCCGTCTTCGTTGCGGACGGTGCCGTGCAGGTAGACGTGGCTGTAGGGGATGTCGCCGACGTTGTAGAGCCCGAGCATGATCATCCGCGAGACCCAGAGAAAGATGATGTCGTAGCCGGTTTCGAGTACCGACGTGGGGTACCAGTAGCGGAGTTCCTTCGTGTCTTCCGGCCATCCGAGCGTTGAGAACGGCCACAGCCCGGAGGAGAACCACGTGTCGAGAACATCGTTCTCTTGCAGAAGGTTGCCGCCGCCGGTCGGCGAACGATCGGGCGTCTCAATGGAGACGATCGGCGTGGCGTCGATGCCGGACCAGGTGCCGTGCTTGATGATCGTCTCGTGCGAGACGCCGTCGGCGCGCAGTTCGTTGTACGTGGCGACGCGCGGCTCGGCGGCGGGAACGCCGGACGTGCGCAGCGTGACGATGATGCGATCGCCGTCGTCGTCGGCGCTGTACCAGACGGGGATACGGTGGCCCCACCAGAGCTGGCGCGAGATGCACCAGTCGCGGATGTTCTCCATCCAGTTCAGATACACGCGCTCGAAGCGGTCGGGGATGAACTTTACCCGGCCATCGATGACGACTTCGACGGCGGGGCCGGCGAGCGGCTTCATGTTGACGAACCATTGCCACGACATCAGCGGCTCGATGATCGTGCCGCAGCGCGAGCACACACCGATCGTCATCATGTGCGGCTCGGTCTTCTCGAGATAGCCGAGCTCGTCGAGGTCGCGCACCATCTTTTCGCGCGCGGCGTAGCGATCCATGCCGGCGTAGGGACCGGCTTCGGCGTTCATCGTCGCGTCCTGGTTCATCGCGTTGATGATGGGGAGGCCGTTACGCTGGCCGATCTCGAAGTCGGTCGGGTCGTGACCGGGCGTCACCTTCAAGGCGCCGGTGCCGAACTCCATCTCGATCGCGTCGTCGGCGATGATCGGCACGACGCGCTGGATGACGGGCAGCATCACCGTCTTGCCGACCATCGCCGCGTACCGCTCGTCCTTCGGGTTAACGGCGACGGCGACGTCACCGACGTACGTCTCAGGGCGCGTCGTCGCAATGGTGACGTGATCGCCCGTGAGGCGCGGCTTGCCGTCGCCGTCTTCGCCGTCGGTGACGGGGTAGCGGATGTACCAGAGACTGCCCTGGCGTTCCTCGTGCTCGACTTCGAGATCGCTGAGCGCGGTGCGGCAGCGCGGGCACCAGTTGATCAGCCGCTCGCCGCGGTAGATCAGCCCATCGTCGAACATCTTCTTGAATGTCGTGCGGACGGCGCGCTGCGGGCCGTCGTCGAGCGTGAAGATCTCGCTCGACCAGTCCGCCGATGCGCCGAGGCGGCGGTGCTGGTTGCTGATCATCGGGCGGATGCGCTCGACCCATGTCCAGACGCGCTGCTCGAACGCTTCGCGTCCAAGATCGTGGCGGGTGAGGCCCTCCTTCGCGAGTTGCTTCTCGACGACGTTCTGCGTGGCGATGCCGGCGTGGTCCACGCCGGGTAGCCAAAGCGTCGGATCGCCGAGCATGCGGTGCCAGCGGATGAGGATGTCCTCGACCGTATCAGTGAGGGCGTGGCCGACGTGCAGCTCACCGGTGACGTTGGGTGGCGGCATGATGATGCAGAACGGCGTCTTCGATTCGTCGATCTGCCCCTTGAAGTAGCCGCGCTTCTCCCAGAACTCGTACACGCGATCTTCGGTGGTGCGCGGGTCGTACGCTTTGGCCATCTCGCGCGTTTGGGGCTTCGCCATGTGGGGCATCCTGTGCTGAACTGACACTCGGGCGCACCGGACCGCACGGCGTTCTGCGGGCGGTCAGGATGCTGTAGGTATTGACGGAACGTGTACGCGGCGGCTACGCCCGGAGTTATAGTATGAAATTCGGACTGAATCCATTCGGAAGGATACGGGCGGTCAGTCCGCATAATCAGGCGGTCGTCACGTGCACACGGCGCAACTGGAAACGCCCACATCGTAGCAAGGCATCCCGAGATGGCCGGGCAGGAGGCACTGGTCGAGAAAGCAATCAGCGATCCGCTGAGCATCTATCAGAGTGATACTCACGCAGATCGCCATGTGTTCTACCGGCTGTCTGAGTTACCGCCACCCTTTAGAGGCGGGTTCGTGCGCGTGATCGTCGAATATAGCAATGAGGGGAACGGGCGTCATCAGCGCGTTTCATGTGACTGGTGCGAAGTTCCGGGAGACAGTGAAGCTATGGCCGACGGGTTGACCGTGGCAACGCTACAGATCGATGCATTGGATCAACAGCCGATTGATGCATGGACAGTCGACTACGAGAAGCGCGAAGACGTCCTTTACATTCGTGTCGGCGAACCGCGCGCGGCCACTTCGGTCGACCTCGGCGAAATTTGGGCGCGCGTCGATCCTGAAACGGGAGATGTGCTTGGGTTCGAGATCGAAGGGTTTCGTGCGGTGTTTCTCGCGCGGCATCCCGAGCTGCGGCCCGTCAAGAACGGAACGCAACAGAACACAGAGAAGGCTCACTCGGTCGGAATGTTCATGAACCTCGTCCGGAAGGTTTGCCGAACGAGCGGCGACGCTTCCGGCGGCGGCTACTTGCCGGCCTAGCCTCGCGTTGACGCCGAACGCGCGGCTGGCAGCGTCCGTGCCGGTGCGGGAAGCATAGGGGACGCTTGCTTCAATCCGGCGGCGTGGCGGCAGCGCCAGTGTCGAGGCGGTAGCCTACGCCCTGGAAACGAAAAATGAGCTGCGGGTTCGCCGCATCGTCACCCAGTTTGCGCCGGAGCCGGTCCATCCAGATGCGCAGATATTCCACATCACCGCGGTATTCACGTCCCCACGTCTTGACGAGCAGCTCTTGATCGAGCGCCGCTTCGCCGTTCGCTTCGATCAGGCGGCGCAGTAGCATCCATTCCGTGCGGCTCAGGGTCACCAACGCGCCGGCGCGCGTGACCCGCTGCGCCCGCACGTCGATCTGGATACCCCCGATGCGGACTGGTTTTTCGTCGGGCTCGCCGGCCGCGCGGCCGAGCAGGGACTGAATGCGGATCGTGAGGTCCTGCGGGCTGAACGGCTTCGTGACGAAATCGTCGGCGCCCGCCTCCATGACCTCGAGGCGGTGCGCATCAGTATTGTGGGCGCTGAGGACGATGACGGGGAGCGACGGCCACCGCTTCTTGATCTCCGCGAGGACTTCGGTGCCTGGCTGCGCAGGCATCAGCGCGTCCAGCAGGACGATATCGACCTCCTGGGACGACAGGATGGCGATGCCTTCGTCGCCGCCGGTGGCGGTGAGGACGGAAAAACCGGCGCCGATCAGCTCAAGGCGCAACAGCCGGAGGATGCCCGGTTCGTCGTCGATGGCGAGCACGACGGCAGCATCGGGAACGCCGCCGCCGCCCTCATCGGTTGCCATTGTCATCGATGCCGTGACGGCTGTTGAGTTGCACCACGTCTCCGACGCCGATGTCCCCCGCTTCCAAGTTGAACAGGCGGGCGAAACGATCGTGCGGCGAGCCGCGCATCTTCGGGACGCTGATGATGTGCGTCGCCTTGCCATCGAGCTCGGTCGCGCGCAGGAGAATAATAGTGTCGACGAACAGCGAGATATGCTTGGGCACGAACTCACCCGTCTCGAAGAATCCGCCGGACTCCGCAGTCATGATCAGCGAGACGCCCGTGCGTTTGAAGTGGTCGTTGATCGCCCAGAGGTAGCTCTGATATTTGCGCGTGTCTTCGGAGATCGCTTCGAACCCGCTGATGCTGTCGATGACGACCATTTCCGCACCGGTGCTGGTGGCCGCATCCTTAATGGTGGCGGCGTGGATGTCGATGTCCAGTTCGGATGGCGAGACGTGTACGAAGTGCAATAGCTCCGCTTTCACAAGAGCATCAATGTCCCATCCGAACGCCTCGCTGTTGCGCGTGATCTGGTGGGCGCTCTCCTCGAAACTCACGTAGAGGCAACGCTTGCCGGCGCGGCCCGCTGCGGCGAGAAAGCTCAGCGCGGTGAGTGTTTTGCCCGAGCCGGACACGCCAACGATCAGCGTCGAGGTGGCCCCGAACATGCCGCCGCCCAGCATCTCCGTCACGCCGTCGATGGCGGACGGGTGACGTTCGCTGCTCTCGGCATATTCCCCGATGATTTGCGGGTTCATCCGCGGATATACGGTGATGCCGTCCCCGCCGATCTGGAAGACATGATCGCCCGCGAAGTAGCCGGTGCCGCGCATCTTCATCACGCGAAGCTGGCGCTTTTGCTGGCCGCCCTCTTCCGTGCCGAAGAGATAGATGATGCCGTCCGCAATGGAGAACTCGGCGCCTTCGCGGATGTCTTCCTCGGTGTACTCGCCGATCAGCAGCGCCGTCACTTCCCAGGTGGAGAGCCGCAGCATCAGTTCGGATGCGAAGAGGCGAAACGCCACCGGGTCCGGAACCGCCTCGCGCAGCGCCTTGAAGCTGTCGATCACCAGCAGTTCCGGCCGGTACTCTTCGACGAGCCGGGCCAGTTCGTCGAGCACGGCCTGCGCGCCGCCACGCACCAGCGCCCCGCCGAGGTCTCCGTAGATCACCTGGCGGCCGACCATGTCGGCGTTGAAGAAGCTGAACTGCTGGGTGAAGCGGAGCATCTTCAGCATGGATTCGGACAGCGTGCTGAGGTAGAGCACACGGTCGGCGCTGCGGGCGTTCGCCCACATGGCTTGCTCGCAGAGGATCGTCTTGCCGGTGCCAGGCAACCCCCCGACGAATACGACCGAGTAGCGCGGGATACCGCCGTGCAGCACAACGTCGAGCGCCGGGATCCCGGCGGTGATTCGCGGCAGCTCGACGGCTGTTCTCTTTTCACTCACCAAGCCAGTATCCTCCCTGTCCATCGACCGCGCGGCTTGTGCCGGCGAGCTGACGCGCGACGGTCTTGCCCAGCATGCGCGCGGTTACAAGCAGCAGCACGCCGGTCAACGCGCCGAACGCCGCAGGTACGTCCGTGCCTGGCTCAGTCGCAAGCCGCTCATGCAGCGCGTCGAAGGAAAAGTCGCCGTTGTGGGCACGGAGGGTCGACAAGGCAGGGTAGGCGTGCGCGACTTCCGCGATCGCCCGGTCGAAGAGGACATCGACGGTGGAGGCGCCGAGCGCGGCGACGAGGTTCGCCCGCAGCGCGACAAGCGTTGATTCGCACTGCTCAATTGTGGCCGCGTCGGGCATAGGTTGATGTAGCCTTTCGCAGATTCTAACGGCTCGCCTCCGAGGAGGGCATTTCAGGAACGTATCGAGCACGTGTCGGAGAGTTGCATTCAGATACTTCCCGCTGGCTGTTGACGCGTGGTGCGCGGTCGCGTCAAGACGCCTGCGCTCGGTGCCGCCCGGTACCGAGCAGCTTTCGCGCCAGGCGGCGCCGGATGGACGAGCGGGCAGCCGGTCATGGCTGTGGGAGGCGGCGGCAAGAAGGGTCGTCGCCAGGCGGCGGCAAGTACTATGACTCAGTGACCGAGTCTGACGCTGAACGCTACCCCGATATCGGCTCGTACGCGCTGATTGGCGATTCGCGGACGGCGGCGCTGGTGTCGCGCGACGGGTCGGTGGACTGGATGTGCCTGCCGAACTTCGACAGTCCGTCGTACTTCGCGCGGCTGCTCGATTGGGATCGCGGCGGCTACTTTCGCATCTCACCGAGCGTCGAGTATCGGGTACGGCGCCGATACATCGATGCGACGAACGTGCTGGAGACGACGTTCTCGACGGAGCATGGCGAGGTCGGGCTGATCGACTTCATGCCGGCGCAGATAGAAGACGCGAAGCGCCGGGCGCTGATGCCGCTGCGAGCGCTGATCCGTCTGGTGGAAGCGCGCAGCGGGCGGGTGCCGATGCGGCTCGAGTACGCGCCGCGGCCGGGGTACGGGACCGGAACCGTCGAACTGCATGCGCGCACCCGCACCGAGGTAACGGCATCGCGCGGGCGGCACGTGACGCATCTGCGGAGCGATGTGCCCCTCGACACGACGCGATGGGATGCGCGCGGCGACTTCGACGCGCAACCGGGCGAGCGTTTGCGGTTCTCGCTGGCGTATTCTTCCGGCGAACCGGCGGTCGTCGTCGCAGACACGTACGTCGATCAGCTGTACGAACAAACGCTTGCGTACTGGCGCGACTGGTCGGCGCGCTGCACGTACGACGGCGCCTACGCAGAGACGGTGCAACGGAGCGCGCTGACGCTGAAGATGCTGGCGTTTGCGCCGTCGGGCGCGATCGTCGCGGCGCCGACGATGTCGCTGCCGGAAGAGATCGGCGGCGAGCGCAACTACGACTATCGCTACTGCTGGATCCGCGACAGCGCGTTCACCGTCGATGCGCTGCTGAGCATCGGGTACGCGGATGAGGCGAACGCGTTCGTGAGCTGGTTGATGCACGCGACGCGGATCACGGCGCCGCGGCTGCGGCCGCTCTACACGTTGTACGGCGATATCCACACGCCGGAGAAGGAACTCGCGCACTTCGACGGCTACCGCGGTTCGCGGCCCGTGCGGATCGGCAACCTCGCTTCCAATCAGGAGCAGTTCGACGTCTATGGCGAACTGATCGACGCGTTCCACAACTTCATCGGCCAGAACCCGCGCAAGGTGGACGCCGACGAGGCATCGTTCATCACCGGCGTGGCGAATCATGTGGCGCGAGTCTGGCGCGAACCGGATCACGGCATCTGGGAAGCGCGCGCCGAGCCGAAGCACTACACACACTCCAAGGTGATGATGTGGGATGCGCTCGACAACGCCGTGAAGCTGGCGCAGGAAGGCCACATCACCGGCGACGTCGACGTATGGCAGCGCGAGGCGGACGAGATCAAGCGGGCGGTGCTCGAGGGCGGCTATAACCGCGCGATCGGCTCGTTCACGCAGACGTTTGACGGCGCGAACCTCGATGCGTCGCTGCTGGTGTTGCCGCTGATCGGCTTCATCGACGGCGATGATCCGCGGATGATCGGCACGATCGATGCGATCCGCGATCGGCTGGAAACGAACGGCTTTCTGCACCGGTACGAGGGCTTCGACGACGGACTCGCGGGCGAGGAGGGTGCGTTTCTGACGTGCAATTTCTGGCTGGCAGCGGCGCTGGCGAGCGCGGGCCGCGTCGGCGAAGCGCGGCGTGTGTTTGAGCACACGATGACGGCGGCGAACGATCTGTCGCTGCTATCGGAGGAGACCGACCCGCACAGCGGCATCGCGCTCGGGAATCACCCGCAGGGACTGAGCCACATCGAGCTGATCACGGCGGCGCTAGCGATCACGCGCGCCGAGCGCGGCGAGATCCCGCATCGGGGCAGCGCGTCCGCGAAGTAGGGCGTCCTTCAGGCCCGCGCTTTCCCTGCGCCGGCCGACCTCGTAGAAGTGACCGATGATCGCGCCGTAGATCATGTGCGCGATCAGCGTGACGATCGGTGTGCGCCGGCCGTAGTTGATCGCCATGAAGCCGGGCGGCTCGAGGCCGTTGGTCGGTTGGGGGCCGGTGAAGTCGGACGCCATCCGGGGATGGGCGCCGGGCAGCAGCGGCAGCGCGACGACCAGCACGAACAGACCGTGGACGAGACCCATCGCCGCGCCGAGGAACAGGCTGGCGCGCCGCAGCGAGTGAAATGCGAGAACGTAGATGCCGCCGAGCATCCAGCCGTTGAACATGTGGATCAGCGTGCCGTAGATTTTCGCGCGATCGCGGTCGGGCGTCGCCATCGTGCCGAGCATGAGCGGGAGATCGATGCGCGTGATGCCGCCGGCCTGCGCGAGGCGCAGGGTCATCGTGAGGACGACGGTGGCGACGAAGCCCCAGAGCATCTCGTCGCGCCAGTGTGCGAGGAAGCCCCGCTTCTTGCGGTCCATGGTGTCAGTGTATCCGGGGCCACGGAGAGGTGAGAGGTGGGGCATCGACATGGGCTTCATTGCGCGTCGGGGTTGCCTTCGAAGCTGGTCCAGCGGCGCGTCTCCTCCCCTTCGCGCCACGAGATCTTCTCGGCGTACATGTCGGCGCGAGGGAAGTTGCGATAGACGACGGAATGCGCGGCTGAGAGCCGTAGTTCGCGGATCGTGGAGCTGTAGACCAGTCTCGGCTCGAGGGCGTCGAGCGGTTTGCGCGCATCGGCATCGAGGACGGAGCCGGCCTCTCCCTGGATCGCAAACTCATCCTGCCCTTCGCCCCAGTACGAGTGCATGAAGTAGCGTGGGTCACGGCGCAGATCGTGTTCCTTGTGTGTCTCGATCGTCGCGTAGAGATTTCCTTCGAGCTCATACACGCAGACGGGCGCGATGCGCGGCGAGCCGTCTTTGCGGATCGTCCCGAGAAGCGCGATCCCCCACCTGGGAGCGATGTTGATCAGCAGCTTGCGGCCGTTTTCGGCTAGCTCAGATTCTTGCGTCGCAAGTTGCTGCCATGAACGCATGCGGGCAGCACCGCACGTTCGCAAATTCGCGTCGAGGCGGCGGCTCGGGAGGGCGCTTGACAGGCTTCTCGAGCGAGCGGTACGATGTGGACGTACCCCCTCCCACCGGGTATGGGAATGAGAGGAACGATGCAGGATCAGACGAAGACGGACGTGCTCAAGCGGCTTAATTTCATCGACGGCCATATCGACGGCATACGGCGCATGGTGGAGAACGACAAGTATTGCGTCGACGTGCTGAAGCAGACGTACGCCGTGCGCCGCGCCATCGAGAAGATGGAGGCGATCATGCTCAAGGGCCACCTCGCGACGTGCGCCGTCGATGGGATCCGCGAGGGGCGTGAGGAAGCAGTTGTCGAGGAGTTGGCGGCGCTGTACGAGTTGGCCGGCAAGTAGGCAGCCGAACCGCTGGTGTGTTGCACGAACACTAAAAGGTGGACGCTGGAGTCCCGATCGGCCGTGCCAGCAACACGGAAGCGATGTAGCAGCCGAGCTTCAACCCTGCCCGTAACGTCGCACAGCAACCCGAATGAGCGAACCACCTGAATGTAGCTGCGGAGCTTTAGCTCCGCCCGAAACGCAGTCAAAGCAAGCAATCAGCACGAATATCGAAAGGAAACCCACCATGGCGAAGACACTGTTGTTCGATGTAAAGGGGATGACGTGCGACAACTGCGTGCAGCACGTCACCAAAGCCGTGAAGGGCGTCGCCGGCGTCAGCGATGTGAAGGTCGATCTCGCGACCAACTCGGCAAAGGTCGAGGGTGAGTTCGACGACGCACAGATCGTCGAAGCGATCGAGGAAGAAGGATACGAGGCCAGCGTAGAGAGTTAACCGCGCTGGGTTCCAGATAGACGAGACCGAGGAAAACACGATATGGCGACGAAACAGACGACTACGCAACTTGACATCGCCGGCATGACGTGCGCTTCGTGCGTGCGGCGTGTCGAACGAGCGCTCGGCAAAGTCGACGGCGTCGAGCAGGCGAACGTGAACTTCGCGTCGGAAACGGCGAGCGTCATTGGCGCGGATGTGCCGGTCGAACAACTGATCGCGGCGGTCGAGAAGGCGGGCTACAAGGCGGCGCACGGCGAGCGCGGCCACGATCACCTGGCGATGATCCGCGCCGAGCACGCGCGGCAGACGCTGTGGCTGGTGATCTTCGGCGCGATGCTGGCCATCCCGACGATCGTCATGGCGATGTCGATGGATATCGCCGGCCTCTACATCTTTGACAACATGCGCCTGCACGCGTGGACGGTGCTGGCGCTCGCGACGCCGATCCAGCTCGTGCTCGGCTGGCGTTACTACCGCGGCAGCTACACGTCGCTGCGCCATTTGAATCCGAATATGGACGTGCTGATCGCGCTGGGCACGCTCGTGGCCTACCTGTGGAGCGCGTGGGTGGTCATCTTCGACCAGCCGTACATCATGTTCCTCGACGTGTCGGCGGCGGTACTCGTGTTCATCACGATGGGTAAGTATTTCGAGGAACGTTCGAAGGGCGCGGCGTCGTCGGCGATCAAGGCGTTGCTCGGACTCTCCGCGAAGTCGGCGCGCGTGCTGCGCGATGGCGCCGAAGTGGAGATCGCGATCGACCAGGTGGCGCTCGGCGACGTGCTCATCGTGCGGCCGGGCGAGAAGCTGCCCGTTGACGGCATCGTCCGTGACGGCCACAGCACCGTCGACGAAGCGATGATCACGGGCGAGTCGATCCCGGTCGAGAAGCGCGCGGGCGACCGCGTGATCGGCGGCACGATCAACCAGAACGGCGTTGTGCGCGTCGAAGCGACGGCCGTCGGCGAGGGCAGCACGCTGGCGCGGATGGCACGCATGGTCGAAGAAGCGCAGGGCTCGAAGGCGCCGATCCAGCAGCTCGTCGATCAGATCGCCGCGGTATTCGTGCCGGTCGTGATCGTGATCGCGATCGGCACGTTCCTGGCGTGGGGGCTGTTCACCGACCCGGCGCACGTCTGGAGTGACAGCGAGTGGATCACCGGTATGCGCTCTGCCGTCGCCGTCCTCGTCATCGCCTGCCCCTGCGCGCTGGGGCTGGCGACGCCGACGGCGATCATGGTCGGCACCGGCCTGGGCGCCGAACGCGGCATCCTGATCCGCAACGCCGAAGTGCTCGAACGCACGCGCGAGCTCAACGTCGTCGTGCTCGACAAGACGGGCACGCTGACCGAAGGCCGCCCGCAGGTGACGTCCGTCATCCCCGCCGGCGTGATGCCGGAAGCGACGCTGCTGACGATCGTCGCCGCTGCCGAAGCGAACAGCGATCACCCGCTGAGCCGCGCCATCGTCGATGCGGCGGTGGAGGCGAACTACACGCTGCCCGCGGCGACGGACTTCGAATCGCTGACGGCGCGCGGCGTGGTCGCGACCGTCGATGGCAAGCGCGTGTTCGCCGGCAACCGCCAACTGATCGAAGAACAACAGATCGCGATCGGTGACGAGATGCGGGCCGAAATCGACCGTCTCGAAGCAGCGGGGCAGACCGTGATCCTGGCGGCGATCGATGGTGAAGTTGCGGGCGTGATCGGCATGGCCGACGAAGTGAAGAAGAGCGCTTCTCGCGCCGTCGGCGCGCTGCACGGCCTCGGGCTGCGCGTGATCATGATGACCGGCGATAACGAGCGTGCCGCGGCGCGTGTCGCGGAGAGCGTCGGCATCACGGAGTATCGTGCGACGGCGAAGCCCGAGGACAAGCTCGAACTGGTGCGATCGCTTCAGGCGAGCGGGTTGTCCGTCGCGATGGCCGGTGACGGCATCAACGACGCGCCGGCGCTGGCGCAGGCGGATGTCGGCATCGCGATGAGCACGGGCGCGGATGTGGCGATCGAGGCGGGCGACATCACGCTGCTCAACGGCGACATCTCGAAGGTCGCGGAGGCGATCGCCCTCAGCCGCAGCACCCTGACGACGATTAAGCAGAACCTCGGTTGGGCGTTCGGCTACAACGTGCTGGCGATCCCGATCGCCGCACTAGGCCTGCTGAACCCGATCATCGCGGGGGGCGCCATGGCGTTCAGCTCCGTGTCGGTGATGACGAACAGCTTGCGGCTGCGGTCGAAGGCGCGCGCTATCGCCGAACGCAGCGGAAACACGTACGTCGCGCCGGTGCAGCCGTTCTGGTCTGCGAACGCCGCGCCGGCGCTGGCGATGGTCGCGGCGGTGATCATCCTCGTCGTACCGCTGGTCCTGTTTACGGCGATCAGCCGTGGCGCGTTCGAGAGCGAAGCTGCGCTGGGTGCGCGCGAAGTGCGCGTCGAGTTGTCGAACTTCGACGTCGGCCTGTCGCGCGACGAGATCAGCGCCGGTGAAGTGACGCTGCTCGTCGAGCACGAAGAAGAGCGCGGGCACCGCGACGGCGGTGTCGGCGAGACGCACGATCTGGTCGTGATGCGCACCGATGCCGACGGCAACAGCGAGATCGTCGCGCGGAGCGGCCTGCTTGAAAGAGGCGAGAGCCAGCGGCTGACGATGACGCTGGAGCCCGGCGAGTACGAGTTCCTGTGCTCGGTGGCGGAGGAGTACCGGGGCGAGACGGTGAGCCATCAGGGTGAGGGGATGGTTGCGGGGGTTGTCGTGGGGGAGGCGGAGTTGGCACATGACGGTTAGGCGAGGACGACACGCGCGGGTTTGAGTATATAGAAAGAGAGGCGCCAAAGGGCGCCTCTCTCTACTGCTGCTGCCGTGTGTGCGTTACTCGATGGTGAACTCGGAGACCATGCCGAGGAGGGCGTGCGGTTGGCCGTCTTCGCCTTCGCTGGTGTCGGGCAGGAAGCAGACCATGACGTAGCGGCCCGGGCCGAGCGGCTCGACGAACACGAGGTTCGCGGAATCGCCCGGTTCGGCGGTGGCGCCACCCAGGAATTCGACGCCCTCAGGCTCTGCTTCGGACATGAGCAGCTCGTCGATGTCGGCATCGGCGGGGATGCGGGCGAGGGAGATCTCGTGTTCCTGTTCGCCGACGTTGTCGGCGCGGAAGGCGAGTTGTTCGGCTTCGGCGATGGCAGCCGTGTCGTAGGTGAACGAGAAGTCGTCGAGGTCGACCTCGACGGGGGTAACGCCGTGGCGGGCGTCTGATGCGTCGGTCCGAGATTGGCAGGAATCACGGGCGCGGGTGCGGGGGGGGCGATTGTTCTTGCGTTGGCGTTGCAGTCGTTCGATCGCGCTCCGCCCTGTAACAAAACGGCGGCAGCCGCAGACATGCGAGGGCGCTGACACAGTGCTGGTTGCGCGCACTCGGAGCGTTGCGACGGCGATGCAAGTCCTTCACGTTACGATTTGGGTATGAGTGTGAATGCGCCCAAACGCGTGATGATCGTCGAAGATGATCCGCTTATTTCACGCCTGATGCGGCTCACACTGCGAGTGGACGGCTTCGAGACGTGCGTCGCGGCTGATGGATTCGACGCGCTCGCTGAGTTCGACCGCTGTCATCCCGATGCGATCGTGCTGGATATCCACATGCCGGTGATGGACGGGCGCGCGTTCTACCGCGAACTGCGGCGGCGCGGCGCCGTCACTCCTGTGCTGATCGTCTCGGCGGACGATGCGGCGGGCGATGCGCGCGAACTGCACGCCGAGGGCTATTTGCCGAAGCCGTTCGACCCGGACGACCTGGTGAGCAGGGTGAATGACTTATGCTGCGGCGCGGCGTACATGGAGCGGCTATAGGCCAAACCAGCGGCGCCGGCGACTCGCTCCAAAGTGCTCCTTCTCGCCGACGAGGGCGGTAGAAGGATCGACGAACGTGCCGGTTGGCGACGGTCCCGAAAGAAAGTCAACGTCGACGCGTCCGACGCGATCCGCTCCGAACTCCACGTAGCAAGCGCCGGCGCCGGTGTAGGGCGCGGGTCCGTCGCTCCTCCGGTATTCGGCGATGATCGATTCGGCGGCGACGCGCCCTGCGCCTTCGGCGAAGACGCCGGCTTTCGGCGTACCCACACTGTTCACGTCGCCAATGGCATAGACGCCGGGGAACTTCGTCTTGAGGTTCACGGGGTTGACGGGTATCCAGCCGCCTTCCGTCATGCCACTCGCCTCGACGACCGCTGGCACGCAATGCTTTGGAACGCCGAGGAAGAGGTCGAACTGCATTTCCGTGTCGTCGTCGAGGATAGCGACGCGGCGCGCGGGATCGATCGCCCGGACGAGGTGATTGGCGACGAACGTGATGTCGCGCTCGGCGAAGGCGGTGAGCAACGCGCGCGAGGCGTCGGGAGACGGTGGGATCGGCACACCGAACGGCATGACGAGACTGATCTCGCAAGCGTCGCGGAGGCCGTGCGTGGTGAGGTAGTCATGCAGTAACAACGCCGCCTCGCTTGGTGCCGGCGGGCACTTGAACGGCGTGGAAGTTACACCGACGATCGCGCGACCTTTCGAGAACGTGGGGATGATCTCGCGCAGACGCTCGGCGCCCGCGAACGAGTAGAACTCGTTGCCGCCTTCGCGCAGGCCAGGCGTCGCATCCATGTCGTAGTCGGCGCCGACCGCGATGACGAGCACGTCGGCCTCGTAGGTTTCGGTGTCGGTGGTGACGCGCCGCGCTGCAGGATCGATCGCGGTGATGGTCTCCTGCCGGAATCGCACGCCCGGCTTCGCAATCTTGCTGTAGGGGAGACGGACGGCGCCGGCGGTCTCCCGGCCGAACATCACGTCGAGTTTTGAGAACCCGAAGACGAAGTGATCTGACCTGTCGATCAGGGTGAGATCGAGTTCATCGGCGAACGTGTCGGAAAGTATCGTGCTGAGTTCGAGGCCTCCGAAACCAGCGCCAAGCACAACGACCTTGAGCGTCATCCATCAACCCCTTCGTCCTGCATCTCGGTGAACCGCTTGTCAGCCCCGGTTCCAGGCCGGACGACAGGATCACGACTCAGTCGCCTTCTGTCCAGTTCACGATGTTTCGGGCGACAATGAGCAGCGCGGCTCGAATGTATCGTGATTCGACGGCCAGATATACTCTGCTTCCATGAGCACTGACTACGACCTGATCGTCATTGGCGCCGGCTCCGGCGGCAGCGTCGTCGCCGCGCGCGTGAGCGAGGATCCGCGGGTGCGGGTGCTGCTGCTCGAAGCGGGGCCGGACTATCCGAACATGGAGGCGCTGCCGGAAGACCTGCGGAACGTCAACCACGGCTCGTTCTTCGACCACGACTGGAAGCTGCGGTACGAGCCGAGCGCGACGAGCCGCACCGGGCAGGCGTTCGCGCGTGGCCGCGTCACGGGCGGATCGTCGGCGGTGAACACGGCGATCGCGCTGCGCGGCGTGCCGGCGGACTACGACGAGTGGGCGTCGCTCGGCTGTCCGTCGTGGTCGTGGGAGCAGGTGTTGCCGGCCTTCATCCGGCTTGAGACGGACGCCGACTTCGACACGCCGTATCACGGCAAGAGCGGGCCGCTGCCGATCCGGCGTCATCCGCGCAGCGAACTCGTGCCGTACCAGAACGCATTTCTCGATGCGTGCGCCGAGCGAGGATATCCGGAGTGCCCGGATCACAACGATCCGGAGTCGACGGGCTGGGGTTCGCACCCAATGAACAAGCGCGGCGACCTGCGCATGAGCACGGCGATCGCGTACCTGGCGCCGGCGCGCGACCGCGCGAATCTGACGATCCGCGCGGACACGTCGGTGCAGCGTGTGGTGTTTCGCGACGGCGCGGCGACGGGCGTCGAAGTGCGGACGAGCGCTGGGACGATCGAGACGATCAGCGCGCCGCATGTCGTGCTGGCGGCTGGCGCGATTCACACGCCGCCGATCCTGCTGCGCTCCGGCATCGGGCCGCGCGATGTGCTCGGCCGCCTCGGCATCGCCGTGACGTGCGAGCGTGCCGGTGTCGGGCAGAACCTGCAGGATCACCCGGCCATCGGGCCGACGCTGACGCCGAAGGACGGCGTCGCGAACTTCGATCAGCCTGTCATCCAGACGACACTGCGCTACACCGCAACAGGCAGCAGCGACGTCAATGACATGCAGCTCGAACCGCTGTCGTTCATGCACATTCCGGGCGGGCGGCTGCTGATGGGGCTCGCGGCGTGCGTCTTCAAGTCGTACTCGTTCGGACGGCTGGAGTTCGATAGTGCGGACATCGATGCGCGGCCGCGGATCGTGATGGATTATCTATCGGACGAGCGCGACTTCGAGAAGCTGCGCGACGGCGTGCATCGCGGCGTCGAACTCGTCAACACGAAGGCGATCGCCGGCGTCAGCGACGGGATGCGTCGCCCGAACGAAGCGGAGCTTGGCGACGCGGCGACGCTGGAAGCGTGGATCCGGCGCAACTGCGGCACCGGCGCGCACCCGTCGTGTACCGCGCGCATGGGGCCCGACGACGACCCCATGTCCGTCTGCGACGAGCGCGGGCTCGTGTACGGCGTCAGCGGGCTGCGCCTCGCCGACGCGTCGATCATGCCCCGCGTCCCCCGCGCGAACACCAACATCCCCACCATCATGATCGGCGAACGGATCAGTGAGTTTGTACGGGCTGATCTGTGAAAACGACAGGTGTTGGGCCGCAGCGTAAGTTCGCCGTATGAGACGATGTGCGACTCGCACCGCGGGAACCCGCAGCGCGCAGCTAACCCAAGAGCGCCGCAAGTTCGTCGTCCAGAAAGGCACCCGGTGTCCACGAGTCCGCAAGTCGATCGAGAAGCAATGCGTCCAACGCACCGACGGCCAAGCCAGCCGCAGGACCCAACGCGGCGCCCAAGGCCCCGCCGACGATTGCGCCAGAAATGAAGCGTGCGAGTTTCGCCGTCAGCGGCACCGGTGCTCCTGCTGCCTCTATCGCGGCGATATACTCCCTCACTGCCTCCTTTTCGTCATCTCCGGCAACTGCGACATCGAGCCATTCGCGAAAACGACGTCCGTTCTCCGACCGCCGCGCGACCATGACTTGATCGAAGGAGATGCTTCGAGCTCTAACCGATTCGGCGACGCCTGGCAGATCCTCAATTTCGAGCAGGTGATTCATTCCTAGCGCAGCGGCGGAGTGAGGCAGGAGGCGTTGGAGTTTGGCCTCCAACACATCCTTAACGACCGGATCCGAATGCAACCTTGCGTCCGGACGCCCGACGGCCAACAGCATGTCATGGTTCGCCACCGCCACCCGCAGGAGCCTTTGTATCCTGATGTCCCCAGAAGGGAGATCATCGACGTCGTCATCGCCTGACAATCCGATGAACCTAGTGATGTCTGGATGGTTAAGATCGTTTCGCGCTGCCTCAATCGCGCCGGCGAAGTGCTCGGCCGGATCCGAGTCTTCGACGCCGGCCGCCAATGAGTCGGTAATTCCCTCTGCTCGCCGCTGACCGCACGGCAGCGACTCGCGGAGGATGATGCACATCTGCTCCCGCCAATCCACTTGATGTGGTTGCCCTTGGGCTCTGAACGCGATCAGTCCTGGTCCGCTCGTGAATCCTCCTCGACGGCGCCCGGAGGCATTCATATAGCCGAGTGTATTGGGCACGCGAAGGAAACCTAATTCACCGCGTTCGACAATCTCGACGAGGCGGTCGATCGTCATCCATCTAATGAGGTGCTTCACCTCGTGAAAGGTAGAGGTGACGATGACGACGCGGTCGTACCACAGGAGATCCTCGGCGAGCCCTCCGCGTATATCAGCCTCCGGCGTCGGAAGGCCAGGCACTACCGAGTCGATAGATGAAAGGCTGGTGTTCAGAACGTAATGCATGGCTCAGCTTAGCAACGTGCCGAGAGGAGGCGCCGCTGCTAAGCAAGCTACTCCAGCGGGCGCTCCGCGAGTTCCATCGCGAGATTCACCAGCGTCCGCACCGGAATCCCGCTCCCGCCCTTCAGGGTCGTGCCCTTTTCCTTGTCAAAGAAGTCGACGCCGGCGATGTCGAGGTGGGCCCAGGGGCGGTCGTCGACGAACTCGCGGAGGAAGAACGCGGCGGCGATCGATCCGGCGCCGCGCGCGCCGCTGTTGCGCATGTCGGCGATGGTGCTCTTGTTCAGCTCCTTGTACTCGCTGAACATCGGCAGTTGCCAGCACTTCTCGCCGGCGTGCGACGCAGCGGTGAAGAGGCGTGCGACCAGCGCATCGCTTGACGACATGACGCCGAACGCCACGTTGCCGAGCGCTATCGAGATCGCGCCCGTAAGCGTCGCCACATCGACGAGCGGCGAGAGATCGAGCTTGCACGCGTAAGACAGCGCGTCGGCGAGGATCAGGCGGCCCTCGGCGTCCGTGTTGATCACCTCGATCGTCTTACCGTTCATCGCTTTCAGCACGTCGCCGGGCCTCGTGGCGTTGCCGCCGGGCATGTTCTCCGTCGCCGGCACGATTGCGGTGACGTTGATCTTCGGCTTGAGCTGCGCGATGGCGATCATCGCGGCGATGACGGCGGCGCCGCCGGACATGTCGCCCTTCATCTCTTCCATGCCGGCGGCGGGCTTGATCGAGATGCCGCCGGTGTCGAACGTGATGCCCTTGCCGATCAGTCCGAGCGCCTTCGTTTCGACGCCGCCCTGGTACGTCAGCACCATGAACTTCGGCGGCTGCGCGCTGCCGCGGGCGACGCCGAGAAACGCGCCCATGCCCATCTCTTCGGCCCACTCGCGGTCGTACAGATGGAAGCCGAGGCCGTGCTCCGTGGCGAGCGTCTGCGCGCGCGCCGCGAACTCCGTCGGCGTCAGTACGTTCGCCGGTTCATTCGCGAAGTCGCGGGCGATGTTCGCTGCTTCGGCGGCGATTCGGCCGCGCTCGGCGGCGTTGCGGATCGCGTCCGTCTTCGAAGCGTCGTGTTCGACGATGGTGACCGCGGCGATCACGGTGGCGTCGTCGTCCGTGCGCTTGTGGCGGTCGAAACGGTAGAGGCCGAGCACGGCGCCCTCGACGAGTGCCTGCGCGCACGCCGCCGGATCCATCGCGCCGATGCCGGCCCCGTGGACGATCGTCGTGTAGCGCTCGACGCGCTTTGCGCGGAGGTGCCGCGACAGCGTGGCGCTCAACTCGCGCAGCCGGTCAGCCGTGAATTCGGCCTGCTTGCCGAGACCGGCGACGAGCACGCGCGGGGACGGCATCTTGCCGAAGGTGTGGAGCATCGTCAGTTCGCCGTACTTGCCGCGAATATCGCCAGCGGCGATCAGTTCGCTGATGGCGCCGGCGAGCGCGCTATCGACGGCGCCGGTCGCGCCGCCGGGCGCTGTGACGCCCTCGAACAGGTTAACGACGACGCACGGCGCCTCGGATTTGATGATGTCGCCGGACTCGACGGTGATCTGCATGATGCGGGGCCTCTCGTATCAAGTTTCGGTATGGGAGGCATGATATGGAGGGGACGAGGCACGGGCAATCGGTGGTTCACCGCAAAGGCGCACAGGTCGCGAAGGGCGATTCGCCAGCGTGGATATCGGCGCTCCCCCCGTTGGAGCTGACGATGTCCAATCTGGAGGCAAGCCGTTCAGGCGACACGGTGACGACCACAGGCTCGGTGCGCGCGAACGAGGACTACCCTGGTGAAGTTCTCTGGCTGCGCGGCGTATTACAACACTTCACAATCGTGGGGTTCGGTGAGCTGTCAGATGGCGTGAACCAGCCGCTTGAACTTCCACTGCCACTGGTTCCGCCGGAGGCGACGTCCGTGCGCTTCTGGATGGTCGGCCCGGGCGCGGGTCCATCGAATCCGATTTTCGGGCTGTGATCTCGCAGGAGATTGAGATCGACTTGCGTCTCTGCAGCATCGGTAAGGCCGTTCTGAGGAAACGCCCTAGCCGTTCGCGATCAGCAGCACCGGAAGCTTTGAGCGCCAGAGCACTTCTTCGGCGACGCTGCCGGTGTCGCGCCGGGCGAAGTTGCTCAGCTTCCGCGTCGCCATCGCGATCACGTCGGAGCGCAGATCGAGCGCCGCGCGCAGGATCTCATCGACCGGATCGCCACAGACGACGCGACCGCCGGCTTCGATGCCAAGCGCTTCAAACTCTTCGATGTGTCGGGCGACGTAGCGTTCGTTCGCTTCACGCACGTGCGCCGGCGTCGCCGTGCCGGCGATCAGCGTCGCGGTCGCGCTGCTCGCCGCGGCGGGGCGGTGATGCTCCGGATGCGGCAGCGTGGCGCCGTCGCCGGGCTCGACCAGCACGAGGTCAACACCACAATCCAGGCGTTTCGCGAGTCCGGCGGCGTACGGGACGACGCTGGCCGACGAATGGCTCCCATCGATCGGCACGAGCATGCGGTTGAACATCGGTTCGCTCCTTGGTTGGCGTCAGGCCACGAAACAATATTCGGCAGGCAGCGCACATAGCTGCACCGCGACGCGCCATCTCGGTGAACCTGCCGTCGCGGTTGTGACGTTCCCGTAAGGGTCGGCGCCGCCGTACCATAGGCCCGAAGGGCGACCACCCGGCCACTACATTGGCCGCAGATTGGCAGCTCGCACGCATCGGAGAAACGCACATGCCACTCAAGGAGCAGCTCGCGCAGGATCTGAAGGACGCCATGCGCGCCGGCGACGAGCTACGCCGAAACGTGCTGCGCAGCGTGCTGACGGCGATCAGCAACACCGAGATCGCGCGCGTGAACGTGAAAGCGGAGAACGCCGGCCGCACCGATCTGTCGGACGCCGACGTGCTCGATGTGGTGCAGAAGCAGGCGAAGCAGCGTCGCGAGAGCATCGAGGAGTTCGGCAAGGCGAAGCGCGCCGACCTCGTCGAGCGTGAGACGGGCGAGCTGGCGATCCTCGAGGCGTATCTCCCCCAGCAGTTGAGCCGCGACGAGATCGAGACGGAAGTGCGCGCCGTCATCGCCGAGACGGGCGCGAGCGGCGCCGGCGACAAGTCGAAAGTGATGCCCTTGGCGATCGCGCGCCTCAAAGGCCGCGCCGACGGCCGGATGATCAACGAGGTCGTGACGGCGCTGCTCGGCGCGTAGGCGCCGCAGCCGTTACGGCGTCAGCGGCGGTTGCGGCTGCATCGGCGCCTGGCACGTCGAGCCTTCGCGCGCGACCACCTTCTCGATGTCGAGCACGCCGATATCGAGATCCTGTGCGTGCGGCTCGAGGTCGTACCACGAGTCGTACAGCGCATCGCCGAACGCGGACGCGTAGCGGTACGCGATCGCCTGCTCATCCGCGACATCGATCACGCAGTCCAGATTCACGTCGCCTTCAAGGATGCGTACCGTCACAGCCAGGTCCCCGCATACCGGGAGGATGCCGCCGTTGATCGAGCCCTGCACGGGATGGCCGAACACATCGACCAGCTCGCAGTTGTAATTGCTGACGCTGGTCAGGATGCCATTGCCGTTGTCCGGGAGCAGATCGTCGGCCAGATCGGCGTGCGGGACCAGGTTCAGCCGGGCGATGTCCAGATCGCCCGTCGGGCCCGGCACCGCGCCCGCCGTCACGCAACCGAAGCGCAGATAGCCCGCTTCGGCAACGATCGAAAACGCGCAGTTCGATGGCCCGCGCGCCGCGCCTTCGCCGTCGGTCACGCCATCGCCGCCGTCAGGATGCGGCGTCAGCGGGCCTGGGTTGAACCCCACATCGGTCGGGTTGACCGACGAGATGACGAAGTTGTCGAAATCGACCGAGAACTCGTGGGCGCCAAGCCCGTCGGTGACGCCGTCGCTATCCATGTCGCCGGTGCTGATACCGGAGGCGTACTGGAAGACGATCAGGTTGCCCTCGCCCGGTCCGGCGCAATCGCCCGTCGTGCAGATCCAGAGGTTGGCAGCGGGAGTCGAGAGGTTGACGTTGTTAGCGTTGCCCTCGGGGATCATGTTGAGCGCCGGGGTTGGTGAAGGCGCGCCCGCGCTGGCCGGCGATGCGACGACGGCGAGGCAGCACACGACCGCCAGTAGCAGCGCATGGACGAGAGTCGAGCAGCGACGCATGGGATCACCGTTCCGTGGCGGGGAACACGGCGACAGTAAGGTGTCCGATGAACGCTGTCAACCGCGCCGGACCGCGCGTCCGGGCATTTAGCCTGCCAGGTTCATCACACAGCGCACCATCAGACTCGGCTCGCGCGAGAAGTAACAGTCGGCGCCCGCGCGCGTATACGCGCCGTTCAGGATCTGATCGCGGTGCGCCGCGCTATCGATCCACGCCTGGACGACGCCCTCCGGCGGCCAGCCCTCGGACCCCATCGCCAGCACTTCCCCGACCTGCACCGTGAACGGGAAGCCGGCCGCCGTGATCCGATCGACCATCGACGAGCCGTCCGGGCCGGTGTGCGAGAACCAGCGGTGCGCGCCCAGCAACTGCGCGTAGTTCGTCGAAGCGTTCGCGAGCCTCGGCTCCTGCGAAAGCGGTCCGAGACCTTGCTGCGCGCGCCGGCGGTTGACCCCATCGAATACCTGCCGCGTGAACTGCGCATCGTGCCAGCCGTCGGCCGATGCCCGGGGCACTGATGGTGGCGGCGGCGCCGGTACGGGCGTCGCCGGTGGCGGAGGTGGCGGCAGTGGTGGTGGCGGCGCCGGC
>CAZRHH010000026.1:0-36004 GCA_964599885.1 uncultured Dehalococcoidia bacterium | reverse complement strand
AGATCGATGCGATGACAGAGGAGTACGACGGCGAGGACGTGCTGCACGAGCGCATCCGGCAAAGTCTGGACGAGGCGAAGGCGACGCTCGTCGAGGTGCACAAAGAGCTGCAGACCTATACCGGTTCGTTCGAGCTGCCAGAGCCGGATGAGGAGCTGCGAGCGACGATCCAGCGGATCGTCGACAACGAAGTCAAGCACGTTCCGATGCGGTAACTGCGGTTAGGTGCGGTCTCGACTCCAAGAGAGATCGAAGCTCGCCGGCAGTGTTCCGATCTCGACCCGAAAGCCGCACAGGACGTTCAGGCATTCGCCGAACGTGACCACCGGGCCGATGCTGTTCATGCAACCTACCGACGATGGCAACCGTCGCGCCGTCGACGCCCAGCGCAGCGCAGAATTCGTTCGGCCGGTGTGGGCGCCCAGGTAATGAGCGAGCCATCGAGCATCTTGATTGCGAAGCGCGTCTCGCCGGTGCGGTCACTGATGAATCGTACGAACGAGCGGTCGCGGTAGGGCAGGATAATCACGCAGCATTGATCCCTGTCCTGCCTGTGATCTCCGAGTGGAGGATGTCACTCTTCGTTCAGGCGTGTCGCCCAAGTACCCACAACATGAGGTCCTGAGGCGGAGGTTCACTCAGGCTCGGGGCATCAACGTATACACCGGTGATTGCTGTGTTTCCCCGTCCGTCAACTTCGACGCTGCAGTACTCTCGCCTAGTGTCTCCAGGCAATCGCATCTTCAGCCTGAAGAAGTCCCATGGCTCCGGAGGTTCGACGTCGACACTGCGAAAGAACAATCGCAGCCTGTGAGGATGCGGAGTTCCCAGCCAATCGCGGGAAACCCAGAAATCGATGTCGGAAGGACTGCCTTTACCGGTCACGTATTTCACATGCTTCGAGTACACGCCATGTGTTCCGGCGCCCTGGTCAGGCACCACCGTGTACTGACAGCTGAAGAGATTCATGGGCTGATTGTGGCATGCCGTCGGGACGGCCCGGAAGGACTCCCTCCCCATCGAGGCCTATGGGTAAATGTTGTGCACCACGTAGCGGGGAAGCGAGTCGGGGTTGGAGATCTCCGACTAACGAAAACGGCCACGTTAGGCCACACGTGCCCGATGGTAAGCTGCGCCATGCTAGGGGTGAGCCGCCTGGCTGTGACGAGCGCGGTGCGAATTGAATCTTTGGTCTGGCCGTGAGGAAGCCCTTCGAGCGCTGGAAGGCAGCCTAGTTCGGGAAGCAGCGCTCCTAGCCGATCTCTTCGCGGTGTTCGATGCGTGCTCCACTAAACTCATGGAAGTCGGAACTCCCTTCGCGCGAGTCTCGAGCCTCTACGTCGCAAAGATTCGCAATCTTGCGCTCGCGTCCTACAGTTTGTCGCTAGATTCGCTGGCACAAGAATCGGGCGCTTTGTTGCGACCCATGCTTGAATGCTCGAATCTGGTCATCTACGTGCGCGATCCTGCAAATTTGGAACGCGTATTGGATCAGCGTCCGCCGAGCGCCGGCGACGTGGCTGCGGCAATATCAGCAACGAATCGAAACCTCAGAAACTATCTGAGCGCCAATGCGTCCCACTTCGCATCGACATGGGAATCGCTGCGGCACATCGTGGATGTTAAGGCCGGCACTGTCAGGACAGTCCAGCCATTTCGGGAACCGGTCTTGCGAACCAACCTCCGAACGTTAGCGCTCTTTATGGTGCAGCTTTCCGTCGAAGCGATACTCAATCTGGATCTGACCGGCGCAGACGTGCGACCAATCGCTAGCGAGGCCGACGAGTGCCGACAACGAGCCTTGGCGATGCCGCCGTAGTCGGCACGATGGAAGGACGGAGCCGAGGCCGCACGATGGGTGGATGGTGTCCCGGAGGATCAGAATTCTATTGGCGAGTGAGAAATCCGTAAGTTAATTGGCTGCCAAGCCATCGGAGACCACCCAGTGCAGCAATCGCCATCAGCAGAATTCCACCAAAGTTCGCCCATTGCCCGGCCTCGAATAGCTGAGTCACGTCGGCTAGCGGCCAACTCGCGAGCGCAACAGCGATCGCGGTGACTGCGAGCACGGTGATCTCGAGCCGAGCCATATGACTGTCCGGCGGTGTAATGAAGGGAAGGTTGGCATCTGTGATCTCGAAGGCGAAGACGATGGGCAAGTGCGCCACGAATGGCGAAAAGACAGCGGCAACGATGATTCCGATGGTGACTACGGCTATGCGTTCCGGCTCCGTAAAGCTAGCGCTTTCGGCTAGCGAGCTTGTCGTCAGCAACGCCACGAATATCCATACCGAGAGTGCGAGTGACTTCAGGTAACGAATCAGTAGTCGCCGCAAGTAGATGGAGTGCCTTGTCAGCGACACCACCATCTTGGCTGCTTCCTCTTCTGTCGTCCGCTCCGCATAGCCAGCAAGTCCCAAAGCCGTCAAGTAATCCGACAGCTTTTCGTTGTCCGATTCGGCGTCTCGGGCACGTTGCCTTACTGATTTGGGCACGATGCCGAAACGGGTGACGTCCCGAAGCTTTCGATACTGTGTCCCAGCGCGGGGTCCGAGCACAAATGGCAATAGTGATTCCTCATAATTGGGCATGTTCTGGAAGAATCGCTCAGATCCGGGACCGGGAGGAGTGAGCGTGGACAGCACGAACAGCGGCAGAAAGCTTGCGGGAACCCTTCCCTTCGTGGTTGCGTGATCCGAAACGAAGTAAAAGTGAACCAAATCGCGAATCAAGTTAAGTATGAAAAACAGTGGGAGGAATACCAGGATGCCAAGTGATGCAATAAGCAAACCCTGATCCCAAGCGGAAAGTTGTTGGTCGGCGAGGATCGTATCGAGGAGTTTCGGAAGGCTGTCTCGGAGTAATACCGGGACGAGAACCAGCAACCCGGCGCCTCCAAGGAGGGCACCGGCCACGCGGTGCATCGTTGATAAACGAACCTCGGAGCGCTGTAGGTATGCTCGGAGATTCGCATTGTAATCCCCGCCGAATGGATTCAAACTCTCCGCCTTGAATTTGTGCTTAGGATGCGAGGTTATTGTTTGTGCAAGTTTCGTGCAAGGGATCTGTCGTCAAGTAAGGGCGCGACTGACAAGGTCGAACTCCAGATCCACTGGCGCCCACCTATTGCCGAGGGGTGGCGCCACGATGAGCCGATGGTGTCACGATCGGCAAGATGAGATCGCGAGGCCGACAACGACCGCGTGGCGGGGACTCGTTCCTCCGAGTCGATCTTCACGACACCTGGCGATCCAGCCGCTTCGCTGGACGCGAAAACACGAGCGGGCTCCCTTAGGGGAACCGCCGAAATCCCATAGGCGGTGCCGCCCTTTCGAACCCTGGCCTGAGTACGAGAGGGCAAGTGACCGATACTGAATTGGGCGCAACACTCGCTGTGCCGACTGATGGTTGGAGCACGAGATGTCCGAAAACAGCAAGCCAAAGCGCTCGGCACCAGCAGATGTGGACTTTGAGAGCTTCTTCTCGCTCTCCACGGATATGCTCTGCATCGCGGGGTTTGACGGTCGCTTCAAACTCGTAAATCCGGCATGGGAGCGCACCCTCGGATGGACCGTTGAAGAGCTCACGCGTCGGCCGTGGTCCGACTTCGTGCATCCCGACGATCTCGAATCCACCATCGCCGAAGCGAACAGACAGACCGAGTTGGGCCTAGACGCTATCCGGTTTGAAAACCGCTACCTCGCCAAGGACGGCTCCTATCGCTGGCTCTTGTGGAACAGTCGGCCGTGCCATGAGCGCGCCGAGATGCACGCCATAGCCCGCGACGTCACGGAGAGCCGGCTGGCACGGCAAAACCTATCCGCGCTCAATGAGGCGTTGGAGGCGCAGGTCGCTGAACGCACGGCGGCCGCGGAGGAACGAGCACTTCAGGCTGAGCAGGCTCAGCGTGAGCTTCGCGCCAGCGAGCAACAGATCCAGGCCGGCGCTGACCGGATGCGGTACTTCCTGCAGCAGATGCCTCTTGCGGTCGCTCTCGTCGACGACCAAATGAACTACGCCTTTCTTAGCGAGCGATTCAGGAGCGACTATGCGTTCGACGAGGGCGCTGCGTTGAACCACAAAGACATCTTTCCGAACGATGTAGAGAAATGGCGACTTGTCTACGATCGCTGCCAGGCTGGTGAGGCTCAGCAAAGTGACGAGGAGGCGTTCGTCCTGCGCAAAGGGAGAGTGGAGTGGCTGCGGTGGCGCGCCGACCCCTGGCGAACCCCTGCAGGTGAGATCCGCGGCATGGTGTTCTACTCAGAGGTAATCACCGCTCGCAAGGAGGCCGAGAGTCAAGTCCGTCAAACCACCACCGAGCTTGCTCGAAGCAACGCCGAGATGGAGGCGTTCACGTACAGCGTGTCGCACGATCTCAAGGAGCCGCTCCGGACTATCGAAGCGTTCAGTCAGTTCTTGCTGGAAGACTATGCGGATAGCCTGAACGATCAGGGCCGTGACTATCTTCAAAAGATGGCCCGTGCGAGCGCCCGCATGAAGCAGTTGATCGAAGACCTGCTCGCGCTGTCTCGGATTGGACGCCGCGACGATCTCTCGGTAGTCGCAGACCCGAACCGGCTTGTGGCAGATGTTATTGAGGGGATGCGTGCCACCATCGATCAGCGATCGGCGACAGTTCTCGTCGAAGCGCATCTACCGACGGTTCGCGGCGACGCCGCTCGGTTGGAGCAGATCTTTGGCAACCTGGTCGGCAACGGGATCAAATTCAACCGGTCGACGAACCCGCTGGTGGAGGTAGGCGTGCGAGAACAAACGGCAACTGACGCTACGTTCTTCGTGCACGACAACGGCGTGGGTATCGCACCTGAGTACCACGAGCGGATCTTTGGGATTTTCCAGCGGTTACACCGACGGGAAGAATTCGAAGGAACCGGTGCGGGGCTGGCTATCGTGCGTCGGGCCGTCGAAACATTGGGAGGTCGTGTGTGGGTCGAATCGGACGGGACGCACGGCACTTCGTTTTTGTTCAAGCTCCCGCTGCCGGTTGACGGGGCTTCCACCATACGGGAGGCGGCATAGCATGGTCGAGCGCTTCAGTCGGACCCGCATCTTGGTCGTCGAGGACAGCGAGAATGACATCGCGATACTAAAGCGCGCGCTGAGTGAGACCGCCATGCCGCACGAACTCTTTGTTGCGCGAGATGGCTACGAGGCGCTGGAGTTTCTCTTCCGCAAGGGCACATATGAGACGTCCGATCACCCGGATCCAGACTTGATCTTATTGGACTTGAACCTTCCGCGCGTGTCGGGATTTGAAGTCCTGAAGATGGTCCGCAAGAGCCGCCAGCACGGAACCACGCCGGTGATCATTCTCTCGTCGTCCATCACCAAAGAGGACGTTGCCGAGGGGTATCGCCTCGGCGCCAACACGTACATCCAGAAACAAGCGAGTCTGGTGCGCGCGATCGCGGTGCTTGGAGAGTACTGGGGCGTCTTCGCCCAGTTTCCACGAGTGGCCTAAGGAATGGCGAAGGGATGAAATGAAAACCTACAAACCTGTCAAGATCTTGCTTGTCGAGGACAATCAGGACGACGTTCTCATTACCGAACGAGCACTACACAAGAATCGCGTGGCGAACGAATTGAACGTCGTGCGCGACGGACAAGAAGCATTGGACTACCTATTCGGTACCGGAAGTGCTGGAGAACGCGCGCCGCGCCCTGACCTAATTCTCCTCGACGTCAATCTGCCCCGCGTGAACGGCATGGAGGTACTCGAAAGAATCCGCAGCGATAACAAACTGGCAGTCATCCATCATGCTCACGGCGTCGGATCGTGAAGAGGACGTCGTGAAGAGCTATCGATTGGGCTCGAACACATTCATACAGAAGCCCGTAGAGTTCGCGATATTCAAGGACACATTGGACGTACTCGGCTGACCGCGCACGATTCTGCCATCGTGTCTGCGCTGTGCGGCAGCCTTAAAGATCGTAAGCGCTCTAATCAAAGCGTAGTTAGTCTGATTTCTCTCGGGTGATTCACCCGGCGAGACCTAAGAGTGAGCGTCGGCCCTGCCGATCCTTAGGTATGCGATTTCTCGACGATTTGGCACGACTCGCCGTATTGGCTGCTCAGCCTCAGCGGGACGATGTCGAAGACGCCCTCAGGCTTTTGTCCGATGCCCTGGAAGCATCGGACGCTTACTTCATCTATGGCGCGGGTGACGAGTTCCTACACATCACGAGTGGGACGGCGCTGGCCCTGTCAGACACCCAGCTCTGGTTTGTTCATCGCGAGCTCACCTCCGGAGAAGATGCGCGCGAGTTCGGGCTGCGCGGAACTCGTATCGTGCCCATCGATCACGGCTCCGACGTCGGCCCCTGCGAGTACTTGGCCTGCCTGCTCTCGAACCCTGAGGGCATAGGTGCGATGGTGTTGGCTCATGGACCGTGGATAGGCGGTCCGTCAGACGAGCGCCGGCGCTTCATGCGGGCGGCTGCGCCCGCTTTGGGGCGCATCCTTCACGGACGACTCTCCGCTGCGCATGCCGACCGCGAGCAGCGACAGCTCAGTACGATCGTGAGCATCAGCCGGGTCATCGCCCAAGGCGAGCAGGTCGAGACCATGCTCGCTAGTATCGCGCGCACGATCGCGACGATTAGCGCCGCCGATGTCGTGACCATCGACATTCTTGGCCGCGAAGGAGGCGTCGAGTGTCGCTGCGTGAACTACGACGTGACCCCTGGCCAGACTGATACTTGGATTCTTGCCAAGGATCAACCTGACCCCGTTCGAGAGCGCGTGATCGCAACGCGGGAAGCGATCCTTGCACCTGATGCCCAGACGGATGAGCGCCTACCGCCTGGGACACGGCACCTATTGACGCGCACGCTAATGCGCTCGGCGGCGATGTTTCCCCTCATCGCGCGTAGCGAGGTAGTGGGTGTGATGGCGCTTTCATGGCAACGGCGGACGGCACTTACCAGTTCGGAAATCGACGTAATCGAGGGCCTCGCGGATCAGGTGGCAAATGCCGTCGACGGAGTGCGACTCATCGAGGCGCGCAACGATGCGGAGCAGGCGCTGCGTGAGAGTGAACAAAATTTCCGCTTCCTCTTTGCCGACAACCCTCACCCGATGTGGGTGCTTGAGAGTGCCAGCGGAAGGTTTCTGGAAGTCAATACGGCGGCGATGGTGCATTACGGCTATTCGAGGGAAGAGTTTCTCTCGATGACCATTGCCGAGATCCGGCCGCCCGAGGAGGTCGAAAGACTGGCTGACCTGACGCATGCCGACGAGAAGTCATACGAGGGAGATTGGCGGCATACGCTGCGTGATGGGCGCATCATTGACGTCCACATCCGCGCGAATCAGATTGAATTTGCGGGACGCAAGGCGAAGCTCGTTGTGTCCGAGGACATTACCGAACGAAAGCGCTCGGAGGCGACGCAGGCGCGACTTACCGCGATCATTGAGGCCACCACCGACCTGGTTTCGCTCGCGGATCGCAATCTGCACCAGATCTACCTCAATCGTGCGGGGCGGCGCATGCTCGGCATAGCGGACGACGATGACTTCGAGTCAACGATCACCGACGACCGCCCAGAGTGGGCGCAGACGGTAATCGTCTCACAAGCGCTCCCTTCAGCCATCCGCGACGGCGCCTGGTCGGGTGAACTTGCCTACCTAGATCGAACTGGGCTCGAGATCCCCGTTTCTCAGGTGCTTCTTTGCCACAAACAGCAGAATGGTGACGTTGAATTCTTTTCTACCACAGCTCGAGACGTGAGCGAGCGAAAGCGGATTGAGCGACAGCTCGAACACCTCGCCGATCATGATCCTTTGACCGGCCTCGTCAATCGCAGACGACTAGCCGAAGAGCTCGATCGCTTGCTCGCTGAAGCACGCCGAGACCGGCAATCGATTGCCGCCCTGTTGATTCGATGTCGATCAGTTCAAGGATGTTAACGACAGCCGCGGGCACATGGCTGGGGACGAATTGCTCGCGTCTCTCGCTGATCTGCTGCGAGACCGGCTACGAACAACCGATGTCATCGCCCGTCAAGGAGGAGACGAGTTCGTTCCGGTCGTGCCTGCCGTAGATGCCAACGCACCACGGCTCTTGGGTGAAGACCTCGTCCGCCTGATCGGAGACCACGCGTTCACGGTAGGCGGCTTACCTCTTCGAATTACCGTCAGCATTGGCCTCGCGCGCTTTCCGGAGGATGGATCGACGGGCGGCGAACTGCTCTCGCGTGCTGATCTCGCGATGTACCAGGCCAAGGAACGTGGCCGGAATCAGCTGTGCTCGTACGCGCCAGATGCGGATTGGGAGAAGCAGACTGCTTCTCGCCTCGACTGGTACCACCGCATACGCAACGCGCTCGAGCACGATCGATTCGTTCTCCTTGCTCAGCCGATACTTGATCTGCGGACCCACCGTATAACGCGCTATGAATTGCTCCTCCGCATGCAGTCGTCTCGCGGAGAACTGATCCTGCCCGGGATGTTCCTCGATACAGCGGAACGCTCCGGACTGATTCAAGACATTGACCGCTGGGTTGCATGCCGGGCGATCCGGCTGCTAGCCGAGCATCAGGAAGCCGGCGGCGACATAACATTCGAGGTTAACCTGTCCGGCAAAGCGTTCGAGGGGAACGGCCTACTCGAGACCATCAGCGACGAACTTGCCTCGACCGGAGCAGATCCCCGCAACCTGATCTTCGAGGTGACGGAGAGCGCAGCGATCTCTAACCTCAGCGAGGCGCAGAGATTCATTCAAACCCTAAAGGGTATTGGTTGCCGATTCGCGCTGGACGACTTCGGGATTGGATTTTCGTCGTTCAACCATCTGAAGCATTTGGCGGTGGACTATCTGAAGATCGACGGTAGCTTCATCCGCGATCTGGCGAACAGCGACGTCGATCAGCATCTCGTCAAGGCGATGGTAGGGCTCGCGCACGCGCTCGGTAAGACAACGATCGCCGAGTACGTCAACGACGAGGCGACCGTTCGCATGCTTGAAGCCTATGGCGTCGAATACGCTCAGGGCTACCACATTGGACGCCCCGCTCCGATACCGCTTGTCACGGTCGGCCGGCAAGAGGCGGCGTAGGAACGAGCGCTTGAGCTCGCGCATCGGATCATCGGCTACCACCCAGAGTTCGACGCGGAGCGCTTTCCTCTCTTCGCCAATGGTCCGCTAGGCATCGAGACACAAGACTCGAGTTCTGCACGCTCTCGGTCGTCGACCCGAGCCACGATCATGCGCAGCAAGCGTGCTAGTCCGGTAGTCGCCCGTCGCTAATCCGCCATCGGTGCCGGCGAATCGTCAAACCGCTCTCCGAACAGACGAATGACAAGATCGAGCTGAGCAGAGGCGCCTGTGGTTCGGAGCGCGGCGCTTTACGTTATGCGGCGGCTATTCGAAGTTGATCGAGCGCTCGCCACCGCTTCTCTGCTCGTAGAATCACGTTCATCGCGCTCACGGTGGTCATCGGCTTCACGAGATACATGCTCGTACCCAGACCGACGCAGAGCCGAAGCATCTCGTCATCCGCTGAGCCGGTGATGACGACTACCGGAATGTCACGAAGAGGGCCATGGGCCTTTATTCTGCGAAGCACGTCCAGGCCGCTGACGCGCGGCAAGCCGAGATCCAGCATGATGACGTCAGGCAGTAGTCCCGACGAGTTCTGCTGGCCGTCCGTAATGGCGCTGAGATATGAGAGCGCTTCCTGGCCGTCGCGAGCTACGTGCAAATGGCATAGTACACCGCTCTTCGCCAAGGACCGTTGTGCGATGGCGATGTCGTCCTCGTTATCCTCGACGAGGAGTAACTCCAAGGCGGGGTGTTCTTGAGCCACCATTCGCGTCTCCCTGGCCAGGAAATTGACGATGGCCCCATCCGCTATAAGTGGCGCGGCGCCACCCGGTTCATCGCCTGCAGAAGTATCGGCACAAGCCGACTGGATTGGAGGGTATACGTGAACTAAGCGAGCGGAGAACGAAGCCCAAGACGGCAGGCCCGCTAGGCGGCGTCCTGCTGGTCGAGGGTGGAAATGAACCGTGGCCCTTCCTGGCGCAGCAGCTGGATGAACGCTTGCGCGATCTCTGGGTCGAACTGCGTCCCTCTGCCAGCCTCGAGTTGGTGGACGATCTCGCCGAACGGCAACGCATCGCGGTACGGCCGATCTGTGGACATCGCGTCGAACGCATCGACGACACCGATGACCCGCGCCAGGAACGGTATAGCACTGCCGGCTAAACCATCGACGTATCCCGCGCCATCCCAACGCTCGTGGTGATGCCGGACAACGGGGCAGAGCGCATCAGCCAGCTTCAACGGGGTGCAGATCCGCTCTCCGATGACGGGATGCTGACGCATCTCCTGCCATTCTCCAGCAGTCAGGGGACCTTGCTTCGACAGAATCGTCTCACTTACCCCGATTTTGCCGATGTCGTGGAGCAGGGCGCCGTACCTGAGGAGCAACAACTGGCGTTCATCCAGGCTCAGCGCCCGGCCAAGCCGGACGGCGTAGCTCGCCATGCGCTGTAAGTGGCGCTCCGTCGCCGGGTCCTTCGCTTCCGCCGCCGCCGCCAGAGCGAAAATGACGCGCTCCGATCCCTCTAGTTGCTGATTCAGTAGTTCGTTCTCGATCCGGAACTTGTCCAGCGCCTGGTGGATCGCGTGTCCAAGCATGTCCGACGTGATGGAGTCCTTTGGGAAGTAGTCATAGGCGCCTGTGGCCATCGCGTCGGTGGCGATCCGCTCGTCCCCCTGGCCCGTGAGCATGATGACGGGAGGGGAACTCGTGCGGGCGTTCAGGATGCGCAGGAGCGCAAGCCCGCTCATGTCGGGGAGACCGTGATCGAGCAGGATGAGATCGCAGGCGGCCCGGCCCAACGATTCCAGACAGCCCTCACCTGAGCCGACGGTATCGACCTGGAAGTCAACGCGCGCGTACTTCGCCAGCATGCGGCGGACGATCGCGACGTCGTCCGGGTTGTCCTCTACAAGGAGGATGCGAATCCGCTGTTGTTCATGCTGCATGTCTCAACCTATGCCGCCGGCGGCAGCTTCGCGATCACGATCCAGTACTCGCCCAGGACCTCCAGGGCGTGGAGGAACTTCTCGAACTCGACCGGCTTCTGGATATACGTGTTCGACCCAAGGCGGTAGCTTTTGACGATATCCTCCTCGCGGTCAGAGGCCGTCAACATGATCACCGGGATCGTCGATAGCTGCGGGTTCGAGCGGATCTGCTGGAGGACCTCCATGCCGTTCACCCTGGGAAGATTGACATCGAGCAGGATGAGGTCCGGGCGCGGCGTGTCGGAGTCCCAGTCGCCATGATGGAACAGGAAGTCGAGCGCTTCTTGCCCGTCGCGTGTTACGTGGAGATCGTTCGCAACACGGCTGTGCTTAAGTGCACGCTGCGTGATCAGCACGTCGTCCGGATTGTCCTCAACAAGGAGGAGCTGAACGGGTTTGTAGCTTTGCATGCTTGCTCCACTTCTCAGGCTGCTGGCGGCAGGATGGCGAAGGTGCCCAAGTATTGTCCCAGCACCTCGATGGCTTTGCTTCAGGTTCGCGGGCTTCTGGATGTAGATGTTGGTTCCGAGGCGATAGCCCTTTGCGATGTCCTCATGGATGTGCATCGAGCTAGACGACGCTTCGTTGTGCTCCCTTTGTCATGCTGCGACTCGTTCGGCGCCGCTCTCGCCGGCGGCGAGAGGCAGCGTGAACAGAAACGTCGTACCGGCGCCCGGCTTGGACTCGACCCAGACGCGGCCCCCGAGTGATTCGACGGAACGTTGGACGATCGCGAGCCCCGCGCCGGTGCCCTCGTACTCCTCACGCCGGTGCAGGCGCTGGAAGATGCCGAAGATGCGTTCGTGGTATTGACGGTCGATTCCGATCCCGTTGTCCCGGACATAGAGCACGACCTGTCCGTTTTCGATGCCGCGAACGCCGATGGTGACGCGGGGTGCATCGCTCTGGTTGAACTTGATTCCGTTGCTGATGAGGTTGCCGAAGATCTGCTCGATGCGCGTCGAGTCTGCGAGCACTCGTGGAATGTCGTCGGCCACCTCGACGGATGCGTGGCGCTCATTCAGCGTTGCGCGCATGCCTTCGACCACGGCGGAGACAATGCGGCGAACATCGGTTGGTGCGGGCGGCTCGGCGAGACGACTGATGCGGGACAGGGCGAGCAAGTTCTCAATGAGGTGCTTCATGCGCGCGCTCGCCTTGCCGAGCTTGGAGAGGTACTCCTTGCCCTGGTCGTCGAGACGATCTCCATAGTCCTCCGTCAGGAACCCGCTGAAGGCTTCGAGCGTGCGCAGGGGTTCTTTTAGATCGTGCGAGACGCTGTAGGTAAACGCTTCCAGTTCCGCGTTAGATCGTCCAAGCTCGGTGATGTTCTTGGTGAGCGCATCAGCTGCGTGTCGGCGAGCGGTCTCCTTCTCCTCTAGTGCCTGGGCCATCTCGTCGAATGCGCGCGCCAGGTCAGCAAGCTCGCCTCCGCCGGTTGCCTGCCCCGCCCGTGCCTGCAAGTCGCCGCTTGCCAGGCGCTTGGCCGCGCCGGACAAGGCGCTCACCGGCCTTAGGAAGAACCAATCGCCACCAAACCAAGCTGCGCCAAATGCGAGGAGCGCCACGGCGCCAAGAAGCGCGAGGTTCCGAGCGAGCGTCCCGTTGGCGTCGGCAAACGCATGAGATGTCGAAAGGCCAATGCTCACGTACGCCGTGGCATCGGCGCTGTCGCTCAGGGGCGCGAACGCGTAGAGGCGTTCCTGGCCGTCGAGCCCGGGGAGCTGAGAGACGCCCTGCTCCTGCGCGAGGATCGCTCGCCCGAGAGGCGAGTCGGACACGTTCTGCCCGACGCGATCGTTGTCTGGGAACCGCGCCACCACCGTACCCTTTCTATCGATGATGCTGATGACTGCCCCCTCTGGCAGATTCACGGCGGACACCAATTGACTGAGCCAGTCGAGGTCGAGCGACGCGAAATACACGGCTTTAGTCTGTCCTGTGTCGTCGAGGACCGGATAGCCAAAATTCAAGGAGGACAGGCGCGTGCCAGGATTAAATTCGTAGTCACCGACTGCGAACTCTCCGCCTTTAGTTGCACGCTGGAAGTAGAGTCGGTCCGAGACGTTTACCTGGCCTTCGATCGGAATAGCCGCGCAGACGACATCACCGTTGGACCGTACGAGTCCGAGGTTCTCGAATGCGGCGAACTGTTTGAGGATGCTACTGAAGACGGTGCCGCACTGCGTAGCGTCGACCTCGTCCAGATTGGCGCCCGCTGTAAGACCGGCTAGAGCGGCGAGCATCCCCTCCGAGTTTTGGATTACGGCGTTCTGCTGGCTCGCCACCACCTGCGTCAGACGCAGCGCTTCAGCGCGGACCGCTGCCTGGTCGTTACGGCGCTGTTCCAGTCCGGTGTAGATGAGCAGGCCAAACGCGGGAAGAAGAGCTATGACCACGAGGAGGATGATTCGCGCGCGCAGGCTTGAAAGCTGAGACCGCAGTAGATGCGTCGAAGCCACCGTCATGCTCCTTCAACGCTGCGGGTCGACATGTTCCACGAGCGCGAACACTGCCAAATTTGAAATCGGCGCAGCGAGCCGACACGTACTGATAGTCGGCCCGACGGCTACATGTGCCCATGGGAGATCTCCCTGACACGGTCTGGCTAACGCCCTACCCTGCGCATCGTCAACGAGGATCACCGACTGTAGGTCGGCATGGTCTCGAGGCGGGTCCGATCGCGGCATCGAGACCCCTCAACGGCGAGACCGCGCTCCTCGGCCGCCTACCACAACATCCCCACTCCCATTAACACCGCACTGCAGGCGATAGTGGCTCGAATGGCACGCGATGCGCCGCGTCTTCGATACGCGCTGGCGATAAAGAGTTGTGCGGACACGCTTCGTGTGCCTCAGGTGAATTCGAGCCGATGCACCCCTCATTTGACTCAACCGCTTGAGACTGTTCTCGTCGGTCGGAAGCCCCTTGGCGCATCGTCGCGGAATCACGTACTCGCTCGCGCACAATGTTGTCATCGTGTATCCGAGAGACCGCGCTACTTGGACGTTGACCGACGCGCCTAAGCGGCGACTCGTTGCAACGTCCAGCATGGGGTACGCTCGCGGCGTGCAGCCATTCGAAGACAGCGCCGCGGCATACTCGACCATCACACATCCCTCTCGCGCTCCGGACGGAACCGTATTCCGCGTGATCATGCCCGACGGCGGAGAAGCCGTCGTCGAGGCGATCGCGGACGGCAGATGGCAACGCTCGGAAGCGGTCGAACCCGAGGCCGTCGCTGCGTTTCCGCGTGTAGGCGCCGTCACCGTTGCCGAAGCGCTCGCCGATTCGTTGATAGCGACAACGACGCCCGCGCGCGGCACGCCGCGGGAACGCGCACTCGCTTCGTACGTCCTGCGAGATGCGATGTTGAAGCATGTGGATCTGGCAGTGGAAATCGACCGTCGGCAGCGGGCGCTTGTGTGGTATGTCGTCAAGCTGCGACGGCGCGGGCTGCCTGACAACACGGCGACGGTGCGCGCCGCGAAGCAGAAGTTGGCGGCGGCCGAGGCGCGCCGGAACCAGCTTGAGCTCGACATGTGGAGCCCAGGGGCCAACGAAGTCCTCGACTACTTGCCTTCGGGTCCATTCTAGACAGCGACGCGCTGTGGCCTGACTCCTGAAGCCGACCGCTTGTCCATCCGCCTCGTTGACGAACCTCTGTGCTAGAATCGGCGTCAAACGGGGGAGACGCCGATGCAACACACCGATCCCGACGACCCGAGACGCCTGAAGGACGCCATCGACGCGCTGCTCACGGCGCCGCCCGCCGAGCGCGAGCACCAATTGCGCATGATCTTCGTCGCAAAGATCGATTTCGAGCGCGAGACGGGGCTCGTGCCGCTGCCGGGCGTGAAGCTGAAGATCGCCGGCGACGACCACGGCGCCCCGCGCGTCACACACATCGCGCAGCTCGACGGCGTCCACGTCGTCTGGGCGCGCATCCCCGACGCGAAGATCACGACGTCGGTCGCACGGACGATGGTGAAGGCGCTCGAAGCGCCGCTTCGCCAGCACCTTCTCGTGCTGTCCGCTCGCCCCGATGGCGACGACAAGGACACGCTCTGGCACATCATCTGGCCATCGCCGACGGACGCCAAGAATCGCACCGTCATCCGCCGCATGGTCATCGAGCGCGGGCTGCACTACCGCACCGTGGTCGAACAGCTCAACAAGATTGGCCAGCCGCCAACCGGCAACATTAAGCTCACCGAGCGCATCGGCGCCGCGTTTGATGTTGCGCCCGTCACGAAGGAGTTCTTCAAGACGTACCGCACCGTCTTCGAGAAAGTCACGGCGATGATCGGCGGCATCGACGACCCGGAATCGCTGCGGCTGTTCTGCCAGACGCTGTTCAACCGCCTGATGTTCGTGTATTTCCTACAGCGCAAAGGATGGCTGTCGTTCAATGGCGACCGCAACTATTTGCAAGCCCTCCGCGCCGCTTCACGCGCCACGGCGGGCGAAAACTTCTACGCCATTCGCCTTCGCATATTGTTCTTCGACGCGTTGAACAATCCCGACAGCCGCGACCTAAGCTACGGGTTCCGATCAGTGGTCGGCGACGTGCCGTTTCTCAACGGTGGGCTGTTCGAGAAGAGCCGCATCGACGAGGCCTGTAAAGACGCGACCGTTCCCGATGAAGCGTTCGATCTGATCTTCGATGAGCTGTTCGAACGCTTCAACTTCACCGTCAGCGAGAGTACGCCGTATGACATTGAGGTTGCTGTCGACCCGGAGATGCTCGGCAAGGTGTTCGAAGGGCTGGTGACCGCCCGTCACGAGACGGGCTCGTATTACACGCCGCGCCAGGTCGTCGCGTTCATGTGCCGCGAAGCGCTGAAGGGCTATCTGGAGACGCGCGTGCCCGCCCTTACGCCGGAGGCGGCCGCTGCGTTCGTCGATGAGCACGACGTGACCAACCTCAATGTCACGCAGGCGACGTCGTTGTCCAAAGCGCTCGACGACGTGACGGTCGTCGATCCCGCGTGCGGCAGCGGCGCGTATCTCGTCGGCATGCTGCACGAACTGATCGAGCTGCAGAAGGTGCTGTACAGCGAGAAGCTTGCTAGTGATGCAAAGACCCTCTACGAGCGGAAGCTGCACATCATCGAGCGCAACCTCTACGGCGCCGACATCGATGAGTTCGCGACGAACATCGCGATGCTCCGCCTATGGTTGACGCTCGCGATTGAGTTCGACGGCCCGAAGCCGGAGCCGCTGCCGAACCTCGACTTCAAGATCGCACACGGCGACAGCCTCACCGCCCCGAACCCCGCCGAGCCGAGCGATCTGTTCAGCCACGCGATACACGAAGTGTCAGCCGGCCTGAAAAAGCTGCGGGGCGACTACATGACCGCGAGGGGGGACGATAAGCCCCGCATCCTCTTGCAAATCAAAGCAGCCCATCACGAACTCGAAGGAGCGACCACCGATGCGCCGTGCCCCCAAGGCGCCGTCGATTGGCGCATCGCCTTCGCGGAGGTGTTCGACGAGGGCGGGTTTGACGTTGTCATCGCGAATCCACCCTACGTGCGGGCGGACGCGCAGTTCAAACACCTGAAGCCGAACGAGAAGGCGCGGCAAGCCGCCATCACGCTGTGGAAGGCGTATCGCGAGCGCCTCAAGAAGATGAAGCTGTACAAGACGCTCTACGAAAAATGGGACGAGTACATCCCGTTCATGGAGCGCGCGTTCCAACTGCTCCGGGACCGCGGTGAGATGATCTACATCATCTCCGACGCCTACAACTCGGCGAAATTCACGACACGCTCGCACGAGTTCTTCCTCGCGGAAGGCACGGTGCGCCGCATCGACTTCTGTTCCGATATCCCGCTCTTCGAAGCCGGCGTACGCAACACGATCGTACACGTCGCGCGCGCGACGGCCGCCCCGGCGCACACGCCGATTCGTGTTCGCAGATGGGGTGACAGTCCCGATGATTTTGCGATCAACGCGGAGCCGCTGGCGGATGTTCCGCAAGCCGCCGGGCGGGTGCTGTTCAGGAGCGGTGCGCCAGCTACGCGCCAAACCAGCGCCGCGTTCGAGGAATTGGGGAGCATCTGCTATGTGAGCTATGGGTTGCGCGCGAACTCCCATGATCGATATTGGAAGGGAGAGTTCGTGACCGCCGATGTCGTATCGAAACGAAGAGACGGCCGTCATCCGAAGGCCTTCTTCGAAGGCAAGGACGTACGCCGCTGGTGGATCGAACGAACGCGATATCTCGAATGGGGTACGGAACGTGCGCCGGCAAAGTTCGCGCGGCCGACCTTTATAGAACTGCATGAATCGCCGGAGAAGCTCGCAGCGCTTGTCGTTGCGGGAGCCGCGCCCGTCGCGTATGACTCGGAACAGCGGCTCACCACCCATACGTCATGCCTCTTCGTTCCGTGGCACTATCTTGAGGCTATTGACAATCGCTCGATTCGGAAGACGGCGAGATACGGTGCGCCCTTCCGCCAAACAGCTCCACGAGCGGAACTGGAACGAATTTCAAAGGGTTTCGCGCTGAAGTACGTCCTCGCCGTGATGAATTCGAAACCAGCGCAGGTCTGGGTTAGCGGAGTCCAAAGAAGCAAACTGCATATTTACCCAGACGACTGGAAGAAGCTGCCGATCCCGGTCGCGTCGCCGGCGACACAAGCTAGCGTCGTCGAGCTCGTCGATGAAATTCTTGCGCTGTATCGCGAGCACGACGGCAAGCCTGCGGAAGAAGCAGCAGCACGGCTCGCCGAACTCGAAGCGCAGATCGAGTCGATTGTCGATTCGTTGTACGCCACGGCCGGCGACGTCGCCGACTCATCCGAAGTCGCCGTGCCCGCATGAACATCCTCCACGCCACGACTGACCCCACGCTGCTCGATCGGCTCAAGCACATGCTGGCTAGCGCGCAGGCGGCCGACATCGCCGTCGGCTACTTCTACGCGTCCGGCTTCAGCGCGGTGGCCGAGGATCTAACGCGGCTCGACCGTGTGCGGCTGCTGGTCGGGCGTACCGACCGCGAGACGATCGAAGAGGTGGCGCGGCACCTGCAGCAGCAGGAAGCGCTGCGGCAGCGTGTCGAGGCCGATGAGATGGTGCGCAAGAGCAAGCGCGCCGAAGTCGCCGCCGAGGAGGTCGAGGCGATCGCCACTGGCGTCGCGCAGATGCCGCAGACGGCGGAAGCGCAGGCGGACGTGCGCACGCTGCGCGACTTCATCGCCAGCGGCCGCATCGAGATCCGCACGTACGTGAAGAGCCGGCTGCACGCGAAGGCGTATCTCTGCTGGTACGACCCGCAGCACGCCGAACCCGGCTCCGCGATCGTCGGCTCGTCGAACTTCACGCTGGCGGGGTTCACCGGCAACACCGAGCTGAACGTCCGCGTCACCGGCGACGCCGAGATGGCGGAACTCAAGCGCTGGTTCGACGCGCTCTGGGCCGATTCGGTGGACGTCACGCAGGACATCGGCGAGGAACTCGATCGCTCGTGGGCGCTCGCCGAGACGCCGCCGTATCACGTGTACCTGAAGGCGCTGTACGAGCTGTACGGCGATCAGATCGCCACACCGGAGCTGGAGCTGGCGCGCCGCGGCGGTCCCGAGCTGGCGAACTTCCAGCTCGACGCGGTGCGTTCGGCGCTGGGCATCGTCGACCGGCACGGCGGCGTGTTCATCGGCGACGTCGTCGGGCTCGGCAAGACGTACATCGGCGCCGAGCTGCTGCGTCAGTTGCAGTACACCGAGCGGTATCCGCCGCTGATCATCTGCCCGGCCGGCCTCGTGCCGATGTGGGAGCGCACGAACGAGCTCTTCGCGCTCGGTGCGGAAGTCGTCTCGATGTCGCGCATCGCGCCGCCGGCGGGCCTGCAATTCGACGAAGACGCGCTCGAATACGTCGACGAGGAGGCACCGGCCGATGGCGTGGTGCTCGAAGAGGCGTACCCGAATCGCGGCGCCGTGCTCGTGGATGAAGCGCACAACTTCCGTAACGCCGCGTCGCGCCGCTACCGGGCGCTGCAACATTATCTCGATGGCGGCGAGCACAAGGCCGTGCTGCTGAGCGCGACGCCGCAAAACCTCGGACCGAAGGACATCTACTATCAGTTGCGGCTGTTCCTCGATGACCTCAACCACGGTCTTCCCCTGGAACCGCTGCACCTGGAGGAGTACTTCAGCGCGGTGCAGAAGTGGTACGCGTACCGCATCGAGCTGGAGAATTGGGAGCTCGATGCGGCGGCGTACGAGCTTCAGCGCGCGGCTAAGGGCGCACAGAAGCTCGCGCAGCCCGTGCCGCCGACGCCACCATCCGTGCCGTTGGCGAAGATCGAAGACGTGCTAAACCCAACGTTCATTCGCCGCCGCCGCCGCGATATTAAGGAGCTCTACGGCGACCTGATCGAGATTGCTGGCAAGCCAGCGATCTTTCCGGAGCCGAGACTCGAGAATCCGGAGTACAACCTGGATCGGGTGTACGCGAAGGCCGGGTCGTTCGACGCGCTGAAGCAGCGGCTGTCGGCGCACACCGGCGCGCGTTACCTCGCTCTCAAGTATCTCCGTGAGGACCTAAAGGGTGATCCCGCCTATCGCGACCTCATGCGTGCCGGCGAGCGCATCGCTGGGCTGATCAAGCATTTGCTGTACAAGCGGCTGGAGTCGAGCGTAGCCGCGTTCCGTTCGACGCTTAACGTGCTGATGGTGAGCAACCGAAACTTCCGCTCCGCGCTCGACGAGGGCTTCGTGCCGATCGGAGCGACGGCGACGCGCCTGCTGAACGGCGAGAACTTCGACCCGGATGAACTGCTCGAACTGCTGCAGCAAGAGGAGGAGCGACGAAAAGCGGCGCGTGCGCGACGCTCGAAGCTGGTCCATGCAGCATCGGATTTTGACACCGCGGACTGGTGTGCGGCACTCGACGCGGACTACGAGGTGCTGAAGGACGTATACGATCGCACGGCCGCGATCACGCCTGATGACGACGACAAGCTACAGGTGCTGCGTCAGTTTCTCGCGCGCAACGATGTGGCGTCGGGCAAGCTGATCATCTTCTCGGAGGCGGAGACGACCGTGCGCTACCTGTACGACTGTCTCAATGCCGACGGAAAAGACCCAACCATTGCGATGGTGAGCGGCGCCAACAAGAATCGCCTGCAAAGCATCGTCAAGCGCTTCGCGCCAAAGGCGAATCTCCGCCCAAATGAGAAGGGTGTGCAGCCTGAGATTCGCATCTTGATCACCACGGACGTGCTCAGCGAAGGGCAGAACCTGCAGGACTGTAACCGTGTATTGAACTACGATCTGCACTGGAATCCGGTGCGGTTCATCCAGCGCTTCGGTCGCGTCGACCGCATCGGCACGGAGCACACGGAGATCTACATCCACAACATGTGGCCGGATACCAACATCGATCAGGAACTTGATCTCACCGCACGACTGTTGCGGCGCATTCAGTCCTTCCACGACTTCATCGGCCTCGACGCGCCGTTGCTCAGCACGGACGAGCGGCTCAACCCCGACGCGATGTATCGCATCTACGTCGAGAAGCGCGTCGACATCGATGGCGACGGTGACGTGCTCGACGAAGTGGCCTCGTTCCAACGCGGCATCGCCCTGTTACAGAGACTTGAGCAGGAAGATCCGGAGCTGTGGGCGACGATCACAAATCTGCCGGACGGCATTCGCTCTGCGATCCGCACGCGAACGCCCGATGCGGAAACGCTGGAGCGCTCGCGGTTCATCCAGCAAGCGATTGAGATCGAGGGTGCCCAGCTCCCGCTGACCACGCTGAAACAAGCCGCGGGTGTGAGCAATCCGTTCGAGAACCCGCAGCCTGGTGAATCGGTTGCCGTGTTTCGTACTGGCGACCACACCGGCACGTACGCGGTCGCGTCCGACGGCAAGCCACGCTCGATCAGCGCGGGTCAACTGCTGTCCGCCATCGAGTGCGGACCACAAGAGCGCGCCGCGCCACTGCCCGCGGACACGAACGAGCGGGTGATGGCAGCGTACAGCCAGTACCGAGACGACTTCGCATCGCGCCTCGGCCGCGCTCGACGTCCCGGTCGCGACACCCGCATCCGGCGTTATCTTTCGAAACACCTGCGTCTAGCGATCGACGAAGCGGCGGATGACGTCGACGAGCAGCGACGCATCGATGTCTTGCAACGCATCTTCCTCGATCACCTGCACAGCAACGTGCAGGCTGAACTCGGGGAGGTTCGCAAGATGGAACTCACGGGCCGAGCGCTGATTGTGCGCCTGGAGGCGCTGAGGCAACGATTCAAGCTAAACCCGCCGGACGATGGCGACGACGAGCCGGACCCCGATGCGATCCAAGTGACGCGAATCATCTGCTCTGATGGCCTCGTTGGCGATTGACAGAACTTAGTTCACGCCGCGTCCGCTTGACTTCGTCCGACACGACGCGAATATGGTGTGCCCCGAGGCCAAGCTGCGCGGCCGGCACCTATCATGATGCTCAGATTGGCTCGAGCCCTTCATGACGGGGTTCCCTTGGCTCCATTTTGTCCTATCAGCACCAGTGCATTCGCGACAGCCGACACTAGACGCTCGTCTGATCCGGGAGCGACACCTCGCAGCGCGTGGATCGTCTGATCGTCCGTGTATACGACCGCGCTCAAAGCATTGGCAGCCCACAGCTGTTTGTGGGGGTCGCCGCTCAACAGGGCATCGCTGAACTGATCGCGGAATGTGTCCAACGCGTAGTTCTCGAACGCAAGAACTCTGCGGCAGAGTGAGCGCAGTTCATCCCGTTCACCATCCGCTGGCACGAGGTATTGCCAGGCGTCGCGGCACTTTTCGTAAAGGTCTGCAAGGAGCCCCGCATCCGGCGCGCCGCATTCGGGTAGATGCTGCCTGCAGACTGATGTGTTAGGGACAGACACTCCAAGCTTCATAGCGACGAGCGCTGAGGCACAGCGCAGCGTGGTCTGCACGAGTGACTTAGTATTCTTCACGGCGCTGCCGTCAATCGCCTTCAGGTCTCCCATTTCATATCCGAAGAATTCCTGGCCCGGGAAAGGCCAATCGACTGGGAACTTTGAGGACTCGTTCAGGTGAGGTTTGACTTCGGAGCTTGGCGATATACCAGCACGCGCCGTTGATCAGGCATCTGACGTACTCTTCGAAGTCTGGCTGCTCGACTCGAGGAGCATCACCGAATACGGTCCACGTGTCTCGCGTGACGCTGACCGCGAATACAGGATTGATTGTGGCTTCGGCATCCGTTTGGACGTCGAGAGCTATTTCGTGGCCTGCCTCGCCCCGAAGACTTTCGCCGTTGAGTTGCGAGGACAAACTCTCCGCCGCGGCGCGCTCGGCTGGATCTAGCCAATCCAGCTGGAACAAGACTCCGATGTCCACATCGCTCGTAGGAACGGCAGATCCATCGGTTTGGCTTCCGGTCAGGTAATAACCCCGCACTCGTCCAGCGAACCGAGATTCGAACAGGCCGACCACCCGCCTGATGGCGGCATCTACCAATCGACTGGCTGTCCGCCTTTTCAGTTCGATCACGGTCACTTCCTCCACTATTGCGTTTGGATGCGAGCGCGGTCCTGATAATAGCCGCTAACGGAATGCTAGCAGCTTGACTTCGTCGCACACGACGCAATCATGGTGACGCCTTCGAGGAGGGGGCATGACCATGCAAACGATCACCACGTTCGACAAAACTGCCGAGGGCTGGGACCGCAGCCTCTACGCGTTCCTCGCCGAGAAGGAGCGCCGTAGCGGCAGCCGCCGCACCGTCGAGGGCTACAGCCGCATGCTGCAGCACTTCTTCGGCACCGTCGGTAAGCCGCCGGATCGCGTCACGAGCCCGGAGGTCTTCGCCTGGGGATACGGCGTCGGACTCTCGGGCAAGCAACCGTCATCCGTGACGATCGGCGCGCGGCTCGCCTGCCTCAGCTCCTTCTACCGCTTCCTGATCCGCATGGACATCGTCTCGTCCAACCCCTGCGACGCGCTCGAACGCCCGCGCGTGCAGGTGGCGCCGCCGCGCGGCCTCAGCGCCGACGACATCCGTCGGCTCCTCACCGTGATCCCAGAGACGCCGGTGGGGCTGCGCGATCGCGCGATCATCCTGACGCTGACGCTGACCGGCCGACGTCGCGCCGAGGTGCTAAACATGGTCGTTGGCGACCTCACGCACGAGGACGGGCGGACGTGGTACCGATACCGCGGCAAAGGGAACAAGCAGGGGAAGCGGGAGCTGCCGGAGCCCGCGTACGTGGCGCTCACCGCGGCGCTGTGGGCGTTCGGGCGGGACATCGCGACCATGGCGCCGGATGCGTCGTTGTGGCCGTCCAGCGCGCGGGACGGCGGAGTAACGTCCGGCACGTTCTACGGGAATCTCCGCCGCTACTTGAAGGCGGCGGGGCTGCCGCTGGCTGGCGTGCACATCTTCCGCCACTCGGCGGCGAAGCTCCGCCGCGATGCAGGGGAGAGCATCGAGAACGTCTCTCGTTTCCTCGACCACTCGTCGTTGCAGGTGACGTCGATCTACCTTCGGCGTCTCGAAGGCGAGCAGGACAGTGGGTGGGCGAAGGTCGCCGAGGCCATCGGCGCGTAGCGCCAACGCAGGGGGCTGGCCTCTCGTTTCTGTTAGCCAATATCGTCCGGCACCCGGCGCGCCGCGCCTAGCTCTTGAAATCGAATCCTGAGTCCAACACGGCACCGGCCACTGTAAGCTGCTCCGTGGTCGCTGGGCTCGAACCATTGAGATCGAGCAACGTACGGCAGTAGGAAGGAATGAGGGCGGAGCAGTTCTTCAAGCAGCTCACCGAGTTCGCGCAGGCGCTCAGCGAGGAAGAGCAGCGCCACATCGCCGAGCAACTAACGGAAGAGGAACTGGCAATCTTCGACCTGATCACGAAGCCTGACCCGACGCTGACCAAGAAGGAAGAGCAGGACGTGAAGGCGCAGGAACTGCTCAACACGCTCAAGCACGAGAAGCTGGTGCTCGACTGGCGCAAGCGCCAACAGTCACGCGCCGCTGTGCGTGTTGCCATTGAAGAGCAACTCGGACCGTCTTCCCGAGACATATGTCCCGGTGCTGTGGACGAAGAAATGCAACCTCGTGTACGACCACGTCTACGATTCGTACTACGGCGGCGGCGGGAGTGTCTACGCGCAGTGACTTATCAAGCCGTCGCCCGGATGCGCTGCCTGACGGTCGCCTTGAGTGCGAGGTCCTGAGTGGCGTAGGTCCGAAGGGCCGTGACCATGTCGTCATACACGGGCTGCCCGTCGTCGCCACTCACGGTTACCACGAGCGCGAAAGGCTGGGGCGATGGCGCTTCGCCAGCCCTGTGCAGCAGCTCCACGACAAGCCGCCAAGTGTCCGCGCTCACACCCTTGCGGAACTCTCGACGGTAACTCTTCACGGGGCACCACTTGAACCCGTGCTTCACCAACTCTTCCTCGTAAGCGCCACGCGCCAACTTCGGGTCAGGTGGTACCTGCCGGACGTACATCAGGGAGCCGTCGTCCTTATCTCGCTTAGGCCCCCATGTGCCCAAGGATGCGCTTACGTTGGCGCGACAGTACTCAAGACCATAGTTCGAGTCCAGGGGTGGTGTATATACAAGCGTCATCTTGATTCTTCCGGTGCTCTTCCCGTCCTGAATGAGACACGCGGGGAAAGGAAAAGGGTCGAGTTCAAGATGGTGACCCGGTTGCAACACGTCCTCGAAGATGAGGGTCGCCGACGACTGCGTCGAGTTGATGATGGCGTCGAAGCCAGAAGGCCGACCGAACCCGAAGTAGTTGATGTCGCCTTCGCCCGGCGCGGTAGGGTATCCCGCACTATGAACAACGAGCGCCTTCGCAAGGTTCATCGACGGCGCGGGGTCGAGGGCATTGATTACGTTCGCAAGCAAGGCCGAAGCGAGAGGCGTGGCGAAGCTGGTACCGATGTCTTCCGCAACACGTGCCGCCGTATCAAGTGAACGAACGCCCGTAGTCTGATAGCGGAATGAGTCGTCACAGTTGCCACCGTACTGGACAATTTCAGGCTTCACGATGTAGCTCGGGCCGGGGCCACGCCGAGAAAACGGGGACGGTTCGTTGATGCTCACGACGCTTTGTAGGCTCTGAGCGTGCGCAAGTGCGCCCACAGTGAGCGAAATGACCGAGTCAGCCGGAGCGCAAATGCGGTCGCGTTCTCCGATGGTGGCTTGTGGCGGCCAGGTGCGTGCTTCATCCACGAAATTGCCAGCAGCTAGCACGAACTGAACGTCGTATTCTCGCTGAATGTCATCAAGAGTCTTGGCGAGGTCGCTGAAGGCAGAGTCCTGGCACAGGTCGTCCGAGCCGAGAGAAAGGTTCCAGACGCGGACACGGTCACGATAGCGCGGGACTACATCGCGCAGTATCCCCACCAACGTTGGCTCACTGAGCACTCCCACCGGGCCCTTTGTCACATCATGATTCGGCATCGCGATAACGTCGAGCAGACGGCAAGGACCACCAATGTCGGCGACCCCAACCAGATTCACATCCGACGCGAACGCAACCAAACCCCCGACGAACGTTCCGTGCTCGCGGTTTTGCTCTGCGGCCACCACAAAGACTTCGGTGTCTGCCACCCACGGCAGAAGAGGACCGCAGGAAGCAGCGATACCCGAATCAACAATGCCTACAATGGGATACTCCGCAAGCGCATCCGGCAGGGGGAGCGCCGTTGTTGTCGCATCGGTCACAGGAATGGAAGCGTGCCTCAGCGCGTAGAACCGAGGGACGACGCTGGCACGCCGTACTCCGGGATGGCTTGCGATTTCGGAAAGCTGGTCGCCCCTCGCCGACACGAAGTGGACCACGAGGTCGTGCGTGTATTGCCTCGAATCCCGCAGTTGCGACCCTATCGAGCGGAGAAACACACGGAAGTCATCCGCAACTTCACGATTGATGCCTTCATCCTGATGGTCGAACAACTGCACCTTCAGCACGCCGTCTTCCTCGACGCGGCGCGCAATCTGTTGGACCGCATCGTCGCCCTCAACGCCAAGGCGGTCTGCAGATGAGATTGGACTAAACTCGGCGATGGTCGAGATGTTTGCCTTGCCCTCGTGTGTGTCATCCGTAGCGATGCGTCGGCGCAGTTCGGTTAGGCCCGCCGGAGTGACTCGGACGAAGAGTTCGCGAAACGTGCCCCCAGCGATGACCGGACAAGAATCAGGAGTGAGAAGCCTGTTTGGGCGGTGACTCTTAGCAAGTGCATCTTCTTTCAAGCGAACCTTCGCTACGGCGGGAATCAACGGTCGCTCAGCGAACTCACGGCTGTATACCTCTTGCACCGTCGCGAGCTGCGCCCCCAGCGAACCACGAACGACCGGCGTCACGTCACCGAAGATTTTTCGTGGCGTGCCACCTGGCTGGTCGCGCACTTGGAAGTCTGGGTGAGGAAGAATGACTTTTATCGGGAACAGTTCGTCAGGCATCGACCACCGCCTTCTCTCGCAGCACGTTGCTAATCTTTCCGGTGCTTACCCCGAGCACGCGCGAAATAACGTCGTAGGTGAACAGCTGTGAGTTCCGTTCCCGGAGAACTCGTATTTGCGCTTCGAGTTCTGTGGGCCAGGGAGGGGTGGTTCCATCGTCCCGACTTCGACCTGCAACCCTCAGTAACGCCCCCACTACTTGCTCAAGGTCCATCTTTTTCCGGCGTTCGAGGGTCATCTCGCGCGACATTAGTTCACAGGCTCGCTGGATTGTCGCGGGCGTCATCCCGTCGCTGATGGCTGCAAGCACGTCGAGGTCTAGCGCTCCGCGCTTCGTCCCCGGCAAGTACGCCTCAAAAAGCGCCCGCCGCGACGCCTCTGCTGGTAGACCTATCTCGATGTGAAACTCGAACCTTCGCCATACCGCCGGGTCGAGCAAATGCTCATGATTAGTCGCGGCGATGACAGCCGTGCCAGCGGGCAGAAAGTCGATGTTCTGTAGCAGGCTATTGACGACGCGCTTTAGCTCACCCAACTCATGCGGGTCGTCGCGCATCTTCGCTACGGCATCGAACTCGTCCAGGAAGAGGACGCACGGCGTCTTCTCGACAAACTCGAACAGGGCGCGCAGGTTCTTCGCTGTGCTGCCAACGAAAGAGGAAATCAGACCGTCGAGTCGCGCCGTGACCAAGGGCAAGCCCAGCGATGCAGCGACATAGGTCGCGGCCTGCGTTTTCCCGCATCCGGGCGGACCATGCAGCAGGACATGGCCGGGGCTACTCAAGCCAGCGGAGAGCAGTTCGTCTTGGCGTCGGTAGCCGGTAATAAAATCGTCGAGCGCGTGCCGCGCGTGCGCGTCGAGAACCAGCTGCGTTTCATCGACTAACGGATAACTGACTTGCGCGAGGGAAACTCTCGACTCAGCGTCCACCGGCAGCGCGGCCTTCGTGGAAATGTCTGCCGCGTGTAACCCGTTCGACTTCACGGCCTTGACCGACTTGCGCAAGAGTGCAGCGGACTTGCCATCTCCGTCACGGTCCAACTTGGACGCCAAGAGTTCAACGTAGCGGCTGACCTTTACCGGGTCGCGTTGAATCCCACCCTCGACCAGCTTTAAAACCTCAGGAAGATGCTGCACAGCCGACCCCCTTTCGTGAACATGAGGCCATGATACGTGAAGGTTTGGGCAAAGTTCAAGGGAAAAATACCAGAATCATGAACGTGTGGGCATAGTCGTGAAAGCGCGCGGGTTCAACAGATGGCGCAAACCGCTGAAATAGCACCAGCGCGCAGATTTCTGCCCGGCAGAGACGTATGGGCTAGATTGGGGATTGCGGGCATTGACCGCGATTCCTCTTTGGGCGAGCGGTCATCTCGAAAACTGAGTAGGAACAGCCATCATGGCACGGAGGTCAGCCGCGCGGCCTGGAAGTCTCTGGCGGAAACCAACTGCCCAACCCGCTGCTCAGGCCGACGACGACGGCTTCACGACCTGCGCGGGGGACGGGGCCGCCAAGCCGTCCTTCGACGTAAGGAAGGTGGATTCGTGCCGTTCCCATGCAAACTCGAACTGCCCGAGTACGACCCTGACAATCCCGACCACGAAGGGTTAGTGCTTCTCCTCGCGAGAGTCCTCGTGCGGGTGCAGCAGCAACAGCAGTAAGCCGCGCGTCCGACGAACCTGTCCGAGGCGTGAACCGAGGAAAGGCTGGCCCCGCCTTCTCGCAGCGCTCGTGCTATTTCGACATGGGAGATTTCGCCGGATGACACTCTGCTGCCCGTAAGCGAATCGTCGAAACGGAGCATAACATCGAGAATCTGACACCAATTTCTGACACCAATCCGTTTGAACTCTTGCGTTGACGACGGGACAATAGCGGTCACAAACGACGTGCTGCCCAGCGTAGAGCAATGATGTACGCTGGTGAACGGCCTTCCCAGAACTCAAAAACCGTTGGGCGGCAACGCTCGTGTGGGTTCGACTCCCACCTTCGGCACCAATCTACCCCTGCCACACGGCGCTGGTAACTGCCAAGATGGCAACTTGCGACAAGTTCACCGACGGCTTGCTGACGACTGGCGGGCCGCCGAGTTAGGGCTTACTCAACGCCGCCGCACTTCGTGCAGCCGCCCGACTACCAACGGCGAGCTGTCGAAGCCTAGGCGCCAGAAATCTGGTTCGCCCAGCCCGGTCGAACCATGGCCTCGCCGCCAACCGAATCGGCGTCTATGATCCCCGCACAAACGTCGCCCGACCTGAATGGTCGGAGGAACACCCTTAGCACGCTCGGGCAACCGAGGAGGCCGCATGGAGATCTACCGCACCCCAGACGGGCGCTTTGCAGAACTCCCCGGGTTTCCATTCAACCCGAACTTTCGCGAGGTCGCCGTCGACGGCGACGGTCTGCGTATGCACTTCGTGGACGAAGGAAGTGGCAACAGCGGCGTCGTGCTGCTGATCCATGGCATGCCAACCTGGTCCTACCTCTATAGGCGGATGATTCCCCACCTCGTTGACGCCGGCTATCGCTGCATCGCGCCCGACTACATCGGCTTCGGGAGGAGCGACAAGGTGCTTGAGGACAGTTGGTACTCGATCGAGCGTCACAGCCTCGCGCTCCGATCACTCATCGAAGGCCTCGACCTGCGCCAGATAACGCTCGTCTGCCAGGACTGGGGCGGGCCGATCGGACTGCGTCAGGCAGTCGACATGCCCGAGCGTTTCGAGCGGCTGTGCATCCTCAACACCTGGCTCCATCACGAAGGTTACACGTACACGCAGGCCATACGCGGCTGGCAGTCGCTCTGGCAACCAGGCGGCATCATGGTGGAACGACAGGGTTGCGGGCTCGTGATGCAGAACTTCCTTGCGAACTTCCCACACGGGTCCGCCACACCGTTGACGCCGGAGCAGGCGTTCACGGCGTATGAAGCGCCGTTCCCCACCCGAGATTCGAAGGCGGGCCCGCGCCGCTTCCCCCTCTCGATTCCGATCGATGGACAGAACCCCGACGTCGCACGCGATGGCCAGCGGTGCTGGGATGCGCTGCGCTCCTGGCAGAAGCCCGCCTACTTCATCTGGGGCACCGCTGATCAGGTATTCACCGAGGCCTGGGGACGGGAGTGGGCCGCGCTTCTTCCGCAGTCCACATTCGACGCGATCAACGCGGGACATTTTCTTCAGGAAACCCACGGGCAAGAGGTTGCCGACCAGCTACTTCGCCGAACGAGGCAGGAATAAGTAGCGGTCAGTCTCGAGCGCGCGTGTATACATGTCGTTCACGATTGGCTGAGGTGACATCAGATCCCTGTTGGCGTGGCGCTGCTGCTCAACGCGCCGCCGGCGCGTCCCCAGACCTCCTGAACGGGGCGATCTGCAAATAGCACGGCCCCGGCGACGAACCCGCTGTGGTATGACAGCAAGAGAACCGCGGAGATCCTGCCGACCTTTGGTTCGATGTTCCGCCGCCCCCGACGGCGATCAAGGACGTTCTCCAAGTCAAGATCACGGCAGATCAGATGAGTCATCGCCCGCTGAGCACTGATCGGTTTCAATGGGAGCGGTGGACTGAGAACTATGCCGTGGTCAAATGGCGTGCCCATCTGTTCTGCAGCGATGATGACGCAGTGCGAAAATCTGCGGCCCGGGCAGGGTCTCGAGTACTCAAGGCGAAGTACGGGATCGATTTGCTGGGAGATGCTCGATCGTTCGCGAAGAATTAGCGTGAGCCGTTTGAATCGAGCGGATACCCCGGCATGCCTGTGTCGGGTGCAAACCAGATTGCAAACGAGATGTTCATAACCCGTTGCTACACGACGTCAGGGACGCCTGCGTTGACGGCCCGGGTCACGATCGAAACGGCCCGCGATGTCAGCAGACGCTACCATGTGTCATGACGTCGTTCGGTGACAAGATCTGGTGGTGATCGGGCAGGCGGGTCGTGGGTCGCTGGTCGCTTGGACGCCGACAGCGATCGCGAGGTCAATGGCAGGAGTGCTTGTCCCACGAGCCGCCTAGTTCATTGAAGAATACGCGGCTGCCGCAATCGCACGAGAAGTAGAACACAGCAGCGCTGCATCGCCGACACTTGGACGGTCGCGTTTTGGCATTGCACCGCGAGCCGTGCGAGCCGTGCGAGCCGTAACCCGAACCGGCGTGTCCGCGCCCGCCCATGAGCCAAACGATGATGCCTACTACGCCCAGAACCACGATAATCTCGATGGTTCGGCCTCAGTTCTTCATTCGTTCGTTAAGCCACTGGATCGCTAGGGCGACCACGAATACGACCGGTGCATAGACAATGAAGCTGACGATGCCATAGCCTAAAGCGTTGGCCATCGCGGGCCCTGTGCAGTCAGACCCCAAGCACTCGGCCTGGTCGTATCCGTAGGCTGCCACGGCGACCGCGATAACGCCGCCGATCCACAACGCCCAACTCCGCGCGACTGTTTGCCACATGTACCTCCTATGTACTGACTATTGTCGGCAGAAGAACCCAGCGGCGTTAGGGACCCGGCCGCATCGAGGGCTTCCAGCCTCGGGCGTGCGCGGAGTACCTGTGAGATGATGACTGCTTCATGTGAACGGTTAGGAGGTCCATATGCCGAAACTTCGCGTCCACAATCTCGCGATGTCGCTGGACGGATACGTCGCCGGGCCGAACCAGAGTCCCGACGATCCACTTGGGGTTCGCGGCGAAGAACTGCACGAGTGGGTCTTTCCAACGCGGTCGTGGCACGCGATGCAGGGGATGGACGACGGAGACGAGGGCATCGACGATCGTTTCGTCGCCGCGGGCGACGCGGGGATCGGCGCGACGATCATGGGACGCAACATGTTTGGGCCGATCCGCGGGGCGTGGAAGGACGACGAGTGGAAGGGTTGGTGGGGCGACGACCCGCCGTACCACCACCCGGTGTTCGTGCTGACGCACCACGCGCACGAGCCGATTCCGATGCAGGGCGGGACGACGTTTCACTTCGTCACCGACGGCATCGAAGCAGCGCTTAAGCGGGCATTCGAGGCAGCGGGCGGCGGCGACGTGCGCATCGGCGGCGGCGCGGCGACGGTGCAGCAGTATCTTCGCGCCGGCTTAATCGACGAGATGCACGTCGCGATCGTCCCGATCCTGCTCGGCAGCGGCGAGCGGCTGTTTGAGGATGTCGATCCCGCCGCAGACGTCTACAAGTGCGTTGAGTTCGTCAGTTCGCCGTCGGTAGCGCATGTTCGGTTTGTGCGCGCGTAAGCCAAGAAGACAAAGCCAAGGTCGATCCCAGCAAGCGCATCAAGGCGTACACTGCCGGAGTGCGCCAGCGTGGCTTACGCGTGGTACGATGGCCCGCTCGGAGTGCGCTTGTGTCCACAGACACCCAGTACGTAGACGTTGACGGCGTGAGTATCGCCTACCAGGTGATGGGCGACGGGCCCATCGACCTCGTCTACGCTCCTGGCTTCGTCTCGCACCTTGAGTACAACTGGGAGCTGCCCGCGTATGCGCGGTTCCTGGAGCGCCTCGCATCGTTCTCGCGGCTCATCATGTTCGACAAGCGTGGCACCGGTCTCTCTGACCGTGTGTCCGACAACGAGCTACCCACGCTGGAACACCGCATGGACGACGTGCGCGCCGTCATGGACGCGGTTGGTCGCAGAGCGCAGCCTTGTTCGGTGTGTCGGAAGGTGGCCCGATGTGCGCGCTCTTTGCCGCGACGTATCCGGAGCGCACGCGCGCGCTCGTGATGTACGCGTCCTACGCGGCCGGAGCGCTGGTTCAAGGTAGCCCGTGGAGCCGTCGTAGCAGCCAGATCGTCTCCGGGATTGCGCTTACCCGCAGATACTGGGGAGCGCGATCGGGCTGCGCATGTTCTCAAGGCTGTTCGCGCCCTCGGCTGCCTCGGACAAAGACTACCTGCGGTGGGTGCTCGACCTGGCTGCGCCTCTCTGCAAGCCCCGGCGCCGCAGCAACCTTCTATCGCATGAACGCGCACGTGGATGTCCGCGGCGTGCTGCCTGCAATCCACGTCCCCACGCTGCTCCTGCACAGGAAGGACGACCGGGTAGCGTCCATCGATCAATCGCGCTACATGGCCGGGCAGATTCCCGAGGCGCGGCTCATCGAGTTGCCGGGCACGGACCACTTCGTTTGCGCGGGAGATGCCGACGCCGTCGTCGATCAGGTGGAAGAGTTTCTCACCGGTTCGTACGCGGTCGCGGCGCAGGATCGGATCCTCGCGACGGGCTGTTCACCGACATCGTTGGATCGACGGAACGCGCCGCCGCTCTCGGCGATCGCCGTTGGAGGGAACTGCTTGAGATGCATAACGGCGTGGTGCGCCGGGAGATCGCCCGCTGGCGTGGACGCGAGATCAGCACCGAGGGCGACAGCTTTCTCGCCACGTTCGACGGTCCAGCGCGTGCGATCCGCTGCGCCCGCGCGATCGTCTCCGCCATCCACGAGATCGGTATCGACGTACGCGCGGGTCTTCACACAGGTGAGTGCGAGATGATGGCCGACGACATCGGCGGGATCGCCGTACACATCGGCGCGCGCGTCAAAGCGCTCGCGGGTCCACGCGAGGTGTTCGTCTCCAGCACGGTCAAGGACCTTGTCACGGGGTCGGGCATCGACTTCCGCGGCCGCGGTACACACGTCCTCAAAGGTGTGCCCGGCGAGTGGCGCCTATTCTCGGTCGAGCAAGCGTAGCGACGGCGCCCCACTGCTGGCTAAACCTGTTAATGGAATCGCCGGCGGCGTTCGAGATCCCGGCCCTCAGGCGGTGGCTTCGCCGAGACGCCAGCAGGCGCGCGGTGCGCCTCCGCTGCCTGTTCCGCCAGTTCCAGTATGAATGGGAGATCTGCGTTCGAGATAACGTGGATCTGGATCCAGTCGGATGCGCCAGCGCGTAGTTCAACCCGCGGATCGTCCTTCAACCGGGCGCGCTGCGCGCTTATTGCGCGGCGCCTGAGCCGCAACTCGAGGACGTCTTCATCGCGGAAGTGAGCGATCTGTTTGCCGTTCACCCAGAACGCGTCGCCGTCGCCGAAGATGCCCGGGCTCTCCACTACTCCGTCGATCGAGAGCAGTGACTTGCGGAGGCGCCGTCGGAGCTGTTGCGTCATTCGTGTACCTGAACAACAATTCGCCGTGGCCGGTAGTAGTTCGACGATACGCCAACATCTCGCGGCCTGCAACAACGCAAACGCCCATCGGCGTGGCCGGCCTGCGGTACGCTGCACGCCATGACCACCTTCACCCCCGGGATCGAACTGTCGCGACGATACTGGCAGGGCGTCGTCGCACCGATCGTAGATGATCTGCTGCCCGGCGTACCGCGTGCGGCTGCGCTGGTCGGCGACGGGTCGGACGTGCTCGGGTTCGATACGGAACGCTCGACCGATCACGGGTGGGGGCCCCGCGTCGTTGTGTTTCTCGGCAACGACGTGGAGCTTGGCCGCGAACGGCGGCGCGAGCTGCACGCGGCCGTCGATGCGCGGCTGTCAGACACCTTCGCCGGCTACGCGACGCGCTTCATGGCCAGCGAAGGGGCGCCGTCGCGGCATCAGGTGACGTTCACGTCGGTCGGCACGTGGTTCACAGCGCGGCTCGGCTTGGATCCGCGCGGCGACATCAGCGCGGCCGATTGGCTCTCCGCGCCGTCGCAACTGCTTCGCGCGTCGACGTCGGGCGCCGTATTCGAGGACACCGCGGGCGAACTGACGATCGCGCGCGACCGGCTGCGCTGGTATCCGGATGATGTGTGGCTCTATCTCCTAGCATGCCAGTGGCGCCGCATCGATCAGGAGGAGCCGTTCGTCGGCCGCACGGGCGAAGTGCGCGACGAACTCGGCTCGGCGATCGTCACGGCGCGGCTGGTGCGCGACCTGATGCGGCTGTGCTTCCTCATCGAACGCGAGTACGCGCCGTACATCAAGTGGCTCGGCACGGCGTTCGCCCGACTATCGTGCGCACCGACGCTGACACCGCGTTTCCAGCGCGCGCTCGCCGCAACGACGTGGCAGCAGCGCGAAGACGCGCTCGTCCCGGCGTACGAGGAGGTTGCGCGCGCGTTCAACGCGCTCGGGGTCACCGACCCGCAGGACCCCACGGTGCGACTCTTCTACAACCGCCCGTTCCGCGTCCTCGGCTCGGGGCGCTTCGTCGACGCCTGCATGGCGAAGACGCCGCTCGCGCACCTCGGCTACGCAGGCGGCATCGACCAGTTCGCCGACAATACGGACGTGCTGAGCAATCCGGTCGTGGCGCGGAGGGTGCGCGCGCTTGTTGCGGGCAAGGAGGCGCGACGGTGAGGCGTATCGCAGTAACGACGGCCGTACTCGTGGTTGCGGCTTCGTTCGCTTGCGGCGCCGAATCTCCGTACTCCGACTATTTCGACGATGCCCAGTTGCGGGCGGCGGATCTGGGGAAAGGATGGGAGCGTCTCGATCCCATTTGTATAGATTCGGACTGCACCGGGCCGAGTGGAAGCGGAACCATGGAAGGCGGCTGCGAGCATCTGGCATCGCAGCACATGCGATTTCTCTATCCAAACATCTTTCGTGGGTTCGAGCACACCGTCTTTGTATTGAACAACGACGCCAAGGAGTGCATCGAAACGGAGCGGTCGTGGGCCGTCTCCACGTATGGCGCCGAATCAAATGAAGTCGAAGCGAGCCCGTGCAGCGCGGTTCGGATCGATTTTCCCGAGAAGATGATGGTCGAGGCATTCTCCTGGATTCTGATCGGAAGCGGTCAGGCGTTCACGAAGCTGTTGTCAGCCGCTGACATGGGCCCCGGCCATCCTGAGGGGATGTCAATCGCTGTGGAAGCAGCGTGCGACCGCCTTGTCGACGCCGCGGACGATCATCCCGCCGACCCGGGCGAGTGATTCCAGCGGCGCATCACCCCGTAACCACAACCGCCCCCGCATTCGACGGCGTCGTGATCTCGACGCGGCCAGGGTGGCCGCGTGCGATCGCCGCCTGCGCCATCGCGCGGGCGATGCGCTCCTCGTTATCGAGCGCGAGGGCGGCGATCGTCGAGCCGCCGCCGCTGAGGTAGGCGCACAGCGCGCCGGCTTCCTTCGCGGCATCGAAGATGTGCGGCATCGCCTCGAAGATTTGCGCGCGCGCGGGCTGATGGATGCGATCCTGCGTCGCGGTATCGAGCGCGCTCCAGTCGCCGGCGGCGAGCGCGGCGACGAGCAGCGCCGCACGTCCGACGTTGAAGACGGTGTCCTCCTTCGAGAACGTCGTCGGGAGCAGCTTGCGGCTCTCCGCGGTCGGCATCTCGAAGTCGGGGACGAACAACACGACGCGCAGCCCCGCGTGCAGCGGCGACGCGACGTGCCGGTAGCCCTCGCCCTCGCGCACGACGACGCGCAGACCGCCGAAGAGCGCCGGCGCCATGTTGTCGGCGTGACCTTCGAGCCCCGCGCCGAGCGTCAGCATCTGATCGGGCGTCAGCCTGCCGCCGATCAGCGCGTTCGCGCCGACGATGCCGGC